>JABSQV010000129.1 GCA_013215565.1 Myxococcales bacterium | reverse complement strand
TGGCCAGCCACGGCGCCTCGACGCCCACGAACTCGGGCGTCAGCCAGAGCAAGACGATCTCGATCTCGGGAGCAGCTGCCGGCGACTTCGTCTCGGCCCCTCGGAGTCCGAACAGTGCCACCAGGGGCCGTCGCTTACCCATCCGGAGCATGGGAGCCAGGTCGAAGCGGCGCACCCGCCGGACGTCGGTCCGAGGCGGCAGCTCCAGCGAGAGCGGGAATTCCGGGTGCTGGACGCGAACCCAGTCGATCGGCCTCAAAATCGAGGCACCCTCGCCCTTCGCCGCGGCATCGGCTATCGGAAACGCGAGCACGAGGACGAGTATCAGTCGCCGGAGCGGCATGCGGGGATGCCCCATCATAGCTCCGGCTCGGAGGTTTCGCTTGATCCGGATTTCGGGGCTGCGCAAGGAGTTCGGCGGCCGCACGCTCCTCGCCGACGTCGATCTCCACGTGCGCCCGGACGATCGTCTCGGCCTCGTCGGACGAAACGGCACGGGCAAGACGACCCTGCTCCGGATTCTGACCGGCCTCGAGGAGTACGAAGCCGGGCGCATCGTAAAGCGCCCCGGCACCGCGATCGGCTATCTGCGCCAGGAGATCGACCCGCGCTCGGAGGTTCCGATCCTGGTAGAAGCCCGCTCGGCGCTCGAGCCGCTGCGGCGAATGGAGCAGCAGCTTCGCGAACTCGAGCGGGAAATCGCGCACCACGGAGAGGCCGGCCGGTCGGTCTCGGCAGCGCTGGCCGATCGCTACGACGCGCTCTCCAGCCGATTCGAACGCGAGGGCGGACTGCAGTCCGAGGCGCGACTGCGGGCGACCCTGAGCGGACTCGGAATCGGGCCGGATCGCTGGGATCAACCTCTGTGTACCCAGAGCGGTGGGTGGCTGATGCGCGTCGAACTCGCCAAGCTCCTGCTCGCGCGACCCGAGGTCCTGCTGCTCGACGAGCCCACGAACCACCTCGATCTGCCCGCGATCCGCTGGTTCGAGAGCGTCATGGCGGGGTACCCGGGAGCCGTGGTCGCGGTCTCACACGACCGGACCTTCCTCGAACGGCACGCACACAGAATCGCCGAACTCGAGGAAGGCAGGCTCACGCTCTACACCGGAAACTACTCGGCCTACCTGAAGCAGAAAGGCCAGATCGAGCGACAGCGCGCGGCGCGCAACCGCAACCTGGATCGCAAGATCAGACACGCGTCCGGCTTCGTCGAACGCTTCGGCGCCAAGGCCTCCAAGGCGCGCCAGGCTCAGAGCCGCCGCAAGCAGATCGAGCGTCTCGAGCAGGAACGCGAGGCGCCAGAGCAGCGCGTACGCGGGGTCCGGTTTCGTTTTCCTTCAGCTCCGCGGTCCGGCGAACTCGTGCTGCGGCTCGAAGGGATCGAGAAGTCGTACGGCGACTTGTGTGTCTACCGCGGGCTGGATCTCGAGGTCCGGCGCGGCGACCGCATCGCGCTCATCGGGCCGAACGGCGCCGGAAAGTCGACCCTGCTGCGGCTCGCATCCGGCTGGGTCGAGGCCGACGGCGGAGCCCGCGAACTCGGGCACAATGTCGAACTCGCGTTCTACGCGCAGCATCAACTCGAAGCGCTGAACGCCGGTCGGACCGTGCTGGCCGAGATCGAGGCCGACGCACCGCTCGAGCAGATCCCAAAGCTGCGCAACCTGCTCGGCACCTTCATGTTCTCGGGGGATGACGTCCAGAAGCGCGTGGCCGTGCTGTCGGGCGGCGAGAAGGCGCGGCTTGCGCTAGCCAGGCTGCTGCTTCGAGGCGCCAATTTTCTGGTCCTCGATGAACCCACGAACCACCTCGACCTCCAGGCGCTCGAGGTTCTGGCGGACGCGCTCGACGAGTTCAGGGGGACGCTCCTGTTCATCAGCCACGATCGCGCCTTCATCAACCGGATCGCGAATCAGGTCCTGGAAATCGAGCGCGGGCCGGAAGGTGCGCAGGTCACCCGCTGGTCCGGAAATTACGACGCGTACGAATTGCGCTCGCAGGCGAATGAAGCCCCCGAAACCGCTCCGGATCGGCAGAAAGAGCGAGCGCGGAAACGCGAGCGTCCCGGTCGCCGGGAGGCGGCAGAACGCAGAGCCCGGGAACGCTCTCTCGAGCGCCTCCGCGAGTGCGAGTCGGAACTCGAGGAAGACATCGTGAGTTTGGAGCGAGGCCTCGAAGAACTCGGGCTCGAGACCGCGGATCCGGCGGTCGCGCGGGACGCGGATCGCATGCGGGCGATCCAGAACCAGCGGCGAGAGCGCGAGGCGCGACTCCGACAACTCTACCGGGAGTGGGAGCAGACCAGCGCCGAGATCCAGGGACTCGAAGACCTGCTCGAGACCGAGCCCACAGGGCCTTGAGCCAAGCGTGCCTGCCGGCTAGGATCGCCGGTCGCGGGTGCCCAGGTGGCGGAATTGGTAGACGCGCTAGATTCAGGGTCTAGTGGTCGCAAGGCCGTGCTGGTTCGAGTCCAGTCCTGGGCACCACACGCCCCCGGTCAGGTCCTCAGCGCGAATCGGTCTTGGGTTCCTGATCCACGACGAGTCGCTTGCCGAGGCCGATCACGTCGTCGACCTCGTACCCGGCCCGCTGGTAGAACGCGATCGCTCCCGGGTTGTTCGCGCGAACCTGCAGGTTCACTTTCGGACAGCCCAGGGCGTCGAGGCACCTCTCGGCTTCGGCCACCAGCGCGAGGCCGAAGCCCCGCCGCTGCTGCGCGGGAGAACCGCGAGGTAGTTGATCCAGCCTCGATGCCCGCCGTAGCCGGCCATGACGCTTCCGACGATGGTCTCATCGACCAAGCCGACCAGGAACAGTTCGGGCTGAATCTGCCCCTTGCGCGCGATGTCACGCCGAGGG
>JABSQV010000128.1 GCA_013215565.1 Myxococcales bacterium | reverse complement strand
GTCGGAGTGTGCTCTGGGTGTCGGAGCGACGGACGAGGAGTGCGCCTTCGAACAGGTCCTGCAGCCGTGCCAGCAGGGGCAGGAGACCGGCTGCGCGTTCGAGTCCTCCTTCGCGCGGCAGGGCCTCAAGATCGGCATGCAGCTCGATCGCGAGTACGGCTTCAATCCGCTCGCCTTCGGCTTCGTCGCCGCCACGGACATGCATAACGCCAATCCCGGCGACGCCGAGGAGTGGGACTTCCCCGGAAAGGCCGGTGCGGTCAGCTCGCCCGCAGTCCGGCGGCTTCGCACCAGGCCGGGGGCGGAGCCACACAACACGATTCTGATGGACCACGGCTCGGGCGGTCTCGCCGCGGTGTGGGCCGAGGAGAACACGCGGGATGCGATCTTCGCAGGGATGAAGCGACGAGAAGCCTATGCGACCTCGGGGCCGCGCATCACCCTGCGCTTCTTCGCTGGCTGGGGCTTCGACGGTGCGATCGTCGACGATCGCAACCCCGTCGGGACCGCCACCGAGGGTGGCGTTCCGATGGGAGGCGTGCTGCAGCCAGAGGACGAGCAGGCTGAGAGCCCGACCTTCTTCGTCTGGGCCGGCGCCGACTGGATGAGCGCTCCGCTCCAGCGCATTCAGGTCATCAAGGGGTGGATCGACGCGGATGGAGAAACACACGAGTCGGTGCGGGACGTCGTCTGCGCGGGCGGCCTCGAGGTCGACCCGAACACACTTCGCTGTCCGGACAACGGCGCCTCTGTCGACATCAGTTCCTGCCAGCCGCGCGGCGAAAGCGGGGCGGGGCAGCTGATGGTGGCCTGGCAGGACGAGGACTTCGACGCGAGTCAGGGCGCCTTCTACTACGTCCGCGCCCTCCAGAACCCGACCTGTCGCTGGTCGACGTACGACGCGATCCGCCTCGGCATCGAGCCCGATCCGCGCGTGCCCGCGACGATCCGGGAGCGCGCCTGGTCATCCCCAATCTGGATCGACCCTCCGAGCTAACGCGCGGGAGGAGCTACGCCTGCGTGATTCGGAAAAGCCGCAACGAGGGCCTTGCGTAGGGCCTCGGCGAATCCAGTCCGGACAGGCGTCGAAAGAGCGCGGGATCCGAGCAGTCGTCTGCGAGCTTCGCCTCGAAAGAGCGCATAAAGTCTTCTAGCGGGACGATCGACACGTGCAGGTAGAAGTTGGCGACCCCGATGCGCATCCCGGGAATTGTGCGTGGGAACGCGCCGCGCCAGACGTTGGGCTGCGTGATCGGTAGGCCGGCGATGATAGACTCGCAGCATGAGCCAGATCACTCTGTATGGAGGACCTGCATCCTTCTATACCGGGCGGGCGCGCAGCTACCTGATCAAGGCCGGACTTACGTATCGCGAGGTTGCGCCCAACACGCGTCACTACGCGGAGACCGTCTTGCCAAAGGCCGGCGGACGCCGGGGCATCCCGACGATCGAGACCGAGACCGGCGAGGTCATCCGGGACGGCGCGGCCATCATCGACCACTACGAAGCAATGAACGGTCATCGCTTCTCTCCGACGACGCCGAAGCAGAGGGTCGTGAGCCGGCTCTTCGACGTGATCGGTGCAGAGGGATTGCTGCGCCCTGGCCTGCACTACCGGTGGAACTTCCCGGCCGAGAACCACGAGTGGCTGGTCTTCCAGTTCGGAGGCGCGATCCCGAACTTCGTGAATCGCGAGGCCAAGACCAAGATGACCGAGATGGCCATGAAGCGGGCGAGCATGGCCGGCTACCTGTGGGGTGCCCAACCGCACGCGTTCAAGGTGATCGAAGAGCTCTACGAGGAGCTGCTCGAACTCCTGAATGCGCACTTCTCGGAACAGCCGTACCTGCTCGGCGGCAAGCCCTCGATCGGCGACTTCGGCTTGATCGCCCCGTTCTATGGACACCTGGGCCGAGATCCCAAGCCGCTTTCGCTGATGCAGGAGAAGGCCATCCGACTGTTCCGGTGGGTGGAACGGATGAATCGGCCCGAGCCCGACATCGGCGAGTTCGAAAACAAGGACGAGGCCTACCTCCCGGACGACCAGATCCCCGACACGCTGATCGCGGTGCTGAAGTTCCTGGCCGAGGACTTCGTGCCCGAGACGAAGGCGGCCGCGGACCACATCAACGGCTGGATCGATGCCCAGGACGAGCTTGCTCCGGGCACGGTGGCTGAACGGAGCGCGGGCCAGGCCGACTTCGACCTCCGGGGCGTGACGATCAGCGCGATGGCTCAGCCCTATCGCTTCTACCTGCTCAAACGCGTGCAGGACGAGTTCGCCGCACTGAATGACGCGGCCAAGGCCGATGTCGAGGCCCTGCTC
>JABSQV010000127.1 GCA_013215565.1 Myxococcales bacterium | reverse complement strand
GCGCGGCCAGTCGGCCATCGTGGGGCCTGACGGGAGCGTTTCGGGCAGCGGGACCTGGAGCGTCGGCTACGACATCTCGGCGTCGCCGGTCTACACGCAAGCGCCCTGGACCGACATCGATTTTCCGGTGTTCGTGCTCCCCACGATCTTCGTTCCGGGCGAGTCGGCCCCGTTCCCCGTCGGTCCCGCGCCCGGCAGCGCCTTCACGCTCGAGGGCTCCGTGCAGGCGACCTCGGATGGGGCCGGGATCCAATCGGTCACTTCCGAGATCTACGAGGACTGCTGCTTCTTTGTCGACACGCTCGTAGCGACCTGCACCTTCGACGCCTCGATGCCCGCAGAAACCTTCGCGGGCATACTCAGGCCGTATTCGGAGCCCGGCTGCTTTCTGTTCGAGGCAGGCGGCCAGGTTGCGGGCAGCGCGGGTTCGAGCGGCGTGTCGGACGGGAACTTCTACCAGCTCTTGACCCAGCCGGGCGGCCCCTTCGACCCGGACTCGGCCAACGTCAACGTCAAGGTGGCGCCATGAGCGGTTCGCGCAGGGCTTCGGGCGTTGCCGGCTGGCTCGGCCTCGCGCTATGTCTCGCGGCCGGACCCACCTCCGGCGCCGCTGTGCCCGCTGCAGCCGATGCGCCGGTCTGGGATCGCGAACTCCCGGATCTCGATCGCCAGCTCTCCGCGGTGCTGGACCTCGACTCCGGCAAACTCGCGCCGGCGCCGCAACCGCGTGCCTTCGCGGACGTCGAGGCGTACAAGGCGGCGCTCGGCCGCCGGGGCGACCTCGCCTACGAAGACGCCCAGGGGGGAATGCTCTTCATCGCCTCGGGCTTCGCGTTGCCGCTCGGCAGCGTCACGCCGACTGCAGAAACGCTCGCAGGTCTCGGGCAGCGGCTCGAGGCACGCTCGTTCCTGCGTCGTTCCGAA
Organism: Myxococcales bacterium; assembly: GCA_013215565.1. Taxonomy (GTDB): domain Bacteria; phylum Myxococcota_A; class UBA9160; order SZUA-336; family SZUA-336; genus JABSQV01. Next base: position 68,266 of record JABSQV010000127.1, on the reverse strand, counting down.
ATCGAGCCCGGTTCCTGGTTCGCAGTGCGCACGCGCGCCGGAAAGCTTGCCGTAGCACACGTCGTGGCGCGAAGCAGACAGGCACTTCGTCTGCGCTGGTCGGCGCCGCAGGACGCACACACCGCGCTCCGAGCGAAGTCGATCCAGGCCGTCGCGGCCGTCGACTCTCCACAGGTCCAGTCCGCGCTGCTGCCACCCCTCGCCCCCGCAACCCTGTCGCCCGACGTCAAGCCGCCGGAGTCCGTGCTGCGACTGGCCGACCGCCAGTTCGCGCTCGGGCCGGCGTTGCCCGAACCGCTCTCGACCGGGGCCCTGGCCGGGCTCGTGAACGCGGTCGCGAAGTCGGGCGACCTCGCGTACTTCCGTCCTCGGTCGGGCATGCTGATCGTGGCGAGCGCGCAGGTCGCGTCCCTCGGGACGGGCCCGGTGGCGGCACTCGCGGGACGCGACCTGGGCTCGCGCCTGCGAGAGCGCTCGTTCGTCGCCGAAAACCAACTGCAGCCCGGGAGCGTGCTGCTGATCCAGACGGCCGGCGGACTTTACGCGCTCGTACGCATCGATGCCGTCGAGCCCGAGGGATTGAGACTCAGCTGGCTGCTCCAGCCCGACGGCAGCGCCATCTTCCCGGAGCTTCAGACCTTCGACGCCAGCTTTCGGATCACCGACCCCGCCGAACTCGACCGACTCCTGCTCGCAGCCGCTGCGCGTGGGGACAGCGCCGGGCTTCGCCGATGGCTCGCGATGGGCGCGCACCCGAACACGACGCGCGGGCCGGATGCACGCCCCCCGCTGATCCACGCGGTGATCGGGCGCCATGCCGCGGTGCTCGCGCTGCTGCTCGAAGCCGACGCCGATCCCGAGCGAGCCGGCCGCGACGGCTGGAACGCTCTGCAGGTAGCGACCCAGCTCGGCCACGCGGCGCTGGTCGAGACCTTGATCGCGGCCGGGGCCGACCCGGACGCGCGTACCCCGGACGGAAAGAGCGGCCTGCAACTCGCGCTCGCGTCTCCGCGCCAGAACCTCGAACTGATCCGCCTGCTCAGAAAGCACAGCGCCGCGTCCGACACCCTGGAAGTCGCGATCCGCGTTGGCGACCTTGCCGCGGTCCGCTCGTTGCTCTCAGAGGGCGCCGATGTGGATCTGCGAGATGCGCAGGGCCGGACGCCGCTGCAGCTCGCGGCAGCGGAGGGACAGGAAACCGTCGTCCGCGTCCTGCTCGCCGCCGGGGCCGACCCCGGCCTCGACGCTTCGAGCGGGAACTCGGCGCTCGCGGCTGCGGCAGCCGCGGGACAGATCGAAACCGCGGCGCTGCTGGTGCAACAGGAGGGCACGACGGACGCACAGAAGAACTCGGCGCTCCATCGCGCGAATCAGAACCGTTCGCCCGAGCTCGCGCGCCTGCTGCTGCGTGCGGGAGCCGATCCGGACGCCGATGCAGGCCAGCCCCTGACGCCGCTCGCGCACACGCTCCAGTACGGCAGCGCCGCCCTGGTCGACGTCTACCTCGAGCAGGGGTACGAGCTCAGCGTCGCGGCGGCGGCACGGCTCGGGCGCACCGAGCGTCTCGACGAATTGCTCGCCGAGGGTCTGGATCCGCAAGCGCCCGGCCCCGATGGCCGCACGCCGGTCCAACTCGCGATCGAGAACGACCGCGCCGACGCGCTCCGCGTGCTGCTCGATCACGGCGTTGCGGCGGACGCGCCACTTCCGACCTGGGACCGGCGCTCTCCGCTCCACGAGGCGGCCGCGCGCGCGGACGCTGCCGTCGTTGCCCTCCTGCTCGAGCGGGGCGCAGATGCTGATCGCCTCGACCGCGTCGGTCGCAGCCCGCTCTACGACGCAGTCGCGCACGGGCGCGAGGAGACGGTCCGGGTCCTGCTCGAGCACGGCGCCAACCCGAACCTGGCGCCCCCGGGCGAAGCGCTGGTCGACCTCACGCATCGCGACTCGATCCGCGCACTGCTGGAGGACCACGGCGCGCGCTCGTCTACCGAGGTAACCCCAGACTGATCGCGCCGCCCGCGTCCCGCGTCACAAAAACTGGAGCGGGAAACGGGGTTCGAACCCGCGACCCTCGGCTTGGGAAGCCGATGCTCTACCACTGAGCTATTCCCGCGTGACGGGCAAGATACCAGAGCCGCGGGCGCGGAGGTAGCGAGGACTCGGGGCTGCTCCGGAGGGCTTACTGCTTGACCCGGATCTTCTCGAAGAGCGCGTCGAGGCCGGAGAGGCTGTCCGCGTTGGATTCTTCGAGCGGGTTCTCGTCGGAGCATTCGAGGTCAAGTGCGATCTCGGATGCGGCCGCGGCAGTCCCGCGGGTCGGGGCTGCGACGGAATCGAATGTCGGCGGTTCCGGGGACGGGGACCGAGCCAGCTCCGGGCCTTCGTCCAGCGAGACATCGCTGGGCTCGAACCCGGGGTCTTCGGCACGCCCGACCGGGTCGACGCGCGCTCCCTGCTGGGCCGCGGGTTGCAGTCGAGTGCGCTCCGGTTGGGTCAGGCCCAGTTGCTCGGCTGCAGCAGCGATCGCCGACACGTCGATCGGGTCGGATTCCGAGAGAAATCCCTCGAACAGGCTGTTGTCGGCCAGGGTGTTGATCAACCGGGGAACCCCGTCCGAAAAGCGGTGGATCGCGTCGATCTCCTGGTTACCGAAGAGGCCGGGATTCCCACCCACGCACGCGAGTCGCGCGTGCAGAAACTGCTCGGTTTCCGCGCGGTCGAGGCGGTTCATGCACACGCGCGCATCGACGCGCTGGCCGAGCGACGGATGCTGATTGAGCAGCGCGTCGAGCGCCGGAACGCCGAACAGCAGCAGCGTGAGCAGGCGTTGGCCCCGATGCTCGAGCGAGAGCAGTCCCCGAAGTTCCTGGAGCGCCCCCGGGCCCTGGAGCAACTGCGCTTCGTCGATCAGGAGCAGCGGCAGCTTGCCCTCGGCCTTTAGGGCGATCAACTGCGAGTAGGTCTGTCCCATCGCCTGCAGCGGTTCGTCGGACGGCTGGGTCACGCCAAACGCATGCGCGACGCGTCTTCTCAGCCAGCTCCCGTCGCACTCCGCGTGCGGGACCGTGAGCAGCCGCACCTCGCAGGCGTCTTCGGCCAGTTCGTTCAGCAGCCGGCGAGCGAGGGTGGTCTTCCCCGAGCCGGACTCCCCGACGACGACGCACAGACCCTTCCGCTGCTCGACGATGCGCAGGACGCGCGTACGGGTGCGTGCGAGCGCGGGCCCCTCGTGGTAGGCGCGCGGATCGGGGTCGTTGCGAAAAGGCTCTTCGTCGAGCTTGTAGAACTTCAAGTATTTCATCTCTGGTCCCTTCAGAACCTTCTCAAATATCAAGGGTTTCGAGTTCCCGAAGCCGCAGCGCGACATCTCGGAACCCGGCGTCCGCCTGGGCCACCGAGCGGAAAGCCACGAGCGCTTCCCGGTGGCGCCCGCAGGCGCGCAGGGAACCGCCGAGTTCGTAGCGCAGCGCGGTCAGCGCCGAGGGATCTTCCTTCGCGAGCGCGAGTGCCTCCTCCAGGTGGTCTATGGCCTCGGCCGGACGGCCGAGTTCGACCTTGCAAGTGGCCAGGAGCGAAAGCGCCTCGAGACGGCAGGTCTCCCCGCGGCGCGCAACCTCGAGTTCCTGCACCGCGTCGTCGAGCAGACCCATTTCCCGATACGCGATTGCGAGGTCGTAGTGGGCCCCGCTCTCGTCGTCGCTGAGCTGCGCCTGGATTCCCTGCTTGAACGCCGCGAAGATGGCGTCGATCCCGCTGCCCGTGGAGGCCCGCGTCGGCGTTGCGTCGCTCTCGCTATCGTCGGCAGCGTCGATCGGCGTGATGAGCACGAGTTCGTCCTCGTCCCCGGCCTGGCTGTCCGCTTCCGATTCCAGGATCTCGAAGGCCTCGACGAGCGGGAGTTCCGATCTGTCGGCCACGTCCACCGATTCCGGGCCCGGCCCGTTCAGCGAAACGACGGTCTCAGTCCCGGGCCCGTCCTGGAGTTCGATCTCCGGGATCGGTACGTCCGGGTCGGGCTGCTCGAGCGCCTCGATCCGCTGATCGATCTCTGCCACACGCGCGGCATTGCCCTCTGCGCGGGCCTGTAGCCTGCGCTCGTGCTCGAGCGCGATCGCGCCGCGCGCGTCGCCCTGCAATGAGAGCACCTGCGACAGGATCCCGCGCGCCGCGTCCGACGCCGGTTCGTGCTGGAGCACACTCCGCGCCCGGCTGGCGGCGAGTTCGAACTGTTCGTACTCGAGAGCCACGCGCGCTTCAGCGAGGAGCGTCCCGGGATCCTGCGCGCCGCCCGCGTTAGGCTCCGCCGCGGGAAGCACCGGATCCGTCGCCTGTTCCCCGGAGACGATGTCGTCGAGCAGCATGCTCCCGGAGGTCTCGGATTCGGAATCCGGCTCCAGTGGGTCGACCTGAAGCGTCGAAGCGAACTGCAGGGGTGACGGGCTGCGAGCGGCCGGTGTCCCCGCTGGGTCCGGCTGGTCGAGTTCGAGGTCCAGCTCGAGTTCCAGCCCGGAGTTCGCCTCGGACTCCGGCTCCGCGTCGATGCTGAGTTTCTCCAGCGGTCCCGGCCGGTCCGGGTTCTCGAGATCGGGCGCCATCTCCGGCTGGCTCTCGCCGGCCTGACGCTCGATTTCCTGCATGAGCTTGGTCGGCGCGCCGAGCGTCGCGATGGAGACGCGACGCTGCAGAATGTCGCGCGCCGTCTCTTCGTCTCCGCGCTCGCGATACAGGCCCGCGACCTCGCTCCAGACGCGCTGTGCCTGTTCGTCGTCTCCCACCGTCTCGAGCGCGTCGGCCAGTGCCTTCCGCACCTCGAGGTCGCCGGGCAGGCCCTCGGCGGCCGCGCCGAGCAGCGTCGCCGCCTCTTCCGCCGCACCGGCCTTGAGCTTCACTTCTCCGAGTTTGCGCAGCGCGTCCGCGTGATCTGGAAAGTGCTCGAGGATCGCGGTCGCGACCCGTTCCACCGCGTCGTCGGCGTCCGCCGCCTCGCTGTCTGCGAGCAGGCGGTCGAACCCGGCGCGGGCCTCCTCTTCGAGACCCTCACGGAGCATGAGGCCGGCGAGTGAAAGGCGATTCGAAATATTCTCGGGATCGAGGCTGGCGGCGCGCTTCAGCAGATCGTAGACCTCGGTGGTCGCGCCGCGCTCGCGGTACATTTCGAGCGCCGACTGGTACTCGCGGACCGCGTCCGACGACAGGCCCATGCGCTGGTAGAGTTCACCCAGTTCGACGCGAATCTCGAGCCGGTCGGGATCGATCCGCAGGACCTGCTTCGCGACCGCGACGGCCTTGGCCTCGAATCCGGCCTGCGCGAAATAGCGCGACACGGTCACGTAGACCTCGGCTGCCTTCGCCGCCGCACCGCGCTTGAGGTGAAGGTCCCCGATCCGCATCAAGACGTTCGGGTCCCCGGGGTCGCTCCTCAAGAGCTTCTGATACTCCAGGATCGCCTTGTCGAACGCGCCCTTTTGCGCGTGCTTCTGAGCCGATTCGAGGAGTTTTCTTTTCTTGGTTCGGAAGGCCAGAACGCGTCCTCGCTGGCGACGTCCAGCCGTGCATCCGGGTACGGGTGTGGCTTGCCGCTAGCGAGCGTTATCGGCTGAACACGCCGGCCCACTTGAGGAAATCGACGGCGCACACAGGCGATCCAGGCTGCGAAGCCGCTCCCGGCGCCGGACCTGGTCGAGTTCCGACGCGGAAAGTCCGGCCCGCTCGATCGGGCCGCCGAGCGCGTGCTCGAACGCGACGACGATGGCGCGCCTGAGCAACGCGGGGTCCGTGTGTCCGGTCTCGGGGAGCGCGGGTGGCGGGCCGGTGCCGAAGAGCGCGCGATACAGTTCCGAGTCGTCCCGGAGCCGGATCGAGCCGTGCTGAAGAAAGCCCCAGCGGGTGCGTCGTTGCGCGCTTCCGACGAGTTTCAGCCCGGCGGCCTCGATCTCGGTTCCGGTCGCGGACTTGAAGCAGAGCGGCTCGGCGCCGGCATCTCGATCCCCGTGCGCGGCTGCGGCCTCGATCCCGGCCCCGCGCAGCGCCTCTAGCAGCGCGGACCGGATCCACTCGTAGCTCGCCCACATCAGGTCCGGGATCGGGGCCGTGCCGCGGGCCGCGGCGACGCTGTAGCTCAGGTCGCGGCAGTGTAGGACCGCGCCGCCCCCGGTCGGTCGCCGGACCAGGTCGATCCCATGGGCATCCGCACGCCGGATCCAGTCCCCGGCGCGATCGCCCGGCGCGGGTGCGGCCCGGTAGCCGAGGCTCAGCGAGGGCCGACTCCAGCCGTAGAGCCGGAGGGTCGGGCGGCCCCCGGTGCGCAGGGACGCGAGCAGGGTCTCGTCGACGGCCATGTTCCGGGCTGCGGGGCCCGGCGGGTCTTCGAGCAGCCGCCAGGCGGAGGCCCGGCCTCTCGCCCGACTACTTGCCGGTTCCGGTGAGCGCACGGAAGGCCAGTTCGTAGCCGAGCGGGCCCAGGCCCGAGATCTGGCCCGTGACCACCCCGGCGAGCAGCGAGGTCTGCCGGAACGGCTCGCGCGCGTAGATGTTCGAGAGGTGCACTTCGATACACGGGGTCTCGGGCACGAGCAGCGCCACCGCGTCGCGCAGCGCAACGCTGGTGTGGGTGAGGCCTCCGGGATTCAGAATCAGGCCCTCGACCTCGCCCCGCGCCGCCTGCAGGCGGTCGATCAGGGCGCCCTCGTGATTCGACTGGAAGGTCTCGAGCCGCGCCCCGGCTTCGGCCGCCAGGCTCTGCAACCGGGCCTCGATCTCGGCGAGCGTGGTGCGCCCGTAGACCTCGGGCTCTCGCCGGCCGAGTTCGTTCAGGTTGGGGCCATTGAGGAGCAGGATCCTCATCGAGTCCGGTTCTACAACTCCTGGCGCAGATCGCGCAAGAGCGTCCCGACCAGGTAGCGGGCCTTGCCCAGAGTCCCGCTCGGATCGAACGCGACGGCCAGGAAGTACTCGTCGTCGAGGGGACGAAACAGCAACTGATAGCGGCTCGTGGTGACGATCAGTTCCTCGAGATCGGCGGCGGTTTCCTGCGCACCCGCGACCTTGCGCGCCGCGCCCAGGACGGACTGAAACTCGACCGCGACGGTCGCCAACTCGATCTCTCCACGCCGCGGGGCGTACTCCTCGACCGCCAGGCCGTCCTCGCCCATGATGGCGCCCGCGAGGGCACCCGGGGTACGGTCGACGACGATCGCCAGCATCTCTCGAAACGTCATTCTTAAACCTCCTGGGCCCGCGACCGCGATTGCCGTTGCTCGATCGTGCGAAGCCAGCTTTCCAGCGCCGCGATCGCGTCTGCCTGCGGGTGTGCCTTGCTTTCTACCAGGTTGCGGACGGCCTGCGCGCGCGCGTCCGAAGGGTTGCGGCGGAGTACGTCGTCGGCCACGTGAACCGCCTGTTCGAAATTACCCTGGTCTGCGAGGAGTTCGGCGACGGTCGAGGTCGCGAGCGGCGGCAGGCCGCCCGCTTCGGCGTCGGGCGCAGCCTGCGGTGTGAACTCTCTCGAGGCGGCTGCATCGGGCTGCTCTGCGCCGGGTCTCGACTCGTCGTCGAGCTGCAGTTCGCAAATGTCGTAGATCGCCGGGGTGGGCCCGCCGCCCTCCACCGGAACCAGCCGGAGTTCCAGCTCGAGGAGTTGGCGACGGACGGCCGGCGGAGACTTCGGTGTCCAGGCCGCGATCACGCGCCGCAGTTCGAGCGCGTCCGGCGCCTCGACCACCGCACGCTCGAGACACAGCAGCGCCAGATCGTGCTCGCCGAGTTCCCAGTGCCCGCACGCCAGGTCGAGGCGCATCATCACTCGCTCTCCGCTCACTGGTCCGCCCCCTCGAATACCTCTTCCGGGGTCAGCTTGATGACCTTGGCGCGCCCGATTTCGCTGAGTACCACGAAGCCCAGCTGGCGCCCTCGCACCTTCTTATCGACCGTCATCGCTCGAAGGTAAGCCTCGCGAGTTTCCGTTACACCGAGCGCGTCCGGGAGTTCGGTGGGCAGGCCCACGCAATCGAGGAGTCCCTCGAGCCGCTCCGCGGTTCCCGCGGGAGCCAACTCGCGCCGTTCCGAAAGCCGGGCCGCAAACATCATTCCAATCGCGACCGCTTCCCCGTGATGAATTTCGCGATAGCCCAGCACATTCTCGATTGCGTGGCCCAGCGTATGTCCGAAGTTGAGCAACGCACGCAGTCCGGCTTCACGCTCGTCGAGCCCGACCACCTCGGCCTTGATTCGAACCGCCCGCACGATCGCTTCGCTGAGCAATTCGGGATCGAGCGCCGTCACGCCCTTTGCGTTCTTTTCGAGCCAGGCGAAGAATTCGCCGTCCCAGATCGCGCCGGCCTTGATGATCTCGGCCATGCCGCAGCGTAGCTCGGAGGCAGGCAGCGTGCTCAGCACCGCCGGGTCGATCCAGACCAGGCGCGGCTGAAAGAAGGTGCCGATCAGGTTCTTGCCCCGCGAGTGGTTGACCGCCGTCTTGCCACCCACGCTGGAGTCGACCTGTGCGAGCAGCGTGGTCGGGACCTGTACCAGCGCGACCCCGCGCAGGTAGGTCGAGGCGACGAAACCCGCAAGGTCTCCGACCGCTCCGCCGCCGAGTGCGACGATCACGGTGTCGCGGTCGGCCTCGAGATCGATCAGCGAGTCGTAGAGTCGCGATGCGTGGCTCAGGGTCTTTGCGCGGTCGCCCTCGGGCACATCGAGGCGCTGGTGGGCGAGATCTGCACTCGAGAGGCCTCGTGCCAGGGTCTCGAAGTGAGCTTCGCCGACCCGCGGGGTCGTGATGCTCACCACGTGCGCGGCCCCGAACTCGCGTACCAGGGTCTCGCCCAGGTCCGCTAAGGATCCAGGTCGGATCCGGATTGGGTAACTCCGATCGCCCAGCATGACCTGCACGGTGTTCACTGCGGACCCTCCTGCTCGGAGAGCCGCTTCAGGATCGCGCTTGCGACCTCGCCAACCGAGCGTTCCGCGGTGCAGACCCGAATCGGGGCCTCGGCGTACGCCTCCCGCCGCTCCCGGAGGAGCGCCGCGAGCCGCGCGACCCGCTCGGGCCCCGAGCGATCGCCCAAGAGCGGGCGTTCCCGGCTGGCGCCGATCCGGGAAGCCAGGGTCTCGGGGGGCGCGTCGAGCCAGACCTGAATCCCCTTCCGGGCCAGGATCTCGCGATTCAGGGCGGAGGCGACTGCGCCGCCCCCCAGCGCCACGACCGTCCGCTCGCGCGGAAGCGCCTCGAGCACGCCGCGTTCGAGCCGGCGGAAGTGGTCTTCGCCCTGCCCTCGGAAGATCTCGGGGATCGTGGCGCCTGCGCGCTGCTCGACTGCATGGTCGGAATCGACGAGTTCCCAGCCGAGCCGGTCGGCGAGCGCGCGGCCCACCGCCGACTTGCCGGAACCCATCATCCCAACCAGCAGAATCGATCGATCCGGCTGCCCGGTCCCCATCCCGGAGACTGTAGCAGCCGCCCGATCAGCTGGCCCCGCCGCGCGGGTGCACGATCCGCGGGGTGACGAAGATCAGTAGTTCCTCGCGCTTGTCCACCTTCGTACTGCTGCTGAAGGCCGCCCCGAGCAGGGGGATTTTGGAGAGGAACGGCACACCCGTGCTCGAGTCGCTCTTGTCGACCACGTAGATGCCGCCGAGGACCATCGTCTGGCCGTCCATCACCAGCGCCTCGGTCTGAGTTTCGTTCTTCCTGATTCCGACTTCACCATTGGTTGCCGACGACACCTCCGGCGCGTTTCTCGACACCTTGATCTTCATCACGATCGACCCGTCGGCCGTGATGTGAGGCGTCACCTTGAGTTCGAGTACCGCGTCCACGAAGTTCGTATTGATGCTGTTCTCGGTAGTCGCCTCAAACGGGATCGCGACCCCCTGCAGGATCGTCGCTTCGGTGTTATCGAGGGTCAGAACCCGGGGCGATGAGACCACCTTTCCCGTGCCGTTGGTTTCCGCGGCCTGCAGCCTGAGATCGAGTTGGAGACGATCAGCGAGTCCGAGAAGACCCGCCGTGAGAACGCCGACGGCATTCTCGACCGGGTTCTGGACCACGAAGTTGGTTTCCTGCATCCCTCCGAGGCTCGAGGGATTGGTCCCGTCGCCCAGGTGGAAGTCCGGGGCCCCACCCCAGCCGCCGAGCGGGTTGTAACCCAATCCCCAGGTCGCTCCGAGTGAGCGCGAGAAGTTCAGGTCCGCCTCAACGATCTTTGCCTCGATCAGCACCTGGGGTGTCTGCGTGTCGATCGCCTTCACGAGCGCCGTGGATTCGTGGATCACCGAGGGGATGTCCTTGATGATCAACGTGCTGGTTCTGCGGTCGACGTCGACGCTGCCGCGTTCGGTGAGCAAACGCTCCACCAGGCCTTCGATCTCGTCCACGTCAGCGTAGTTCACCGGCTGGAACTTCACGACGAGATCTTCCAGCTTTTCCTTCGCGCGACGTTCAGCGAGCCTGGACTCCTCCTCCTGATGAAGCAGGTCGATCGGCGCGATCCGGAGGACATTTCCCACCCGGGTGAAACCCAGTCCCTTCGTCAGCAGCACCACGTCCATCGCCTGGTCCCATGGCACGTCGACGAGTCGGATCGTCACCTTTCCGCTCACCTCTTCGCCGGCCACGATGTTGAGGTCCGAGACCTCGGCAATCAGCCGAAGAATGCTCGCGATGTCGGCGTCCTTGAAATCGAGCGAGATGCGGCGTCCGCTATAGCTCTTCTCCGTGCTATAGCTGCCCTCGCGAAGCACGTCGATCGCGGCCGGGTTCGGGTTCTCGGGGGCGCTCGGAACCGGGCTCGGGTCGACTTCGTAGGACCGAAACGTCGCAGCCTGGCTCGGATTCATGGCGGGTCCCGGGACGGGTGCGGCGTGAGCCTCGGCCATCCACGGGGCAGCCGCGTACGACGGCGGCACTGCGGCTCTGGGTCGGTCAGCGGGTGCCGCGGCCAGCGGACGTCCTGCGTGCGCAAACTCCAGGACCCAACGACCGTCGCGCTGCTCGAAGCTGGGCCTGCTCGTGCCCCGATGCTTCACCACGATCCGCGCTTGCTCGATCTCGATATCCGGAGTCCGGAATGCCGAGACCTGCTCCACCGGACCCCCGAACTCGCGGGTGTCCAGCCGTCGCTGCGCCTGCGGCTCGATCGAAGCGTGCGGGAAATCGAGGACCGCGGTCACCGGATCCGGGTGGACCAGGATGGGCTGCGGGCCGCCCGTGGTGATCACGACGATCCGGTCCATCCCCTCGATCGACTCGAATTGAACACTGCTGACGTGGCCGCTCGTCGCTGGTGCCGGGGTCCTGGCGACATACGGCGCGTGCGATGCCGCGACCGGATTGGCCGCGATCTGGATCACGTCGCCGGAGCGCCGCTCGATCGCGGGTACGAACGAGGGTACGCTGGGCCGTTCGGCGATGCCGTCATCGGTGGATTCGATCGGCTCCGGCGCGCTTTCCGCCTGCTCCCCGACCAGGCTCAACTCGATCTGGACGCCGGATTCGGAATGCTCGATCACGTGCGATGCGATCGGGCCCCGCAGATCCACCACCACTCGCACCTTCTCAGGGTGGGTGCCGACCCGTAGCTGTCGAATTGCGCCCTGGTTCACCTCGTAGAGAGGCAGGTCGAGGCCGTTCTCGGCGCCCCAGAAGTCGATGACCAGACGTTCAGGCGAGTCGAGTAGAAAGGAATCGACGTTGTCGATGGGACCGGTGGCCTGCACCACGATGCGGGTCTCGAAGCCCCGCAGGTTCGTAATGCGGCTCGAGGCCTGAGCCTGCTCGCGAACCCGCGTGGCCTTCGCGTCTATCCGCCGCAGTTGGTCGGAGCTGGCCGGGTCCTTCTCGAGCATCTGCGCCTTCGCGACGAGCGTCGGCGAGTTCTCTATCACCGGAGAGCCGGCACGAGACGTGCCGCTCGGGGCCTCATCTGCCCGACTGGGATTGAACGCTTCGCTGCCATCCGAATCCGCCGGTGCGGCAGGCGGGGCATCTTCCGGGTCCGACGAGGATCCGGCCTCCCAGTTGCGGGGCCAGATCTTCACCACGAGATCGCTTCCGGACGGGATCACCTCGTACTCGGAGTCGTGCGCGAGGCCGACGGTCATTCGACCCAGAACGGCGCCGATCGCACCGTCGCCATACTCGCCGAAGGCGATCTCCTGCACGGTGCCGTCGCTCACCAGCATGGGCGACTCCATGCCCTCGAAAGTGACGTCGTAAAGTTCGACCACGAGACCCGGAGGGTCCTCCCTCATGAAGGCGGTATAGATCGGCTCCTCGGCGCCACGCAGCACGATCTGCGTCGTCCCGTGGCTCTGACGGACCTCCACGTCCGAGATCGTATCCTTGACCTCTTCGCCCGCCATCGCGGAACCCACCGTGAGCAGTGCAGCAAGGACTGCCGTCACTCCAAGACCTCGCCTGCTAGAGAGCCGCATCCTCATCAACCTCCCTGCGCCGCACCGCTGAGGCGCATCTCAATGTCTTTCGTCGTCGCGCGACCGCGGAAGTCGACGTACGTCTCCTTAACCAGGACCACGTTGTCGGCGATCCTGACCACGCGGCCATCATTCTTTCCAATGGGACTGCCGACCCCGATCACGTATCCCTTCCCGGATGGGTCCAGCACCAACGCCCGGGCTCTGTCGCTTCCCCAAATGATGGCCTGCAGCTGGAGCTGAGTGAGGTCGAAGCGCTCGAGTGGCGTCGCATCGGCCTCCTTCGAGCGTCGTTCGATGTCACGCATGCGGAGGACGTAGGAAGCGAAGGGATCCCGGCCTCCTCCGCCGCTGTAGTGAAAGGGGACCTCTGCGTCGGCGGCCGGGAGCGAGGCCGCCGGAGGCGGCTTGCGCAACGCGGGCGCCGAGATCACGGCCGCCTGCTCCGAACACCCGAGGAGGGCTGCGAGCGCAAGCGCGAGAACAACTCCTGAAAGGCTGCGCACGTCATTCTCCCCCGGTCTTGGCGTTTTCTACGAATCGGAAGGTGGTCGCGACGCCCCGCATCTCGAGCAAGGCCTCGTTGGGGCCCGGAGTTTCGATCATCAACTCGAGTTCAGTCATGTTCACGATCCGCTCATGCTGCGCGAGCTTCTCGAAAAAGCTCCCGAAATCGTGATAGCTTCCGAACATCTCGACCGAGATCGGAACCTCCGCGTAAAACTCTTTCATCCGCTCGGCCTGCGGCGTGAACGAACGAAACTCGAGCCCGGCGTTCTTGCCGAGACCCGTGATGTTCGTAAGCAGCACCGGCAGTTCGCGGCTGTTGGGCAGCCTCCTCAATGCGATCTCCAAGCGCGAGCTCACCTCGTCCCGGCGGCGCTCGAAGGTGGCGAGATTTGCAATCACACCCTTGCTCTGCGCGATCTCGCTCTGGAGACCCGCGTACTGCTGTTGGAGCGTGTTGAGTTCGCTCAGGCTGGCGGAGTAGGTGCTGACCCAATAGATGGCGACCACCGAGGCAAAGAGTGCGCCCAGGACGGTCATCCGCGCTGCCGCAGGGAGCGTCTCCATGCGTTCGAGCACCGGAGTCAGGTTCAGTTGATCTGCGAGCGCCATAGTAAGTCCCCGATCAGGCCGGCGAGTCCGCGCCGGCGTCCGAGGGCGCCTGGCCGGCCGACTTGGTTTGTAGCTGTGCCTCGAGCGTAAAAGCGTTGATCTTTACGTCATCCTCGAGCTTGAGCCGCGTCGATTTGAGTTCGACCGCGCCCAGGTACTCAGATTCCTCGAGGCTGGTCATGAACGCGGCGATGGCCTCGTTGTCGAGACTGATGCCGTCGATCCTGAGAACGCTCTGCGTCAGCTTCATACGGATGAGCCAGAGACGCTCCGGAATCCGTGCCGCGATCTCATCCATCAGGCGGACCGGACCGACGCGCAACCGCTCGAGTGTTTCGATCACTTCGAGCTTGCGCGAAATTTCCTTCTCTTCTGCCTGGAAAACGTCGATCCGATTCAGGGTTTCGGCCAGCCTCGCCCGTTCGGCCTGAGACTGAGCCACCCTTTCACGTTCGCCTGACACCCCGGAGCTCACCCAGAGCTGCATTCCGATGCAAACCACGACAGCGAGCGCGAGTGCGCTCGTGAGCATCAGTCCCTGCTGCCGAAGCACCGCGGCCCGGCGAGTCTCGCGTACTGGAAGGAGGTTGATTCGGATCACGACTCGTTAACTCCCCTCATCGCGAGCCCAACTGCTACCGAGAGCGCGGGTGCGATGTTCACGATCGTTTCCCGATCGGCGGCGCCATCGGAAACATCGATCCGTTCGAACGGGTTCGCGATCCCGACCGGAAATCCCGCCTGTTCCTCGAGCATTCGCTCGAGGCCCGGCGAGCGCGACGCGCCACCGCAGAGGAGCGCCCTCTGGATGGGCCGATTCGAAGCGGTCGCCCGATAAAAGTCGATCGAGCGCAGGATCTCTCCGAGCAGGATCTCCGAGACCGCGCGCATGCAGTCCTCGACTTCCCTGGGAACGATCCCCTTGGAATCGTCGCCGGGTGCGTCGCCAAGCTTGATCCTCTCAGCCTCTTCGAAGCTCAGATTCAGATCCTTCTGAATCGATTCGGTGTAACTGTTGCCCCCCGTCGTCAAATCGCGCGTAAATACGGGCACCGCGCCATTCATCACGCTGATGTTCACCACGGAAGCGCCGATGTTGATCAGAGCCACGGTGGACTCCGAAGACGGCTGATAGTTGTGCTCGTACATGTTCCCGATGGCGAAGGCGTCCACGTCGAGCACGGAGAGATTGAGCCCGGCGTCGCAGATCACGCCCTGGTAGCCATCGATCAGTTCTTTCTTGGCCGCGACGAGAATCAGGTCCATCTGGCCATCGGTCGCCGACTCTTGAATGACCTGATAGTCGACGTTGACCTCGTTGATGTCGAAAGGAATGTGCTGCTCGGCCTCCCAGTGGATCGTTGCCTCGAGTTCCTCTGGACTCTGTGCGGGCAGCGTGAGCTTCTTGACGATTACGGAATGACCCGAAACCGAAGTCGCAACATTGCGGGCCTGAAGTCGGGAGCGATCGCAGGCCTCTCGGATCGCAGTCGAGATGGCGGCTGTATTCATGAAGGCGCCCTGGACGATCGCCTCGGGTGGAAGCGGCGAGAAACCGAAGCGAGTCAGGCGATAGCCCTGCCCGCTGGCTTCGAGTTCGACCAACTTCACGCTGCTCGAGCCGATGTCGAGGCCCAGAGCGCGGCGGGACTTGAAGAGCCGCATGCCTGTCAGCCTCCCCGGTGGGCGTCTTGGATCTCGTGGTGAACGGACATCCCTTCACCCTCAGAAAAGACCTTGCCCCGATCGGAGACCTTGAATCCGAGCGCATTCAGGATTTTTCGCTTGGTGTCGAGGCGGCAGGTTCCACCCGACTCGACGCGATCGATCGTGAGGCTCGAGAGACCAGACTTACGGGCCAGTTCGGCCTTGCTCATCATGAGAGATTCACGAAGGTTTTTGACGTTATTCTGTGCCATCGATTTCTCCTTGGAGCGTTCGCTTCCGCATTCGTTCTGAAAAGAACAGGTGCTCGGAGCCTAGATCGGCCCCCTCTGGAGCAGACTTGAGGGGCTCTGAAGCGAAGCTAAGGCTCAGAGAAAGGCGCGGAGCTCGCACACTCAGTCGCGATTTGCGGGGGGCGTGTCCCAGCCGATCCGCAGCGCGAAGCGCTGGTGCACCTCGGCGCCCTGGGGGTCGATTACGGCCACTTCGACCGGAACCTCTCCCGATACGCTGCGCGGAATTTCCCAGCGGACGAGCCCGGAGTAGGCGCCGAGTTGCATGCCCGTGGGACCCTCGACAAGCTCGTAGCGGAGCGGGCGGTCGCCGTCGGGATCGGCCGCCACCACCTGATACTCGTAACGGTTGGACGTGGTGGGAGCGTAGGCGGGGCTGGAGCGGATCGCGGGCGCGCTGTTCGAAACCGTCTCATCGGCGGAGTCGACCCAGGCGGATTCCGCGCTCGCGTCCATCGCGGAAGCCGAGACCCGCACCCGGTCTCCCCTGCGTAGTCGCCCGGCGGGCAGGCGTGCTTCGGTGGCGCCCGCGATTTCCCGGCCATTGCGCAGCCAGCGATAGCGGAACTCGACCGGGTCACCGTCCGGATCCCGAGCGTAGGGGACCGCCCGAAGCTCGCTGCCGGAGGTCGGCGGGAGAGGATCGAGCGCCAGGCGATCCAGCCGCGGCGGGCTGTTCCGAATCTGAACCGGCGCGCTCCGGAAGCTCAGCCGCGAGGCACCATCCCAGATGTTGGCCGTGACCTGGATCTCGTCTCCACGCTTCAGTTCCTGCGGCGCCAGCCGGGTCTCCGCCCCCTGCTGCACCAGCTGGGCGTTGTGATGCCAGGCGTATTGCACCTGGATGGACGTACGCCCCGCGTTTTGCACGCGTAACTCCACCGCAAGCGCGTCGGTCCGGGTTGGAGATTCGGGAACGATTCTGAGCGAGAGGATCTCGAGCGGGGTCGAGGCGGCCGGCGCTGTGTCGAGACGCGGCTCGCCGGAGTTCCCGGACCGGGATCCGTCGCCGCCGCAGGCTAGAATCGCGCCAAGAAATAGATAGAGCGGCAGCTGACGCATGCAGAGTCCTCCGTGCGGAGGCCGCGGGCACGCGCCCCACCCCCGCCTCTCCGCTATCGGACTAGCTCGGCAGTTCGTTGAGGGGACCCGGGGAAACGATGTCGTATTCCCGCAACTTGTAGCGGAGGGTCCGGGGACTGATTTCGAGCATGCCGGCGGCCCGGCTGCGGTTGCCGCCGCTCGCCTCGAGGGCGCGTCGAATCAGGTCCTGCTCGAGCCGCCGGACGGCCCGCTTGATCGAGAGTTCCGCTTCATTTCGAGACGCGCCCGCCGCTCCGGCGCCGCTGGAAAACTCGGGAAGCTCCTCCGCCGCTTCGGGCAGCAGCCCGTCGAGCACCAGGCGGTCTCCCGCGGAGAGAATTGCGGCCCGCTCGAGTAGATTCTCCAACTCCCGTGCGTTGCCGGGCCAGGCGTAGCCGGACAGGGATTCGAGCGCCTTCGCGTCGAGGCTGCGGAGCGTCTTTCCAAGGCGCCGGGACAGGCGGCGCAGAAGATGGTCTGCGAGTTCCGGCAAATCTTCCGGTCGTTCGCGCAGTGGCGGGATGTCGATGCGGAGCACGTCGAGCCGGGTGTAGAGATCCTGACGAAAGCGGCCGGCCCGGATCTCGGTCTCCAGATCTCGCGCGGTCGCGGCCAGGATGCGGACGTCCACCGGGACCGGCGGAGCTTCTCCGACCGGGTGTACTTCCTCGTCCTGAAGTGCCCGCAGCAGCTTCACCTGAATCGGAGGCGGGAGTTTACCGATTTCGTCAACGAAGAGCGTACCGCCCTCCGCTTCCCGGAACAGCCCGCGGCGTGCGAAGTCGGCTCCGCCGAAGGCGCCGCGCGCGTGTCCGAAGAGTTCCGTCTCCAGCAGCGCTTCGGGAATCGCCCGACAGTTGATGGCGATGAAGGGCATGCTGGAGCGGTCGCTCCACTCGTGAATCGTACGGGCGACGACTTCCTTCCCCACCCCGCTCTCACCCGTGATCAGCACCGTGGTCTTGAAGCGCGCAGCCCGGTCGATCAGTTCGAGCACGCGCTTCATGCATGCGGAGCTGGTCACGAGTCCCTGGCCCCTGCCCTCCTCGCGCAGTGCGACCCGCAGCCGCTGATTCTCACTCCGCAGGCGCTCGCGCTCTTCGGCCTTGTGGATCAGGCGCAGCAGTTCCTGGGGCTGGAAGGGCTTTTTGAGATAGTCGTAGGCACCGAGTCGGACCGCATCCAGAGTCTCCTCGATCGCAGCGCTGGCCGACATCATCACAATCCTGGCGCGTGGCTGTTCAGCGATGAGATCGGGCAGCAGTTCGAGCCCACTCCGGCCCGGCATGCGCACGTCGCACAGGATGTAGTCGAAGTCTTCCCGTTCTACGAGGACGGTAGACTCAACGGCGTTGGCCGCGGTCCGGACCGCAAAGCCCTCGTCCCGAAGTACGCGCGCGAGCCTGGAGCGCGCGCCCGCGTCAGCGTCAATCAGCAGAATGTGCCGGTCCGGCATCGCCCCTCGCCCGGGCCTCCTCGAGGCCGCGATCGCTTTCGAGATCCCTATCG
The DNA here is from genome assembly GCA_013215565.1 of Myxococcales bacterium. Taxonomy (GTDB): domain Bacteria; phylum Myxococcota_A; class UBA9160; order SZUA-336; family SZUA-336; genus JABSQV01. The sequence goes on along the minus strand of JABSQV010000127.1, from coordinate 50,159 downwards.
GCCGAAGCCAGGATCCGGCTAAAGCAGATGCGCCCGAAACGGCTCGCGCTGCAGGGCCGCCTGATCGGTGCTGTTGCCAACCGGGCGGCCGGGACTTCCGACCGGCCGCCCGCTCAGAACCACTGGAAGAGCTGCGCGACCGTAGACGGCGCGACCAGATGGAACAGCCCGGCCGCCGAGAGGGCGGGACCGAAAGGAATCGTAGTGAGACGACCTCCGCCCCGAAAGGCGACCACCAGCCCGGCCTGCGCGATGCCGAGCAGCGAACCCATCACGAGCACGGCCAGCGTTGGCTCGAGCCCCAGAAAGCACCCGAGCATGATCATCAGCTTCACGTCTCCCATGCCCAGCCCGATCCGGCCCGTGAGCCGCTCGTACCCCGTCGCGATGCCCCAGAGCAGACCGCCGACGAGCAGCGCCCCGGCCGCGGCTTCGAGCAGGCCCGGCGGCGGAGCGAACCACGCAAGCGCCAGCCCCACCGGGATCGCCGGAAGTGTCAGTTCGTTCGGAATGATCTTGTGCTGGCCGTCGATGTAGGCGGCCGCGATCAGAATCGAGCCGACCATCCAGCCCGCCAGCAGGCGAAGCCCGGGCCCCAACTGCAGGAGCAGCGCGACGAAGAGCAGCGCCGTGGCCAGTTCCACGAGCGGATAGCGCACAGAGATCGCGGCCTCGCAGTTGCGGCAGCGGCCGCGCAGTAGCAGCCACGAAAGCAGCGGTATGTTCCAGCGCAGGGGTATCGGGTTGCCGCAGGACGGGCAGTGGGAACCAGGCCGCACGACCGACTCGTTTCGGGGCAGCCGCCAGACCACGACGTTGAGGAAGCTCCCGACGATTGCACCGAGCGCGAACACGAGCGGGATCTGGAGCGTCGTGGGCATTTCCGTCATGCAGGGGACAATAACGCTCAGTTACTGGAAGTCGCGGCGCCGGAACACGAACGCGGCGGCCAGCAGCAGGCCCAGGGAGTAACAAGCCGCGTAGGCGCCGGCGGCAATCACCCGGCCCGTATCCAGCGTGAGCCCGGCCGCAGCCTCGGACTTGAGGTCGAGGCGGTCGAGGTTCGGGAGCGTCCAGTAGAGCGCCTCGGTCAGCGCGCGGAGCCCCTCGACCTCTGAGTGCGCACCGAAGCTTCGAAGGTCGGCCAGCAGATGGCCCGCGATCCAGAAGGCCAGCGTGAACATGCCCGCGAGATAGGAGCCCGTGAAGCTCGAGAAGAACAGTGCCAGCGCGGTCACAAGCGCCAGTTCGGCGTAGATCAGGCCGATCGCCTGAAACAGCCCGGCTGTGATCTCGGCGTTTTGGAGCCAGAGCACGCCGAGAAAGCAGAGCGTCATCACGACGACCTGAAATGCCAGAAGTCCCACCAGGCCCGCGTACTTGCCCGCCAGGAATTCCCAGCGGTAGAGCGGCTTCGAGAGCAGCGTGTAGATGGTCTTCTGTGCGATCTCGCGGTTCACCAGGTTGATCCCGACGAAGATCGCGATCAATGCCCCGAAGAACGCGATCGCCGAGAGGCCGACGTCGCGATAGATCCGGTCGCGGTCGCCGAGGTGAAGTTCGGCGAGCGCGACTGAACTCGCGATCATCAGGATCGCAAAGAACAAAAGATTGTAGAGCAGTCGGTTGCGCACGGCCTCGCGCAGCGTGTTCTGGGCGAGGACGGCGACCCGCTTCAGGGGTTGAAAGAGCGGCGTCATCGGTCCGTCTCCGGAGCCGAGCGCTCGATCACCAAATCCTCGAGGCTGCGACGGGTCGGAACCAGGCTCGCGATGCGCCCGCCCGCCTCGCGGACGCGGTCGAGCGCCTTCTCTGCCGTGTCCTCTCCCGAGAACTCGAACAGGTGGCGCGCGCCTTGCGCGACCGAGCGGCGCGCAGCCCGCGAGAGTTCGGCACTGAGTTCCTCTCCGATCCCCTCGGCCACGAGTTCCACCCCGCCGACCTGGCCGCCGAGCAGATCCGCCAGGTAGCCTGCTTCGACCACGCGGCCCGCCACGATCACGGCGACCTGGTCGCAGATCATCTCGGCGTCGGCGAGGACGTGCGACGAGAAGAACACGGTTCGGCCCTGCTCCCGCAGTCCCAGAATCAGGTCCCGCACCTCGCGCCGCCCGACCGGATCGAGTCCCGACATGGGCTCGTCGAGAATCACCAGCGCGGGATCCCCCACCAGCGCCTGCGCGAGTCCAACGCGCTGCCGCATGCCCTTCGAGTAGTGCCGGATCTGGACCGCGGCGGACTTCTCTAGACCGACGCGAATCAGCAGCTGTTGAACGCGGTCTGCGCGTTCGGCGCGAGGAATCCCGAGCAGCCGCGCGTGCATGTCGCAGAATTCGCGCCCGGTCAGGTACTCGTGAAAGAAGGTTCCCTCGGGCAGGAAGCCGAGCCGCCGGCGGCTCTCGGGAGACGCGACCGGCAGCTCCCCGATCCAGGCCTCGCCTGCGCTGGCCCGGATCAGGCCGGTGAGGATCTTGATCGCCGTGGTCTTGCCCGCGCCGTTCGGTCCGAGAAAGCCGAAGATCTCGCCCTCCTGCACATCGAGGTCGATCCCGCGAAGCGCGTGTACGGACCGCGCCCGGAGGCCGCTGCGGAAGCTTTTCGCGAGTCCTCGGGTGCGAATCGCGCTCACGCTTCCCCCTTCGGCAATTGCAGCCGCAGTGCGTCGGTCTCGCCGCTCTCGCGGGCCTGGTAGAGGACCTGCAGGCGCGTCTCGAGCATCTCGCGCTCCTCCGCGGTCGAGGCCTGCGCCAGCCGTGCCTGCACGAACGCAATCGCGGTGTCGAGGCTCCCGGCTTCCGTATACAGGCGCGTCACGAGCAGCGGCAGATAGGCCGGTCCTCCCCGTTCCGCCGCGAGCTGCATCTGGGTCGCCGCGCGCGCGTAGTCGTGCTTGTGAAAGAAGTAGTTGAAGCCCTGCAAGAAGTGCAGGCGCCAGTAATCGTTGTGGCGGAGCCCCTTGTCGAGCAGCGCGATCGCCGCGTCGGGCTCGCCGCAGAGCGACTCGAGCAGCGTGTTCATGAGTACGTAGACACTCGTGAACCCGGGATCGATGTCGGTGACGAGTTCGGCGAGCGCCCCGGCAGAGGGATAGCCCGCAGCAGCCACGTTGTCGTCGCCGACGTAGGCGACCGTGCGCAGCCAGAACAGGTCCGCGACCAGCCGTTCGAAGCCGAGCGCGAGCACCCGGAGCACGCGTCCGTCCGGGAGTGCTCCGATCTCGCCCGGCTGGCCCACAGCGGCCCTAGGCGACTCGAGCGTCAGGTTCAATCGGTATATGCCCGAAGCGACGGCCACCAAGCTCAGAATCAACAGCCCGTCGACGATCCAGGGGCGGATTCGCATGCAGAGCCCTCCGGTGGCGTTTTCGGACGGGCTCCCGGGCGTCTTGAGCGCGTGCTTGCTCGAGCGAGCCGAGCCCGCTCGGGAGGCTTAAACAACAAGTGGGGCCCGGCCGAAGCCGGACCCCACTCATCTTGAAGCGAGACCTCGCTAGAATACGGAGGTACCGGAGACGGCGTTGCAGGGTCCCACCGTGTCCAGCAGGTCATTCGTAGCGCTGACCGGGTTGTAGACCCCGGTGACTACGCAAGCGCTGACTGCCATGGGCGCAGTACTGGCTTTTACGTAGCCCCATTCCTGGTTGGTGGTATCGCCATCGATGTCCGCGAGGGCGGTGGCCGTGAAGCCCGGCGAACCGCTGCTCGGTAGCGCCACCGCGTACTGGAAGTACACATAGCCCTCGGGGCGCCAGCCGATGGTGTCGAATCCACCTGCGCTTCCAACGGCCGGAAACGCCGCCTTGGTAGAGCCGGGGAGCGTACCGGGTGCGCCAGCTGCAGCGATGAACAGCCCGAACTCGGACATGTAGGAGGTCTCGGCGGTCCGGATGGCCGCCAGATTGACCTTGCCCTCGGAACTTCGGGCCTTCAACTGGAAGCGAAGGAAGTTCGGGATGGCGATGGCGGCCAGGATGCCGATGATCGCAACCACGATCATCAACTCGATGAGGGTGAAACCCTCGCGCTTCTTCATATTGAGCATGCGTACTCCTGATGACGGATGCGGACGAGGGCTTCCTGCGCCGCGCTCCCGGGGGGTTACTGATCCCTGTTGGGGGGGTACTGATCCCTGTTGGGGATCTCCCGTTGAGCAAGTGCCGTGCCGGGGTCGGCCCGTTTTTCAGCCGCGTGCAGCGCTGCGAACAGCGGCCCGATCCGGCAGCGGTTCCGTCGGATCCCGCGTCGCCGGCCGAAGCCAGCCGCTCACGCGCCGGCGCCAATTTTCGTCACCGGAATGCCGATTTTCGTCAGCTGGCGAGTTCGCGCGGTCGGGGGTTCCGGTCCCCGGGAAGCCGGGCTAGGAGAGGTCGTCCTCGCGATCGAGGTCGAGTTTCTCGAAGCGATAGCGGAAGGAACGGAAGGTGATCCCGAGCAGCCTCGCCGCGCGCTTCTTGACTCCATCCGCTCGCCGCAGTGCGTCGCGCAGGATCCCTCGCTCGTAGTCCGCGAGCAGCCTCTCGAGGCCCGCGTCTGGAGTCTGGAGACTCGCCGGCGGTGCCGTAGGGGTCGCGTTGCGGACCAGCGGGGGCAGGCTCTCCAGCGTGATTCGGGTCCCGCGGGAGAGGGTTGCGGCCCGCTCGATCAGGTTCTCGAGTTCTCGCACGTTGCCCGGAAAGTCGTAGCGCTCGAGCACGGCCAGGGCTTCGGGTTCGATCCCGCTGAGCGGGCGTCCCAGCGTCTCGGCGTAGACCTGGATGAAGTGACGGACCAGCAGCGGAATGTCCGTTCGCCGCTCGCGTATTGCCGGGATCCGGATCTCGATCACATTCAGCCGGTAGTAGAGATCCTCCCGAAAGCGGCCCTCCCGGACCTCCTCGTCGAGGTTGCGGTTCGTGGCCGAAATGATGCGCACGTCGACCTGCTGGTCGCGCGTACCTCCCACACGCCGGAAACTCTTGTCCTGGATCGCGCGAAGCAGCTTCACCTGAAGGCTTGCAGGCAGGTCGCCGACCTCGTCGAGCAGCAGCGTTCCTCGATCGGCGACCTCGAAAATCCCGACCTTGTTCGAGGTTGCGCCCGTGAACGAACCCTTCACATGGCCGAAGAGTTCGCTCTCGAGCAGATTTTCGGGAATCGCCCCGCAGTTGACGGTCACGAAGGGTCGGCTCGCCCGGTCGCTGCTGGCATGTACGGCGCGTGCCACGAGTTCCTTGCCGGTTCCGCTCTCGCCCGACAGCAGCAGGTTCGTTCGGTTTGGCGCGACCTGGCGGATGAGTTCGAACACCTCTTCGATCTCGGGGCTTTTTCCGATGATGGACGGGAAGCTGAACTGGTCCCGAAGTTGGCGGCGAAGCAGGCGGTTCTCGGAAGAGAGTTCACGCTTCTCGAGGGCCTTTTGGACGACCAGCCGGATCTCGTCGACCGGACACGGCTTGCTCAGATAGTCGTAGGCCCCCTGCTTCATGGCCTCGACCGCGGTTTCGGTGCTCCCGTGCGCGGTGATCATGACCACCGGGGTCTCCGGGGAGAGTTCCTCGATCCGGCCGAGGAGTTCGAGTCCGCTCATTTCCGGCATGCGGATGTCGCTGATCACCAGGTCGAACTCGTCGCCTTCGACCGCCGCGATCGCCTGAGGTGCCGAGCCGACCGTGACCACCTCGTGACCGTCCCGCGCGAGCAGGATCTCCAGGAAATCCTGCATGCTGCGTTCGTCGTCGACGACTAGAATTCGGCCCACGCGAATCCCCCCGATGACCTCGTCGGCATCCCGGGCCCCGGGCTTAATCCGGGGCAGCGGGCAGCGAAACCCGAACGGTGGTCCCGGTCCCCTCCGCGCTCTCGACCGCGAGGCTCCCTCCGTGGAGTTCGACCAGGCGGTGCACGGTCGCCAGCCCCAGCCCGTTTCCCTTGGGACGGGTGGTGAAGAAGGGCTCGAAGATGCGCTCGAGCAGCGCCTTCGGGATCCCGTGTCCCCGGTCCTGGACTTCGATCCTCAGCGACCGGCCGGAATCGGGGCCGACGGACTCGAGCGAGGCCCGAATCTGCACGCTTCCATCGACCGGCTCTGCCTGCATCGCATTCAGCACCAGGTTCCAGAACACGCTTCGAAGCTGGGTCGGGTCCCCCAGCAGGCAGAGATCGGAGTCGAGATCGAGCTCCACCCGGGTCGCCGGTTCCCCGCTGCGCGAAGCCAGGTCACGGATCTCGACCAGCAGCTGGTAAAGCAACACTCGCTCCCGTCGCACCGAGCCGGGCCGCGCGTAGCAAAGGAAATTCTCCAGCAGCGTATTCAGGCGAGCCGTCTCCCGCTCGACGATCTCCAGCAACTGCTTCTGCTCCGGCCGCAGTTCCGGAAGTTCGTCGCGAAGTAGTTCGATCGAGCCCCAGAGCGAGGCGAGCGGGTTGCGGATCTCGTGGGCCAGGCCGGCGGCGAGCTGTCCGACCGCGGCAAGCCGTTCCGAGCGCTGCAACTCCTCCTGCATGGCCAGGACGCCCGTCAGGTCCTGAAAGATCAGGACGCTTCCGGCGTCGGCGCCGTGCTCGTCGCGAAGAACGGCGCAGGAAAGCCCGAGCTGCCGAACCTCCCCGCCGCGGCGCTCGAGTGTGACTTCCAGCCGCGACGGGGGCAGATCCGCGCTCCCGTCACGGGCCTTTCGAATCGCTTCGGCGAGCGCCGGAAAGACACTTCCCGCATCTCTTCCCCAGACTTCCAGCTGCCGAAATCCGGTGATCTTCTCGGCTTCCCGGTTGAACGAGCTGATCGACCCGTCAGGATTCACGGTCATGAGCCCACTCGAAACGCTGTCGAAGATGCGACGGTGAATCTCTCCGAGTTCGCGGAGCTTGGTCCGGCCGCTCGACACCTCGCGAGCCAGTCGGTGAGAGAGAAGCCCGACGGCTGCGAACGCGAGGGTATAGAGTCCAAAAGTCCGAAATGCCTCGGGCAGCGAGAGCGTGTCTCCCCCCTGGGAATCCCCGATCCAGCCCGCGGCGCCGCCCAGTGCGATGCCGCCCAGGGCAAGCGTCGAAAGCAACGCGGAACTCGCCGCAGCCTGAGGGCCCGCTCGCGTCGTCGCGTAGACGATCCAGACCACGAAGACGAAGCTAAAGGGAGAGCGGGCGCCCCCCGTGCAGCATACGAGCGACAGTGCCAGTCCGAAGTCGGTGGCAAGTTCGATCGGGAGCGGAAACCGGAAGCGATCCCGGACAGACGCGATCGCGGCCACCAGGGCCGCGGCAAAGCCGGCCGCCGCGATGCCGTAGAGCGCCGTCAACTGCGCGCCCGACAGCGGGTACGAGCCGGAGAGGTCCATGGCCACGGCCGCGCCGAGAAGACCCGCGATCGCGGCCAGTCTGGCGGCGAGTGCCCCAACCGGAGCGGATACTGCCGGGCCCACTAGTTGATGTTGTCGGCGATCTTGAAAATCGGCAGGTACATGGCGATCAGGATCAGACCGATCGTGCCTCCCAGCACCACCATCATCGCCGGCTCGAGCATGGCCGTCATTGCATCGACCGCGGCGTCGACCTCGTCTTCGTAGAAATCCGCGATCTTCTGCAGCATCGTGTCCATGTTCCCGGTCTGCTCCCCGACCGAGATCATCTGCACCACCATGCCCGGGAACACCTTCGTTTCCGCGAGCGGCTCGGCGATCGTCTTTCCCTCCGCGATCGAAGCCTTGGTCTTCAGGATCGCTCGCTCGAGCACGAGGTTTCCGGCGGTGCGGGCCACGATCTCGAGCGCATCCAGGATCGCCACCCCGGAACTCAGCATGGTTCCGAGCGTCCGGCTGAAACGGGCCACGGCCACCTTGCGGAGCACCCCGCCGATCACGGGAATCTTCAACGCCAACCCATCGGTCCAGAGGCGGCCTTGGTCAGTCTTGCGCAGCTGTCTGAAGCCGAAGAACGCAGCAACGGCGCCGAGCGCCAGCCAGTGAATTGAGGCCTGCAGGAAGTGCGAGATGTCGATCACCAGTTGGGTCGGCCCGGGCAGCACGCCGCCGAAGTCGGCGAACATCTGCTCGAACACCGGGATCACCTTGATCAGCATCAACACGACGACCAGGATCGCCACGACCAGTACCGAGACGGGATACACCATGGCGCCCTTGACCTTGCGACGCAGGGCCTCGGCCTTTTCGAGGTAGTTTGCGAGTCTGGTGAGAATCGTATCGAGGATGCCCCCGGTCTCGCCCGACTCTACGAGGCTCGTGTACAGGCGGTCGAAGGCCTTTGGGTGCTTGGCCAGCGCTTCGGAGAAGGTTGAACCCGATTCCACGTCTGCCTTCACTTCTGTGAGCGTGCGCTTGAAGATCCCCTTCTCCTGCTGACTCGCGAGAATGGTCAGGCACTGAACCAGCGGCAGGCCGGCATCGATCATGGTCGCGAACTGGCGCGTAAAAACGACGACCTGCTTGATCTTGATCCTACTCTCCAGAAAGGGCAGGTATTCGCGCAGCTCCTTGAGCTTGGGCCGAATGCTCATCGGCATGATCATCTGCTGGCGAAGCTGCGCGGTAGCGGCGGCCTGGCTATCAGCCACCAGAATGCCCGTTCGGGTCTCGCCGGAGCGTGTCCTGCCTTGCCACTGGTACGTTGCCATGGGGGTCCTCCGGCCTGCTTATCGCTTCATCACGGCTGCGGGCCGCTTCGGGGCTCCCGCAGTCGGGTCCGAGATGAGATTGTGGAGTTCATCGGGATCGCTGGTTCTCGCGTTCGCCTGTTCCAGGCTAATCAGCTTGCGCACGTAGAGATCGGCCAGACACTGATTCATGGTCTGCATTCCGAACTTTCTCTGCCCGACCTGCATCTGCGAGTAGAGTTGGTGCACCTTGTCTTCTCGGATCAAATTCCTAATCGCCGCGTTCGGAATCATCACCTCGAGCGCCAGGACCCGTCCCTCGCCATTGGCTCGCGGGATCAGTGTCTGACACAGAACGCCCTCAAGGCTGAAGGAGAGTTGTGCCCGAATCTGGGACTGCGCGTGTGCAGGGAAGACGTCGACGATCCGGTTGATCGTCTGAACCGCCGAATTCGTGTGCAGAGTCGCGAAGCAGAGATGGCCGGTCTCGGAGATGGTCAGCGCAGCTTCGATCGTCTCCAGGTCTCGCATCTCCCCGATCAACACGACGTCCGGATCCTGCCGCAGGATGTAGCGCAGAGCCGCGCTGAAGCTTTGCGTATCCGCGCCGACCTCGCGCTGATTGATGAGCGAACTCTTGTGCGGGTGGAGGTACTCGATCGGATCCTCCACCGTGACGATGTGGAGGTTCTCGCGAGTGTTGATCTGGTCGATCATCGAAGCCAGCGTGGTCGACTTTCCGCTCCCGGTCGGGCCGGTTACGAGGATCAGGCCGCGCGGCCGCTTCGTGAGCTCGAGCACGGCTTTCGGCAGTCCAAGCTCTTCGCAGGATCGGATCTCGAAGGGGATCATCCTGAAGGCCCCGGCCACCGCTCCGCGCTGCATGAAGATATTTCCGCGAAACCGAGAGAGGCCCTTGACGCCGAACGAGAGATCGAGCTCGTTGGACTCTTCGTACTTCTGCTTCTGCGCGTCCGTGAGGATCGAGTAGCAGAGTTGTTTGGTATCCTGAGGCCTCAGCGCCGGTACCTTGAGGGGCACCAGCCGACCGTCGATGCGCAGTTGAGGCGCGGAGGCAGCGGTGATGTGGAGGTCTGACGCCCCCTGGTCGATCATGGCCTTGAGCAACTGGTGAAGGTTGGGCATCGCGGCTCCTAATTGTCCGACACGGAAACTCGGTAGACCTCGTCGACGGTGGTCGTCCCGTTCAGCAGATGGTTCAGTGCACTTCTCCGCAGAGTGCTCATCCCCTCTCGAATCGCCTGCTGCTTGACCTCGACCGCGGTCGCACCATTCAGCACGTATTCGCGGATTGCATCACTCACCGGGAGCACTTCGTAAACGGCGATGCGTCCTTTGAAGCCAGTATTGGCGCACGCACTACAACCGACGCCACGCATCGGTGTGCAGCGCTTGACTTCGTCTGGGCTGAGCCCCGCTTCCAGCAGTTGCTTGGCGGAAACGTCAGGATTCCGCTCCCTGCACGCCGTACAGATCGTGCGTGCAAGTCTCTGTGCGACTACGCAGATCACGGCACTCGAGACCAGAAACGGCTCGATCCCCATGTTCAGGAGCCTGGTGATGGTGCTCGGGGCGTCATTGGTATGAAGCGTCGAGAGCACCATGTGGCCCGTGAGCGCGGCCTTGATTGCAATTTCGGCCGTCTCGAAGTCGCGGATCTCTCCGAGCATGATGATGTCTGGGTCCTGGCGCAAAAATGAGCGGAGCGAGGCGGCGAAGGTGAGGCCGATCCCCTCCTTCATGTTCACCTGGTTGATTCCTTCGAGGTTGAACTCGACGGGGTCTTCGGCGGTCGAGATGTTCGCGCTGATCTGGTTCAACTCCGAGAGCGCGGAGTAGAGGGTGGTGGTCTTTCCCGAACCCGTGGGACCGGTCACCAGAACCATCCCGAAGGGCTTGTGGATCGCCTGCTGGAATAGGTCGAGCTCCGGACGGGTGAAGCCGAGCCTGGTCATGTCGAGTTGCAGATTCGATTTGTCCAGGAGACGGAGCACGATCTTCTCCCCGAACAGGGTCGGCAGGACCGAGATTCGATAGTCCATGACGCGGTTCTGGCCGATCTTCATCTTGATGCGGCCGTCCTGCGGGAGCCGCCTCTCGGCGATGTCGAGCTTGGCCATGATCTTGATTCGCGAGGTGAGCGCGTTTCGCATCCTTCTCGGTGGCCGCATCACTTCGTAGAGCAAGCCATCGATTCGATAGCGGACGCGGAAGTCGCGCTCGTACGTCTCTATGTGAATGTCGGAGGCATTCTTCTTGATTGCGTCGGTCAGGATCAGGTTGGCAAGCTTGACGACCGGCGCCTCCTCCGTGGACTTCGCCAGTTCCTCGACATCGATGCCCTGCTCCTCGGAAACGACCTCGTAGTCTTCTTCTTCGAAGCTCGACATGACGGAGTCGAGCGTTTGGGCCGAGTCGTAGTAGCGGTCGATGGCCTCGTGGATCGCCTGCTCCGTCGCGACCACCACCTCGGTGTTGTAGCCGGTCAAGAACTTGATGTCGTCGAGGGCGAAGATGTTCGAGGGATCGCCGGTCGCGATGATCAAGGTCGAGCCCGCGCGGTTGACGGGAATCACCTGGTGCTTGAGCGCGACCTCCTGGGGGATGAGCTCGATCACCTCCGGATCGATCTCGAAGTCAGCGAGGTCGATGGAGGGAAGGCCGTACTGCTTCGACATGAAGTCGGCGAGCGCGGCGCCGTCGATCAGGCCGAGCTTGGTGAGCTGGACGCCCGCTCGGGTCCCGGTGGCTCTGGCCTCGTTCTGTGCCCGCTTGAGATCGTCCGAAGACAGCAGATTCTGCTGGACGAGCAGCTCTCCGATGCGATCTTTCATGGATCCCTCCGCTGTCACCGCGTGAGCCGCAGAATCGCCGGAGGGCGACAGGGCTAACACCGGGTTCCGCGGGGATTTATCGGTGCGGCCCGGAGGGAGCTTTACCGAGATCAGCGTCGGCGAGTTCGAGGATGCGGGTGCCGGAGCGAAAGGCGCACACGAGTCCCACCAAGGTCACGGGAATCCAGTAGCCAAGATGCAGAGCCGTGCCGTAAGCAACCGCGATTGCGGGCGGAATTCCGAAGAGCGCGAGGGACTCCCGGCATGCGAAGTGAAAGACGCCGAAGAAGCCCGGCGCAGAGGGGGCCGCGACCGCGAGCGCGGCCAGCACGTGCGTGGTAAAAGTCGCCAGGAACAGATCAGGAAGCGGCAACTCGATCCCGAAAGCCAGCAGCCCGAGCGCATACGGGATCGGAAAGAGAACGCCCCAGATCAGGAAGGTGTAGAAGAGTACCCGGAGCCCATCGCGGCCGGACTTGAGCGAGTTGAGTCCGAGCGACAGCTGCGCCGCGAAGTCCCGGCCCGGTGCAGCGATCGCTTCGGGTCCGAGGCGCAGGATTACGTCCGTCAGACGCAATAGCGCTCCCTCGTCGCGCCGCAGCAGTACGGCCAGTCCGAGCGGGATGCAGGACAGGAGAGCAAAGATCAGAGCCCCGGTTCGAACCCATCCGGGCAGCGAGTCCTGGTGGGAGAAGATGACAAAGCTTCCAATCACGGCCAGGGCGGTGAAGTCGATGGCCCGTTCCAGCACGACCGTTCCGAGCGCCGCGGTTCCGCGGATCTCGGTTTCGCGCGAGAGCAGCCAGGGGCGCGCGAGTTCGCCGATCCGGAAGGGCAACAGGTTCATGACCATGAACCCCACCGAGGTCGCCCGAAACAGAAGCCCCAGCTGGATCGGCGTGTCGGAAAGGGAGCGCAAGAGCACACCCCAGCGCAGAGATCGCAACCACAGGCCCAGGATCTGGATCACGGGAACCAGCATGAGCGGCCAGAGCGTGGCACTCGCTAGGCTCCGGATCACCTCCGAGAGCGTGATGCCGCGAACGGTCCAGGCAATCGCAGCGACCGTGATGCCGAAACCTACCCAGATTCGCCAATCGTAGACACGCAGCCGGGCCATGCCCTATGACTCGCGCGCTTCGAGCAGTTGCAGCGCGCGGTCGGAATCGGCCGCGATCTGCTCGCGAAGAGCCTCGGGTCCGGAAAACTTCCGCTCCTCGCGAATTCGTTCGTGGAAATCGACGGCGAGTTCGCGGCCGTAGAGGTCGCCCTCGAATCCGAGCAGGTGTACCTCGGTCAGCACCTGGCCGGCCTCGAAGGTCGGCCGGGTGCCCACGTTGGTGACCGCGCGGAGCGGCTCCCCCGCCGGCCGGCCCCCCTCGAGCAGGCGCACAGTCGAAGCGTAAACTCCGAGGGCCGGAAGCAATTCGTTTTCGGTCTCGAGGTTCGCGGTCGGAAAGCCCAGGGCGCGTCCCCGGTGATCTCCGTGAACGACCCGGCCCCAGATCGAGTACGGGCGACCGAGGCAGCGGGTCGCCTCGGCGACCTCCCCTTCCGAAACCGCCCGGCGGATGCGGGTGCTCGAAGCATCCACCTCCCCGACCTGGACCTGCGGGATCACGTCGACCCGCATGCCCAGGCGAGGTGCCAGGCCCCGCAGGGTCTCGGCCGATCCCGCCCGGCCCTTCCCGAAGTGGAACCCGCCGCCGACGAAGATCCGGTGGGGCCGCAGCCGCTGCTGGATCACCTGCGTCAGGAATTCTTCCGCACTCTGCTTCGCGAAGCTCTGCGTGAACGGCTCCCGAATCAGGAGATCGACCCCCAAGGACTCGAGCGCCTGCTCGAGTTGAGCCGGAGTCATCAGCAGCCGTTCACCTCGTTCCGGCGCCAGTACCCGGCGCGGATGCGGATCGAAGGTGTACAGGCATGCGCGACAGCCCACCTCACGCGCGGTCTGGGTCACGGACGCGATCAGGGCCTGATGACCGCGGTGTACACCATCGAAGTTCCCGATCGTCAGGACCGCGCCTTGGTCCGACTCCGAGACGGACTCGCTCCCGTGTAGAATCCGCATAGGGAACCTCTATTTACGGCGTCCTCGGGCTGCTTGCAACGTCGCCGCACCCGCGTACCCTCTGCCCCGAGGGAGGCGGTCCCGGGTGAGTCTGATCTCGCGCTACTTGCTCACGCAGTTTCTCCAGGCGTCAGCGCTCTTCTTCTTCGGCCTGGTCGTCACCTGGGTTGCGGCGGATTCGGTCCTGCACCTCGACGACTTCAGCAAGGACTCGACCGGGGGCCTCGAGGCCGTGCTGCGCGCCCTCGACGTCGTGCCCCTCGGGCTTCCCGTCTCGTGCCTGGTAGGCGCTGTCTGGAGCCTCAGCCGGGCAGTCCACTTCCGTGAGATCACGGCGATTCGCTGCGGCGGAGTTGCGTTGAGACGGGCCCTGCTCCCGGTGCTGGTCGCGAGCCTGGCGCTCGGAGGTCTGCTGCTCCTGTTCGAGGACCGGGTGATCGTGCCGATTCGGCGGGCCGCCCTCGAGCGCTCCGAAACGCAGATGGCCTCATCGATCGGAACGCTGGAGCGCTTCCAGGATCGTTTCTGGTACTCGGACGGTTCGAGCATCTTCATTGCCTCGGGCTACAGCGGCAAGCGGGGGAGCCTGGAGCAGGTGACCGTGTTCGAGTTCGACGACAAGCGGCGGATCCACCGGCGGATCGATGCGCGGGAGGCCAGACTGGTCGAGGAGACGCTCTGGGCCTTCGACGATGCCGTGGTGCGCGAGTTCAAGCCCGGGGACCGACTCGAACGGGAGACCGCTCAGAGCCTGACGCTCGACCTCGGCGTCACGAGCGGGAGCCTCTGGCGCAATCTGCCGTCCGCGGAGACGACGACCCTCCACCGGCTGGTCCGGGAACTCCGGCAGCACCCGGGCGATCCCGCCTCGGTCGCGCCGGCCGAGGCGGCACTGCACGGTCGGATTGCGCAGCCCCTCTCGATCCTGATCCTGGTGCTCTTCGCGATTCCGTTCTCGATTCCGGACGCGGAGCGCGGGGACTCCCTCCCGCGTGCCCTGCTGGCCTCGTTGAGTCTGGGGGGACTGTTCCTTGCGTGCTTCACTGGAGCGCTTCTGATCGCGCGCACCGGTCTGCTCCCGCCTGCCTTTCCGATCTGGGGCACGGTACTGGCGGCGCTGGGCATTGGGGTCTGGCGCTTTCGCGCGCTCAGCGAGTAGGCGGGGTGACCCCGTCGAACAGATACCGGAGGAAGGGACTCTGCGGCGACAGGATCAGGGTCGTCTCGCTGTCGAGTGCCTTGCGGTAGGCCTCTAGGCTCCGAACGAAGGCGTAGAACTCCGGATCCTGCGCGTAGGCGTCGGCATAGATCCGGGCTGCGAGGGCGTCCCCCTCGCCGCGCGCCGCAAGCGCGGTTCGCGTCGCCTCCGCCAGCAGCACCTGGCTATCTCGGTCAGCCATGGACCGGATCCTGCGGGCTTCCTCCTCGCCTTCGGCACGCGCCTTCCGCGCAAAGCGGTTCCGCTCCGCGCGCATGCGCTCGAAGATCTGCGTGAGGTTGCTCTCGGGGTAGTCGACGCGCCGGATGCGTAGGTCCTCCACTCGGATTCCGAGCGGCTTCAACGCCTCGTCACAGGCGAGCGTAATCTCGCCCGCAAGCTCCGCGCGCCGGTTCGAGAGCAGGTCCGCGAGCGAGTTCTGGGCGATCCGCCGCCGCAATTCTCCGTAGCTGACGGCGTCGAGCCGCCTGGTCGCCTCTGGGATGCTGCGCACGCTCTCGAAGAACTTGCGCGGATCGTCGATCCGCCAGAGCACGTAGTAATCGACCTCGAGCAACAGCTTGTTGATGGTCTGGAGCTCGCGGGCTTCCGAATCGTAGTGAAGCCGGCGGCGCTCGAACCGGTAGATCCGGTGGATCCCGGGAATCCGCACATACCAACCCGGCTCGTCGAGCACCGCCTGGTTGAGCTGAAAGCCGAAAACCGAATACTCGGGCGAACTCAGAAGCGTTCGGAACCCCTGTTCGCGTTCATCGAGGATCACGATGCAGAAGGAGGCCCCGACTCCGAGGGCGGCCAGGAGCAGCAGCAATACCAGCCCGCGAGTCATGGTGCGTTGCTCCTGCTGGCCTTCCCGACCGGCAGGTAAGGGAGCACCTGTGCGGCGTGGCCTTTCTCGATCACGACCTTGTCGATGCCGGGTAGAACTTCCTCCAGGGTTTCGAGGTGTAGGCGCTGGCGCGTAACTTCGGGCTGTTTCAGGTATTCGAAGAGCAGTGCCGTGAAGCGGTCCGTCTTGCCCTCGGCAATCAGAATTCGCTCCGAACGGTAGGCCTTCGCCTGGTTGAGGGTTCGCTCGGCCTCTCCCCGAGCCTCGGGAATCACCTGCTCGGCGTATCCCCGGGCGTCGAGAATCACGCGTTCGCGATCCTGGACCGCACTCGCAACCGCGGCAAAAGCATCCTTGACCGGTTCCAGTGGTTCGACGTCCTGGAGCTGCACGGTCTGGACCAGGACGCCCGCACCGTAGGAATCCAGCAAGCGTTGGATTTCGAGTTGCGCGTCGGCTTGAATTGGCCCCCGCACGCTGGTCATGACCTCATCGACTTTGTGAAGGGCCACGAGTTCGCGCATCACGGTCTCGGAGACGTCCCGGATCACGCTCTTCGAGTCCTGAACCTTGAACAGGTACTGGTAGAGGTCGTTGATCCGGTATTGAACGACGAACTCGACCGCTAGTAGATTCTCGTCGTTCGTGATCATGCGTTTTTCGTTCGGCCGGTCCTCGTAGCTGGGCGGGGGTCCGGGATCGAGGGTCCGGAATCCGAACTCCATCTGTTCGGCCCGCGTGACGGGACGCGTCTCGACCTTCTCCAGTCCGAACGCGTACCAGTGGAGCCCGGGGCCCTCGGTGCGCAGGTAGCGCCCGAGACGCAGAATCACCGCCTGCTCGTCCGGCGCCACGGCGAAGACGCCGATCGCCGCGTACCCGCCGACGAGCGCCAGCATCACCAGCACGACCAGCGATCGGCCCAAGCGCCTCAGCATCGGCCCCCCACCTTCTCGTTCACGATCCCGTCCCCTTCCGGATCAGGGTTCGTCGGTCGGTAGCGGTTTCGCCGGACGGGGCGGCTCCGGGTCTCCGGGCGTCGGATCCACCAGGTGCTTCACCAGATCGATCGGGAGCGGGAAGATGATGGTCGAATTCTGCTCCGTCGCGATCTCGGCCAGGGTCTGCAGGTAGCGCAACTGGAGCGTATACGGCGACTGCCGCATGATCTCGGAGGCCGCCCGCAGCCGCTCCGAAGCCTGGAACTCCCCTTCGGAGTGGATGATCTTCGCGCGTCGCTCCCGCTCCGCCTCGGCCTGCTTGGCCATCGCCCGCTGCATGTCATGCGGGAGATCGATGTGCTTGATCTCGACGGCCCGGACCTTCACCCCCCAGGGGTCGGTGCCGCGGTCGAGCTCCTCCTGAAGTGAGCGATTCAGCACTTCCCGCTCGGCGAGCAGTTCATCGAGCTCGGCGGCCCCGCACACGCTCCGGAGCGTCGTCTGCGCGAGTTGCGAGGTGCCGTACATGAAGTTCTCGACCTTGATCACGGCATTTTCCGGATGCAGAACCCGGAAATAGATGACCGCGTTGACCTTCACCGAAACGTTGTCGCGCGTGATGATGTCCTGTGTCGGGACGTCCATCACGATCTCGCGGAGACCGACTTTGACCATCCGGTCCACGAGCGGAATGATCCACTTGAGTCCCGCCGATTTGATTCCCGCGAAGCGTCCGAGCCGGAAGATCACCCCCCGTTCGTACTCGTTGAGAATTCGGACCCCGGCCATGAAGAAGCCGAGCGCAAAGAGAACGATGACGAGCACTGGCATCATATCTGCTCCTCAGAAGTTTCAGAAACCGGCGCGACCCGGAGTACCAGGTCGCGGATCGAGACGATCCGGACCCGGGATCCCTTGGAAATTGCCCGATCCGACTCCGCGGTCCAGAGTTCGCCCCGCAGAAGCACGCGCCCGTCGAGTTTTCCGGCCGGACTCGTCCCGGAATCGATCGCGCGATCGACCACACCGGTTTCTCCCACCAGTCCCTCCGCTCCGGCCACCTGGGCCGCGAACAGGCTACGCGAAAGGGAGAAGACCACGAAACCCCCGAACAGCGCCAGCACGCCCACGGCGGGCAGCACCACCTCGAGAAACCGGACCTCCACGAATTCCAACTCCGGGACGTCGAAGACCAGGTAGCCCCCCGCCGCCAGAGCCGCGATTCCACTCGCGAAAAGGACCCCGAAACTGGAGACGAACACCTCGGCCACCATCAGGGCGACCCCGATCAAGATCAGCAGCAGTCCGATCCAGTTGAACGGGATCACCTGGAGCCCCAGCCCGGCCAGGACCATGGCGAGCAGGCCCGCGACACCCGGGAAGATCATTCCGGGATTGTTGAACTCGACGTAGAGACCGAGCATTCCCGCAAAGATCAGCAGCAGCAGAATGTTCGGGTCGGAAATCACGTCGAAGATCCGGTTCACGAAGCCCATTTCGAGGTGAACCAGGTTCGCGCCCTCGGTCACGAGTTCGACCTCGTCCCGCCCGACCTTCACGAGGCGCCCGTGAATTAGTTCGAGCAGGTGATCGAGATCCTCCGCAACCAGATCGATGACGTGCTTTTCGAGCGCTTCCGACTGGGTGATCGCGACGGAGTTCCGGACCGCATCCACGGCCCACTCGACGTTGCGGTCGCGCTCCTCGGCGATCGCGCTGATGAAGGCAGCCGCCGCGTTCTCGATCTTGTCCGCGCTCGGATCTCGCACGGCCGGCGGCGCAGCGGCGCCGTTCCCGGCCTGCTCCTCGTCGTCCTCGCTCCCGGGCTCGGCGGGCGGCACCCCAGGCGGCGTCCCACCGGGAAGCATCGAAACCGGATGCGCAGCCCCGATCGTCGTGCCGGGTGCCATCGCGGCGATGTGGCCTGCCAGCGTGATGAAGGTTCCGGCCGATCCGGCCCAGGCTCCGCGCGGCGAGACGAACACGATCACCGGAATCCGGGCGTTCAGGATCTCGCTCACCATGTCCTTGGTGGACGAGAGCAATCCGCCGGGCGTGTCGAGTTCGAGCACGAGTGCGTGGGCCCCGTCCCGCTCCGCCTCGGCGATGGCCGAACTCAGGTAGTCCGAGACGGCGGGGTTGATCGCACCCGAGATCGTGGCGACGTACACGCTGCCGGCCGGCGCCGCACGGGCTCCGAATCCCCCGGCCAGGGCCAGCATCCCGATGCCGGCCAGGGCGGCGACGAGCAGTGACCGGTCGCAGCTCATTCCGGGCGCCGCTTCCGCAGCTCTTGCACGCGGTCGAGGATGCGGCCCGCGACCTCGAGCTTTGAAGTCGCGGGGACGTGGACCTCGTCCGCGGCGTCTGGCCCCAGGATCCACACCTCGTTTCGATCGGAGTCGAAACCGAGGTCGCTGCGCGAAACGTCGTTGGCCACGATCAGGTCGCAGCCCTTGCGCTCGAGCTTCGCGCGCGCGTGCTCCAGCACGGACTCGGTTTCGGCCGCGAACGCGACCAGCATCTGGCCGCTGCGACGGGCATGCACCTCGGCCACGATGTCCGGGTTCGGGACCAGGCGCAGCACCAGTTCCTGCCCGTCCCGCGCGATCTTCTCGCGCTTGAGCTTCTGGGTAGTCGGTTCCGTCACGCGGAAGTCGGACACCGCGGCCGCTTTGAGCACGATCGTCGACCGGTCCAGCTCCGAAAGCACCGCGTCGCGCATTTCTGCCGCGGTCTCCACGTCGATCCGTTCGATCCCGGGAGGAGACGAGAGCGCAACCGGACCCGCCACCAACACCACCTCGGCGCCGCGCCGAGCCGCTTCCTCGGCCAGCGCAAAGCCCATGCGACCCGATGAACGGTTCGTCAGAACCCGGACCGGGTCGACGGCTTCCACGGTGGGTCCCGCGGTCACGAGCACGACCTCACCCTCGAGACTGCGATCCCCGAGTACGCGCTCGACGAGGCCCAGGATGCGGTCGAGATCCGCGAGTCGCCCTACCCCTTCCCAGCCGCAGGCCAGCTCTCCGGACGCCGGCTCGACCACGTGGGCCCCGCGCTTCGCCAGCAGACCCAGGTTCTCCTGGGTGGCCGGATGTTCCCACATGTTGAGGTTCATCGCGGGCGCTACGACCAGCGGCGCCCGGGTGGCCAGGCAGACGGTGGCGAGCAGGTCGTCCGCCAATCCGAGGGCCAGCCGGGCCAGGACGCCGGCCGTCGCCGGTGCGATCAGCACCAACTCGGCCCAGTCCGCGAGCTCGATGTGCGAAATCTGCGATTCCTCCCCGGGCGAGAAGAGCTCGGAACGAACCGCATGCCCCGAAAGCGTTTGAAGTGTCAGAACAGGCACGAATTCGAGCGCGTTGCGGGTGGCGACCACGCGTACGGCGTGGCCGCGGCTGCGGAGCTGACGGATCAGCTCGCAGGACTTGTAGGCGGCGATGCCGCCTGAGATCCCGAGTACGACGCGACGGGAACTCAAGTTCCAGCTCGCGCGCGGAGCGGCCGGCCAAGGGCCCGGTGCAGACCCGCGAGATTCCGAAAAAATGTTTCTAAATCAGGCACTTGCAGCGAACCTACTCGTCAGCTCCGCGGCTGTCAAACCGGGTCCCGCAGCGGGCGCCGAATCGATGCATCCGCGCGATCCAGACGTCTAAATGGAGAGGGCCGGATCAAGCCGATCCCCCGGACTCCCGAAGGATAGGACAGATCTCGACCGACGGTGGACCCCGCATGATGGAGACCCAGACCGCGTTCATGGCAGCCGCAATTGCCGCCGGCCTGTGGTTTGCCGCGCTCGCGGAGCGGCGGGGCGCGGCCTCAGTCCGGTACAGCCTGCTCACGCTGTCGTTCACGATCTGGGCGACGGGACGCGGAGCCCTCGCGCTCGGGGCCCCGTGGGCCGAGAGCGCCTGCGCCGCGGGGCTGCTGCTCGTGGGTCCCGCCAGTGTGAGCTTCGTCCGTGGCCTGGCCGGACGCGCGCCCGTTTTCTCCAGGCTCGATCTCGCGCTCTGCCTTGGGATCCCGCTTTTGATGCTCGCGCTCGCATACGGACTGCTGCAGCCCGGCGTTGCGACCTGGGCCGCTCGTGTCTGGGCCCTCGCCTGGGTGGGCGCCGCCGGCTACCCGCTCTGGATCCGGCGCGCGTCGATTCTCGAGGGGGACACCCCCAATGCCGGGCGCCTGCGCTACCTCATCTTCTGTCACGGACTGCTCGCCTGCGCGGTCGTCGTCGATGCGGGACTCTGGCGAGTCGGCGTGGCCCCGGTCGCCAGCTTGATCGCCGCACTGCCCTACCTGTATGTGGGCTACCTGATCCTGGCCCGGGTGCCGGTCGGCGACGTGCGGCAGTTGATCGGGCATGCGCTAAGCCTGGCGCTGCTGGCGGGGGGACTCGCGGGCTTGTTCGTGCTGCTTCACATCTGGGTCGGCGACCGATTCGAACTGTTTCTCTTCAATGCCTTCATTGCCTCCTGCGCGCTGCTCCTCGTCGTCACGCCGCTGCAGGGTCGTTTTCGTCGGATTCTCGACCGCTGGCTGTCGGCCGAGAAGGTCGCACTCGAGGGGACGCTGCAGGAGCTTGAGCTTCGGCTGCCGCAACTCGTGACGCTAGAGTCGCTGCTTCCGGAACTGCTGCGCACGCTCGAACGCACTGACCGTGTGACCTCGTCCGCGATCTACCTGCGGGAGGATCCCCGGGTCGGATTCCAGCAGGCCGCGAGCCTGGCCCTGCCGCCTCGCTCCCGCATCAACCTGATTCGGGATCCGGTGTTTACGGAAGCGCTCGAGTGCGAAGCCGTACTTCAGCGCAAAGAACTGGGCGAGGAACTGGACGAGGTCCGGACCCACTCTTCGGAAGCCCACCGCCAACGCGCCCGCGAACTCGAAACGCTGAACCGGATTCTGGGCGAACTCGATGCCCAGTTCGTGCTTCCGCTTCGAGCGGGCGGCCGGGTCGTGGGCTTCTGGACCCTGACGGATGCGCGCGCGCCCGAGCCTTTCTCTACCGCCGAACTCGAACTGCTGCGTTCGGTGGCGGACCTGGCCGGGCGCAGCATCGAGAACTCCAAGACCTTCGAGCAGGTGCGGGCGCGCGACCGCCTCGCGTGCCTCGGCGAGATGTCGGCAGGGCTGGCGCATGAACTCCGCAATCCGCTCGCCACGATCCGAGCGGCCGCAGAGGTCCTGAGCCAGCAGGCGGATGCAGACGCCGACGACTCGCAGGAATTCCGGGAAGTCATCATCGAGGAGATCGCGCGCCTCGATCGGGTGCTCGCCGCGTTTCTGGACTACGCGCGTCCTTCTACGCGCCGCTCGCGAGTCGATGAGATCGGGGGGTTCATTCGCAACTGCGTGGACGGCATCGCGCGGCATCATGCCCGAGACCCGGTGGAACTCGATCTCGAGATCGACCCAGCTCTCCCCTCCATCGCCGCAGACACGGATCAACTCGAACGCGTCATCGTCAACGTCCTGCAGAACGCATACGAGGCGCTCGCGACCGGAGGCCGGATTCGCGTTGCCGTGCGTGGCTGCGAGGGCGGGATCGAGATCGACGTCCGAGACGACGGTCCCGGGATGGACGAAGCGACCCTCGAGCGAGCCTTCGTCCCCTTCTACACGCGCAAGGACTCGGGCACGGGGCTCGGCCTCGCGCTGTGCGAGCGCATCGTACAAGCACACGGCGGCACGATCTCGATCCGTTCGCGCGCGAACGAGGGCACTGCGATTTCGATTCGCCTCCCGGGTATGGAGGCACCCGTCCAGAAGGCGGTTCCCGAAGCCGTCCCGCTGAGCGCCTCGCAGTTCGCAGGTGAGGGCGCATGAAGAGCGCCGGAAGCGTTTTAATCGTCGAGAACGAGGCGAACATGCGCCGCGTTCTGGGCACCCTTCTGCGTCGCGACGGATACGAGATCCTCGAGGCTGCGGACGGGATCGAGGCCCTCGACGAACTCGCGCGTTCGCACGTCGACTGCGTCATCAGCGACCTCAGGATGCCGCGCATGAACGGGCTCGAGTTGCTCGCCGCAATGCGCCGTACCCGCGCGGCCGTCCCCATGATCCTGCTCACGGCCTTCGGCACGATCGGAAGCGCAGTCGAGGCCCTCAAGCACGGGGCGCATGACTATCTGACCAAGCCCTTCGATCCCGCCGAGGTCAAGCAGGTCGTGGCCAAGGCCGTGCGAACGCGCGTGCTCGAATTGGCCGAGACCTCCTCCGGCCCGGGAGACGACTCCGCACAGCTGCTGACCGGATTGAGCCCGGCCCTCAGAAAGGTCGAGCGACTGATCGAGCGGGTGGCCCCGACCAGCGCCACGGTGCTCATCACGGGCGAGACCGGTACGGGAAAGGAACTCGTCGCACGCCGGATTCACGCGGACAGCGAATTCCAACGCGGACCCTTCGTCAAGGTGAACTGCGCCGCGATCCCCGAGTCGCTGTTCGAGAGCGAACTGTTCGGATACGAAAAGGGTGCGTTCACGGGTGCCGGTACGCGGAAGCCGGGGCGTTTCGAACTCGCGGAGTCGGGAACCCTCTTCCTCGACGAGATCGGCGAAATACCCCTGTCGGCCCAGCCCAAGCTGTTGCGGGCCCTGCAGGAAGCGAGCTTCTTCCGAGTCGGTGGAACACGTACCATCAAGGTCCGACTCCGCCTGATCTCGGCCACGAATCGGGAGCTGGGGGAGGAAGTGGCCCGGGGAAACTTCCGGGCCGATCTCTTCTACCGCCTGTGCGTGCTCCCGATCCACGTCCCGGCACTCCGCGAGCGGCGGGAGGACATCGAGGCGCTCGCGTCGCTCTTTCTGGAGCGCTTCTCGCGCACCCACGGTGACGGTCCCCTCGGAATCGAGGCTCGGACGCTCGACGCACTCCGCGCGTACGACTGGCCCGGCAACATCCGGGAACTCGAGAACGCCATCGAGCGCGCGGTATTGCTGTGCGACGGGCCCGAACTCACGCTCGAAACTCTGCCGGAACCGTTGCAGCAGCTGCAGCCCCGCGGACCGGCCGACTGCGGCAAGTTGCGCGAACTCGTCCGGCGCGAGACCGCGCGCATCGAACGCCAGGCGATCGTCGAAGCGCTAGCCGCTACGGAGGGCAACGTCACCCACGCGGCCCGGCGCCTCGGGCTCTCGCGGCGGGGACTCCAACTCAAACTGAAGGAGTTCCAGATCGAGCGTTAGCCCTTGCGTACGCTCGTGGCCCGGCGTTCTTGGAGTCGCTTCGCAACCACGGGTGGGACCCACTCGTCCACCTGCCGACCGAAGCGGACGAGTTCGCGCAGGCGCGAGGAACTCACGTAGAACCACTTTTCGCTGGTCATGAGAAAGACGGTTTCGATCTCGGGGTTCATGTGGTGGTTCATCTGGGTCATCTCGAACTCGTACTCGAAGTCCGAAAGCGCACGCAGGCCCCGAATCACGACCTGAGCCCCGGCCTCGCGCGCGTAGTCTACGAGCAGTCCATCGATCGAATCGACCCGCAGGTTCGGGCGGTCGGAGAGGACCTCCCTCAGCATCTCCATCCGCTCTTCGAAGCTGAACAGTCCATCCTTCTCGAGATTGAGGGCCACGCCCACGATCACCTCATCGAACAGGCGAGAGGCCCGCTCGATGAGATCGAGGTGACCGTTCGTGATCGGATCGAAGCTGGCCGGGTAGACGGCCCGTCTGATCTCGCTCATGACTCCGCGGTTCCCTCCCGCACGTAACGGTCGAAGCGGGTCTCACCGTAGCGTCGGGTCTCACGTAGGGCGAGCCCCGCTTCCGGGGTGCCCTCCCCGCTCTCCCGATTCCCGCTCCGCTGTTCGATCACGAGTATGCCCTCTTTCGCCAGCAAACAACCACGACAAACCCCTCCCAGGACGCGCTCGGCCCACTGCCGCTCCCAGGGGGGATCGGCCAGAATCAGGTCGAAGCAGCGGTTCCGCGCCGCCAGGCGATCCAGTCCGACCTCCACATCGAGGCCGAGCAGCTCGCTCTGATCATTCACTTCGAGTTCCGCCAGATTCCGAGACAGCGCGCGGCGAGCCCGAGGGTCGTATTCCACGAAAACCGCGTGCGCGGCCCCGCGGGACAGCGCCTCGATTCCGAGCGCTCCGGTGCCGGCGAAGAGATCGAGGACCCGCGCGCCCTCGAGCGAGGGGCCGAGCCAGTCGAAGAGGCCCTCGCGCGCGCGATCCGAGGTGGGACGGACGGCATCGCCTCGCGAACCCGGCGCGCCAGTGCGTGCGTGGCCTCCAGGCGCGGGCGAGTGTAGGCGCCGCCCACGCCAGCGCCCCGCAATCACACGCATCCGTGTCCGTCCATGCTGACAGTTTGCTCAAACACGGGTCAGGAGTCGATCACGCCACTACGCCAGGCAGCCGAGAGCCACGCTTGAATCTCGCGCCGCTGCCAGCAGTCGCGGCATGTGCAGAACTCGCTCAGACTCACGACCTGCCGGTTGCGCGGCGCTTCCTCGCCCACTTCGCGCTCGCCCTGGTTCGCGGGCCCCTGGCTCTGGAGCGGACCCGTCACGGTCCGGTAGTAGTCAACGGTAATCCCGGATCTGCCATGCCGCGTCGGTTCGAGGCGCCGCTGGCAGTGATGACACTTCATGGGTTGAACGGGCATTGCTGATCGCTTAGGATGCGCCCCCAGAACGGATTGCGAGAGGGTACGGTGTCGAGTGTTCCCCGTGCCAACTCAACCTCCCAGGATCCCGCCCGGAGAAGAGAAATTGACTCTCCGACGCGCAACTCCCCACTCCAAGGTCGGAGGAGATCAGGCAAATGGCGAAGGCAATCGCAAGAAGCTCCCGAAGCAGCCGTGGTCCCCGCGGAGTCACAAAGGCTGCCCTGATGCGACACAAGAAGCAGATCGCGGGACGACTCTCGCAGATCCGATCCGCGCGCTCGCAGCGCGGCTTCGCGCGTGAACTCGGGGTCTTCCAGCAGAACGTGAACCGCTACGAGAGCGGAACCACGCCCCACGCCGATTTCCTGATCACGCTCGCACTGCAAGAGAACGTTTCGCTGGACTGGCTACTGCTCGGACGCGGACAACCGCGCCGCCGCTGATTCCAGCTCAACGCACGTCGCGGTGATGCAGATCGCACACCGCGGTGAAGTGGATTGCTACACCGGGGCCGTCCGAAGATCCGGCAGCGACCGGCAGGTCCCTGCGCAAGCCCTCGGGTCGCCGAGGAAATCCCGGCAAGCCCCGGATGAGGCACAGGTCTTGAACTGACCCTCCGCGGAATCATTCGGCGGAGAAAGTTCACTTGCTACGTCTTCTTTTTGGTGCGCTGGTGTTGCTCCTGAACCTGGCGGACAACGCGACCACCTATTTCTGTCTGGTGGAGCCGATTCCGGGCTTTCTCGTCGTCGAGGCAAACCCGGTCGCGCGCTGGGTCTTCGACTCCATGGGCCTGCTCGAAGGCTTGGTCTTTGAGATGAGCGTCACGACCTTCACGGTCGGCTTCATCGTCTGGACTTCGCTGCTGTCGCCGCGCTTGCGTCTGGTGATTCTCCTGATCTTGATCGCGCTTCCCGGGATCGCGGTCTGGAACAACATGCGGGTCATCGAGGCGCTCGGAATCATGCCGAGCTTCGGGATCTGAGCCCGTGCAGGCCGAAAGACTGCGAAACGGCATCGCGGCGCTCGCGCTGCTCTGTGCCTACTTCACATCCTGCACGTTGCTGGCCTCCCCGGATCTGGCCACACTCGACCCAGCTGCCGGCCAGCCAGCGGTCGAGCGCGAAGTGCCGGTCCCGCTCGGCCCGACCGCGGTCGATCTGATCGTACAGCGCTTCCGCAGCCGTCAGTCCGGCCTCTCGGACGCCGAGATCCGCCGGGTCGCATTCACGATCATCGAAGCTTCGGCCCGCAATGGCCTCGACTGGGAGCTCGTGCTCGCCGTGATTCAGACGGAGAGCGGCTACTACAATTTTTCACGCTCCAGTGTCAACGCGCTGGGCCTGATGCAGTTGCTGCCCTCCACGGGCATGGAAGTCGCAGCCGAAGTCGGCATCGACTGGCAGGGCGAGAACACGCTCTTCGATCCCTCGATCAACGTCGAACTCGGTACCTACTACCTGGGTCAGCTCTACGCTCGTTACGGAGATCGCAAGCGGGCCCTGGCCGCCTACAACTGGGGACCGACCGCGATCGCGCGTCGTCTTCGCCACGGTCACGCACTCCCGAAGCGGTACGTCAGAAAGGTCCAGACCGCACTCCTCGTCGCCGCCAGCCCCTGAGCAGCTCTCGCGCTCCTGGACCGGATTGCGGGATCGGATGAGGTTCCCGCGGGGTTCGGGGCGAGCGCGATCAGGGACCCGCGGCGGCTGCGGCCTCCCCGGGAGCCCCGGTCGTCGCGAGCTCGGCCACGAAGCGATCGACCGCCCGTTGCACCGCGATATCGCTTCCGCGCCCGCCGTTCACGAGCGCGGAGAAGAGCCATCGCTCACCGGACGCGGTCGAAACGACCCCCGACAGTGAGGTGACCCGGCGCAGGCTTCCGGTCTTGGCGCGGACCGGGGTGGGTTTCTCCTCGCCCATGCGGTCGCGCAGCGTCCCGTCGAGGCCGCCGAGTGGAAGCGACGCCAGGAACTCCGGACCGGAATCGAAGCGACGCAGCGCCTCTCGGAGCACGCGGACCACGACGGCCGGCGAGATCTGGTTGTGGAGCGAGAGCCCGGAACCGTCCGCGATGTATCCCGCCCGCGGCGGAACCCCGATCGACGCGAGGTAGACATCGAGCGCGCGCGTGCCCTTCTCCCAGCTTCCCGGGGGCCCGGCCGTCTCGGCGCCGAGTACCTTCGTGAGTTGCTCGGAGATGAAGTTGTTGCTCCACTTGTTCTGCTGCTGAAGAATCCGGGAGAGCGGATCGCTCTTCCACACCAGCAGTTCCCGCGCCGAGGACGGAACCGCGCCGAGCCGGATCGGCCCGTCGACTTGGATTCCGTGCGCCTCGAGCTGGGTTCGGAGCAGCGATGCAGCGTAGCGCTCGGGAAGCGTCACCGCGCGCCAGAAGCTGCGCGGCGTGTCGCCGCCCGGCACCGTGCCTCGCACCCGCACCCGCTCTCGCGTCCCGTCTGGCAGCTGCTCGATGTCGATCCGGAGCGGGCGTGCGTGACCCCCCGGGCCCCGGCTCGTGACCGCGCTCGAGTCGAGCCGGAGGTGCCCGGTCTCGGGCGCGATCCACACGCGGGCCGGGGCTCCGGGCGCCCGCCCCGGAGCGACTTCGACCCGGAAGCTCGAGTAGTTGGCCGCGAACGCGCTGGTCGGCGCATGGTAGGCACGGGACGAGACCCTGCCCCAGTCCGGATGAAAGCGGATCCCGTCGAAATAGCTGGCATCCACGCCGATCCCGCCGCGAATCCGCGTGATGCCGGCGAGCCGGATCTTTTCGGCCAGCTTCCACAGGCTCTCCGAGATCAGGCTCGGATCCCCCCGGCCTACGACCCAGAGCGTGCCCTCGAGGACGCCCTTGCAATCGATCGGACCGTCCGCCCGCACGGGCGTCTCGAAGCGGTGGGCGGGGCCGAACTCAGCCAGCGAGGCGGCGGTCACGAGTAGCTTCTGGTTCGAGGCCGGGACCAGGGCCCGATCGGGCGCGTGCGCGAAGCGTCGCTCGCCGCTCGCGAGATCCTCGACGACGATTCCGACCGAAGCCCCGCGCAGGGCCGGATCAGCGAGCAGCTTCGCCAGCGGGTCTGCGGGTTCGGCACAAAGCCCCGCCCCGGCACCCGCGAACGCAAAAAAACCTGCCAACACGGCTTTGGATGTGCGCAGCATGCACCGAAGAACGGTAGGCGGGCGTGCGGCTCGCGTCGACATCCCGCACACTGAACCAGACCGATCGGGGGGCCGTTCCATCGTGCGCGCGTGCATTCGTGTGTCGCTCCTTTGCCTGGCTGGGCTCGCGTCGCTGGCGGCCGTGGCCTGCCACGGCAGCGAAGCGACCGAAGCGGACACGATCGTGGTGGCCCTCGACGCAACGCCCCAGACCCTGGATCCCCGCTTCGCGGGGGGCGCAAATGCGGTTCACGTAATCCAACTCATCTGCAATGCGCTCTACAAGTTCGACCGCAGCGGAACCCCGGTACCGGATCTCGCACGCGCAGGGCACTTCGAGGGCCCCCGCCGCTTTCGGGTAGAACTCCGGGAAGACGTCCGCTTTCACGATGGGACGCCGCTCCGGGCTCGCGACGTCGAAGCCAGCTTTGCCTCGGTACTCGATCCCGGAGTGCACGCGATCGCAGCCGGAGGCCTCGCGTTCCTGGAACGGGTTCGGGCGGACGGTGAGTTCGAGGTCGTCTTCGAACTCCGGGAGCCCTTTGCTCCGCTCTTGTACAAACTCGCGGACGTGATGATCCTGCCCGCCGGGCAGGTCGCGGCCGCGGGCAAGAAAGCGCTCGAGTCGCCGATCTGCGCCGGGCCCTTCAAGCTCGCGGCCTTCGACCGCGGGGGGCGGATTCTGCTCGAGCGGCATGCGGAATACTTCGGAGGGGCACCCCCGGTTTCGCGGGTGCTGCTGCGGGTACTACCGAACTCGGCGACTCGGGTGCTGGAGTTGCTCAAGGGTTCGGTTCACCTGGTGGTCAATGGAGTCCCGCCTTACGCGCTTCGCCCGCTCGAGGAAGCCGAAGGACTGCGCGTATTGCGCGGACCCGGAGCCTCGACCACCTACCTGGGGCTCAATCTGGAGCATCCGGAACTCGCGGATCCGCGCGTCCGGCGCGCGCTCGCACACGCCATCGACCGCGCCGCGATCGTCGATACGCTGCTGCGCGGGCGGGCGAGCCTGGCCTCGGCCCTGCTGCCACCCGGCCACGCCGCGCGACCGGCATTCGGCGAGGGCATCGCCTACGACCCGGCCCGCGCGCGGGAACTGCTCGACGCGGCCGGCTATCCCGATCCCGCCGGGCCTGAGCCGCGCTTTCGCATCTCGTACAAGACCTCGACCGACCGACTGCGCAAGCAGATCGGCGAGGTGATCGGTTATCAACTCGGCGAGGTCGGAATCGAGATGGAAACCCGCTCTCTCGAGTGGGGGACCTTCTACGGCGACATCCAGCGGGGGAACTTTCACGCCTACACCTTGAAGTGGGTGGGCCTGACCGACCCCGACATCTTCCACTACGTCTTCCACTCCGCGAGCATTCCGCCGGAGGGAGCCAATCGCGGACGCTACCGCTCCGACCGGGTCGACCACTGGATCGAACGGAGCCGTGGCACCGCGGACGAAACCGAGCGGCGCGGGCTTTACCGAAGCATCGAGAAGACGCTCGCCCGGGACCTGCCCTACGTGTTTCTGTGGCACGAAGATGACACCGCCGTGGTGTCGAAGCGTCTCGACGGATTCGAACTCGAGCCAGGCGGGGGGCTGCGCGCGCTGGCACGCGTCCGACTGCACGGGGCGGGCTCGTGAGCTACCTGCTCCGCCGGCTCATCGCGTTGCCGCTGGTGCTCTGGGCCGCCGTTTCACTGGTCTTCTTCTCGATCCACCTGATCCCGGGGGACCCTGTCGACATGGTCCTCGGCGAGACCGCGCGTCCTGCCGACCGCGAAGCGCTTCGCGCGCGCTGGGGGCTCGACCGGTCGGTCCCCGAGCAGTACGCGCGCTACCTGACGGGGCTCGTCCGGGGCCAACTCGGCGAGTCGTACAGTTTCCGGCGCCCGGTCTCAGACCTGGTCGCCGAGCGCTACCCGGCAACCCTGCTGCTGGCGGGCAGCGCGATGGCGGTGGCGCTCCTGCTCGCGATCCCACTCGGTGCGCTCGCGGCGTTGCGCCGGAACCGCCCGATCGATCGTGCCTCGATGCTGGTGGCGCTGTTAGGAGTCTCGGTCCCGAACTTCTGGCTCGGAATCCTGCTGATGCTGGTCTTTTCGCTCTGGCTCGACTGGCTTCCCGTCTCCGGGTTCGACGGGCCGGCCAGCGTCGTGCTGCCCGCCGTAACGCTGGGGGCTTCGCTGGCCGGGATCCTCACCCGCATGACCCGCTCGAGCCTGCTCGATGAACTCGGCCACGACTACGTGAGAACCGCGCGGGCCAAAGGCCTCGGGACCCGGGCAACGCTGTTCAAGCACGCGCTCCGAAACGCCCTGATCCCGGTCGTGACGCTCGTGGGTCTGCAGTTTGGGGCGCTGCTGGCGGGAGCGATCATCACCGAAAAGGTGTTCGGGTGGCCCGGTATCGGGGCGCTGCTGATCTCGGGGGTCCAGGCGCGCGACTATCCGGTGGTGCAGGGGTGCATCGCCGTAATCGTGACCAGTTACGTGCTCGTCAATCTGGTGACCGATCTGCTCTACAGCGCCATCCATCCGAGGGTGCGGCTGGGAGAGTCAGCGTGAGCGCGACCGCGGGCCTCGACCGCTCCAGCCGGGCCGGCCTGGGGCTCCTGCTCGTAATCGCGCTCTGCGGGGTGCTCGCGCCCTGGATCGCGCCCTACGACCCGGGCCGCCCGGACCTCCGGCACGGTCTCGAGGGCCCGTCACTCGAGCACTGGCTCGGGACCGATGTCGAGGGGCGGGACGTCGCCTCACGCATTCTCTTCGGGGCGCGCGTTTCGCTCAGCGTGGCGCTCGCCGTGGTCGTGGTCTCGGTCGCTTTCGGGGTTCTGGTCGGCGGGATTGCGGGACTGCTCGGCGGTTGGGTCGACCGCGGAATCTCCGCTGTGATCGACGTGTTGCTGGCGTTCCCGGGCATCCTGCTGGCGATTGCGCTGGTCGCGATCACGGGCCCGGGGCTCGGCAACGTGATCCTGGCACTCACGTTGCTCGGCTGGGTCGCGTTCGCGCGCCTCGTCCGCGGCGAGGTGCTGGTATTGCGCGGCGACGAGTTCGTGGTGGCCGCGCGCGCACTCGGCGCAACCCAGCGGGAATTGCTGCTGCGCCACCTGCTCCCGAATCTCGTGGGCCCGGTGACGGTGCTGGCGACCTTCGCCGCCGCGGGGGCGATTCTTGCTGAGGCCAGCCTCTCGTTCCTGGGCCTGGGCGTACAGGGTCTCCCGAGCTGGGGCGGCATGCTCGACCACGGCGCCGATGTATTTCTGCTGGCCCCGCACCTGGCGATCGCGCCCGGGCTCGCGATCCTGCTCACCGTGGTGGCACTCAATATCGTCGGAGACGGCCTGCGCGACCGGCTCGATCCGCGAACCGCCGCAGCCTCGGGTCAACCCGGGCTTTGAGTCCCTTCCCGAATCCAGGCGCGCGCCGCTCGGACGAAGGCCTGCACGAGTCGCAGCGAGTTTTGGTCGAGGAGCTTCTCGGGATGCCACTGCACCCCGATCCAGAACTCCCGGGAGGGATCCTCGACGGCTTCGACGACACCGTCGGGCGCCCAGCCGACGGCGTCCACGCCACCCCGGCAGCCGGCCACGCTCTGGTGGTGGGTGCTGTTGACCGAAAGCGAGCCGCATCCGAGAACGCGGGCGATTCGGCTGACTTCGGCGAGGCTCACCTCGTGCACCGGCTCGCGGGCGCGCGCGCTCTGTTCGTGCGCGAGTGCGTTCGGAAGTTCGCTCGCGATGTCCTGCACCAGCGTCCCGCCACGGCAAACGGCCATGAGCTGAGCGCCGCCGCAGATCCCGAGCACGGGCAATCGGACCGCATCCGCGGCCTCGAGCGCACGGCGCTCGAAGCTGCTGCGCGCCTCCCGCGCAGGATCGACCCGCCCGCGCGGCGCCGCGCCGTACCAGTCCGGGGGAATGTCGAACGCGCCCCCGCAGAGCATCAGCGCGTGCACGCCCGCCAGCGGAGCGGACGCCCGTGGATCCAGGATCACGGGTTCGGCCCCGGCCTGGGCGAGAATCTCGACATAGGTCGGCTCGACCGAGACAACCCCCGCCTCGCTGATGTCGGGCGCGATCCCTACACGCGGAGTCACGTCGCATAAGATGGAGTCCTCACGCGCCTGGGTCGAGCGCGCACTCGGATCGCGAGTCCGCTCATTCGAGTCGCTCGAAGCCGGCGCCGGGGCGAGGCGCTACTGGCGCGTCCACACCCACGATCCCGGGGCCGGCGCGGTGCTGATGCACGCAGCCCCCGAAGACCCGGAGATCCTACCGCCGGGACTCCGCGCGAGCGTGGGCGACATCCCCTTCGTGGCCGTCACCGAGTTCCTGGCGCGTCACGCGCTGCCGGTGCCCCTGATCCTGGCCGTCGACCGCGAGCGCCGTCTGGTACTCGAAGAAGACCTGGGCGACACCCGGCTCGTCGACCTCGCTCCGTCCGAGCAGACACGCCTGCGCCCCGACGTGATCGATCTGCTCGTCCGCGTCCACGCGATTCCGGCCGGGGAACTTCCATACCCGCGGGTGTTCGACGAGGAATGGATCCGGTTTGAACTCGGAATCTTCGGCGAGTACGCAGTCACTGAGTCGCTGCGCGAGCGCCTCGCGCCCGCCCTCGCAGACCTCGCTCGCGCGATCGCAAAGCTCCCGAAACGCCCCGCGCTCCGGGACGTGCAGAGTCAGAACCTGATGCTCGACAGACAGGGAAAGCTGAGGCTACTCGACTATCAGGATCTGCTTCTCGCTCCCCCCGAACTCGACCTGGCCGCGTTTCTTTACGATTCCTACGTCTCGATCTCGCCCGGCGAGCGCAGGGCCCTGCTCGAGCGGTACGCGGCCGGCTGCGGACGGCGCCTGGATCCGGACGCGTTCCGATTGCTGGTGGTCCAGCGAAAGTGTAAGGACTACGCAATCTTCAGACGGATTCTTCGAGTGAAAAAAGACCTCCGTTACCGGGCACCCGAGCGCGCCGCGCGCGAAGCGATCCGGTCGATTCTGGCGGAGCTTCCGGACCGCTTCGGCCGCCTCGCTGCGGTGCTCCGGGAAGTGTTCGAAGCGGAGGACTCGTGAAAGCCCTGATTCTGGCGGCCGGGCTCGGCTCGCGCATGGCCCCGCTCAGCCAGCGGGCGGCCAAGGTCACGCTGCCGGTCCTCGGGCGCCCGATGATTCGGCTCCTGATCGACCAACTCGCAGACCAGGGACTCGAGCGGGCGGTTGTGAACATACACGCGATTCCGGAGTCCGTGCGGGCGGCGCTCCGCGGCGCTCCGATCCCGATCAGATACAGTCCGGAACCGGTGCTGTTGGGAAGCGGCGGCTCGCTCCGGGCCGCGCGCAGTTGGCTCGAAGGCTCGGAACCCTTCCTCGTGATCAATGGCGACATGCTGCTGGATCTCGACCTCGGTGCCCTGCTCGAGCAGCACCGCGCCGGCGGGACCCTGGTCACGCTCGGCGTGCGCGACGATCCGCGACGGGCGGAGTTCGGGAGCCTCGGATTCGACGCCGGGCGGCGGCTCTGCCGCATCACGACGCTTCTCGATCGCGGCGGCGAGTCTGCGAGCGGACTCTTTCTGGGTGTGCAACTCGTCGAGCCGGCTCTGCTCGAGCGGCTACCGGAGGGTCCCTGCGACAGCGTACGCGACCTGTACCTGCCGATGCTGCGCGACGGGTTGCCAATCGGCGTCTGGGAACAGCCGCCGGAGGCACGCTGGTGGCCGATCGGCACGCCCCGCGAATTGCTCGACACGAACCTGCTGGCGCTGGCCGAACTGGACGCCGAAACGACCATCGACCCGACCGCCGAGGTGCGCGGCGAGATCCGGGGCCCCGTCTGGGTCGGGGCCCGGGCGCGCATCGCGGCCGGAACCAGCGTCGGCCCGGGCGCCGTGATCTGCGCGGGCGCCGAGATCGGTACGGGTTCGGCGATCGAGCAGAGCCTGGTCCTGCCACACGCGAAGCCGCGGGCACCGGCGCGACTGCGCTACGCTGTGGCGTACGAAAAGGAGTACTGGAGCGATGCCTGACGTGGTTTTTGTCGGGACGGGCGACGCATTCGGGAGCGGGGGTCGGCGCCACAGCGCGATCCTGTTGCGCGACGCGGGTCGGACGCTGCTGCTGGACTGCGGCCCGACGACGCTGCAAGGTCTGCGCGACCTCGGGATCGACCCGGGCGAAATCGACGCCATCGCGATCAGCCACTTCCATGGGGATCATGCAGCGGGCCTTCCCTTCCTGCTGCTCGACCGCCAGTTCCAGGACGGGAAGCGAGCCTCGCTCGAAGTTCTGGGGCCTCCCGGAATCGAGGCACGCATGCACGAACTGACCCGGGCCTACGGCTACGACGGCGCGCTCTCGGACCGCGCGTTCGAACTGCGCTGGTCGGAGTTCGAAGCGGGCCGCGATTGCACGACCCAAGGCTTCACGCTGCACCCGTTTCCGGCCCACCACCAGCCCGATACGCGCCCGCACATGCTCCGGGTTGGCGCAGGCGCCCGAAGTCTGTTCTTTACCGGCGACACCGGCTGGCACCCGGAGTTCCCGGACCGGGTCGGGGACGTCGATCTACTGATCGCCGAGTGCGTACTGATGCAGCCGGGGTTCGAGTATCACCTGAACCACGAGCGTCTACTGGCGGAGCGCAAGCTCTTCCGTGCCGCTCGGATCGTGCTCACGCACCTCGGCGCGCCGGTTCTGTCGAACCTGGACCTCGTCCAGTTCGACACCGCGTACGACGGACTCGCGCTGGAATTCTAGCGCCGGTCGAAAGCCGCCGGTGGACTCAGGCTTCCGAGTACGACCCGGCGCCGCGCACCGGTGGCCTCGGGTAGGTTGGAGTCGATCCCGTGCCGGGCGGCCCAGCCGAGTAGCGCGAAGCCGACTGCCTCGAGCGCGTCGCCGGGAACCCCGTGGTCGTCGGTCGTCTCCAGCCGGGCCGGCGCCAGCCGGTCGCGAAGCGGCTCGACCAGCATCGGATTGTGCGCACCGCCTCCGCACAGGAGCCAGCGCGCAGGCGGCTCCGGCGCGAAGCGCGCGCATGCCGCGACGCTTTCGACCGTGAGCCGGGTGAGCGTCGCCACGACGTCGTTCGGGTCGTCGCTCTCATCCAGAATCTGTTCCCGCACTCGCGCGAAGAACGCTGCTCCGAAGTACTCGTGTCCGGTACTCTTGGGAGGCGCGAGATCGAAATAGGGATCCGCCAGCAGCCCCTTCAAGACCCGTTCGCGCACGCGTCCGGCCCGGGCGCGTGCGCCGTCGCGGTCGAAAGCTTCCCGGCCTCCCGATTCGAAGCGCACGGCCCGGTCGATCAAGGCGTTCCCGGGACCCGGGTCGAACGCGACGAGTTCCGACGCGCCGGCAGCCATGAAGGTCACGTTCGTGAAGCCTCCGATGTTGAGCACAGCCCGGGCCTCGCCGGGCGCGGCGAAGAGCCGGCGGTGAACGAACGGGGTGAGCGGCGCCCCCTGACCGCCCTCCGCCAGATCGGCGCTGCGAAAGTCCGAGACCACGGGTAGCCCCGTTGCCGCATGGATCACGGCCGCCGAGCCGAGTTGAAGTGATCCTTGAACTTCGGACTCCGGATGATGTGCCACGGTCTGTCCGTGAGACCCGATCCCGCTCACCCGCGCGGGCGCGATCTCGGCCTGATCGAGCACGGACAGCGCGGCTGCGCCGAAGCGCTCGCCGATCTCGCGGTCGATCAGGAGCAACTCGCGAAGGCCGACGGGCTCGGCTGCGAGGGCCCGGATCCGCTCGGAGAGCGCGCGCGGCAGCGGATCGGAGCGGTGCGCGAGGAGTTCCAGTTCGCCTGATCCGGGCCCGACGCGCACCAGCGCCGCGTCCACGCCGTCTGCGGACGTACCCGAGATGAGTCCGATCCAGAGTTCCACGCCGCCCTCCTCCGGGAGTCCGTCACTTTAGCCTGTCGGCTCGCGGGTACGAGAAGTTGCCGGACCTCCCGGGGCCGCGAGCACGCGTCGACTGCGCGTCTGGATTGACACGGCGAAGCGCGCGCGGGTAACGTCCGGCTCCCATGGCGACCCCGGCCGACGATCGCTCTCGCATGCTCGGCGGCGCTGTTGCGTTCGGGGCCGTGCTCGCCGGCCTGCTCTTCCTGGTGGGGATCGCGAAGGAAAACTGGTGGGCGCTCGCGGTTCCGGTCGCGGTCCTGGTGCTGTTCGTACTCGGGCTCGTGTTCTGGATCGGCTGGACGATTCTGACCGTTCAGATCGAGGCGGAGGGCGCCGAACTGGGCGCCGGAACGGGCGGGGCGGGTGCGGCCACCTCCTCGCGCGAGACACCCGCTGAGACGTCGGACCCCGGGGTGGACACGGGTGACTCCGGCTCATAGCAGGCTCCGCATCGCGCTCCTGACCTACCGCGGCAACATGTTCTGCGGCGGTCAGGGAATCTACGCCGCCTACATCGCGCGCGAATTGCACCGCCTGGGACACGAGGTCCACGTGATCGCGGGCCCGCCGCTCCCCGACCTCGAGCCCGGGATCCCGTTGCACGTGATTCCGAATCACAACTACTTCGGGCTCAAGGGGCGCGAGGCGCTGCCCGCCGAGCGTCCACTGCGCACCCTCTTCCCATCCCACCTCTACGAGTACGGGCTCTCGCGGCTTGGGGTGTTCCCGGAGATGACGGCCTTCGGGCTGCGGCTGCTGGTGCGCTGGCGGGCGCTCCAGCGGCGCCATCGCTTCGACGTGGTCCTCGACAATCAATCGCTCTCCTGGGGACTGCTCGGGATTCAGGCCAGCGGGGTGCCGGTGGCCGCGATGGTCCATCACCCGCTGCACATCGATCGCCACGCGGATTTCGCGATCGATCCGCGCTTCCGCCGGAAGTGGAAGCGAACGCTGTACTTCCCGCTCCTGATGCAGCAGGTCGTGCTGCCCAGGCTCGCGCGCACGCTCTCGGTTTCGCACGCATCGGCGCACGAGATCGAGCGCTACTTCGGGATTCCCGGCAAGCAGGTGGAGGTCGTCTACAACGGCACCGATACTGAAATCTTCCGCCCCGTCGAACGCAGGAAGGAGACCGATCTGATCTTCGTGGGGCGCACGGAAGACCGCAAGAAGGGCATCACCTTCCTGCTCGACGCGCTCGCCCGAACCCCCGAGAACATCACCCTCAAGATCGTCGACGGTCGGATTCCCAAAGCCGGCCTGGTGCCCGGAAAGATCCGCGAGCTGGGACTCGAGAAGCGTGTGATGCTGCTCGAGCGAATGCTGTCGGTGCCCGAACTCGTCGCCGAATATTCGACCGCGCGCGTGGCCCTGGCGCCCTCTTTCTTCGAGGGTTTCGGCTTCCCGGCTTCCGAGGCAATGGCGTGCGGACTGCCCGTGATTGCGACCGGCTCGGGCGCGCTGCCGGAGGTCGTCGGAAGCTCCGGCGACGCGGGGCTGCTGGTTCCATTCGGCGACTCCGCGGCCCTCGCCGAGGCAATCACGCAACTTGCAGGCGACCCCGTCCGCGCGGCCCGGATGGGGGCTGCTGCGCGGCGCCGGATCGAGCAGGCCTTCTCGTGGGAAGAAGCCGGAGAACGCACCGCCCGGGTCCTCGAAGAGGTGGTGCGTGCTCACCGTCGATCTTGAGCGGCTCCAGATCGAGCCCGGGCACTGGCTGCTCGACGCGGGCTGCGGAGGCGGCCGGCACTGCTTCGGGGCCCTCGATCGCGGCGCCCACGTCGTCGGACTGGATCTCGATCCAGAGAGCCTGAGAGTCGCGCGCGCCGGTATTGCGGAACGCAGCCGATCCCCGGGCGCGGGCAGGAACAGGCCGCGCGGAGGCGTCCTGCGGGGCGACGTGTTCCGACTGCCCTACCCCGACGACACCTTCGACCGGATCATCTGTGCCGAGGTCATGGAGCACGTGCACGACTATGCGGGCGCGCTGCGCGAACTGGTCCGCGTGCTGCGTCCGGGCGGCCGGATCGGTGTCACGATTCCGACCGCGATCACCGAGCACCTCTACCTGCGGCTTTCGCGAGCGTACTTCGAGCGCCCGGGGGGCCACATCCGGATCTTCCGCCCTCGGGACCTGGCGCGGGCGCTGGCACGGGCCGGAGTTCGAGTCGAAGGGGTGAGCTTCGCGCACGCGCTGCACTCGCCCTATTGGGCGATTCGGTGCGCGCTCGGGCTGGACGACGAATCCCCATTTCTGACAAGGAGTTATCGCCGATTTCTAATCCACGCGTCGCAGTCACAGCTGTGCTCCCGCGTGGAGCACGCGCTCGACTGGATCTGGCCCAAGAGTCTGGTGCTCTACGGGACCCGGGTCGCGACGGGGTGTCCGTGATCCGGATCGCGTTCCTGGCCTACCGCGGCAGCATGACCAGCGGGGGCCAGGGAATCTACCTGTACGCGCTCACCCGGGAACTCGCGGCCCTCGGCTACGAGATCGACGTCTTCGTGGGCCCGCCCTGGCCCGACCCGATGCCGTGGGCCGAGGTCACCCGGATCGAGAACCAGTGCTTCTGGGGCCGCCGCTTCGCGCCCGGCCCCGGGGCTTTCCTGCCCAGCCCCGACCCGCTCCGAATCTTCGCACCGCTCAACTTCTACGAGTTCGCGGTGACTCGCTTTGGCTTTCTCCCAGAGTCGTTCGCGTTCAGCCTCCGCGCCGCGCGCGCCGTCATCGAGCGCATGCGCCGCGGCCGGCGCTACCAGCTCGTACACGACGTGCAATCCGTCGGCTACGGACTGCTCTGGCTGCGCGCACTCGGGCTCCCGGTGGTGACGACGATCCATCACCCGCTGAGCGTCGATCGCCGCTCCAGCCTGCGGAGGGACCGGAGCTTTCGAGAGAAGAAAGGGACCCTCACCTTCTACCCGGTGCGCACGCAGCGGCGCGTCGCCCGCCGGTTGGACGCGGTGCTGACCTCGAGCGATGCGTCGGCACGCGAACTCACAGCCGGCTTCGGGGTGCGCGCGGATCGCGTCCACCGGGTCCGGAACGGTGTCGAGTTGACGCTACCGGGCTCCCGCCGCAGTCGGCCGAAGTCTCCCGAACTTCTGTTCGTGGGCCGCTGTGGTGACCCCAACAAGGGCCTCGAGTACCTACTCGCGGCGCTGGCCGAACTCCCGTCCTCGCTCACCCTCCGGGTGCTGGATGGGTTTCCGGCCGGGACCGCACTCGAACGGCAGATCCGCGAATTGGGCCTCTGCGGACGCGTGCGCTTCTCGGGGAAGGTGTCGAGCCAGGAATTGGACCGCGCCTATCGCTCCGCGGCCGTCGTGGTGTTGCCGTCTCTCTTCGAGGGCTTCGGACTGCCCGCGGTCGAGGCCCTCGCGGCGGGCACCCCCGTGGTCGCCTCGCGCGCCGGAGCGCTGCCCGAGGTGATCGCGGCCGCAGGAGCCGGCGTGCTGGTTCCGCCGGCGGACCCGGCAGCGCTCGCCCGCGCAATCTCGCAGGTCCTCGAGCACTGGGGAACCGAGCATGCGCGCGCGCTCGACGCCCGGACCCGCATCGAGCAGGCCTATGCCTGGAGCCGGATCGCGGCGGACACCGCCCGGATCTACCAGCGTCTCCTCGAGCGGGGCTAGGGCCGGCTCGTACCGCGCGGGCGACCCGCGACCACGATCACGTCAGCGAGCGAAGGAAGCCAGCGGGCCAGCGCATCGGTCCCGCGCAGCAGCGCGCGCGTGAGTGGACGGGGCAACCGTGCGAGTGCCCGGCCCCAACTGCGCACGCCCCACAGGAGAGACAGGCCCGTCCACTCTTCGATCTCGACCGCGGCCCCGATCTGTTCTCGGAGCAGGGCGGGGTCGTAACGGGTGAGGTGGTCGGACGGAACGTCGTGGTAACGGCGGCCCCGTCGCTTTGCCGGGCGCCAGCGGCCGAGCCAGCGTTCGAGGGCGCGCGCGACGCGAGACCCCAGGGATTCGAAGTTGGCCACGGCCAGGACTACGCGACCCCGGCTGTGCGTGATCCGCGCCAACTCCTGGATACACCTCAGCGGGTCGTCGAAGTGGTCCAGCGCCCCCTTGCAGAACGCCGCGTCGAAGCAACCCGCCCGGAACGGGAGGGCCTCCGACCAACCGCGCACGCGCCGGACTTCGCTCCCGCCCGGCCTCCGCGCGTCCTCGAGCCGGGCCAGTTGCATGATCCGCCGGGAAGGTTCGGCACCGACCGTCCAGATTCCTTCCGCGGCAAGCCGACGTCCGTCCTGGCCGACGCCGGCGGCTGCGTCGAGAACGCGCGAGCCCGGCTGCGCTCGCAGCGCCTCCAGCGTCACCTCCTCCATCCGCGCGAACAGGTATTCGGAATCCGGAGAAGCCCCGGTCGGGATTACGTCCGACATGTCCCGGTCCAGATCGACCACCCTCATCGCGCGCCAGCCTAGCACGCACGCCGGGCGCGCGATCCGAGACGGACTAGGCGATCTCCAACTCCTTGCACTTGCGGTAGAGCGTGCTGCGCCCGATCCCGAGCAGCTTCGCGGTGCGGCACACGTCCCGGCTGCAGTGTACGAGGGCGGTTTCGATGCAGGCACGTTCGTACGCCCTGAGCGACAGCTGGATCGGGGCTCCGGAAACGTTGCCGGCCGCGGTCCCGAACTCAGGGAGGCTCGAGGGGCGCGGACCGGCGAGGCGCAGATCGCGGACCCCGAGCTTCGGGCGGCGCGCCAGCGCCACGGCCGCCTCGATGGTGTTCTCGAGTTCTCGAACGTTCCCTTCCCACGGATGCGCGAGCAGGGCTTCGAGCGCCTCCGGTTCGAGCCCCTTGATGCGGGTGCCACGGGCGTAGCGCTCCAGGAAGTGGCTGGCGAGGACGGCGACGTCCTCCGGCCGCTCCCGCAGCGCCGGGATCTCGATCGCGACGACCCGAAGCCGGTAGTAGAGGTCGCGGCGGAAGCGGCCGGTCTGAACCTCCTCTGCCAGATTGCGATTGGTCGCGGCCACGAGCCGTACGTCGGTCGCTTCCGGAATGCCGGCTCCGAGCGGCCGGACCTCGCGCGCCTGAATCGCGCGCAGGAGCTTCGACTGCATCAGGAGCGGCAGTTCGCCGACCTCATCCAGGAACAGGGTTCCGCCCGCGGCGCTCCGGAACAGCCCCAGTGCCGACCGGGTCGCGCCCGTGAACGCCCCTCGTTCGTAGCCGAACAGCTCTGCCTCGATGATGCCCTCTGGCAGCGCGCCGCAATCCACGGGCACGAAGGGGCCGTTCCGGCGCCGAGAACTGTCGTGAAGCGCACGCGCGATCAACTCCTTGCCCGTGCCACTCTCGCCCTCGATGAGTACGGTCGACTCGTTCTCGCGCAGGTCGAGCACGAGCTTCGTGACGCCCCGCATGGCGCGCGACTGCGCCACGATTCCATCGAGTGCCGAGCGCAAATCGAGCTCGCCTTCGAGTTCGCGGTTGCGGAGCCGGAGCGCTCGATGTTCGAGCGCGCGCTGCAACGTCTGAAGCAGGCGGTGCCGGTCCAACAGAGGCTTTTCGAGGTAGTCGACCGCGCCGGCCCGCATGCAGGCAACCACCGAATCCACACTCGCGTGGCCCGTCATTACGATGATCTGAGTGTCGGGCGAGCGCTCGCGAACCTGCGCGATGAGTTCTTCACCCGGGGTGCCATCGAGCCGAAGGTCGAGCAGCAATACGCTCGGCCGCGCATCCAGCTTGAGCAGCAGCCCTGGCGCATCGCGCGCCTCATGTACCTCCATGGGCTCGCCCTGGAGCATACGGCGCAGCATGCGCA
Source organism: Myxococcales bacterium (assembly GCA_013215565.1). Classification (GTDB taxonomy): domain Bacteria; phylum Myxococcota_A; class UBA9160; order SZUA-336; family SZUA-336; genus JABSQV01. Next base: position 8,180 of record JABSQV010000127.1, on the reverse strand, counting down.
GAAACTGCGGCTCGTCGTCGGCCAGCAGAATCCGCGGCAACGAAGCGGCGCGCGCGTCGCCTTGGAGCTCGGGGGGCATCGTCCTCAGAATCGGAGCCGGGCCGGCAATGCTTGAGGCCCGAACGGCTCTTGCCTACATTCCCTGCCTGGAGGGGGCGTGGGTCAAGAGGCGGTTCTCGTTGTCGATGACAACCGGATCTTTCTGCGGCAGTTCGCGCGCGAACTGAAGCAGGCGGGCTACGAAGTCGAGACGGCGACCCATGCCGAGGCCGCGCTCGAGAAGCTCGAGGCCCGCTCCTTCGGCGTCGTGGTGACCGACATCCGAATGGACGGAATCGGGGGGATCGAACTCGTTCGGAGAATCAAGGCCCGCTACGATGACTGCGAGTGTATTCCGATCACGGCATTCGGAAACAGCTCGCGTTCCCTGGAAGCGATGCAGGCCGGCGCGCTCTGGTACCTGGAAAAGCCCGACCAGGAGGACGCGCTCGAGACCCTGGTCAGCTGTGTCGCGACCGCGTTCGACGTCCGCCGGCTGCGGACCGAGAATCGCGACCTGCGAGACGAGAACCTGACGCTGCAGCGCCAACTGCGTGCACGCTTCGGGGTCGAGAACATCATCGGGCGCAGTACCTCCCTGCGCGGAGTTCTCGACACCGTGGAGATCGTCGCCCGGACCGATGCCAATGTGCTGGTGCTGGGCGAGAGCGGCGTGGGCAAGGAACTGATCGCGCGCGCCCTGCACTATACCGGCCACCGGGCGAACGGACCGTTCGTCGCCGTGAACTGCAGCGCCCTGCCCTCCGATCTGCTCGAGAGCGAACTCTTCGGACACGTGCGCGGCGCCTTTACAGGCGCGACCAGCGCTCGGATCGGGCGCTTTCAGGCGGCCGATCACGGGACCCTCTTTCTCGACGAGATCGGAGACATGAGCTCGCCCCTCCAGTCCAAGTTACTTCGCGTGTTGCAGGAACAGGAATTCGAGGCAGTCGGATCGTCGAAGACGGAGCGCGTCGATGTCCGGATTGTGGCCGCCACCAACCAGGATCTGAAACAGCTGATCGCGGAAAGGCGCTTTCGAGAGGACCTCTACTACCGACTCCACGTGATTCCGATCGAGGTCCCACCCCTGCGCGAGCGGCGCGACGACATCCCGGAACTCGCAGCGCACTTCCTTGCCCGCCAGCGCCTCAGTTTCTGTGAGCTCAAGGGGATCAGCGCAGACGCGCTCAAGCGCATGGGCGAGTACACCTGGCCCGGCAACGTCCGGGAACTCGAGGCGCTGGTGGAGCGACTCTCCATCCTCAAGCAATCCGGCTGGATCGAGGAAACCGACCTGCCGCCCGAACTGCGCGAGCGCCAGGGGCGCGAACGGCCCCAGGCCGCGGAGTTGCCACCCGAAGGCATCGACCTACCCGGCTACATGAGCGCGGTCGAGACCCACCTGATCTGCCAGGCCCTCGACCGAACCGAGGGCAACAAGAACCGGGCCGCCGAGATCCTGGGGCTCAAGCGCACGACGCTGGTCGAGAAGATCCGCTCCAAGGGCATCTAGCCCGGCCCGAAGGCGCCGCTCGGCGGCGTGCCCGCGTCTGCGTGAACCGACAGATTCCGCGCGCAAGCGTCAAGATTCCGTCTGTTCTTGCCCTTCCGGGAGCCGGGCTTGGGGCCTCGCGAGGCTTTCAGGTCTCCGGCCGATTCCCTCGATGCTTCGGGAACTTCTGGCCCGAACCGCGTCCTTTAGATGCCAGAAGCTTCCGAGCTTCCACCCCGCTGCCGACCTGCGGCACCCGACTTGCACAAGGGCCCCGCCGGGACCAAGCCCATGTCGGACAAGTCAGACAAGGAAGCCGGGAGGAATCGAATGGACGCTCTGCTGCGGGATGCACACGAGAGTCACGGGCACGTACCGGCCGCGCTCAAGGAGCAAATCGTGATCGAGCACGGTTCCTTGATCCGGTACATCGTAAACCGGATCGCGGTTCGGCTGCCTTCTCACATCGATCTCGACGACCTGCACAGCACTGGAGTAATCGGCCTGATGGATGCCATCGATAAGTACGACCCCACCAAGAACTGCCGCTTCAAGACCTACGCCGAGTTTCGGATCAAGGGCGCGATTCTGGATCAACTGCGGGCGCTCGACTGGGTTCCGCGCTCGGTCCGGCAGAAGAGCCGCCGGCTCGACACGGCCACCAACGAAGTGGAGCAGCGGCTTGGCCGCGCCGCGACCGAAGACGAGGTCGCGGATTCGCTGGGGCTCGATCTGGACGAACTCCACCTAATGATCAATCAGGTCCGCGGCATCTCGATCGTGAACCTCGACGAACTCCGGAGTGCGGGCGAGGGAAACGGCCCCATCTACGCCGACGTCTTCGAGGACGTCAAGGCCGAGAACCCGTACACGACCCTCAAGTCACGCGAACTGTGCGCCGCGATCGGCGGCTGCATCGCGGAACTGCCCGAGAAGGAACGGCTGGTGATGTCGCTCTACTACTATGAGGATCTGAACATGAAGGAGATCGGGCAGGTGCTCTCGATCACCGAATCCCGCGTGTGCCAGATCCACACGAAGGCCGTGGGCCGCCTCCGCTCGAAGCTCGCCGAGGTTCTCGAGACCTGAAAAAAGCTGGCGAGAGAGACCTCCCCTGCTAAAGAATGTCCCGGGCCGCCCGATAAGCCTCTCAGGGATGCGAAGACGTTCCGGGGAGACCGACAGGCGATGGGCGACGAGAAGCAGGGCGCGCTAGACGAAGCTCCCGATCATGCACCCGAGTTCGAGGACTGCGAGGAGGTCTACTCGGCCGAGTACCTGCTCGAGTGTGCGAGCGGTGAAGCTCGATCCGAGCGCCTGGCGGAACTCCGGCGTCGTATCGCGCTCGGCGCCTACCGCGTCGACCCCGCACGCATCGCCGAGTACTTCCTGACACGCCGGACAGCCGGCGACAGCTAGCGCCAGGCTCGCTACCCGCGGCCGGGCGATCTGGTATGGTCTTCGCGGCTTCGACGGGGGGTTCAACCGGCCGCTCACTGCGTCCGATAAGCCGGGAACCACGCGCTTTGGACTCGTTCCCGGTCGGCGGCCGCGCCTGGGCGAAGGGTTCTGCCGCAGACCTGTAGCGGGGACACGGAGGGTCAGGTTTCCATGTCCAGAACTTTGCTTCTCGCAGATGACAGCGTCACGATCCAGAAGATCGTGGGGCTCACCTTTGCGAACGAGGACATCCGGCTGGTCACGGTCGACAATGGCGACGATGCCCTGATCCGGGCGCGGGCACTCCAGCCCGACCTGATCCTGGCGGACGTCAGCATGCCCGGACTCTCGGGCTACGAACTCTGCGCCGCGATCCGCGAGGACACCGAACTCGCGCACACGCCGGTGCTGCTGCTGACGGGCTCCTTTGAGCGTGTGGACGAGCGCCTGGCCGAAGAGTCCGGGGTGAGCGACTTCATCGCGAAGCCGTTCGAGGCCCACGCGCTCGTGAGCAAGGTCGAGACCCTGCTCCAGGCTTCGCCACAACCGGTCCAAGACCCCGAACCGGCTACGTTCGGGAGTGCGCCCCAGGTCGTGCTCGGTCCGGCCGATCAGGAGCCGCTGCCCTCCTCCGACGCTCCGGACCCGGTCTTCGGCGACGAGACCGTGCTCTCTTCGGAGCCGATCGTGGCGCTGACGCCCGGGGGCCGCGACGGCTCCGAGCAAGACCTCGAAGAGGCCCCCGGAGCGAGCCATGCAGTGCCGTCCCCGGACTCCCCGGCCTGCCTCGACGACGACCCGTTTTACCTGGAGCTTCCGGCGTCCAGTCAGGACCCGCTCCCCGAGCCGCCCGCCGAAGCCGGCCCGGGGTCCTGCGACGAACCGCTTTCTCTCACGTCGCTCGACGATTCGAAAAGCGGAGTTTTCGGCGAACTGCCCCTCACGGATTCGGGCGACTTGCTCACCTCCTGGGCCACGAACGACCCCCCGGGACAAGGCGGAGCTGCGGATCGCCAGCTCCTCGATCCCACCGAACCACAGTCGCCGGATGAGACCGAAACGCACTGGGTTCCGGAAGCGCACGGGGACACGACGATCCGCTGGCGCGGCGCGGAGCCCGACCCGGTACCGGTGCCCGGCCGGGACGCACGCGCTCCCGCGGCATCCGAGGCCTCCGGATCGCCCACCACTGCCGCAATTTCGCCAGCGTCTTCGTCGTCCCCCCCGCAGCCCGGTTTCGACGAGGAGCGTCTCGCCCAGGAGATGAACTCCGCCATCGAAAAGGTCGCCTGGGACGCCTTCGGCCCGCTTTCGGAGCAGATCGTGAGCCAGGTGATCCGCAAGCTCGAAGAGATCGCGTGGGAGACGGTACCCCAGATCGCTGAGCGTCTCGTGCGCGCCGAGATCGAACGGCTCAAGCACGCCGAAGACCCCGAGGGCTGAGCCCGGCTTCCCATCCCGCCCGCCGTGACGGATACGACGCGAGCGAGCCGCGTCCCCCGGGTCGCAGCCTGGCCCACGCCGCGTTTCCGGGGCACGGGAATGCGCCGCGCTGCTAGTCTTGGGACATGCACCGCATGCCCGCACGCGCGCGCTGGGTGGGGCTCGTCGAAGCGGCCCTGGTCGAGGATCTGGGCAGCGGAGACCTGACCAGCGAAGCCACGATCCCGGCCGGTGCCAGCGGCGAAGCGCGAGTCGAGGCGCGCGAGGCCCTGGTTCTGGCAGGGCTCGAGGTCGCGTCCGAGGTGTTTGCGCAGCTCGACGTCGAGTACGAAGCGCAGTGCGCCGACGGCGACCAGCTCGAGGCGGGCGCCCTACTGGCCCATGTGCGGGGCCCCGCCCGAGGAATCCTGGCGGGTGAACGCACGGCGCTCAACTTCTTGCAGCGGCTCTCGGGCATCGCAACCGGGACCGCACGCTTCGTGGCCGCCGTCGCCGGGACCCGGGCGCGGATCTTCGATACGCGCAAGACGACGCCGGGCTGGCGGTTGCTCGAAAAGTACGCCGTACGCTGTGGAGGTGGCTTCAACCATCGGCTCGGCCTTTACGACGGAATTCTGATCAAGGACAACCACCTTCGCGTCACCGGGGATCTGGGAGCGGCCGTGAAGTCCGCGCGGGCCGCTGCGCGCGGCGCGCTTGCCGTCCAGGTCGAGGTCGAGAGCTGGGACGAGGCGCGCGACGCGATCGCGGCCGGGGCCGACCTGCTGCTCATCGACAACCAGACGCCCGAAGCGCTCGCCGAGATCGCGCGCCGCGTCGCGGGCCGGGTCCCGGTCGAGGCGACCGGTGGAATTCGTCTCGATTCCGTGGCCCAGGTCGCGCGCACCGGGGTCGATCGCATCTCCATCGGGGCCCTGACCCACTCCGCCGCGGCGGTCGACATCGCGCTCGAATGGAACGCACCCTCCTCGACCTGAGGCCCCCGGGACGCTGGCTCGGACGGCGCGCCCACCTGTACCGGGGCGTGGACTCGACCAACCGGATCGCGGAGTCCGTCGCCCGGAATGGCGCCCCGGAGGGCACGATCGTGCTCGCCGACCAGCAGTCGGCGGGCCGGGGTCGGCTCGGGCGCAGTTTCTGGTCACCGCCCGGGCGCTCGGTGTACCTCTCGGTCGTGCTCCGGCCGGAGGAACCGCTCGAGGAAATCCCGCGCTACGTCTTCGCTGCCGCGGTCGCGGTCGCCGAGGCCGTCAAGCAAGCACTCGGAGCTGCGGTCCAGCCCGAAATCAAGTGGCCGAATGACGTGCTGCTCGACGGCCGCAAGACGAGCGGAATCAACTTGCCGGCTCAGGTCGAGGGCCAGCGCGTGCTCAGCTGCGTCCTGGGAATCGGAGTCAACGTGAACGTAGAGGCGGACGAAATCCCGGAGGAACTGAGAGAGATCGCCACCAGCCTCAGGATCGCGGGGGGAAAGGCGGTCTGCCGGGTGAGTTTTGCCGAGCGCCTGCTCGGAGGCCTGGAGGACGAGATCGAGCGGCTGCGGCGCGAGGGCTTCGCCGGGACCTTGGACCGTTGGCTCAAATCCTTCAGAATGCAGGGCGCCCGGGTGCGAATCGGGGGCCCCGGGTTCACACGAGAACTGGAGGGGATCGTCCAGGGGGTGGATACCGACGGTGCCTTGCTCCTGCGCGCCGGGCACGCCACCCATCGGATCCTCGCGGGAGACGTCGCGCTCCTGGCAGGCCCGGAGTAAGCAGCTTGTTGCTAGCGATCGACATCGGAAACACCAACATCGCGCTCGGCCTCTTCGACGGCGAAAAGCTCGACCAGCACTGGCGGATCGGCACGCGGACGCACGCCACCTCGGACGAGTGCGCCGTCACGCTGCGGGGCTTGTTCGACCTGGCCGCGATCCGGCCCGATGCGGTCGGGGCCGCCGTGATCTCGTGCGTGGTGCCTTCGCTGCTCCCGATCTTCGAACGCACCTGCACGAAGCTCTTCCGGCAGGAGCCTCTGGTCGTGAACCCGGGAATCCGCACCGGAATGAAGATCCGGGTGGACAATCCACGCGAGGTCGGAGCCGACCGGATCGCGAACTCGGTGGCCGCCTACGATCTGCTGGGCGGGGCCGCGATCTCGATTGACTTCGGAACCGCCACGAGCTTTGACTGCATTTCGGCCGGCGGTGAGTTCGTCGGAGGTGCGATCGTTCCGGGCGTGCTGGTGTCGCTGGAAGGCCTGGTCGCCAGCGCGTCGCTGATCTCGAGTGTCGAGATCGTGCGACCGCCGGCCGTGATCGGCCGCAACACCACGCACTGCCTCCAATCGGGGATGCTCTTCGGTTATGCGGGCATGGTCGACACCATGGTTCTGAGGCTGCGGGAGGAACTCGACCCGGCCGCCGAGGTGCTCGCGACGGGCGGCCTCGCGCACGTCATCGCGGCGGAGACGGAGTCAATCACCCGGGTGGAGCCGTTTCTCACCCTGCGCGGTCTTCGCCTGATCTACGAGAGAAACAGAGGGGAGCATGCATGAGCGAGATCGAGGTCGGCAGCAGAAGGAACTTTGCGTTCGTCGGACACGGCGGCGATGGGAAAACGACGCTCGCGGATTCACTGCTGATGGCCGCCGGTGTGACGAATCGACTGGGCAGCGTCGAAGAGGGTACGTCGTTCATGAACTACCTGCCCGAGGAAAAGGCGCGCCGGATCACGATCTCGGACTCGATCTGCAGCTTCGAACACAAGGGCCTCGCCTATACCGTGATCGACACGCCCGGCGACTCCAACTTCGCGGGCGAACTCCAGGCAGCGCTGCGCGCGGTCGATCACGCCGTACTGGTCTTCTCCTGCCGGGACGGCGTAAAGGTCGGGACCAAGAAGGCCTACCGCCAGGCGCGTGAGCAGGGACTCTCAGTGCTCGCCGTGGCCAACAAGATGGATGCGCCGCGCGCCGACTTCGACGCCAGCGCGCAGGCGCTCGAGGAGGCGCTCTCGGTTCGGGTGGTCAGGCTCCACCTTCCGCTCTCGGGCGAAACCGCCGGTGGCGGCGAGGCGTACGACGGGTACGTGGACCTGCTCTCGGGCAAGTGCCACACCTTCGCGATGGACGAGGCCGGGACTGAGACCGTGGGAGAGCCGCCCGAGGCGCTGGCGGATGCCATCGGGGAGGCCCGAACGGCGATGATCGAAGCGATCGCGGAGGCCGACGACGAGATACTCGAGAAGTATCTCGAGCAAGAGCATCTCGAAGACGATGAGATCGAACGGACGCTACAGAAGGGCATCCGCAACGGCATGGTCCTGCCGCTCATCTCGGCAGCCGCGAACCGTAACATCGGCGGGAGTGCGCTCGCCGAGATCAGTCTCCGGTTCTTCCCCGCCCCAGACCAGGCCGTGCTTCCAGTTGCACGCTCGGGCGAGGAGGAACTGGTGCTTGGCAGCGATCCAGCGGGGCCTTTCGCCGCTCTCGTCTTCAAGTCGACTGCGGACCGCTACGCAGGAACGCTCTCGATCCTCCGCGTGATCTCCGGCACGCTGCGCTCGGACATGACGATCCAGAACTCCCGGACCGGAACCCGGGAACGGGTCTCGAAGATCCTGAGTCTCAAGTGCGAGGGAACCTCGGAGCTCTTGGAGATCGGGCCGGGCGGGATCGGGGCGCTGCCGAAACTCAAGGACACGAAGCCCGGTGACACGCTCGCCGACGAGAAGATTCAGATCTCGATCGAGGTATCGCCGCCACCGCGCGGCATGATCTCGTT
>JABSQV010000126.1 GCA_013215565.1 Myxococcales bacterium | reverse complement strand
GTCGGATAGTCTAGCGTCGTCGCCCTCGGTGATCGTGCCCGCCGTCGTGCCGTAGGTAGGCGTGAGGTCGGCGTCCACGTTTGTCCCGGCGTTGACGATCCCGCTCGACCCCGTGACGGTATCGGTTTGGCCGCCGCCGCCGCCGCCTGCGCCGATTTGCACCCACGCCGGCCCGCTGGCGTTTGTCAGCGCGTAGAAATCCCACGGCGCCGCTGCGCCCACACGAGCCACTCCACCTTCATCCGCTGCGGTGTAGCTCGCAGCGTCGCGCGCGACGCTGCTCGTATATTCCCACCTGGTTAGGATGTGGAGCCCGTCCGCTGTCGTTTGCTCGCCGTGAAAGCCGCTCATGTCGTCACCATTATTGCATCGAGATTGAACAAAATAATCGCGTCGCTATTGATCAGGGGGCGAGCCGCGACAAATGCTGCAGCGGTCGGAGCGAACAAAATCTGCCCGGCCTCGTCGGGCGTCGGCAGGGCGCCGCCCGCGCGTGGATCGAATACTCCCGCAGCGTCGCGCAGGGCAAACTCACCGGCGACGTCGTCGTATATGGCCTCTCCTGGATAGTCTAGCGTCAGGCCCTCGTCGCGCAGGATCATTTTCCCCGCGTCGGTGATCCCTCCTGCCCTATCGTCTGGCGTGCCTGGCATCTATGCGTCCGCGTTTCGGTTGCGGCGGCGCTGGATAGTCCGCTTTGACGGTAGCTTTCCGTTTCGGTTCTTGTGAGATATGCAGGCACTGCAGGTACCGCTACCCGTCGCAATCAGGATTGCATCGCCGCAGTGGGCGCAGGCGGCGATATCATCAACGATCTCGTCGGTGATTGTCTCCGCATCCTCGACGGCGATCTCGTCTTCGACGCGTTGTGCGATCGACAACTCGACGGCGGCGCGTTTGCGCAGCAGTACAGCGGCGGCGGCGAGCCCACGACCAAACGGGGCCTCGTCGAGTGCCTGTTTCAGGTGCCCGACGCGGTGATCGTCGATCACCTTGTAAATGTGACGGTGAATCGTGAGGACAATGTCACGCTGTTCCTCCTCCATCCCCACTTCCTCGATCATCTCTGAGATACGCTTCTTGTATCCGGCGACCTTTTGTCCGAGCCTCGAGGATGACTCGGCAACAGCCCGCATTGTGCGGGCATTCGCATGGGCGTTACGGGCCTTGAGGTCGATCTCATCCGCCAGCTCGATCAGCGCCCGCGCCGCAACCCTATTTTTTATTGGATCAGGCACCGTACACCACAGACGCGTACTGATCGCCAGATTTGGTGTTTCGTTCAAAAGCCAAACGCACGTTTGACGTGACGAACGACGTACCGGGGTAGTAGTCGTGGTTAGCCGCCGCGTTGGCGCCGGGGCGCATCAGCGCACCATTCCGGTACACCCAGGTGTCCATGATCCCAGCTGTCACGAATCCGTCTGGCCAGTCCACATCGAGATTGTTTCCGCCGCCAGCGGTAGGGCCGAAAAGGTCCGTATTTGCTGTTTCGTTGGCATTTTGCACGTGGTATAGGCGCGTTGGCGATCCCGACGCCGTCGCCTGTTCGATTGCATTGAGGAGCGACACTTCGCCGAACGCGGCCTCGAATGCGCTCCACTCGGCGGCAGAGTCCGCGAGGCGAACGCCAGTGAGCGACCATGTAGACGACGCCCGATAGCTGTCGTCGATGACCAGCTCGCCCGAGCCGCTCGCGCGCAGAGTGAGATCGGCGGCGCGCTCAATGATTCCGGCGGACTCGGCAACCTGGATACCGGTACTAGCGGATCCGATGGTAGCGCCATTCGCAAAGTCGACGTCCACAGCGTCGACGTTGAGGGTATCGACGCCCGCTGCGACGCGCACCTCGCTAGTGCCGCCCGCGGAGCCCTCGACGATGGCGAAAAGCTCCGCCTCTAGATCGTCGCGAACACTCCAGGCGAGCCCCGCACCCTCGAGGTCGAGCGTGGCATTTGTCGTCAGATCGACGGGCGTAGTGCCCTGGTTATCGTAGCCCGCCTGGCGCGTAACGGTGGAACCTGCAGGGACGTCGATCGACGCGCCGCCGAGGAAATCGGCCTCGTTGAGGTCCTCGAGGCGGACGCGCTCCACATAGCAGTAATCGTACGACACACCGTTCATGGCACCCGAACTGATGGCGATTAAGTCGTTGCCGGCTCCGTTGACCCGTACGAAGCTGATCTGCACGCGCGTCGTCGTCGTGTCGGTGATAGTCGCGCCATCGGTTACACCGCTCTCGCCCTGGAGCAGGCCATAAATTTTATTGCCAGCGTCGAGCACTGGGTCGCGAGTACCCGCCGCGACGATCTCCACGAGATTTTTCGGGCTAATTGCCGTGACGCCGGTGACCTCGGCTAGTGAGGCGGTGCCGAACGTGCCGCCATGGGCCGCAACCACAGTCCCCAGCGTCGTGACCACACCAACGGCGGCGGTCGTATTGCCCGGGAGCTCGCCGGCCCCCAAGATATCGAATGTGTCGCCGGGGCCGGCGATCGCGATCGTACTTAGGCCCCAGAGGCAGCGGAGCACGCGCTTTTTTTCGACGGCGTGCACGGCGGTGTTCAGATCGTTCACGCCGCGTTGCGTGCCCGTGTCGAGCGCCGACGGGGTAACCAGGTCGGTATACCAGTCGCCGGCCTGATTATCGAGGAGGCGACTGCCGACCGACCGGAGCGCGTTGAGATCGTACTCTAGATCTGTCGCGTTGGTTTCGTTTGCGGCGAGCCCGGCGACAAAAGTATCGTCATAGGCGTCGGATTTCCGAACGTCATCGGCTTGTCTTGTGAGGGTCGCGCCCATGATGGCCTCTAGCTCTAGGAGGTGGTTAGGAAATAATCGAGGAGGAGGATATCGCCCGATTTAGGCGCGTCCAAGAAGGTCACGGTGTCGTATCCGGTACCGACGCCGCCGGATTCCGACGCGACATAATCGCTACCGACGCCCGAGATTCTGCGGAGTCCTCGCAAATAGACCATCTCATCGCTCAGGCCATTATGGACGAAGTCCTCCGGGCTTGTAAACACGGTATTCACGCCGTCTATCGCACCCAGCGGTACTACGTTTGTCCGGTGTGATCCGGTGTTGATCGTGACCGATGAGCCGCCAGTTCCCGGGAAAATCTTCGTCGACGCCGGTGTTTTCAGGAGTGGCGTGGTTGGATCGATAACGACCTTTGTCGTCGCGGGCGTCGTGATTGGTACACCGTCGGACGTGATCTGTACGCCCTTGGTCGTGGTGATCACGATAGGGGGTGACATTACACCAACGACCCAGCGACTAGGTAGACGAGCCCACGCCCGTCGAGAATCATGTCCGACGTCGTGTCGTCGTACGTGATTTTTAGCGAGTAGTCCGCCGGGAAATCGACCTTTCGAAATAGGCTTGTCACTGCCTCGAGGATCACGATCACGACCGTTCCGTCGGCGCCGAGCGTCAAGCCCGAGCCGTTCGCCAGGTCCGCATAGATCCGCTGGGAGTTGTGGCGGTCGGTGATCACGAGACGCCCCGTCGCCGCGGACAGGTCGACCGGTGTTCCGTCGTCGTTCAGAACGGTGATCGTGTCCGTGAACGTGGTGCCTCGCGGGATGCGAAGCACCTTGTGTACTGGTGTGATTCCGAGTGCCATTTGCCTATCCTATCACTGGATCGTCCAGTATCTCGAGAATGGCTGGTACGGTCGGGCCGCCGACTACGACGTCGAGAACCTCGGCGAGTTGCTCCGTTATTCCGGTGCCGTTCTCGACGGCGTTATCGCTGATTAGAACGATGTCGCCAATCGATATCCGGTCCTCGAATTCACACGCGAGCGCAAGGTCGATCACGCGCCGCGGTAACGCCTGCAGATCAATCACGTCTTGGCCGATGCGTGTAGCCGTCGCGCGGTCACAAACCACGGGCGCCTCCAGGGTTGCAGCGAATCTCTGCTTGAAATAATCGACAGACAGATTCGACCGGTAGCTCGTAATTATGCGGGAGTCGGTGCCGAGATTGAGTTGTATCTCGTCATCACTTCGGTGTGTCGCATCGGGTCCGACGATGACGCGCCGGCGGAATCGGCCGGTGACGCGGTCGGGACAATATTCGACGGTTATTTCGTTCACTACGTCATCGTCGACGATCTCAATTTCGCTGGTTCGGTCGCAATTTTTCGATGTATCGAAGTGGAATACGGCGTCGGCTTTCGTGAGCCCGGGGCGGCGAATCTCGAAATAGAGGCCGTCTACACCGTTACGTGGGACAGCAGGCAATAACGGGATCAACGCGGACATTAGCCACTCGACAGGATCGATCGGGTCGTTGATCCAACAGTCGATCAGATACAAATTGAGGAGCGCTTTCACCGGCTCAAAGCGCGATGCGTCGAACTGGAGCGAGGTCCACCGGGTGATTATCCACTCGATGATGTCGCCGGCGCCACGAATGGCGCCGAGCCCGAATGGGTTTCTCAGTCCGCCGCCGTCCTGCCAACCGGCATAATAGACGCGACCCTGTATGATTGGGCTTGTGAACTGCACGAGCGGATCGTTCGGCGTGACGAATGAAACCGTGCGCCCGGCGAGGTCCTCTGTCGTCTGAACAAGGCAGCTTGCGGCCTCGGGCGCCGCTGCGTCGGTGTAGTCGTAGATCGTGACGCTGGTCGATACGACGAGGTGCCCGGCGATCAGGAGCTTTTCGGTGTCGTTGGGGACCGGGGTGATCTCAACTTCGACGGCGAGCGCCTCGGTAGATGCCACTGGCGTACCGCTCGGGTCAACACCCGGTGAGCCGAGCACAATCGGGTAGTACGCGCCGATGATTTTCGGGTCGATCTCAAAGCTGGTGCGTCCCACGCCTGGCCAGGTGGTCTCGTCGATTACCATACCGCCCGACGGAATAGTGCCCCCGTTGTTGTTGCCGGGACGGCGGATCGAGAACGAGATCGGCTCAAGCTGACCACCGTAACGCACGCCCTCGACACGTCCGTCCACTATGATCCGTGACGCCTCGAAAGGAGTGCCGACGTTCCACCGCCGAAGCGTCGCCGGCGCTCGCTCGACTCGGTAATCGTCCTCGACGAGCTCGCCCCAAAGCACGCCGGACGACACCTGTACCGGTATCGACAGATCAACAGCCCCGTTTGCAGAGGTGGAGTAAATTAGCTCAGACAATCCTGTCCGATATAGGAGGACATCGCCCGCTTCGGTCGTGGCCTCGACTTGTCGATCGGAAAAGCGATACACGCGGCCTGAGACCTCTACGTCGAGCAACCAGACGAAGTCACACGCGGTCGACTCCACAACCCGGGCGGGCACAATGAGCGCGTCTGTATGCGACCACATGACGATGGCCGACTCTACCCGCGCCATCGGTGGCGAGTCGTGCGACCACGTCGCGAACGCTGTTATTACCCTGGCCGTGGCCACTAGGCGGTGACCAGGGCGCGAATCG
>JABSQV010000125.1 GCA_013215565.1 Myxococcales bacterium | reverse complement strand
TCGGGCCGCGTATCGGATCGCATTCATCCCGCCCATAGACATACCGACCAGCGCGACGCGGTCTACGTGGAGCGCGGTGCACACGTGCTCGATGAACCCACGCGTGTCGCCGAGCATCAGATCGGCAGAATCGCGTCCGAGCTCGGCCTCGGGCGTTCGAGCGCTATCCCCGTGTCCGCGTTGATCGAGCGCCACCAGGTGATACCGCTCACGCAGCAGCAGCGCGGCCAGATCCCAGGTGTGCGCCGTCAGCCGTCCGCCGTGCAGGAGCACCACGCTCGGGACCCCGCTTCGCGGGCTTCCCCAGTCCAGGTAGTGGAAGTCGAGCCCGCCGATCTCGACTTGCTGATCCTCGGGCACGCGGACCGCGGCGACCTCGATCCCCTGCGCTTTCGCTGCCGCCGCGAGTAGCGGCCCATAGTCCTCGGACATAGCGAATTCTCCTCGGCGCTGATTCTAGAGCTAATCGAGCGCGAGCAGGTAGCAAGGCGGTATTCAGTCGCGGAAAGGAGCCGGACTCAGGTGTTCGTACACGAGTCGCCAGCCGTCGTCGACGCGGCGGAGCACACGCGTGCCGCGTCCGGGTGAATCAGGTCCATCGTCGCGTCCAGCTCATGAGCGACGAGAACTCGTTCGTAGCTCTTCATGAACTGGCTGAGCGTCAGGCGGGTTCGCCTGTGTCCGAGCGTACATCGCTCACGAGATCGCACTCGAGCAGCGCGGCGTAACCCGCCTCGGTCGCCGCGGAGAAGCGCACGGCGGTGATCCGTTTCGACGTGAGGTCGCTGAGCACGTGGCCGAAGCGATGCGCCTGCTCGTGGAGCGCCAGCTGAGGAGAGGAGAAATAAGCGGGCTTTTGGGCCTGGGTCCGAGTTCCGGGTCGGGGCGTTCTGGTCAAATACATCTGAGCTACGTCGGAAGGCGCTGAGCGGCCCACAGTTAGGGGCTTGTTGATTGTCGGAGGGCCTCTCGCCAGCTGAGCCCGTTGCCAATAAGGCCGAGGAGCAGGGCCAGAACTACCCGCGGATCTCCCAACTGAATCCACGGATCGATGGGGAAGGCGATGGTCTTGCGCATGGCCGCGACCTTGAACTCATGGGAGCCCGCGAAAGCCGGGTTGGTCGCGATCTCGAGCATGTCGCGCCGGCTGCGATAGCGCATGCCCGCACCGGTCGTCCACTCCTCCATCCCCTCTGCGTTCATGAGATCCATAGCCGAGTTCGCTGCCTGGCCATAGAATACCGGGTGGCATGCCCGGGCGAGCAGCGCCGGGTACATATACTCCATGTACTTCGCGAGCACTTCGTCGCTGGTCTCGCCGGGCTCGACGCCCTCGATCTGCAGGGGCGTCTCGTACATGTCGATGACGTTGACCATCACGAAGTCGTCGCCGGTGTCTTCCTCCATGAACTTGCGCAGCATCGCCACCCTCTCGGGCGGCGGGGTTGGCTCCCGGCTCTCGACCTGCGCGATATAGTGCTCGATCTCCTCCTGCGTGAGCGGCCCTTTGAACGAGGTGTACCAACCGAAGAAAGCCGCATACAGCCCGATCAAGACCAACCAGATCCATCTCGTCCGTGTCATGTCTGGTCCTCCCGAATCCCGGTGGTTGGGGAGCAGACGATAGCCAAATCAAGCGGGCTTTTGGCCTTGGGTCCAAGTTCCGGGTCGGGGCGTTCTGTTAAATTGAAGCTGGGCTGGGGCTGGGCCAGGCCGTGGGTCGGACCACCCCGGCCCCCCCCAAGCCCCTAAAGGACCGAGGCCCAAGGCACCATGGACTCCAAACACGCACTCCTAAAGGTTGCGGTCTTCCTGGCCGTCATCACCGTCTTCTACAACTTGGTGGAGGGAGTGGTTTCCGTCTTTCTGGGTCTGGAGGACGAGACCCTGGCTCTGTTTGGCTTTGGTCTGGACTCCTTTGTGGAAGTGATCTCCGGCATCGGCATCTGGCACATGGTGGTGCGCATGAAAACGAGCCAAGACGGTGAGAGGGACGCCTTCGAAAAGCGAGCCCTCGGCATTACAGGCACGGCATTTTATCTGCTGGCCGCAGGCTTGTTGGCCTCTTCCCTCTATAACCTGGCTCAAGGGACTCAACCCGAGACCACCGTGTGGGGGGTGGTCATCGCCGCCGTGTCTATTTCAGTGATGGGGTGGTTGGTCCTTCAAAAGAGAAAGGTGGGAACATCCTTGAGTTCAGACGCCATCCTTGCCGACGCCAATTGTACGAGAACTTGTATGCAGCTCTCCTTCGTTCTTCTCGTGGCCAGCCTGGGTTATGAAGTTCTAGGGATCGGAAGACTGGACGCCCTGGGCGCCCTGATCATTGCTGGCATCTCTTTCAGGGAAGGTAAAGAAGCCTTCACCAAGGCCAAGAACCGCGACACCTGCTGCGACTGAGTTCAAATATTGCGGGAGGAGAGGAGAGCTAAGCGGGCTTTTGGGGCTGGGGCAGAGCTAGGCCGTGGGGCGGCCGAGCGAGTGCGCGACGACGCGCACCCGCGCGTGCGCGCAGGCAAGCTCCTCGAACGCCGGGCGCTCACTTCTATTCCGCGCGCGTGATGGCGTAGTGCCTGGCGTAGAGTTCGATCGCGCGGCTCCGCACCCAGGCGGGGTCGCTGCAGGAGGGGCCGAAGCGCCGGATGTCGACGGGCGAGAGATCGCTCGTCGGCTCACCCGCGCAGATCCACTCGGCGAGGGCTCTGCCCGCGCCCCCCGCCGCCGCGATGCCGTACGCGTTGAAGCCCGCCCCGACGTAGTAGCCCCGAAGCTCGGGCGCCTCGCCGAGGATGAACTGACCGTCCGGGGTGAACCCCTCCGCGCCGTTCACGAGCTGGCGGATGCCGGCGTGCTCGAGCGCGGGGACGCGACCGACGGCTAGATCCGCGAGTTGCTGAAAGTGGTCGAAGTCGGGCGGCAGAAGCTCGCCCGGCCGCTCCGCGTCGGGATCGCACACGACGGGATTCGGCTCGTACCCGCCCATCAGGAGCCCACCGGTCTCCTCCTTGTAGTAGGTCAGCCGATCCGGATCCCGAAGCGTAGGAAGATCGCGGGGGACTCCCTCGATCGGCTCCGTGATGAGAAACTGGTGCTCTATGGAGACGACGGGGACCGTCACGCTGGCGATTCGGCCGAACTCGGAGGCCCATCGCCCGGCGCAGTTCACGACGATCTCGCAGACAATGGCTCCCGACTCCGTCTGAACACCTGCGACACGCCCCTCGCGTAGATTGACGCCGGTGACCCGGCACCTCTCGACCAACGTAGCGCCGTGCATGCGCGCACCCCGTGCCAGGGCCTGGGTCACGTCGGCCGGGCTGGCCGAACCGTCACTGGGAACGAAGGCCGCGCCTACGAGATCGTCGACCTCGATGAGAGGCCAGCGCCTGTGGGCCTCCTTCGGAGTCAACAGGTGCATCTCGAGGCCGAAGGTTCGCGCGGTCCTGGACTGCCGCTCCAGCTCCTCCATCCGCTCGCGGCTGCACGCGAGCCGGAGCCCGCCAGATCGCTTCCACCCCGTCGCCTGGCCGGTCTCCGCCTCGAGCGATTCGTAGAGCGCAACCGAGTGACCAAGCAACCGGGTTACGCTCGCAGAGCTCCGAAGCTGGCCCACGAGTCCCGCGGCGTGGAAGGTGCTGCCACTCGTGAGCGTGTGACGTTCCAGAAGGACGACGTCGCGCTGCCCGAGCTTTGCCAGATGGTAGGCGGTCGAGCAGCCCATGATCCCTCCGCCGACCACCACGATCCGCGCATGAGAGGGGACCCGCTCCGCGTGGGCGCCGCGGCTCACTGGCTTTCGAAGTCCTCAAAGGCACGCTCGAACCGGGTCAGGTTCTCGGTCGTGTAGGCAACGTAGTCGAACTCGAGCGCCGAATGGAGCTCCGAGACCATGCTCCACATCGACTCTCGCAGAAGCGACGCGCACTTCATCGCCAGGTAGGCTCTTCGAGGCGGAGGGTCCTTCGATCCCTCGAAGTATCGGTCGAGCAGCCAGTCCTCCTGCTCCGGCGAGAGCTGGTTGTTCGAGGCAAGCCCACCGAGATCAAAGAGAGGGCTTCCCCACCCCGCGTAGTCCCAATCGATCAACCAGAGCCTCTCGCCATCGTCGATGAAGTTCCCGGCCAGGAGGTCGTTGTGGCCAAAGACGAGCTCGACTCGTCCAACGGCGCGTTCCAGCGTCTCCGCTGCCGCGGTGAAGCGGGGCAGCTCCGAGGAGAAGCGAGTACCTCCTTCTCGGAGAGTGTGAACGTAGTCGCGTATCACGTGAAAGACCCAGAAGGCGAGTGTCGGTCCTCGGAGGTATCGCGGTACATCCCGATGACAACGCGTGACGACCTGAAGAATCTGCTCCAGCGTTCCCGGCTTGCGCACGTCCTCGGCCTCGAGCGTGCGCCCTTCCACGAACCGAAGGACGAGGGCTCCCGGCTCCTGGTGCACGACCGCGGGGGAGAGACCGGCCGCGTGCGCCGCTCGGCTCGCGGCCGCCTCGTTGAATCGCATGACCCCGTGCACCGGGATGTCCTCTCCGATCCGCACGAAGAAGCGATCGCCGCGGTCTTCCACGCGAAAGTTCGCGTTCGTAATCCCGCCTCCGACGGGATTCGGGTCTACGGGCCCCGACCAGCAGGACAGCCGCGCGGCGCGCTCACGAGCGCTCGTCGTCATGCGTTCACCGAATGCCTCTCATTGACGCGCTGGTCTCCGGCAACAGGCCGGGCTGATCGAGTCACGGACCGCTACTCGGAGTCGGCTCGGTCTACGGGGTAGCCGGCGGCCTTCCAGGCCGCGAGCCCGCCATCGAGGTGATGTACCTTTGGCAATCCGGCATCGAGAAGAGTCTTCTCCCCGAGGCGCGCCCGCGGGCCCACCATGCAGTACAGGACGACCCCGTGCTCAGTTTCGACTTCATCGATACGGGAGGCAAGATCCGTATGCGGAATGTTGACTGCACCGGGGATGTGACCCAGGCGAAACTCTTCAGGCGTCCGTACGTCGAGAATCTGGGGCGCCGATCCGCTCTGACGTTGCGCATACAGGTCGTCGGGAGAAAGGGTCGGCGCGATCTGCTGCCCGACTCCGACGCTTGGGACAAGCAGGCTGAGTACGCACAGGACGGTCCCAAGAACCCGAGAGCTGTTCATCACTACATCCTCCGCTGGGCTGTCTCATCGTAGCCCCCAAGGGATGATTCCCGCTAGGTCCGATCTGCGGGCGCGTCGGCGACTGACAAGTTCCGGGGCCGGGGTGCTCACTCGCGGAGGATTGCGGACGCGCAGAGTGAGAGGGCGAAGGCGGCGCCCAGCGCCGCGGTGAAGGACGCACTCGTCGGCAGGCCCCAGAGCAGCTTCTATTTAACAGAACACCCCTACCGGAACTCGGACCCAAGCGCAAAAGCCCGTCTGCATGTCCTATGCTTAGGGCACAAATGGCAAACGTCATCACTTTCTCGTTCTGCTAGAAGAGTCAGTATTAGGTGCGCAAGCTCGTTGCCGGCCCCGACGTGCACATCTGCAATGAGTGCATCCAGCTTTGCACACAGGATCATCGAAGATCAGGGGGCGCCTCCGCTAGGCAGCTCGCCTTGGGTGAGAATTCGCTCCTGGGGGCGACGCGTGCTTGGCTACATGCGGTCCGTTTCGCGCTCAACTGAACACCATCACCCGCCGCGCGAGGCCAACCCTACCCCACCTTCTATCTAACAGAACCCTCGTTACCGGAACTCGGACCCACGCCCATGCACGACAGCGCGCACGGGGGCCTGGACTCCGCGAGCGTTGACGACGACCACTACAGACCGAAAAGCGCGATCAAGATCGACGCCGTCTTCAACCTGCGCCTGGGAGAGAAGCGCACGGAGCGCGACTCAGATCTAAAAACGCGTCCATTTCTCCGATCCTCAGCATTACTGCAACAGGGTCCAATTGGCCTCACAGAACTCACCCAAGAAGCCCTAAGCACATTTCATGAGCGCAGCGTCTCTGCAACAGCAAACACCTGAACCGTCGATGTCCGGCCTACCTTCCAGGCCGGCCCAGCCGGGCATAGGCTAGAGAAGAGCAACCTTCGCAGTCGCAGCGGGTATCGGGAAGCGTGGCAGCGCGGCTAAAGGCCCGTCTTCTGCCCCGAGCCTCGGTTGCCAGGAGCTCCAGCGGGTGTCCCGGCGCTCTTCGCCAAGCTGATCGGCACGTCCCCCGACCAAGGGCGGCGGCCGGCGCCCGACCGGATCTTCCTCTACCCCCGGGTCTGCTCGGGATTCCGGCAGATTGACAGGTTCGCGCACCCAACAGATGATTCAATCAATAGCTTGAGTTTGAGCCAGAGATGACCACTCCAGAGCCCGAGACCAAGAGCCGAATCCTGGATGCCGCCGAGCGGCTATTCGGCGAGCAGGGCGTTCCTGGGACCTCGATCCGGGCCGTCACGGTCGAGGCGCACGTCAACGTCGCGGCCGTCCACTACCACTTCGGCTCCAAAGCCGCGCTCCTGCGCGCCCTGGTTGCGCGTCGTGTGGCGCCCATCAACCGGGAGCGGCTGCGCCTCCTGAATGCGGTGGTGAGGAGGTCGGAGGCCGGGGAAGCTCCGCCGATCGAGGAGTTCGTGAGGGCGTTCCTCAGGCCCGTCTTCGAGGGCGCCCAGTCCGACCCCGATGTCCGTCGAGTCGCAACGATCCTGCACAGCGAGCCGCTCGAAGTCGTGCGGCCCCTGCTGATCGACGTCTTCGGCGAGGTGGCCACGAGGTTCATCGCCGCGCTCGGTCGGGCGCTTCCCCAGCTGCAGCCGGACGAGGTCGCGCTCCGGTTCCAGTTCGCAATCGGAGTGATGGTCCACGTCGTCTCCGGGCGGGCCGGCATCGAACTGCGGCCCGGGGAGTGGGGCCCGGGCCCGAGCGACGAGGATCTGCTCCGCGAAATGGTCGGGTTCGTGACCGCCGGGCTGCTCGCGCCCGGAGCGGTCCCCGAACCCGGGAGCTCCGCGGGATGAGGCTCGACTGGAAATGGCTCGCGCCCGTACTCGCCCTCGCCCTCGGGGCACTCGGCGCCGCGATCCTGGTGGCAACGACTCCGCAGGCGGAAGTGCGACTGCCGGCCAGGAGAGTTCCCGTGGTCCGCGTCCTGAAAGTCGAGAAGCGCGACCTGCAATTCTCGGTGCGAACACACGGTACCGTGGCTCCCCGAACGGAGAGTGACCTCGTACCACAGGTGACCGGACCGGTCGTCTGGGTCTCCCCCGCGATGGTGTCCGGCGGCTTCTTCGAGGCCGACGAGGTGCTGCTCCGGATCGACCCGCGCGACTACGAAGCGGCGCTCGAGCAGGCACTTGCCACGCTCGCTCGCAGGCAGAGCGAGCACGCGCGAACGCAGAAGGAACTCTCCCGCCAACGGGGGCTGGCCGAACGCAACATCAGCAGCGCGGCCAAGCTCGACGACGCAGTGAACGCCGACAACGTCGCAGCCGCGGGCGTGCGCGGGGCGCGGGCGAGCGCAGCGCGGGCGGAGCGGGATCTCGAGAGAACAGAGATCCGCGCGGCGTTTCCAGGCCGTGTGCGAGAGGAGCGGGTCGACGTCGGCCAGTTCCTGACTCGTGGTGCTTCCATCGGAAAGCTCTACGCGGTAGATCTCGCGGAGGTGCGCCTCCCGGTGCCCGACGAGGAACTCGCCTTCCTCGATCTTCCCGGGTTCCAACGCAACCATGAGTCGGGGACAGGGGGACCGGGAGTGCGGCTCTCGGCGCGGTTCGCGGGCAAGACGTGGTCATGGACCGGGCGCGTGGTGAGGACCGAGGGCGAGATCGATCCCCATAGCCGAATGGTGCACGTGGTCGCCCAGGTGGACGACCCGTACGGTCGCACCGAACTGTCGAAGCGGCCTCCGCTCGCCGTCGGACTGTTCGTTGAGGCCGAGATCGAGGGCAGGATCGCCCGCGACGTCGTCGTGCTTCCCCGTGCGGTCGTGCGAGAAGGGGATCGGGTTCTGGTCGTGGACGAGCAGAACCGCCTTCATCAGCGTGACGTCGAGGTACTCCGCACCGATCGCAACCAGGTGGTGATTCGGACAGGACTCCGGACGGGCGAACGCGTATGTGTATCCCCGCTCGAGAGCTTCGTCGATGGCATGGAGGTCCGGGTCTCGGGAGAGTCCGATGAACTGCTGACCGAAGGTACGCAGGCACAGCTGTGAAGCGTGCGATCTCCTGGTTCGCCGAGAACCACGTGGCTGCGAACCTGCTGATGTGCCTGCTGATCATCGGGGGACTCGTGGTCCTGCCCGGCCTTCCCCAGAAATCTTTCCCCGACATCGACATCGAGATGATCACCGTCGCAGTCGAGTACCGCGGGGCCGCCCCCGAGGAGGTCGAGCTCGGCGTCTGCATTCGGATCGAGGAGGCGATCGACGGGGTGGTCGGGATCGAGGAAATCCGGTCGACCGCAGCGGAGGGGGCGTGCGCCGTCGTGGTCGAGCTGTCATCGGGCGTCGACGTGAACCGCGCCCTCGACGACATCAAGAACCGCGTCGACGGGATCGACACCTTCCCGGAAGACACCGAGAAACCGATCGTCTCGCAGGTGACGATCCAGCGTGCGGTCGTCGACCTGGCTGTGACCGGACCGGTCGGCGAGCGGACGCTGAAGCGCGTCGCGCAGCGCGTCCGGGACGAGATTGCGGCGCTGCCCGGAGTGACCCAGGTCGAACTCCTGAGCGTTCGGCCGTACGAGATCTCGATCGAGGTTCCCGAGGCGTCGCTGCGGCGTCACGAGCTGACGTTTGACCAGGTCGCCAACGCGGTTCGCCGCTCCTCGCTTGATCTGCCGGGTGGGTCGATCAAGACGGAAGGGGGCGAGATCCTCCTTCGCACGAAGGGGCAGGCGTACTCGGGTCGAGAGTTCGAGAAGCTCGTCGTGATCACGCGCGGGGACGGCACCCGCGTGACGCTGGAGGACATCGCGCAGGTCGTCGACGGCTTCGAAGACACCGATCAGTGGGCCGAGTTCGACGGTCGCCCATCCGCAATGGTGAGGGTGTTCCGCGTGGGCCAGCAGGACATCCTCGAGGTGGCGCAGAGCGTGAGGGACTACGTGTCCCGGGCACGCGCGCAGCTTCCCCCCGGGGTCGAGCTCACGCTCTGGCGGGACGACTCGCAACTGCTGCGCGACCGCCTCGACACCTTGCTGCGGAGCGGCCGCACGGGGTACGCCTTCGTACTCGTCGTGCTCGCCGTCTTCCTCCGCGCCCGCCTCGCCTTCTGGATCAGCCTGGGAGTGCCGATCTCGTTCCTGGGAGCGCTGTGGATGTTCCCGGCTCTTGGCCTGTCGATCGACGGGATATCGCTTTTCGGGTTCATCCTCGTGCTCGGAATCCTCGTCGATGATGCGATCGTAGTCGGCGAGAGCGTGCACAGCGAACAGACGCGCACGGGGGAACGCCTCGAGGCGTCGATTCGGGGCACGCACCGGGTCGCGACGCCGGTGGTGTACGGCGTGCTCACGACCGTCGCAGCGTTCGCGCCGATGCTCCTCGTATCCGGCATGATGGGGCAGATCTTCTCCGTGATCTCGACGGTCGTTATCATGTGCCTGCTGTTCTCACTCCTCGAGTCGCAGCTCATCCTGCCGGCGCATCTCGGTCACCGCTCGCAGCTCGCCGAGCGGGTCGGCCAGAGTTTTCGGACCTTCTTCGCCGCATCTTTCTGGGCTCTCCCGCTGGGGCGCATCGCCTCGGCTCGCGAGTGGGTCGCAACCGGGCTCGAACGGTTCGCCCACGGCCCGTACCGCTCGCTCCTTGGGCGCGCACTGGAGTGGCGCTACACCACCGCGGCGGTCGGAATCGCGTGCTTGCTCTGCGCCGGGGCGGTCGTCGGCAGTGGCCGACTCTCCTTCTCGTTCTTCCCTCCCGTGCAGGCGGACTACGTGACCGCGGCTCTGACCATGCCGCAGGGGATCCCGGCCGAGGCCACGTCGGGGGCGGTGCGGCAGATCGAGCGTGCCGTCGGAAGACTTCGCGAGGAGATCGACCCGATCTACGCACCGGCCGGCTCGAGCCTCGTCCGGCACGTGCTGAGCGCGGTGGGGGAGCAGCCTTCGCTCGAGGCCGCGTCGAACAATCCACAGACGGTGGGGCGGCAGGCCAACCGCGGCGCCCATCTCGGCGAGGTGACGCTCGAACTGGTGTCGTCGGAACAGCGGTCGATCCCCACCAACGAGGTGGCGCTGCGCTGGAGGGAGATCACCGGACCGGTGCCCGACGCGGTGGAACTCTCGTTCTCGTCCTCCCTCTTCTCGGTCGGGGAGGAGATCAACCTTCAGCTCCGGGGGCCCCGCGTATCCGAGTTGCAGGAGGCCGCGGATCGGCTCAAGGCGAAGCTCGCCAGCTACCCGGGAGTGCTCGACATCACCGACTCGTTCCGCTCCGGGAAGCGGGAGGTAAAGCTGCAAATCCTGCCCTCGGCGGAGGCGCTCGGGCTGACGCTGCAAGATCTCGCGCGCCAGGTTCGCCAGGCGTTCTACGGTGAGGAGGCACAACGAATCCAGCGCGAACGCGACGACGTGCGAGTAATGGTGCGCTATCCGTTGCGGGACCGGCGATCGCTCGGCGACCTGGAGTTCATGCGGATTCGCGCTCCGGACGGGAGCGAGGTCCCGTTCGGGACGGTGGCACGCGCAGATCCCGGACGCGGCTTCGCCACGATCCGACGCACCGATCGCCAGCGCGTCGTCAACGTGACCGCCGACGTCGACCGGACGCAGGTCACGGCGAACGAGGTTCTGGCATCGCTCGAGGCGGGTTCCCTCCAGGAGATCCTGGCCGACTACCCGGACGTCAGCTACAGCCTCGAGGGCGCTCAGCGCCAGCAGCGGCGCGCCCTCGGGTCACTGCTTCGCTGGTACCCGGTGGCGCTGTTCTGCATCTACGCGCTGCTCGCGATCCCGCTTCGCTCCTACCTCCAGCCTCTGATCATCATGGCGGTGATCCCGTTCAGCCTGGTGGGTGCGGTCCTGGGGCACCTCCTCTTCGGCAAGGGGCTGAGCTTCATGTCGGTCATGGGCCTGGTCGCGGCGTCGGGTGTGGTCGTCAACTCGAGCCTGCTGCTGGTTCATCACGTGAACCAGCGCCGTCAACAGGGAGACCCGCTGCACACTGCGATCGAGACGGCGAGCGTGGCGCGACTGCGCCCGATCGTCCTCACCGCGCTGACAACGTTCGTCGGGCTGCTCCCACTAATGCTGAACCGGAGCGTCCAGGCTCAGTTACTGGTACCCATGGGGATCTCTCTTGCGTTCGGCGTCGCGGTCGCAACGCTCGTCACGCTCCTGATCGTGCCGAGCGGCTACCTCATGATCGAGGACCTGCGCGCAAAGTGGGGACGCGCGTAGCGGAATCGCGCTCGAGCCCTTGGGCGAAGGGCCGAGGTTCCGCCGCGACCGGGGGCAGCGAAGCGGCGAAGGCCGGCTTTCGCATGCTCAGCGGGGTTTCGGGGCCGGATGAGCGCGAATTAGAGCTGCGGCGGGCAGAGTCGATTGACAATTTGTCATTATTGACAAATAATCATCCAGATGGCCGCAGGAACCGCCCCGCTACCGCTGAACGATCGGCGCGCCCGGCGCAAGGCTGAGACTCGCAGCCGCCTGCTTTCGGCTGCCCGCGCGCTCTTCATCGAGCGCGGTTATCACACGACCCGCCCGCAGGACATCGCTCGCGCGGCCGACGTGGCGACCGGCAGCTTCTATTCGCACTTCGCCGACAAGCGCGAGGTCTATCTGGCCTTTGTCACCCAGGCCTCCAACGAAGTGCTCGCCAGGATGGCTGCGGAACCGCAGGGGGACAGTTTCCACGATCGGCTCGCCGGCTCGCTTCACGCGCTGCTCGCTTACGTGGACGAGAATCCCGGTGTCATGAGCGCGGCCTTCTCCGATCCGGCGATGATCGATTCCGCGCGCTCCTCGAAGAGCGGCATGCACGGGCAGATCGCCGAGGTGCTGGCGGAGGGACTGCGAACGGGCATGCGCGAGGGGCGCCTCCGCGACGGCTTTGATCCGCATCTGATCGCCCACGCCATCGTGGGGCTGGTTCACCAGGCGCTGGTCTACGGGGGCCAGCACAAGATGAATCGCGATCTGCTCGTCGAGCAGATCACACAATTCTGCGATTTCGCATTGGTGTCTCCCGTCCAACCGAACCAAGAGGATTCCGCATGACACAATTGGTCTATACCGAAGAAGAGCTGATGCGATCCGTTCCCTATGCCGCACCGCAGATCGAGGCAAAGCACCGCCTGCACGGCGGTTTCGACGACGCGGGCTGCTACGTCTCTCCGCGGACTCTCTTTCGCGAGCCGGCCTTCGCCGCCTGGGCGCAGCAGCTTCGGGATCGCGGTGGCGATCTGATGGCTGCCGATTCGTCGCTGCTCGCCGGGTTGCGCTTTCCGAGCTTCGCGCAACAAAAACTCATGCTGACTGAAGGGCTCGGACAGTCGTTCTGGAACACGCTGACGATTACCGGCCGCATAGAGGCCAAGGGACGGCTTCTCGCGGAAGTGGAGTGGTCGAACCTGCAAGACGTCATCGTCGAAGACATCTCCGAGATGGCCATTGGACACCTGAGCAAGGGACTTCTCAAGGCACACGGCATCGACGAAGGGGGGCAGCCCGAACTCGGCATCGGTGGCCACGACACGATGTGGTTCGCGCTTCGTGATCTCGCCTTCGGCGAGGTTGACTACCCGGAGCCTCCCGACCCAGGAGACATTCGAAGGCCAGAGGACGCGCAGCGCCGCGTGCCGCCGATCTCGGCTGCGCACGGCGGCATGATCTACTTCCTGTTGAATCTGCTGCTGATCGAGTTTCGCGCGGAGCGCGGGTTCGCGATGACGGAGCAACTGCTTCGTGATCCGGACCTGTTCTGCGACCGGCGCAAAGAGGCGGAGCGCGCCGCAGAGATCGTCGATCGCATCCGAACGGACGAAGAGATCCACGTGATGTCGCTGCGGCTCTATCTCGGTGAGATTCGAAGCCTCACCTTCAAGACCACAGACGGGGGTACGATCTCCGGCGCCGAAATCGTAGATCCGTTCTGGGCCGAACTGTCACAGTGGGCAATCGAGGAACAGCCGAAGCTCTTCGCCAAGGACCAGCGAAAGCTCTACCACGAGCGCATTCTGGCTCATCCGGAAGGCGAGCGGGTCCTGCGGGAATTCGCCGCCCTGGAAGAGATGGCGTACGACGGCAACTAGCGGGCTGACCCAGACTTACAGGGTGACACGGGAGAGGTAGATGACGATCGAGATGAGCGAGCCGAGCCACGCCCCTACGGAGGCTGCGGACCTCGGGTACGACCCCGATACGCTGCGCACGAAGTACCGAGAGGAACGCGACAAGCGAATCCGGTCCGATGGCAACGAGCAGTATCAAGAGGTCGTGGGCGAGTTCTCGCAGTTTGTCGATGATCCATACGTCGAGCCCGGCTTCAGCCGCGAGCCGCTCAACGACGAAGTGGACGTCGTGGTGATCGGAGGCGGCTTCGGCGGACAACTCGCAGGCGCACGTCTGCGCGACGCCGGCATCGAAGACATTCGGATCATCGAGAAGGGCGGCGACTTCGGCGGCACCTGGTACTGGAACCGCTACCCGGGCGCGATGTGCGACGTCGAGTCCTACATCTACCTGCCGCTGCTCGAGGAACTCGATTTCGTCCCCAAGGAAAAGTACACCC
Organism: Myxococcales bacterium; assembly: GCA_013215565.1. GTDB lineage: Bacteria > Myxococcota_A > UBA9160 > SZUA-336 > SZUA-336 > JABSQV01. Next base: position 4,551 of record JABSQV010000125.1, on the reverse strand, counting down.
GCGCACCGGAGATCCTCGCCCACAGCAGAGCGATCGGAGAACAGTACGACCTCTACCGAAACGCCTGCTTCCAGACAGAAGTGACCGAGATGCGCTGGGACGATGAAGCTCGCCGATGGATCATCTCGACTAACCGCGGGGACCAGATCGGGGCCCGCTTCGTCGCCATGGCAAACGGACCGCTGCATCGGCCGAAACTCCCAGGAATCGAAGGGATCAACACGTTCAAGGGTCACACGTTTCATACCAGTCGCTGGGACTACGACTACACGGGCGGCGACTCCGACGGCAACCTGACGGGGCTTGCCGGCAAGCGCGTCGGGATCATCGGTACCGGCGCGACAGCCGTGCAGTGCGTCCCCCACGTCGGCGCTGCGGCTGACCAGCTGTTCGTATTTCAGCGCACGCCCTCGTCGATCGATGTGCGCAACAACCGACCCACGGACCCCAAGTGGGAGAAGAGCCTGAAGCCGGGATGGCACAAGGAAAGGATGGACAACTTCAATACGCTCGTGTCGGGCGGTTACCAGGCAGAGGACCTGGTCAACGACGGCTGGACCGACATCATCCGCAAGCTGCTGATCATGCTCCGAACCGACGAAAATGCGGACATGTCGCCCGAAGGTCTCGCGAAGACCATGGAGATGGCGGATTTCCAGAAGATGGAACAGATCCGGGCGCGAGCTGAGAGCATCGTGAACGACCCGGACACCGCGGAAGCGCTGAAACCCTACTATCGGCAGTTCTGCAAACGTCCCTGCTTCCACGACGAGTACCTCGAGACTTTCAACCGCCCGAATGTCACGCTGATCGATACGCAGGGCCGCGGCGTGGAGCGGGTCACAGAAAAGGGCGTAGTCGTCGGTGGCGTGGAATACGAGTTGGATTGTCTAATCTTCGCCACCGGCTTCGAGGTGGGAACAGACTACTCACGGCGCTGCGGCTACCAGCTCTACGGGCGCGCTGGCATGAGCCTGACCGAAAAGTGGGCGGACGGTGTGATGACGTTTCATGGGATGCACAGCCGCGGCTTCCCGAACTGCTTCATCATGACCAATACCCAATCGGGTTTCACCGTGAACTTCCCGCACGCGCTCGACGAGCAGAGCCGGCATCTCGCGTACATCATCAAGCACGCTCTCGATGCCGGAATCGAATGTGTCGAAGCCACAGAAGAGGCGGAAGCGGACTGGGTCGCCGAGATCATCCGGCTCGCGCGTGGCGCTCAGAGCTTCTTCGAAGAGTGCACCCCGGGCTACTACAACAACGAGGGGAAACCCGGGGAACGCAGTGGGCAGAACGGCTTCTACGGGGGCGGTTCCGTAGCGTTCTTCAAACTGCTGAGTGACTGGCGCGACAAGGGCGGACTGAAGGGCCTCGAACTGAGCTAGTGTCGCGTCCAGATTGGACACTACACTAGGCTTTCGCGCCCGCATGGATCTGAAGCGAAGACAGGAACCGGGGACGCCGTCTGTATCACCTACACCTGCTCGGTCACAACAAGACACTTCGCGGAAGTCTTCCAGACTGCTCCGCCCGCTGTCGAATTTCTCAATGGTCGATGTAACACTAAAGAGCGTCAGCAGCTGCTACTGATTCCAACTGCGCAACCGATCTACAGACTGTAGGCGGGGCAACAGATCTCGGAGACGCTCGCTGCGGTCTAGTTGCTTCTGAAGGCACTTGTAGATGTTGACTCCCCGAAGGAAACTTCGGTGCCGTCCAAGGAGCTTTTTTGCCGCCCCTCTAAGACCGGGGCTATCTCTCTGCCCCGGGGAATCCGGGTGTCTCTGGCAACGACCCCGAACCCACCTTCCATTTGACAGAACACGCGTACCCGGAATTCGGACCCAGGCCCAAAAGGCCGCTGACTCCTACCGGCGCCCCTACGGCCGAGCCCAGCCCGAATTCAACCTTTATTCAACCGAACACCCCTTACCGGAACTCCAACCCAAGCCCAAGCGCCCGTTGATTTCTTCTATCCTCCCTCGACTGGCACCGTGGTCTTGGGAAACAACGGCCTCGACGCCGGCATGAACCTTCGTGCGAGTTGGACATCAACTAGCTTCGAAGAACAGCGCTGTCCCTTGGGCTCATCACCTGGAGGCGCAATTGATCTCCTCACTTGCTACGTCCGAGCGGAGGATATCGTCGGAACAGGAAGCCGCTGCTTAGGCGTGGGCGCGACTTGCGTTGGCTCGCTGATGCGACGTATGCTCGACGCTGAAGCTAGGTCCGATGGATGTTCCCGCCGTATAGAGAAGGCAGAGATATGCTGACCTGTGTCTCTCGTGTTCCGTCGGTGCTATCGCGGTCCCTGATGGTCGCTGTCTGGGCTTCGCTGTGTCTCGTTGGTTCCAACTCGGCGTTCGCCGACTCAGACTCAGACTCAGACTCGGACTCCGATTCCGACTCCGATTTCGACCAACCGGATGTTAGTGTACGCAGTGCATGGGTCCAGGTTGTTCCGCCCAACCGTGGGCTCGTGCGCGCGATCGTCGATGGGGAACGTTGTCCCATCGCTCACTTTGATCGGCGCCATGCGCGCATGAAGGTGCGCACTCGACCCGACGCGGATTTCGATGTCCTGGTCTGCGAGCTTCTGGTGCCGACCGGAACGCGGTGGATCGAAGTCGGCGGTCGCAAGCTACGCCCGGTCTCTCGAAATCCGCAGCGGATCGCGGTTATCGGAGATACAGGCTGCCGCATGAAGGCAGGCATACACCTCGACGATGGCTTCCAGGACTGCAGAGACCCGAACGCCTGGCAGTTCGCCGAGGTGGCGCAGCGGGTGGCGGAATGGCAACCCGACCTGATCATTCAGTTGGGGGATTACATCTATCGGGAGCAGAAGTGCCCGGACGGCTGCTCCTTGTGTCAGGGGCTGGTCTTCCTCAGTCCCGGCGTGCGGATGAGGATCTGGAACGAGGAGTTTTTCAATCCCGCGCAACCGATGCTCGAAGCGGCCCCGCTCGTCCTGGTGCGCGGCGACCACGAGAAGTGTTCGCGGGCGGGGAGGGGCTACTTTCGGTTCCTCGACCCTCAGAGCCTGGGCCAGCAATGCGCCGACTTCAGCGCTCCCTACTCGCTCGACTTCGAGGGCTTGCAGCTGATCGTCATGGACACCGTCCAAGCCGAGGATACCGAGCAGAAGCTGTCTCCCGAAGTCGTGATCAACCGTTACGCGCGCGACTTCGAGAGAGCAGCGGAGCTTGCAACGGGCGCCAGTTGGCTCCTCAGTCATCGCCCCATCTGGAGCCTGCGTCCCAAGCGCGCGCTTTCGCGTAGCGAGGCGAACGGAGACCCGAAGGAGAACTGGGTCGGGGAAGCGGCGTGCCTAAACCAGCAGTTCCCCGACGCGGCCGGGCTAACCGTGGAGTCGCTCAACGCGACGGTTCAGGCGGCATTGCACGCTTCGAACTTGAACGGCACGCTGCCGTCTGAGGTGGAGGTGGTCCTGGCCTCGCACGTCCACGTTTCGGAGGTGCTCAGCTTTTCGGGGGGTCGCCCGCCGGAGTTTACCATCGGCAACGGCGGAACCAAGATGCTTCCCACAGTGACCGACGGGCTCCTCGAGGTACCCATTGACTCTCAAACTGCGACGAACGCGACGATGCTCGAAGCGGTTCATGGCTTCTTCGGTTTCACTCCCCACCCCTCGGGTGGATGGCGAGCCGAAGTGCTCGACGTGCGCGGTGAGACGATCGCCAGCTGTAGCATCAACGACAAGCAGGCACTCTGCCAGTCCAGATAGGAGCTCCGCCGCGCGGCCGAGCCCTGCCCGAACCCAGCTTTCATTTAGCCGAATACCCCTACCCGGAACTCCAACCCAAGGCCACAAGCCCGCTTATTTCTCCTATCTCATATCCTCCCACTGGCAGCTTCTCTCTTCCACGCGTCCGCTCTGCAAGAACCGGTCTCCGAACTCGCGGACCCCGAGCTCGCCGAGCCCGAGGATATCGAGCAGTGCCCGGGTGTCCGAGAAATCGAGTTGGCTTCTCGGATCGTAGTACTCGAAGGCGACGCTCCGGACGGGTCCGAAGGTGGCGTGCGAGGTGGCAGCGGCGCGAACTGAAGGAGATCGCGGAGCATCTCGATGACGTAGGGGCCGTCGAGTCGCAGACGGCGGTGGGCGGCGGCGCAAAGTCCGCACCGCGGTAGGCGCTTTCTAGATTTGGGAGACCGGCGGACCGTACTGGGTCGCGACGTACTCGTCGAGAAACTCGGTGAACTCGCGGACGATGTCCGGCCCCAGCAGCGTCTCGTGCTTATCGCCGTTGACGTAGACCGGGGCCTTCGGCGCCGACGGCGCGCTCCCTGCTGCGGACGACTTCGGGGACGGTTTCAGCGGCCACCCGGGCACGATGGCGCTCGTACAGCGAACTGGCAACTGGTTCCGACCTCACAGACATGCCATAGCGCTTCCGCCCCGGTGCTGGCTCTCCGGGGAAAGTTCGATGCCCTGCGCGCTCGGAGCAAACTCTCGTGCTAACGCGAGCGCGAGCGCAAAACGCGCGCCGCGACGAGACGCATCAGAGGCGCGGCTAGCCG
>JABSQV010000124.1 GCA_013215565.1 Myxococcales bacterium | reverse complement strand
GGCAACCAGCGCCACGCGCCCGTCCAGCGTGGTGAGATCGTACACCCTTAGGATGGTCGGGTGATCTAGCGCGGCAAGCATTTTGGCCTCATCGCGCAGCCTCTGTACCGCCTGACCTTTCGGGTCTAGGTCCGGGAGGAGCACCTTGATCGCAACGCGTTGCGAGAGGCCGCCCTCGCGGAACATATCGGCGAGGTAGACCTCACCGAATCCGCCCTTACCTAGGGTCCTGATGATCCGGAACTGCCTGGGCGACGTCATCGGTCCGCCAGCCTGCGGAATACTTGTTCCGCCTCCTCCACAGACACGTCACCTGATACGACGATCACGGTATCGCCCACTACGCCCGAGTAGAGACCGGACGGGATGACTACTCCCTCCAGACGTCCGGAGGCTGCCAGAGTAGCCTCCTCGACAGAAGAATACTGGTATACCTGCACCTGTACCTGTACCTGATCTGCTATTTCTTCATGCATTGCATCTCCAGTTCCAATCAGTTCCACGCAGGCGGAAGGCGACAGTAGGACAATTACGAGCGCAGCCAGCAGCACAGAGAAGGCCCAGGAGAGTTGCCAGGGGCTCGGCCAGTCGTCGCTCATAGTGGCACGCCCATCATGATTACTCTGCCTGCGTTGATTTCGATGCTTTTAGGCCCGAATTTGCCCTCGCCTACGCGAAAAAAGGAACACTCGATCTTCAGAATCAAATCACCCGCAGTCACGATTCCTGCTGTGCTCATCGCTGTCGTGATTCCGCCAGTATCTGACTGATAGGACTCGCTAACTCTCTCGGTTGCGTCGGTAGCTCCCTCCGCACCCACAGTCTCAGTGCTTTTGTGGCTCGCTGCCGCGCCAGAGGTAGATGTGGATGATGCCCCTATGGCCACCGTACCTATATCGCGGGCCTCCTCGTTTTCGACGTACGCCGACATCTTGATACGCCCCGTTGTACCCATGCATACCTCGAATTGGCCTGAATCCCAGGCGTTCCGGGACTGCCAGTGAGTGCCCGACAGGGCGGCCAGCACAGCGCCGGAGATTGGACAGTCGCTTAGCGTGGGGTTGCCGTCATTCCATGCGTTTCCGATGTCCTTCTTTTTCGTTGGCGTGAGTAGGCCGTCGGTGCCTGCGGCTTCTGACGCGTCTGCTACGGGCCCGTAAAGGTCGAAGGCCCAGGATGACCACTCCTGTAAGAACCCCTGCGGATCTTCGTCTGCCTGGTCTCCCCAACAGGCTACCTCATCCCATAGGGCGGCTACGTCTGCGTAGACTTTGTCCGACTCGATAGATGCGCTCGCTACGTTGCCTGGCACCAGCGGCCGGCGCGCTCCTCCAGCCTGGCGCATGAGATCTAACACTGCCTGATTTCCGCCGCCTGGTAGCTGTCCGAGGTGAGCGGGGTTGCTCGGATCGAACTGCGGTTGCGGTTGAGGAGCTTGCTGTATCGGTGCTTGCTGCGGTGCTTGACCGCTTGATTGCAAGGGTTTGAGCGCTTTTCCGCCGCTGGTTGGCTGTCCCATGTCGTGTCCTCTCTATTGGTTTGTGTTCTTTTTCGGCCCTCGCGCGCGCGCCCGCGCGAGGCTACTGGCTCGCCCACCGGTCGAGCTCGGCCTTGCCATCGTCGGTGTCGAGGTAGTCGCGCAGCTCGCCCCGATCGCCGATCGGCAGTTGCAGCACCGGCCGCTTGTGCCAAGTTCGGTGCCACGCATCTATCCGCTCTGGCGTGTGTCCCGACGCCTCCGACAGCGACCGAAGGAACGCATTATCGCCATCACCGGAGCGTCGAGGCGACGCGGGCACGGCAGGCGCCTCGTCACCCACGTGCCCATCGTTGTCGTCGATAGCGTCTCCACCGATGCCGAGCAGCGCGAGCAAACTGTACCGCTTGCAGTAGGTCATCGCTGCGCCCGCCTGCTGCAGCGCGTTGCGTCCGGGCGCCCATGGCAACGACATCGTCTGTTCCATCCACTGCCCAGAGGTATGCATGATTCGCGACACGCACACGACTTCAGCGCCGGCGATCGTGGGTGTCTGAATCACAGCAAGGCCATTAGCTGCCAGGGCAGGCTTGGCAACGCTCCAAACGGCATCGAGGGTGCTGTACCTGCTGTCCAGGTGTGTGTTGTGCCCGTCCTTCTCCGCCTGGCCAAGCGCTGCCTGCGCCTTGACGTATGCCGGCACGATCTTGTCGATCGCGTCGCTATGGTTCATGGGTCGCCTCCTCTGTTGGCACGCTGCGTTGAACCTCTTCCGGCGACATGACGCGATGGATGGTGCGCTCGATGTGGCCCTCGGCGTTCAGTAGTCCCGCGAGGATGTAGATCTGGGTGATGTCCACCGGGAGATCACCAGGCCATGCGTACTCCAGCGGCTCGTCGAACGTCTCGAATAGCCAATCCATGCCTGCGTCATTGTGATTGAGCGCGACCCACTGGGCCGGCTGCCTCTTCGGATGTGGGCATGGCAACGTCCAGCAGTCGCCGCAGCATATGTCGCAGGCCAGCTGCCACCCGATCACGAGTTGGACGATCCGGGTGTTCGTGGTGTGGTGGTAATAGTTCCTCACCGCGCCGCCGGATAGCGGCACGGACCACACCACACCGTACCACCGTAGAGGCAGTGGAGAGCCAGTAGGTCGATCAGCTTGCCGCACTTGCAGCATTCGGATCGGTCGCAGCTCGGGCATGCGTACCGTCGACCGAATATG
>JABSQV010000123.1 GCA_013215565.1 Myxococcales bacterium | reverse complement strand
TGGCCGAGTCGTCTCGGGCATGGACATCGTCGACCGCATCACGGAAGTCGAGCGCGACGCCGCAGGACGCTGGGGTCCGAAGAACCGCCCGATCGAATCGCTCGAAATGAGCCGGGTGTGGGTCGCACCCGCCGGAAGCGCCGCCGCCTTCGCCGGGGCGCTCGAGGACCCGGCGCTCGCCGGCCCGGCCTCGCGACCCGCTCCGCCCGCCAGACTTCGCTAGCTGCGCCCCAGGCGACGGGCTAGATTGGCCGCCCCGTGGCCCGGTAGCTCAGTCGGTAGAGCACCGCACTGAAAATGCGGGTGTCGCCAGTTCGATTCTGGCCTGGGCCACCCTTCGGAATGTGTCGTCGGTTCGGCAGCTTCGGCTCGGTTGTTCCGCATCGTGAGAGCACCGATCGAGCCCGGCTGACCGCCACTTTGACCGCCAGCGCGAACGTTTGTCCCGCGACAGTGTGAACCACGGTTCGCGCACCCGGCCGTCTCCGCCTCCACACACGCCCCGAGACCGGCACGGCTCTCGCAGTGCCGCTTCGACATGGTGTTCCCGCACACCCAGTCGGACCTCGAGTCGCGCACCACCGAGCTTGTACCCGGGGGCTCGGGATACGTGCCAAGGCATCCCGAGAACACGCTGCTGTACCAGACCGTGCAGGGCGAGCTCGAGTCCTTTCTGATCCGCGCGCGTGAGCGCCGCCAGCCCGCGCCCCGCTTCATCGAGCACGAGCTCCGCGCCTATCTGCGCTGTGGCATCGCCGCCCACGGCTTCCTTCGCCTGCGCTGCGATGAGTGCAAGCTCGAGCGTCTCGTCCCCTTCTCGTGCAAGCGCCGCGGCTTCTGCCCCTCCTGCTGCGGGCGCCGCATGGCCGACACCGCCGCGCACCTCGTCGACCGCGTGATCCCCGATGTGCCGAACCGCCAGTGGGTGCTCACCCTCCCCTACCCGCTCCGCTACCGCTGCGCCTACGACGCGAAGCTCACCAGCGAGGTGTTGCGCGCCTTCTTGCGCGCCCTGTTCGCCGAGCTGCGACGACGCGTCCGCCGCGAGCTTGGCGTGTCAGCGGAGCAGTGCGGTGCTGTGACCTTCATCCAACGTTTCGGCTCGGCGATGAACCTGAACCTCCACTTCCACACCCTGGCGCTCGATGGCGCCTACCTCTACGAGCCGCGCCCGGGCCGAACACCGGAGTTCATCGCGCTCACGCCGCCAACAGCCGACGATGTCGCGCGCGTGCTCATCGGCACGGCTCGGCGGCTGCGCCGTCTGACCCTGGCCCGCGCCGAGGCCGACGACGACGCCCTGGCGCGAGACGAACCCCTGCTTGCTCTGTTGGCCGAGGCCTCCCTCCGCAGCCGCATCGCCACCGGCCCCGAGGCCGGACAGCGCTGGCGTCGGCTCGGCGACCGGGTCGAGCCTGCGGCAGGCGGCGGTCGCCCCGAAAGCGATGCGGCACCCCTGGCGCGCCACGCCGAGATGAGCCTTCACGCCGGCGTCTGCGTCCCCGCGCACGACCGCCGACGCCTCGAACGGTTGTGTCGCTATGTCGCGCGCCCCCCGGTCGCGCACCACCGACTCGAGCAGCGGTCCGACGGTCGGCTCGCGCTGCGCCTCAAGACACGCTGGCGCGATGGCACGACCCACATCCTGATAGAGCGGCGCGACCTGATCGATCGGCTCGCGCCCTTGATCCCGCCGCCGCGCGCGCACCAGGTCCGCTATCACGGCATCCTCGCGCCCGGTGCCAGCCTGCGCGAGCGCGTTGTCCCGACCGCGCCAACCGCCCCGAGCCGCTCCGCAACCCATTCCCCAGTGGAGACCCACCCCGGCCAACCGGGCGAAGCCTGCGCAGCCCAACCTACGAACCGACGCGCGCGCATGCACTGGGCGGCGCTGCTTCAGCGTGTCTTCGCCGTCGACGCGCTGCGCTGCCCCCGCTGCGGCTCAACGCTGCGGGGGCTCGCTGCGATCGAAGACGCGGCCATCGCACGAGCCATCCTCGAATGCCTCGAGCTCCCGGCGCGCGCCCCGCCTCTCGCCCCGGCGAGCGCCGAGCCCCGCGCGCCCACGCCGAACCTCGACGAGGCGTTCGATTTCGATCAAACGCCTACCTACGAAGAGGCCTGAGCAAGCTCCCCGGTTTTCACAAGCAGCACGCTCGAGCCGACGAACGCGTCCCCACGCGACCCGTTCGCCCTCAGACCAGCCGGCACGTGAACCAACGCCCGCACACGAACCCCCAAGATCTCGCCCACCCTGAAATCGCCCCGCCACGGGCTCGCCACGGGCCACCCGCGGGAGTTGTCATAACATCCTTACTCGGACGTGCTGCCAAAACGCGGCTTATACTTCCTATCCGCAGCAGTGCGCCTCCCCCGAAGAGCTGTGATCTTGACTTCGACGGGGCCCACCGACTGCATGTCGGGGCTAAGCCGCGCG
>JABSQV010000122.1 GCA_013215565.1 Myxococcales bacterium | reverse complement strand
TCGCGCGAGCTTGGGTCGCCGCATGGATTTCCCTTCCGCCCACCCCCGGAGAGAGAGTCTACACGCGTGGCACGGCCCGCATACGGCCCTGCCTAAGAGGGCTCTACAGACGGGGCAACCCGGCCTCGTGGTCAAGCTCACGGAATCACGGGCGAATGCCTGGAGCCGACGGGCGGACTCGAACCGCCGACCTGCTGATTACGAATCAGCTGCTCTACCAGCTGAGCTACGTCGGCTAACCGGAAGCTGCTGCGGGCCGCGGACCGGAGTCGCCGGGCGCGCAGCGGCGGCAGGGTAGCTCACTCGGCGGTGGGTTGCTGCGGAGGGGCGCAGCCGGGCTAGCCGTCGAGCGCCAGCTTCGCGATTGCGATGCCGCGCTCGCCGGCGATGGAGTAGAGCAGGTAGGCCTCGCCGTCTTCCTCGAAGATCGCCGGGTCGCGCAGCTGGTGAACGGGTGCGAGCGCGGCGCCGCGCACGGACGGCTTGAGCGGGAGCTTCGCGCCCTCCCAGGGCGCTTCGGGACGGAGCACTTCTTCGGGCTGGCTCTCGCGCCAGCGCGCCCAGTCCGGGTCGAGCTCGATCCGCGAGCACAGGATGCGCTCGGGGACGTCGCCGACCTGGGTCCAGAACACGTGCAGGCTGTCGCCGCGCACGAGCAGGGCCGAGTGGCGCATGTCGGAACTGAACAGGGCCGGCCCGCGTTCGAAGTTTTCGATTCCGTCCTTCGAGCGGAAGAAGATCCCGGGCATGCCGAGCGCGTAGTGCCAGCCGGCCCGGCGAAACACCCGGAAGTAGGGCAGCCCGACCGGTGCCCCGCGTGCCCGGAAGCGCACACCATCGGGCGAGAGCGCGACGCGCGTGAGCTGGCTGCCGTCGGGCATCAGCCCGTGGAAATACATGCGGAACTCGCGCGCAGCCGCGTCCACGTGGACGTCGGGCGAGGCGATGTGGGGCTCCTCGAGGCCGGCGTCGAGGAGTCGTTTCACGAGCTTCGAGCGTGGCGCGATCTCGAAGCGTTCGGTCGGGAAGCCGGAATCGGCGAGATTGAGTGCTCCCGGCTCGTGGACGTGCCACGGACCCGCGAGCGCGTCGGCGGTTGCGAGCCGGATGAAGCGGCCCTTGTGGTGGGCGAAGTACAGGTAGTAGCGGCCGAGCGGCCGTTTGAGCCAGCGAGGGGCCCGGATCAGGCTGGGGCCGTTCACGTTTGTGCCCAGGCTCGGGTGGAGTTCGGGCGTGATGATCGGGTTTTCGGGGAAGCGCAGGGCCTGCATCACGGGCCTTTCTGAGGCCGTTTCGGCAGGCGCATTCTAGCCGCGCCGCCGCCCGGACGCGGCCGGGGCGGGCCTCCCCCGGCCGGAAAATGGCCGTCAGGCCGCCACCTTCGGGCGTGTAGTTGCCACCTACAGATAGGGAGTAATAGCACTCGGTCGTATATTACAGCGGAAGGAAAAAATCTTCACTTTAAGGGATTTATAATACCTGTTTTGACAATATTGGATGAGAATTACCACGAGTCCAGCCATTCCAATTCCTGGTACTCATGTTACTGTAGCTATTTACCTTCGATGCTTCATTCTGGCCCACTCGCGTTCTCCCGGAGGTTCGTGAGTAGGAAGCTGAAGCGAAGACGCGCGTTGAGGTGGAGTTTGCGCCTGCTCGGATCCGCGATTCTGTTGCTGCTGGGTCTGGCATCCGCCGCCGTGGCGGTGCCGATCGACCACGGGAACTTTGCGGGCGACTCGGTGGGCTTTGGGGCCGTCACCGAGTCGGGGTTCGGAACCCCGGCCGTGCGCGCGGATCGACTGGAATTCTTCCCGAGCGTGTTCGGGGCTTCGGGGGTCGGGGGTGCGGGTGAGTCCAATCTCGCGACCCTGTCGCTGGCCGTGGACGCCGCAAGTGGATTCGGAATTCGTTCGATCGGCTTCTCGGAACGGGGCAGTTACAACCTGCAGGGAATCGGTACGGCCGCCACGCTGGCGCGCGTGACCGGAATGGTGAGCGGTGAGATCATCGCGCTCGATTCCGGTCCGCTCCTCTCTCCGATTCAGTTCAGCGGTGACTTCGACATCACGAGCGTTTCGGGTGCAGGTGGAGACTTCAATCTCGTCGACCATCTCGGACTGGCCGTGATCTGGTCCGGGGCGCTCGAGATCGACATCGAGGCGCTGGTCCAGGCGGCGGGCTTCGCGGCGCCGGCCACCATCGTGAACGTGCATCTCGACAACCTGTTCTCGATTCAGAGCGAGACCGGTTCGATCTCGATGATCGCCAGGAACGAATTCTTCATCCAGGTGGGTACTGCCGAGGCATCCCCACCGGGGGTCATCCCCGAGCCGAGCAGCTGGATCTTGATGGCGGCGGGAATCCTCGCGCTCGTGACCGCCGGATGCAGACCGCGCAGGCTCCGGGCGAACGACGGGCGGGGCGAATGACTGCGGGACTTCGCTCCTGGGTCATCGGGCTGCTCGTTTCGGGCGTGCTCTCGAGCGTGTCGATTCCGGCTTCCGGCATCTCCTTCTCCTACCCCGACGCGACCGGGTCGACCGTGGTCTACACCGGCATCAGCGAGGAGTCGGTGACCGACCCGTCGCTCGCGCTCTTCGGAGTGCCCGCGATCACGGGTGATGAACTCTCCTTTCAACCCTCGGGCTTCTCGGCGATTGCCAGCGGTGGCGCTGTGGATCAGAGGACCGGAGCGCTGTCGATGACCGTCGACGCGTTGCCCCTGCAGGGAGTCCACAACCTCGAGCTTCGCGAGAGCGGGACCTACACGCTGCTGGGGAGTGCACCGGACTTTGCCCAGGCGATGGTCGGGGGTTTACTGATCGGCCAGGTCGTCGAGATCGACCACGCGCCCGTGAGCCCGGGGCTGGATCTCAGCTTCGACGTCGTGCTGAGCCTCTCCGGGGCGGGCGGAAGCTTCACGCTCGGTCCGAGCCCCGAGGTCGAGGCCGGCTGGTCCGGGTTTGGCCGGATCGACATCGACGGCCTGCTGGCATCGCGGGGCGCGTCCGGTACGGCGACCCGCGTGCAGTTTGCGATCGCCAACAACACCCTGGCCGCGTTCAGCGCGTTCGGAACCGAGGCCCGGATCGAGAAGAACTCCGTGACCGTCGCCGTCAATGTGCCCGAGCCGTCGTCTCTCGGAATTCTAACCGGTCTGGTGGCTGTGTTCGCTCTGCTCGTTCTGCGTCCGAGGCTGCGCTGAGCGCGCGGCCGCGTCGGACCCCGGCCTAGAAACTCCACCCGAGTGCGAGCGCGTACGACGCGTCCTGTCGCTCTGTATCGGGGGCGGGCGCCGTGTTGAGCTGCCAGGCCAGCCGCGCCTCGGCAAACCAGTTTCCCCAGAGCGCTTGCCTCAGTGCAAGCCGGGTACGCAGAAGCTGGTTGTTCCCAAAATCTTTCAGACTTGGAACCCACGCTCCGTTGTGGGTGAAGCTCAGCGAGTCATTCAGGCGGCCGCTCAGCTCCCACGCGAACCTACCGCCCGGGTAGTCACTCGCGCCCGAGTCGGTGTCGTAGCGCTCGCGAACCCAGTTGAGGCCCGACCGGACCGAGACTGCGAGATCGGGCGTATCGATGATCTGATAGCCGAACCCGCCACCCGTGATGAGCCGCAGAGCCAGTTCTGCGAGCGCGTCCCGTTCGGCGTCCGAGTGGCCGAACCAGAACCATCGCTCGCTCACGAAATGGTCGTACTCCGCGCCTCCCCAGAGTTTGCGCCTGTCCGTCACCTCGTTCCCCTCGGTATCGCGTCCGCGAAGTCCCGAGTAGCCGGTCCGCAGCTGGATCCGGTGCTTGCCAAAGCGCCGGAGCAGCGAGATTCCGACATCTGCGCCGTTACTCTCGGTATTGCCCCGCTCGAGTTGTAATCCGAGAGACATGCTCCCCTTCCAGCCGGTCTCTGCGGGGTTGATCTCGGTGATCTGGTCGAGTGCGATCGAGCCCCGCGAGACCGGGCCCGTGAGGACCGAACCGTCCTGCAGCCAGACCTCGACGTCACTCCCGGTCGAGAAGCTCTCGATCGACTTCCTCGGCGCCTCGATCGTTCCGAGGTCAGGGCACGAGAAGCTGAACTTGTCTTCCAGAAACCGGACCAACGACCCGGTCAGTCGGTCTCCGTTATGGAAGTAGAGCGTGTCGGAGCGGGCTGCGTCTGGAAGCAGAAGCGCGACGAGGGTGGCGCAGGCAGAGATCAGGGCCTTCAATTTCGAACCTCCGATGCCGGAACGAAGCCTCGGCCGCCCTGCAGCTTGTTCGATCCGGGGACGCGGGTTTCGTCGACGAGCGGCCGCGTCGTAGGATACCGTTTCGCGGAGCCCGGTCCGTAGGAGGAACGCGATGTCTACGCTCGAGGATCTCGACCGCGCACACCTGCTCCACCCGATCACGGAGTTTCGGGTGCAGGAAAAGAAGGGCCCCCGGATCGTCGAGGGAGGGAAGGGGATCCGGATCGAGACCGCGGACGGACGCAGCCTGATCGACAGCCTGTCGGGGCTCTGGAACATCGTCGTGGGCCACGGGCGGACCGAGATCGCGGACGCGGTCTCCGAGCAGATGCGTCGCATCGCGTACTACCCCTCCTTCTGGGACTTCTCGAACGAGCCCGCGATCCGGCTGGCCGAGCGTCTCACCCGACGGATGCCGGCCGGGCGCGAGATCGACCGCTTTCTCTTTACTTCCGGGGGCTCGGAGGCCAACGAGACCAACTTCCGGATCGCGCGCGCGTATCAGGCCGTCAAGGGCCGCCCGGAGCGGCGCAAGATTCTGTCCCGCAGTTCGTCCTATCACGGGATTACGCGCGGAGCCGGAAGCGCGACCCGGATCCCCGCCTACCACATCTAGGAAGAGCCCGATCCGCTGCACGTGCAGGCGGCGGCACCCTACTGTTTCCGCTGCGAGCTCGGAAAGACCTTTCCGGAGTGCGCGCTCGCGTGTGCCGAAGACGTCGAGGCCGTGATCGCGCGCGAGGGTCCCGAAACCGTTGCGGCCGTGATCGTCGAGCCCGTGATCGGGACCGGGGGCGTGGTTCCGCCGCCGGCCGGCTACTTCGCGAGGCTCCAGGAAATCTGCCGCGAGCACGACATCCTGCTGATCCTCGACGAGGTGATCACGGGCTTCGGACGAACCGGACGCTGGTTCGGGATGGAGCACTGGGATATCCACCCCGACCTCGTGAGCTTCGCAAAGGGCATCACCAGCGGGTACCTGCCGCTCGGCGGCGTCGGGCTCTCGCGCCGCGTCTACGAAACGCTCCGCGACGAGACGCCGCGCGGAATTCCGTTCATGGTCGGCTTTACCTACAACAACCACCCGGCCTGTTGTGCGGCCGCCCACGCGAATCTCGACATTATCGAACGCGAGGGACTCGTCGAGAACAGCGCTGCGGTCGGTGCTTACCTGCTCGAGTGTTTGAAGGCCGCGCTCGGAAGCCACCCGCTCGTCGGTGAGATCCGGGGCGTCGGGCTCTGCACCGGGGTCGAGTTCGTGCAGCCGGGCACGCGCGATCCGGTCGGTGGGCGACCGATGGCATTCACGGCCGCCGTGGCCGGTGCCTGCACGGAGCGCGGCATGCTCGCGCGCGCAATGTGGGAGGTGATCGGGATCTCGCCTCCGCTCTGCGTGACGCGCTCCGAGGTCGACGAGATCGTGGGCATTCTCGAGGCCTCGGTTGTGTCGGTGGCGGAAGCCTTTCCCGGCGCGTGAGCGGGCGAGCTACTTCCGGGCGCGAAGCTCGAAGCTCCGGAGATTCTCGAAGAAGCTCTGCAGCCGATCCGATGGGACCGCATCTTCCTCGGCGGCCCTTCGAAACTCCTGGCTGCGGGACAGGATGAGGCGTCCGTAGTCGATCTCGCGCAGGATCGCCACGTCGCGGAAGCCGGCCTCCAGGATGCGCGTGGCGTAGTCGGCAGCCGTGAGCAGCGTCCCCAGATAGAGCTGCGCGGTTCGGGCGACCGCGGGATCGATCTCGGCCTCGACCGTGAGGTCCGAGATCACGAGCCGCCCACCGCTGCGGAGCACGCGGTGCGCTTCCTTCAGCGCGCGATCGCGCTCGGGCGAGAGGTTGATCACGCCGTTCGAGATGACGGCGTCCATGCTCGCGTCTTCGAACGGCAGTTCTTCGATCGGGGCTTCGTGAAACTCGGCCGGCGCGTGCTCGCCGAGGCGGGTCGCCGCGCGGGCCTGATCGAGCATGTGAGGGGTCAGGTCGACCCCGACCGCGCGGCCGTCCGTACCGACGGCGCCCGCGGCCAGGAAGACGTCGGCGCCCGCACCGCAGCCGAGGTCGAGCACGGCTTCGCCGGACTTGAGTTGTGCGAGCGCCACGGGGTTTCCGCAACCGAATCCGAAGTTGCATCCGCTGGGAATGCGTGCGAGCTGTTCGGGCGTGTAACCAATCCGGCGCGCAATCTCGGCGCACGTGGACTCGGCGACGGCGGCGGCGTAGCCCTTGCGCACCCTCTCGCGGAGGCGTTCGGCCGTCGTACTCCGCCCCTGCGCCCTCAAGCGTCGGGCTCCGGCGCCCTCGGGTCGCTCATTCGCGGTGGGCTCCGAGCGCAAACTTTTCTTCGGGCGCGAACACCAGGTTCCGCCGGCCGAAGAGCGCAAACCAGACCAGACCCGCCGCAAACCAGAGCGCGGCCCCGACCACGACCTTCTGGTAGACCGGGTCTGCGAGAAACAGCGTGACCAGGGTGAGCCCCGCGATTCCGAAAGCCAGCGCTGCACCCGGGATCCCGAGTGGGCTGCGATAGGGACGATCAATGTCGGGAAGCCGCCACCGGAGCAGCACGAAGGACGCGGTCTGAAACATGTAGGAAATCACGGCCCCGAACACGGCCATGTTGAGCAGCACTGCGCCGACCGGATGGTCGGCGCCGAGCAGGTGGATGGCGAGTGCGACGGCGTAACCGAGCACCGCGCCCGCCAGGAGCGCCGCGACCGGCGTCTTGCGTTGCGTGTGTGTGACCGAGAGCCATTTTGGAAAGTACCCGGCGCGCGAGAGCGAGAAGATCTGACGACCGTAGGCGAACACGATCGTGTGAAAGCTCGCCACCAGTCCGGCGACGGCCACGAGTGCCAGCAGTCGCGTGCCGATGCCGCTCCCGAAGATCGTTTTGAAACCCTCGAACAGGGGCTCGTCAGAAGTACCGAGCGCGGTCGCGCCGGGCGAGATGCCAGCGGAAAGGATCAGAGTTGCGAACGCGCAGACCACCAGCGTTGCGAGTCCGAGCAGGATGGCCTTCGGCATGTCGCGCTTGGGGTCGTGGGACTCCTCGGCGGCCAGTGGAAGCTGTTCGATGGCCAGGTAGAACCAGATCG
Source organism: Myxococcales bacterium (assembly GCA_013215565.1). Taxonomy (GTDB): domain Bacteria; phylum Myxococcota_A; class UBA9160; order SZUA-336; family SZUA-336; genus JABSQV01. Next base: position 23,379 of record JABSQV010000122.1, on the reverse strand, counting down.
CGAAAGGCAGGGCCCCGAATACGCCCGCCATGCCGAAGGGAAGCCAGCGCGAACCATCCGCTCCGGGCTGCGTGTCGAGTGCGAAGCGGTTCAGGTCGAAGTGCCAGAGCGCCCCGACCCAGAAGACTACGAGAATCGCGAGTGCCAGCAGCGTAATCCCAATCGTGAACCGAAAGCTCGTCTCGACGCCGGCCACATTCAGTCCCACGAAGGTCACGTAGCAGAGCGCCCACCAGAGCGGGGCCCAGGCGTCCGGGGTTCCGAAGATGGCGGCCAGGTAGCCGCCGATCCCGACAACGATCACGGCCGGTGTCAGGATGTACTCCATGTTCTCGGCGAGTCCGGTCACGTACGCGCCCCAGGGGCCCATGGCCGAGCGTGCGAACGAGTAGGCGCCTCCGGTGTGGGGCAGCGCGGGCGCCATTTCCGCGATGCTGAAACACAGCCCCGCGTACATGACGGTGATCACGGCGGTTGCGATCAGCAGCCCGCCGAACCCGCCGGCCGCGAGTCCGAAGTTCCAACCGAAGAAGTCGCCCGAGATCACGGCCCCCACCCCGAGCGCCCAGAGCGATCCGACCCCCGCGAAGCGGCGCAGGCCGCGGCGTTCGAAGTAGTCTGCTTCGACGGCCTTGTACTCGACTCCGTCTCTGCGGTGTTCCCGGCTCATCGTCGCGGTAACCCGAGGACCCGCTCGGAGATGATGTTGCGCTGAATCTCGCTGGTACCGCGCGCGATCATGAAGCGGAGAGCGTTCAGTTCCTCGAACTGCCAGATTCCCCCGTCGATGGCGCGCTCGCTGCCCGCCACCAGTTGGCCGTAGGCACCCTGGAGGTCGACCGCGAGGCGGTGGAAGCGGTTCTCGAGTTCCGACCAGTAGAGTTTTTGAATGCTCGCCTCGGATCCCGGAGGCTCGCCCCGGGCGAGCTGGCTCAGCTGGCGCAGCGAGTTGAGCCTGAGGATCTCGACCTCGATCGCGATCTGGGCGAGCCGTTCGCGCAGGACTGCTGCGGCGGGACCACGTCGCTTGCGGCCGAGTTCCACGAGCCGTTCAAAGCGCTTTCGAAAGCGTGGGTAGAGCGAGAGCGTATTGGCGCCGCGCTCGTACCCGAGAACGGTGTTCGCGATCCGCCATCCCTCGGTCGGCGCGCCGACCAGGTTTTCGGCGGGGACCCGGACGTCGCTGAAAAAGACCTCGCCGAACTCTCGCGCGCCCGTAATCTGCGTGATCGGACGCACCTCGATGCCGGGGGTGCGCATGTCGATCAGGAGAAAGCCGATGCCGTCGTGCCGGGGCCGGGAGGGGTCCGTGCGCACCAGGGCGAAACACCAGTCGGCCCGGTCCGCCATCGAGGTCCAGATCTTCTGGCCGTTCACGCGGTAGCTCTCTCCCTCCAGTTCGGCCCGTGTCGAGAGTCCCGCCAGGTCGGAGCCGGCACCGGGCTCGGAATAGCCCTGGCACCAGAGCTCTTCGGCGCTGAGCATCCGCGGCAGGTAGCGGCGCTTCTGGGCTTCGCTTCCGTGCTGAAGGATCGCGGGGCCGCACAGCCCGATGCCGAGCGGGTTCAGTCCGGGCGGTGCTTCGGCCCGGGCCAGTTCCTCCTGCAGGATCGCGTTGCTCACCGGGTCGAGCCCGCGGCCCCCGTACTCCTCGGGCCAGGTCGCGCCCACGTATCCAGCCTGGCAGAGCTTGCGGTGCCAGGCTCGCTGCCGTTCAAAGCGCGTGGCTTCCTCCGCGTCGTCCGCGAATCCGGGGCGGCTCCAGTCCGGAAGTTCTGCCTCGAGCCAGGCCCGGGCTGCGGCGCGGTAGGCCTCCTGCTCCGGCGTGAAGTGGAAATCCAAGGGAGCGCCAAGATAACATCAGCGGGTGCCCAACGAGCGATCGGGACCACTCGAAGACGTCCGTGTGCTCGAGTTCGCCCAGGTGATGGCGGTGCCGGTTTGCGGGCTGCTGCTCGCCGACCTCGGTGCCGACGTGATCAAGGTCGAGCCGCCGGGCGGCGACAGCTTTCGGCTGCACCAGCCGACCGGGGTGCGCGGCGAGGGCCGGGGCTACGCGATCTTCAATCGCGGAAAGCGCAGCCTGTGTCTGGACCTCGCGCATCCAGAGGCCCGCGAAGTCGTCGACGCGCTGGTGCGCACGGCCGACGTCGTGCTCGTGTCGCTGAAGCGATCGGATCTCACTCGTTTCGGTCTCGATTACGCGCGCCTTCACACGCTGCGGCCCGAACTCGTCTACCTCGAGAATACGCCCTACGGTCCCAGGGGTCCGTTCGCGGACGACGGAGGCTACGACGTCGTGATCCAGGGCATGTCCGGAATCGGTGCCATCACCGCCGCAGACCAGGGCGGTGCGCCGCGCCTGGTCCGGCCCGCCTATGCCGACATGGGAACGGGCTTTCTGTCGGCACTCGGCATCTTGGTGGCGCTGCGCGAACGCGATCGCAGCGGCGAAGGGCAGCGGGTCGAGACCTCGTTGCTCTCCACCGCCCTGGCGCTCGCCGGAAACGTTCTGCACCGCTTCGAGAACTTCGATCCCGCGCGCTGGGAGCCGTTCGAGCGCGAACTGGCGCGACTGCGTGAACGCGGTGCGGACTTCGCCGAGCAGCAGCAGTTCTTCTCCCGGAGCCTGCAACCGGGCGGGGCGGGCAACGTCTATTTTCGTCACTACCGCACGCGTGATGGCTTCCTGTCCGTCGGCTGCCTGTCTCCGGGATTGAACGCGCGGCTTCGCAAGGCCACGGGACTCGAAGATCCGAGGCAGGGCGAGGACTTCGACGCGGCCACGCCGGAGGGCTTCGATGCCCTGCAGGCGTTCGTGCGGCACGCCGAAGATCTGTTCCGCACGAAGACCACCCAGGAGTGGATCGAACTGCTGCGGGCGCGCGGGGTTCCGTGCGGACCCTTCCACTTTCCAACCGAGGTATTCGGGGACCCGCAGGTTCGTGCGAACGACTACCTGGTCGAGATCGAGCATCCCGAGTTGGGCCGCTACGAGACCTTCGCTTCCCCGGTCCGCCTGGACTCCGCTCCGGCGCAGGCGCCCCGGCGATCCCCGCAACTCGGCGAGCACACCGATCGGGTGCTGGCCGAGGCCGGACTGTCTCCGGAACGGATCGGCGAGTTGCGTTCGACGCGCGCGGTTGGCCCGCGCCAGGCGCGTCAGTACGCTCCGACAACGGAAGAACGCGACTAGCTCGCCAGCGCGTTTTCGCTCCGAACCGGCGGAATCTCCGAGGGGCCTGTGCCCGGGTCGAAGGAGCACTAGCTTCTCGGTCTGCGCCGGGGTCTCCGGGGGGGGAAGGTGGCGAGCCGAATCGAGATCGTCGAGGAGAACCTCGAGCGCGCGCTTCAGGCTGCGGATACGCCCGGGGTCCGTCTCATGGACGGCGACCCGCTGCGTTCCGGTCACGGCCTCACGGCCGGCACCGCGCTTCGGCTGTTCGAAGATCAGGTAACGAGCCGTGCGATCGACGTGGCCGCGCGCGAACTGCGTCGCGAAGGTTACGGCTATTACACGATCTCGAGCGCAGGCCACGAACAGAACGCGGTGCTCGGCGAACTCTCCCGTACCACCGATCCGGCCTATCTCCACTACCGCGCGGGTGCACTGATGCTGGCGCGCGCGCGCCGGTACGGCGGGATCGACGCAGTGCGCGACACGCTGCTCGGCATCTGTGCGGCGCGCGAGGATCCGATCTCCGGAGGGCGCCACAAGGTCTGGGGGAGCCGGCCCCTCTGGATTCTGCCGCAGACGAGCACCGCGGGGTCTCATTTGCCGAAGGCCGTCGGGATGGCGTTCGCCCTCGGCCGTGCGGGAGAACTCGCGGTCGAGATCGAAGTTCCGGAAGACTCGATCGTGCTCTGTTCCTTCGGCGATGCGTCTGCCAACCACGCGTCGGCGTTGGCCGGCATCAACGCTGCGCGCTGGACGCACCGGCTGGGCGGTGCGGTTCCGATTCTGTTCGTGTGCGAGGACAACGGCATCGGGATTTCGGTCGAGACCCCGAGGCGTTGGATCCAGGACACCTTCTCTCAGCTCTCACACCTGGAATACCTTCGGGCCGCGGGAGACCTCGACGAGATCTTCGAGACCGCCGCCGGCGCGGTGGCACGCTGCCGCAGTGCCCGCGTCCCGGTCTTCCTGCACCTCGAGACCGTGCGTCTCTGGGGCCATGCGGGGAGCGACGTGGAGAGTGCCTACCGTTCCGTCGCCGAAATCGAGGCCCAGGAGGCGCGTGACCCGCTGCCCGGAAACGCGCGACTCCTGATCGAGACCGGGGCCGCCTCGCCGGAGGAACTGCGCGCCTGCATCGCGCGCGCGCGCGACCGCGTCCGGAGCGCCGCGGCTGCGGTGTCTGGAAGCCCGCGGTTGCAGCGCGTTTCGGAGATCGCGGCCCCGATCGAGCGGTATGACCCCGAAGCCTGCCGCGCCTCGGCCGAGGCCGCGAGTGCCGCTGCCGCGCGCCGCAGTCTCTTCCCGGGCGGCCTTCCAGAGGAGGCGCGCGCACCCTCTCGCCGAACCCTTGGCTCTCACCTGGGCTCGGCGCTCGCGGACGAGATGCTGCGCCGACCCGAGATGCTCGTGTTTGGTCAGGACGTGGGAAAGAAGGGCGGCGTGTACGCGGTCACCTCGGGGCTTCAGTCGAAATTCGGGCGGGCCCGCGTCTTCGATACACTGCTCGACGAGACTTCGATTCTGGGTGTTGCTCAGGGAGCGGCACACATCGGGCTGCTCCCGGTTCCCGAGATCCAGTACCTGGCCTTCCTGCACAACGCGCTCGATCAACTGCGCGGCGAGGCTTGCTCGCTCGGCTTCTTCTCCGCGGGTCAGTTCCAAAATCCGCTGGTCGTACGCGTGGCCGGCCTCGGCTATCAGTCGGGTTTCGGGGGGCATTTCCACAACGACGACTCGATCGGGGCGCTGCGCGACATTCCGGGTCTATTGCTGGCGGTTCCAGCGCGCGGCGATGACGCGGTGCGTATGTTGCGCGGAGCGCTCGCGCTCGCGCGCGAGTGCGGTCGGGTGGTTTGCTTTCTCGAACCGATCGCGCTCTACCACGAGAAGGACCTGCACGCGCCGGGAGACGGCGGCTGGCTCTTCGACTACCCGCCGCCCGGAGGCGCCGCGCTGCTGCCGGGTGAGCCGGGTGTGTACGGAGCGTCGCATTCGGAACTCCTGCTCGTGAGCTATGCGAACGGGCTCCGCCTGTCACTGCGGGCGGCGCGAGAACTCGAGCACGCGCACGGGATTCGGGCGCGCGTGCTGGACCTGCGCTGGCTCGCTCCGCTGCCCTTTGAGGCGGTTCGCGCGCACGCGGAGGCGTGCGGGCGCGTGCTCGTCGTCGACGAGTGCCGCGCGACCGGGGGCGGTGTGGCCGACGCGTTGATCGCGGACCTCGCCGAAGCCGGCTATGGGGGGGGGCTGCGCTCCGTTCGTTCCGCTGACAGCTACGTGCCGCTCGGACCTGCGGCGGACGCGGTGCTGGTCTCGCAGCAAGAGATCGTGGAAGAGGCGCTTTCGCTCTGCGGGTCCGGCGGACCGCGCTCCGCCGGACGCCCCGGGGATTCGGGCGACAGCGCGGGTTCGTGACGCTCCCTGCCGGGGAGACGTTACACTCCCGGCCCTGATGTCCGTATCCGAGAGAAGCATCTGGCTCGACGGGCGGCTGGTTCCCTGGGAGCAGGTGACCGTCCACGTGCTCGGCCAGTCCTTGCAACGCGGTTCCCTGATCTTCGACGTGATCCCGGTGTACGCGACTCCGGACGGCGTTCGGGTCTTCGGCCTGCGCGAGCACGTCGAACGCTTCCTGGCCTCGGCCGAACTGAACGAAATGGAACTGGCGCCGGGCCTGGACGAACTCCTCGGGGCCATTGCCGATACGCTGCATGCGAACCCGGGCTGTGAGGTCGTCAAGCTGAGCGCGTACTGGCCCGGAGTCTCTCTCGAGTTGCTGCCTGCCGATGCGTCTCCCTCGGTCGCGATCGCGGCCTTTTCGCAGTCCGGTCTCGGCGGGAACCGGGGGGCCGGTCCCCGGGCCCCGGCGCGTCTGATGCTTGCGGAACCGATCAAGATGCCGCCTGAACACCTCTCGCCCCAGCTCAAGATCGCGGCCAGCTACACGGCATCGGCGACCGCCAAGCTGCGCGCGGTGCGCTCCGGATTTGATGACATCCTGCTGCTCGATGGACACGGCGAGGTCACGGAATCGTCAACCCAGAGCTTCTTCCTGGTCGAGCGCGGGGTGATTTACACGGCGCCCCTCCGCAGCGTGCTGGCCGGGATCACGCGGAGCTGCCTGCTCGAGTTGATCGCGGCCGAGGGAATCGCCTGCAAGGAAGATCGGATTCCGCTCGAACGGCTCGAGTCCGCGGATGAGGCGTTTCTGTGCGGGAGCACGATCGGGGTCTGGGGGGTGGCCGGGATCGACGAGCGGGAGTTTCGGGCACCGGGCCCGATCACGGACACCCTTTCGCAGCGTTTCGCGCGCGTCGTGGCGGGGCAGGATCCCGAGTTCTCTCCGCGCTGGATGCAGGCGCTCTCGTGACGGCCCCGAAGCGGCCGCGCGGCGTTCGCGTGCTCTCGGGCATCAAGGCCTCGGGTACGCAACACATTGGAAACTACTTCGGTGCGCTGCGCCAGCACATCGAGCTGCAGGAAGGGAACCGCGGGACCTACTTCATCGCCGACTACCACTCGATGACGACGATCACGGATGCGCGGGAGCGCCGGGAATTCGTGCACGCGATTGCGCTCGACTACCTCGGGCTCGGCCTCGATCCGGCCACCTCGATCCTCTACCGGCAGAGCGATTTGCCCGAGACCGCCGAGCTGACCTGGATGCTCGATTCGGTCACGCCGAAGGGCCTGCTCGATCGCGCGCACGCCTACAAGGATGCCGTGGCGACCGGCGCACCCGTGAACATGGGGCTCTACAACTACCCGGTCCTGATGGCGGCCGACATTCTGATCCACCGGGCAGACATCGTCCCGGTCGGAGAGGACAACAAGCAGCACGTGGAGATGGCGCGAGATATCGCGATCAAGTTCAACAACGTGTACGGCGAGGTGCTGACGATTCCCGATGCCTACATCTTGTCCGAGGTCGCGATTGTTCCCGGTGCCGATGGCCGCAAGATGAGCAAGGCCTACGACAACACGATCGAGATGTTCGCGGCCGACAAGCGGCTCCGGAAGCAGGTGATGGGCGTCGTCACCGACTCGACGCCGGTCGAGGGCCCGAAGGATCCCGAGGCCTCGAACCTCTACCTGCTCTGGAAGCTCTTCGCGAAGGCGGACGAGGCCGCCGAGATGGCAGCGCGCTTCCGGGCGGGCGGGCTCGGCTACGGCGAGGTCAAGAAGGATCTGCTGCGCCGCATCCTCGAATACTTCGGCCCCGCCCGCGAGCGGCGCGGCGAACTGGCGCGCGATCCCGCCACGGTCGAGGACGTGCTCCGGGACGGGGCCCGGCGTGCGCGGGAGACCGCGCTCGGCCTGGTCGAGGACTGCCGCGAAGCCGCGGGTCTGGGTCCGCCCAGCTGAGGGGCGTTTCGAGTCTCAGTCCTTCGGCAGGAAGCGATTCAACAGGCCCTGCACGGCTTCGCCCGTCTGGCCGCCGAGATTCTGGTCGATCGCGCGGCGCAGCCCCTGCGTGACGACCCGCGTAGCGACCGCGGCCGCGACGCGCGTGGCGAAGGCCTCGCCGATCGCTTCCGCGAGCTTCGCCGGAGGGGTCCCGGCCCTGCCACCGACCCCGCGCATCCGAAATCCCGGAAGCGGTAGCTCGTACTGCTTCCCGCCCACTGCGCGGGTGTCCGCGTCGATCCGGCCGGTCGTGACCGCGAACTCCAGGATGCTGATCCGGAGCGGGGAGGCCTCTCCCGAGCCAGCGGGACTCGAGGAGGTCGCGCCTCCGAGGTGAGCCTGCACGGACTGCAGGTTGGTTCGGCCGTTGCGGTCGGTCACGACCGAAACCCGCGGATCGCGGATCGAGAGTCGTTTGATGACCACGTGCTCGGAGCTCCCGCTCGCGACCGCGAGGGCGCTGGAGACGTCGATCGTGAGAGCGATCTCGTCGATGGAGACCATGCGTCTGTCCGAGAAGCCCTGTGGATTCTCGACTCGGAGATCCCGAATCGTGCCGCTTCCCGCGCGCAGGTCGAGTTCGACGCTGCCCACGCGTACCCGCGTCCCGAGGGCGTCGGTGCCGACGGCCTCGATCTCGTTCGCCACGATCGAATCGAGGTTTTGCCGGAGGTAGTAGAGCCCGCCGCCGACCACGGCCAGCGCGACCAGCGCAATTATCCAGTACCGCATGATCCGGGATTCCTCCAGAAGCGTTGCAGGACCTCGGCTTCGCGCAGCCCGGCGCGCGCAGTTCTCAGTCCGAGGCCCCAGTTTCGAGTGTGAGGTTGAACGACTGAATCGTCTGCGCAAGTCCGGGCATCCCGACCTCGTTGGCCGTGACCAGTGCCTCGGCGGCGAGTTCGCGCGCGCGCGTATGGTCCGAGCCGGAGCCCGCGCCTCGCTGGAGCCGCATCCGGGCGTAGTCGAACTGCGTCCGGGCGAGGGAAGGGCGCGCGCCCATCGCCGTGTTCTGCTTGAGGGCTTCCTCGAAGAAGGCCTCCGCAGCGTCGAAGCGGCCCAGCGTGCTCGCCAGCAGCCCGAGGTAGCGCGCGGCGGAGCCGAGGCAGATCACGCCGGGTCCGATCGAAACCGCGCGGCCCGCGTGCGGCCGGAGCAGCGAGTAGAGATGTCCGGCCCGAGGTGCGTCGTCGAGCAGGGAACAGATTTCGGCCAGGTAGGTCGCGGCCGCGAGCCAGGTGGCGTCGCGGCGTAGGTCGGCGAAGTTCTGGGCGGCGATCGCCTCGAATTCCCGGGCCCCCGTTTCCCGGTCGCCGCTCAGTAACCGGGAGAGGATGCGAGCGCAGCGCCAGCTTGCGACCCAGGGCTGCCGGCGGACGAACTCGTCGAGGAGACGGTCGAGTTCCTCGAGTTCGCCCCGGTCCCGGTGCAGGGCCGCGAGTTGGATCCCGAACCACTGGGACGCGGTCCGAGGGTGCACGAGTTCTCCCAGGTCGCGTGCCTGCTGTGCAGAGTCCCGGGCCTCCTCGAAGCGGCCGCTCAGGTGCGCGCGCATGGCCCGGAGCAGTGAGGTGAACCACAGGTGCTGGGGCAGTCGCAGCTGGGACGCCATCCAGGCGATGGCGTCGAGTTCGAGGTCGACGCCGGTTACGTCTCCGAGTTCGAGCAGGTCGGCGAGCCGGAACTGGCGTCCCTGCAGGGCCAGCCCCTTGGCGTCGATCTGTTCCGCGAGGCGGACGATCTCGACCGCGGTGGCGAAGCGATCTTCGGTGTTCTCGGGCCCCCAGAGGGATAGGTGCCGGGCGACCAGGACGTCCGCCAGAGCGCTCGGATCGTCCACGCGTCGCGCCATCTCGACGGCCTCGTTCGAGAGTTCCCGGAGCCGTTCCCAGGGTGCCGCGGAGCGAATCTCTCGCGCGAGGCGACCGAGCACGCGAGCGCGAAGCGCGCTGTCTTCTTTGGGCAGCGCCTGGAGGGCCTCCTGCAGCAGCTTCACGAGTGTGTGATCGACCAGTTCGTCGACGTCCCAGAGCCCGGTTGCGAGTGTCGCCCGCGCGAACAGGTCCGCTTGGCCGAGACTCCGCGCGATCACGGAGGCTCGAAGCAGCGTGTCGCGGGCCGCCTCCCCCTGGCCGGTGGCCCACTGCGAGTCCCCCAGTTGAAGCAGCAGCCGGCAGCGGAGTTCTTCGTCGGCCGTTCCGAGGTCGAGCGTCTGGAGCGCCCGCTGGTAGTGCGCCACCGCGGCTTCCCAGGCCAGCTGCGCCTGCGCCTGCTCGGCCGCCCGAACCGAGTACTCGATGGCTCGCTCCGTTCCCCCGGCCGGCGCGGCCTGTGTGAAGTGATGCGCGAGTTCGGCCACCACCGAAGACTGGTCCTGCCCCCCGAGTTCGGCGAGTGCGTTACCGACCCGAGCGTGAAGCTGGATCCGCTCAGCGGCGCCGAGCCCGGTATACAGGGTCTCTCGTGTCAGCGAGTGGTTGAACCGGTAGCGCTCGCCCGGGTCTGGGCTCTCCAGTGCCACGTGAACCGATCTTGCCTCCGCGAGGAGTTTGATCACGGCAGCGGGCTCGCGCGCGGCGACCTTCGAGAGAGCCTCGGCCGAGAATTCGCGGCCGAATACGGACGCGATTTCGAGCAACTGCTGGCAGCCGGGCGAGAGCGTATCGAGGTGGCGCCGAACCGCCTCGCGGACGCCCTTCGGGATCGGGAACTTGACGAGGTCGAGCCCTTCCAGCGAGTCGAGCCTGCCCCGTACCCGAAGCAGCTCGACGATCTCGACGAGAAAGAACGGGTTGCCACCGGTTTGTTCGTGGAGGGCGGCCACGAGTCCGTCCGTGGGCGGGCGTCCCGAGATCGCGTGCAGGAGTTTCGAAATGTCCGGGTGCGAGAGCCCCTCGAGTCTGAGCCGCAGACTGCGCTCGTCGCGGAACAGGCTCCCCAGGATCGCGGCGCGCGGCAGGTCCTGGCGAAGTTCCGCATCGAGGCAGGTCGCGATCACCAGGATCGGAGCGTTCCGAAGTCTCTCGGTGAGAAAGTCGAGCAGCCGCAGCGACGCGTAGCCAGCGTGGTGTAGATCGTCCAGAAGCAGGAGCAGCGGCTGCTTGGCCGCGGCCCGGACGAGGAATTGCGTGATCGCATCGAAGAGCTGAAAGCGCGCTTCGTTCGGATCTTCCTCGCGTGTGGGACCCAGGTCGGAGAAGGTCTGCCGGATCTCGGGGACCGCCTGCGCGATCCGGGCTGCCTCGGCACCGAGCGCCGCCTCGGCCGCCTGCCGGTCAAGCCCGTGCAGGTAGGCTTTCACGATCTGAACCCACGGGTCGAAAGCGGGTGGATTCTCGACCTCGGCGCAGCGTCCGACCAGCACACGTGCGCCGGACGCACGGGCGTGGTCGGCGAGTTCCTCGGCGAGTCGCGTCTTGCCGATCCCGGGATCTCCGTCGAGCAGCACGAGGCTGCCGCGGCCTCCGAGGGCGTCGGCCAGCGAAGCTCGGAGCAGATCGAGCGAGTCCTGTCGTCCGACGAAGGCGGGCTGCGTCGGGATGGCGACCGGCGTGTCGGGGACGCGCTCGATCGGAGCCACGAAGCGGTGCCCCAGCCGCGGGACCGTCTCGATCAGCGGCGGTTCACCGTCGCGGTCGCCGATCGCGCGCCGGACCTCGTGGAGCGCTCTCTGCAGCATCTCCCGGCCCGCCGAAGTGCCGGGCCAGACCGCTTCGAGCAGTTCGCGGTCGGAGACCGCGGTTCCGTGGCGCTGCAGCAGCTGCTCGAGGATCGCCAGCACCTTGGGGTGGACTCGAACCGCACGGCCCCCGCGCCGGAGTTCGCGGCGTCCCAGGTCGAGTTCACAATTCTGGAAGCGGAAGATCACGACGGCTTCAACCCCATCAGGGTGCTTCGGGATTCGAGGATGCCCGCACGTCAATGGTACCCTCTGCGCCGCCGCCGGGTGCGCCGGGAGGGTTCCGCGGGCTGGCAGCGACGGATGCGGGCTCGGAGACCGAGCATCACAGGGAGACTGGACGATGCAGGTGGAGGGAAGCGCTGCGCTGATTACGGGCGGAGGGACCGGCGTGGGAAGAGAAACGACGCTGGCGCTCGCGCGGCTCGGCTGCTCGGTCCTCGTGAACTACAGCCGGTCGCGCGAGGCTGCAGAGAAGACCGCGGCCGAGGCGACGGCGCTCGGCGCGCGGGCCGTCGCCGCGCAGGGGGACGTCGCGTGCGACGAAGACTGCCGGCGGCTCGTCGACGTCGCGGTCCGGGAATTCGGCCAGCTGCGGGTGCTGGTGAACAGCGCTGGGACCACGAGCTTCATTCCGGGCCCCGACCTGGATCAGGTCACCGACGAGGTCTGGGAGACGATCATGGCCGTAAACGTGCGGGGTCTGTTTCAGGCCGTTCGCGCGTCCCGCGGCGCGATCGAGGCCGCGGGTGGGGGCGAGATCGTGAACATCTCGAGTACGGCCAGCCTTTCCGGGCAGGGGAGTTCCATCCCCTACGCGGCCTCGAAGGGTGCCGTGAACACGCTCACAGTCGGGCTGGCTCGGGTGCTGGCGCCCAAGATCCGGGTCAACGCGATCGCGCCGGGCGCGATCACGGGCCGTTGGCTCAAGGCGGGCTGGGGCGACGGCTACGATTCGATCATGCAGGCCATCGGCGAGCGCACGCCGCTCGGCCGGCCCTCCGATCCGATCGACGTAGCCGATGCCGTGCTTGCGGTCATCACGGGCTCGGACATGGTCACGGGGCAGGTCCTGGTCTGCGACGGGGGCATGCTGATCGGCGCGTAGCGCCGCCGGAACCGGCTAGAGGACGGGCTTCGCCCGGTAGACGCGGTAGTCGACGCGGTTGGGGGCGAGTTTTCCCTCGGCGAGGCCCACGTAGCGGTTGAGCCATGTGTAGCGGCTGTCTCCGGTCTCGAAGCGGGGCTGTGTCATGAAGAGGGTGTCGCCGTACTCCGCCTCGTGCGAGCCCTGCACGGCTGCCAGCACCTTGTCGTTGACGTCGAGCACGCCCAGGAACTGCATGTAGACGAGCGTCGAGTCGTGGGTCTCCAGCGTGAGTCGCGCGACCTAGTCGTTTCCGACGAGCATCCAGTCGCCCCCGCTCTGAAGCACCTTGCCGCGCAGGCGGGGCCCCTCGAACTCGCCGCCCGAGACCTCGAAGATCCAGCGGTTGCCGTACGGCCCGGAACCCACGGGTCGCGTGTGTACCTCCGCCCAGAGATCCAGCAGTGGTTCCAGTTCGATCAAGCCGCGGGCCCTCCCGCCCCCAATTCTCGCACAGGCAGCGGCAGCGAAAGCAGGCGCGGCTCGACGGAACCGGGGAAACCCCGCTTCAGAGATCGAGCGGATCGACCGGGTCCTCCGGGTCGGGAAAGTCCGCGGGCTGGGTCGGCTCGATCCGACCCAGGGGTCGGGGTTCGGAGTCGGTCGGCTCCGCCTCGGGGGCCTGGGCCGGAACCGCGGGGGCCGGCTCCCGCGTCGCGGACCCCGGCACCGGCGGGGGCCAGGCGGCGGGCGGGGGCGGCGCCGGCGGCAGAACCGCGGGCGCTCCCACGATGGCGGCGCGTGGCGGCGCCGGGGGTGCCGCGGGCTTCGGGGCTGGAGGCGGGGCTGCGGGAACGCGTATCGTGCGCGGTGCGGCATTGCTTCTGCGCGGGGCCGCTTTCTTCGAGGCCTGACTGCGCGGGGTTCGCTTCTTCGTCGGGGTTGCGGCGGCCGCCCGCTTTCGGACGGTCTTCTTGCGGGCTGTTTTCTTCCGGGCCGTCGACTTCTTGAGAGGCCGCTTCTTTCTCGAGCTCTTCTTCTTTGCGGTCTTCTTTCTCGACGCCTGCTTGCGCGTGGCCTTCCTGGTCGCCGCTTTGCGGCCGGTCGTCTTCTTTCGCGTCGTCTTCTTTCGGGTGGCCTTCTTGCGACCGGCCTTGTGCCCGACGCTCTTCTTGCGGGCGGTTCTGGATCGTGCAGCCTTCCTGGAGGTCGACTTCCTGGCTGCCTTCTTCTTCCGCGTGATTTTCTTCGGCGTGGCCCTTCGCTTGCGAACCGCCTTTCGTCTGGCTGCCATGTCTGTTCCCCTCTGCGGTTCCGATCCGGTGCCCGGAGAGAGTTTAGCCTTCCGCGCTGCGCCGCAAGCGCGCCCGCCACCGCGCTGCGCTCAGCCGATCTCCTCGAGCGCGACCACGCGTCCCTCGCGGCGTGCGAGCTCGGCCGCGAACCCGAGCCGGTGGCTTTCGAGGGCGGCTCTACCGGAGGCGAGCACCTCTCCCCGGGCCTCGCGCCCCGCGACGTCGGTGAAGTAATCGAGGAGCCCCTGGTCGCCGCCGCCGTGGCCGCCGGGGACGGCCTCGACCCGGTGGGATTCGGCGTCGCGGCTTGCGTAGTTGCGGACTTCGAGTTCCCGGGCCTCGAAGCGGCCCCGCAGCTCGCCTCGGCTGCCCTGGATCCGGATCGAGCGTTCCGGGCGCGACGCGAAGCCGTCGACCTCGAAGCGGCCCTGGATCCCGTCTTCGAATTCGAGCAGGACACTCTGCCGGTCGGGCTGATCGTTGCCGCCCGCGTACACACAGACGCCGTAGGGGCCGTTGGTGAGCGCCTCGATCCGCGCCTCGCGAGTCGGTGTGAGAGAGACGTCATTCCAGGGCCAGCCGCTGCGGCCGTGCCCGTAGAAGCGGGGGGCCGAGTGTGGACAGTCGGGCTCCGCCGGACACCCGTCGCTGCAGCGGGCCGCTGCGTCCTTGGGCGCGTGTTCCGGCCGGTAATGCACGAGCTCCCCGAACGAGGCGACGCGCAGGCAGCGGCGTCCCACGAACCAGGACATGAGATCCAGGTCGTGACAGCACTTGGCCAGGATCAGCGGCGCCGACTGCTGCTCGCTCCGCCATCGGCCGCGTACGTAGGAGTGCGTGAAGTGCCAGTGGGCGACGTGCTCGGCCATCGAGATCGTCTGGATCTCGCCCAGGACCCGGTCCCGGACCGCGAGCTCCCAGATCTTCCGGTAGAAGGGCGTGTAGCGCAGGACGTGTCCGATCTGGAGGATGCGCGCGGCCTCCTCTGCCGCAGCCACGATCGCCTCGCACTCGTCGAGCCGCATCGCCATCGGTTTCTCGAGCAGCAGGTGGTAGCCGCCGCGGAGGGCCGCGAGCGCGGGCCCGGTGTGGAGGGCGTCACCGGTTGCCACGATCGCGGCGGGTGCCGGAATCCCGGCTTCGAGCAGGGGACGCCAGTCGCGAAAGCTCTGCTGTTCGGGGATCCCGTGTGCGGTCGCGAAGGCCTCGCGCCGCCCGGCGTCGGGTTCGGCGAACGCGACCACGCGCATCCGCTCGGGATGGCGGAGGGCGTAGCTCCCGAAGGTATCCCGTCCTCGCGACCCGGCGCCGACCAGCAGCACGTCCATCGGCCGACTGTACAATAGGATTCCGACTGATCTCTCGAAGGCAGGACCCGTGCCCAAGTTCACGCCGCTCGACGACAGGCTCTACGACTACATGCTCGCGCACCGCTCGCGCGAGGACCCGATCCTGGCCGAGCTCCGCAGCGAGACGCGCGAGACGCTAGGCCGGCTGGCCATCATGCAGGTCGCGCCCGAGCAGGGGGCGTTTCTGGAACTGCTGGTCGCGGCCACGGGCGCCAGCCAGGTGGTCGAGGTCGGCACCTTCACGGGCTATAGCGCGCTCTGCATGGCGCGCGCGCTGCCGCCGGGTGGAAGGCTCCTGTGCTGCGACGTGAGCGAGGAGTGGACGGCCATCGCGCGCCGCTACTGGCAGAAGGCCGGGGTCGCGGACCGGGTGGAACTCCGCCTCGGCCCGGCGGCCGAGACCCTGCGCGGCCTGCCCGAGGGGGAGTGGGTCGATCTCGCCTTCATCGATGCGGACAAGCCGAACTACCTCGCCTACTACGAGGAACTGCTGGCGCGGCTGCGGCCGGGCGGACTGATCCTGCTCGACAACGTGCTCTGGTTCGGGGCGGTCCTGAATCCGGACGACACCAGCGAGAACACCGTCGCGATTCGAGCCGTAAACGACTTCGTCGCCGGCGACGAGCGCGTCGAGGCGGTGATGCTCGCCGTCGCAGACGGGCTCACGCTGGCGCGAAAGCGCTGAGGGATCCGGCCGTGCCGATTCGCGCGCAACCGCCGCTTGAGCCGCTCTCGCTCGCCCTGATCGGGCTCGGCCGGGCCGGCGCGGCGCGCGAACGCGCAATCGAGGCGCTGCCCGGTGCGCGTCTCTGCGCCCGGGTGGGGCGCGTGCCGGAAGCGGGCCAGGCCACGCTGGCGTCGGTGCTGGGCGACGGCGCGACCGACGCGGTCGTGATCTGCACCCCGAACGCGCTGCATGCTTCGGCCGTCCGACGTTGCCTCGAGGCCGGAAAGCACGTCGCGGTCGAATACCCGCTTGCGCTCACCCCTGAGGAGGGGCGGGCGCTGTTCGAGTTGGCCCGGGAGCGCGACCGGGTGCTCCACGTCGAGCACATCGAGTTGCTCTCCCGTTCGCAGCAGCTGCTGCGCGAGCGGGTCCGGGCACTCGGGCCGCTTCGCGGCGGACGCCTGCGGTTTCGGGGAACGGCGCGGGGCTGGATCGCAGACGAGGCGCTCGCGGGCCCGCCCGCCGTGCGCGCGCTCGCGCGCCTGCACCGTCTGACGGATCTGTTCGGGGAGGCGCGGGTGAGCGAGGCCCGCGTCGAGCGACCGGGCGACGGCCAGCGGCTCGAGGCACTGCTCGCGTTCGCTTCGGGCGGGAGCGTCACGCTGCTCGAGGAGTGGGCGCCCGGGCTCGAACGCGGCACTGACTGGGAAATCGAGTGCGAGGGGGGCCGCCTCGAAACGCCGCCGCCGGCCCCGCCCGGCGGCCTGTTCCAGGAGGACACCGAGCGCTTCCTGGATCGCATCACCCACGCGGCGCCGCCCTACGTGAGCGAAGCCCGGATCCTCCACGTGCTCCAACTCGCGGCCGGGATCACGGCGGCCGCGTCCCGCGGGGGTTGATCGAGCCTCCCCCCAGGGCGCAGCCCGGGCGTCAGCAGAGTTGAAGTATCACTTGAAGGTCTCTGTGGGAGTCGACCACCCGATCCGCCTCGGGGAGGTCGGAGGGATCGTCGTACTCGTCCCGGAGCCGGACCGTGCCCATGCCCAGGCGGCGGGCACCCGCGACGTCGGTGCGCTTGAGATCGCCGACATGGACGGAGTCCCCGGGCTCGATGCCGAGGCCCGCGAGCGCGGCCTCGAATATGCGCGGGCTCGGCTTGGGAACCCCGACCTCGTCGGAGAAGATCTGAACCGGCAGGAACCCGAGTAGGCCCTCGCGTTCCAGCAACTGCCGGACCACGCGGCCGGGTGAGAAGCCTGTGTCGCAGATCAGGGCCCGGCCGACGCCACGCTCCGCGAGCAATTCCAGGGTCCGGCGGGCTCCGTCGAGCGGACGGACCTCCTGCTGCAGAACCGCGTGCTCGAACTCCCGGCAAAGCTGCGCTTCGATCTCGGAGGCCGACGTGCCCAGTTCCCGAAAGATCCAGCGAGCGATGTCGCGCGCGCCCGTCTCCGCGCCCTGTTCCCAGGCCTGGTTGTGAAATGCGAAGCCCCGCCGGACCCACTCGACCGCCTCGGGCATCGAGAGCCTGATCTCGAGTTCGGAGGCGGCCCGGACCAGCGCCTCGGCGCGCAGCCGTTTCGGCGTCTCCTGGTCTCGCTGCGTAAGCAGCGTCGACCAGCAGTCGAAGGTGACGGCGCGCGGCGGAGCGGATCCGATCACTCAGGACCCCGCCGTGGCCGAGTGCGTTCTGCTCCCTGTGCCGGCGGCCCGGGAGCGGGCGACCTATGGCGTTCGGGGCTCATGCGGTCCCTCCGGGAAGGCGCGCGAGTATAGCCGCGCGTAAACGGGCGCTGGCGGATATGCTACGCGGCGTGGGCGGGACCCGAAACCGAGTGAGGCCGCGTGCGAGTTCGTGCGGGATCGTCTTTGCGCTCGCGTTCGGGCTGACTGCGTGCGGCGCGTCGCCCGAGCCGGAGGCGGCCTTTCGGGTCGCGCTTCTCACGCCGAGTTCGATCCGGGACGCGGGCTGGAACCAAGGCGCGTACGAGGGCCTTCTGAAGATCAAGCAGGAACTCGGCGCCGGGGTCGCACACCAGGAGACGCGTACGCCGCAGGAGTTCGAGGTGGGGTTCAGGGACTTCGCGGCGCGCGGTTATCAGCTGGTCTTCGGGCACGGCTTCGAGTTTCAAGACGCCGCGGCCACGGTCGCGGCCGAGTATCCCGACACCGTCTTCATCACCACCAGCGGTTCGATCGTGCGGCCCAACCTCGCGCCGATGGTGTTTGAACTCGAGCAAGCGACCTACGTGCTGGGCTTCGTCGGGGCATCGATTTCGCGCACGGGCCAGCTCGGCTGCCTCGGCGGCATCGAGATCCCTTCCGTGGCCAGTACCTTCCTGGCCTTCGAAGCCGGTGCGCGTTCCGCGCGACCGGAGGTGAGCGTGAGGGTGTCGTACCTGGGGAGCTGGGAGGACGTGGCGGCAGCGCGCGAGGCTACACTGGCGCTGATCTCGGCGGGGTCGGACGTGCTGATTCACAATGCAGACGCGGCTGCACGGGGTTTCTTTCAAGCAGCGGGTGAAGCCGGAGAGGTGCGCGTCTTCGGGGCCAACCGCAACCAGAACGAGCTTGCGCCCGCGGTCACGCTGGCTTCCGCGACGCTCGACATCCCGTCCGCGTTCGTGGAGGTGGCCCGCTCGGTAAAGGACGGGCGTTTCGTGGCGCGCCCGATCCGGCTGGGCCTCGCCGATGGGGTCGTCGGGATCGCCTGGAACCCGCCGCTCTTCGCGCAGTTGCCCGAGGCCGTGCGCGAAGCGGCGCAGCAACTAGAGGGGCAGATCTCGTCCGGGGAGTTCGAGGTCCCGCGCGCGGGGTTCTGAGGGCCTTGCTCCGCGTCGAGCTGACTGAACTCCGGAAGCGCTTCGGGTCCGTGCAGGCACTCGATGGTGCGGGGCTCGAGATCGCGGCGGGCGAGGTGCACGCGCTCCTTGGAGAGAACGGGGCCGGCAAGACCACGCTGGTGCGCGCCCTCTACGGGGTGGTGCGCCCCGACTCGGGCTCGATACGAATCGACGGCGAACTCGTGCAGCTGCGCGGGCCCCGCGATGCGCTCGAACTCGGGGTTGGCCTGGTCCATCAACACTTCATGCTGGTGCCGGAGCTGAGCGTCGCCGAGAACCTCGCGCTCGGGGAGCGAGGAGGCCTGCTGCTCGGGCCCCGCGCGCTTCGCAGTCACGCGGCCGGGATCCTGGAGCGCTACGACCTCGGGTTCCGACCGGATCTGCGCGTGGGCGAACTCTCGGTTGCGCAGAAGCAGCGGCTCGAGATCGCGCGCGCGCTCTCCCGTGGCGTCGAGATCCTGGTCCTCGACGAACCGACCGCGGTGCTGGTGCCCTCCGAGATCGATTCGTTGCTCGAACTGCTCTCGCGTCTTCGCGAACAGGGCTGCTCGGTGCTTTTCATTTCGCACAAGCTCGACGAGATCACCGCCGTTTGTGACCGGGTGACGGTACTGCGCAACGGCCGGAACGTGGCCACGCGCGAGGTTCCCGGGATCGAACTCCGAGAACTCGGAGAACTGATGGTCGGAAGCGAGTTGCCTCCGCCCGGTCAGCCGCCCCGCACGCAGGTCGGTCCGGTCGTACTCCGGGCGCGGGGCCTGACGACGCCGCCGCTGGTCGGAGTCGATCTGGAGCTGCGTGCTGGAGAAGTCTTTGCAATCGCGGGGATAGACGGAAATGGCCAGACGCCCCTCGAAGAAGTCCTGGCCGGGGTACGAGTGCTCGAGAGCGGCTCGCTCGAGCTGGTGCAGCCACCACTCGCGCTGATCTCGGGCGACCGGCAGCGCACCGGGCTCGTGCTTGGCCTCGGGCTCGATGAAAACCTCGTGCTCGAGGAGGCGGCGCGCGGTGGTGCGCCGCCGGAGTATCGCTTCGGTCTCGTGCGCCCCCGCGAACTCCGGCGCTCGGCCTCCGCCGCGATCGAGAGGCTGGGCATTCGGGCCGCCCCCGACGATCCGGTGCGCACGCTTTCGGGCGGGAATCAGCAGAAGATCTGTGTCGCGCGCGCGCTTCGCCGGGACCCGTGTGCGCTGATCGCCGTCAATCCGACGCGCGGACTCGACGTGCGAGCGACCGCGCAGGTCCGGGACGAGTTGCGCGCACAGGCCGAGCGCGGTGCGGGCCTGCTCCTGATCTCGACCGACCTCGACGAGGTGCTCGAACTCGCAAACCGGATCGCGGTACTGTTCCGAGGCCAGCTCTACCCGGTTGCGCCCGCCGAACATACGCGCGAGAGGATCGGGGAGTTGATGCTCGGTGGAGCTGCGGCGTGAGGCGCGCGGAACTGGTGGCCCCGGTGGCTGCGATTCTGGCGGCACTCGCGCTCTCGGCGTTGCTGCTGCTGCTGCTCGGCGCGAACCCGGTGGATGCGCTGGGCGCGCTCGTGAAGGGCGCATTCGGGGATCGCCTCGCGCTCGAGAATACGCTGGTGCGAATGGCGCCGCTGCTGCTGATCGGGGCCGGGATCTCGATCGCGTTTCGCTGCGGCGTCTGGAACATCGGCGGCGAGGGTCAGCTCTACGCCGGCGCTCTGGTCGCGACCTGGGTCGCGACGCGCCTGCTACCCGGGGCCGAGGCGGTGCTGCTGGTCCCGCTCGTGCTCCTGGCGGGTGCTGCGGCGGGCGCGCTCTGGGGCGGGATCGCGGCCGGACTCCGCGTGGGGCGGGGTGTGTCCGAGGTGCTCTCGACGATCCTGTTGAACTTCATCGCGGTGCTGGGCGTAGCCTGGGCGGTCCACGGTCCGCTGCAGGAGCTCTCGGGCGCGTACCCCCAGAGTGACACGTTTCCAGCGGCGGCTCGGCTGCCGATGCTGCCGGGCTCGCTGCGCGTACATGCGGGCGTGTTGCTCGCGATGGTGCTCCCGGTTGCGATCTGGATCCTGCTGTTCCGGAGCGCGGCCGGGCTTCGGCTGCGCGCGGTCGGACTCTCTCCCGAGGCCTCGCGCTACGCGGGAATCTATCCGCTGCGAGAGACAGTGCGGGTATTGCTGATCTCGGGCGGACTCGCCGGACTCGCGGGTGCGGTCGAGGTGTCGGGCGTGACGGGTCGGCTGTTCGAGAATCTGTCTCCGGGCTACGGCTTTACCGGCATCGCGGTCGCGCTGCTCGCACGGCTGCATCCGCTCGGGGTGCTCCCGGCCGCGCTGCTCTTCGCTGCGCTCGCGAGCGGATCCGGCGCGATGCAGCGGATCGCGGGCGTGCCGGCCGTGACCGTCCAGGTGATCGAGGCCTTCGTCATCTTCTTCTCGGTCGGCTTCGCGCTGCCGAGGCGGAACGGCTGATGGACCTCTTCGATCTCGGCCTGGTCTTTGCGACGCTGCGCCTCGCGGCGCCGCTGGCGGCCGCCGCGATGGGGGAACTGCTGGCCGAACGCTCCGGGGTGCTCAACATCGGCATCGAGGGCATGATGCTGTGCGGGGCGCTGGCGGCATTCGCGATCGGGACCGCGACCGGTTCGCCCGTGCTCGCGAGCCTGGCCGGCAGCCTGACCGGCGTCGCGGCTGCGGCCTTGTTCGCAGTCTTCGTGCTCTGGCGCCGTGCCGATCCGATCGTGACCGGAACGGCCCTGAACCTGTTCGCGCTCGGTGCCACCGGGTCGGCCTACCGACTGCTGTATCCGCCCGAGGTCCCGCTCTCGGATGCGCCCGCGGTGGCGGACTGGCTTCCGGGTCTGAATCCGTTCGTCGTCGGGACCGCGTTGCTGGTCGTCGGGGTGGGCGCATTCCTGTCCTACACGCGCGCGGGACTCGCGGTGCGCGCCGCGGGCGAACGCGCTGAGGCAGCCCACAGCCAGGGGGTTCGGGTCGCGGCTGCACGCTGGGGGTGCACGCTGGCAGGGGGCGCCTGCGCCGGACTCGCGGGCGCGATGCTGGTGCTCTGGATCTCGAACACCTTCGTCGAGGGCATGACCTCGGGCCGCGGCTTTGTGGCGCTCGCGCTCGTGCTCTTCGGAGGCTACCGGCCCGGCCGCATCGTACTGGGCGCGCTGCTCTTCGGGGCTGCGAATGCGCTGCAGTTCCGGCTGCAGGCGCTCGGACTCGAGATCCCGTACGCGCTGCTGCTGATGACGCCCTACCTGCTGACGCTGTTGGTCCTGGCGCTGTTTGCCGGTCGGGTCCGTGCACCCTCGGATCTCGCGCGTCCCTTCATCGCGCGGGAGTAGCTGGCGCGGGAGCGGGCCGCGCGTGCCTGCGGCTCAATCGTAGTCCCGGAGCGCGCGACGCAGGCCTTCCAGCGTGTCGTCGAGGCCCCCGGGCCGGCTGCGGGCATTCCAGACCCAGGCCTGTTCCTCGATCCGTTCCTCGAGGTCGCGGCGCAACTCCGGAAAGCTCGGACCCTGGTCCAGCGCGCGGTGGCCGAGCCTCCAGAGTCCGTGCCGCGCGAGTCGCGCGGCCTGCGCGATCTCGCGGCCGAGCAGGTCGCCCGCTTCGGGTCGCGCCGCCGAAGCCTCGCGCGCGATCTGCTCCAGTCGGCCGGCCGCGGCCTCGATCCGGCCGCGGTCGGTCTCGCCCCACCAGCGCTGGAAGAACGGGCCCGATTTGTCGGGACGCAGCGGAGCCAAAAGTGCCAGCGCGATCGGGGATGCGTTCAGCGAGCGCAGTCCCAGAGGCTCGTAGAGCGAGCCCAACTCGACGAGCGCGCGGCCGGTGCGACCGGTGGGATCGCGAAACACGGCCGCGTCGAGCCCGGCCGCGAGTTGTTTGTCGTCGAGCCCGGCATTCGTCTCGCGGCACCAGGAGAGCGCGGCCCCGTACGCGAGTGCCGTGAGGCCGACACAAGGGGGCTGCAGGTGGCCGTTGTCGCCCCAGTCGGTCACCAGGTAGCCCCGGGCCCCCGCGCGTTCGCCATGCAGGGCGGCGTCGAGCAGGTTCGCGCGCGCGTTCGGGAGCCGTCCGATCAGACTGTTCCAGGCCGAGGTTCCAGGGCAGACGTAGAACGGAATCGCGTGCTCGGCGAACGGCTCCACAGCGCTTTCGAATCCGCGCAGGAAGCTCGAGGGGAGCCCGAAATTCTCGAGGGCGGCCCGGAACTCCGCAGGGAGTTCGTCGGGGTCGAGTGGTGCCTCGTATCCCCAGACAAGCGCCAGGATCCCGCTCTCGGGAAGTTCCGGGACCAGCTCGGCGTGGCGCTGCACGATGTCGCCCCAGAACTGCACGCTCCGCCCTTCGTCGCGGAGCGGATCCATCAACCGGCGCACGAAATCGAGGTAGACGCGGCCCGTGCCTCGCGCTTCGCATTCCCGGCGGCTCTGCCCGCGGCCGAGTTCCCAGGTCTCGTCACAGCCGATGTTGATCTGGCGGCTGGTGAAGTTCGGCAGCAGCTCCCTGTAGAGCGCGTGCATGAAGTCCGCGTTCGCGGCCGTCGGGGCCAGGCAGCTGGGAGCGGAGACTGCCTCCCCGGCGGCGATTTCGGCGCGGCCCGCGTATGCGGGATGCCGGAGCCAGCGTTCCATATGGCCGAAGCTGTTCTGGTTCGGGACCAGCTCGATCGATTGCTCCCGGCACAGCTGGTCTAGTTCGCGGATCTCCTCGGGCGTGAGCGGCGACGCATCTTTCCACACGCTCGGGTGATCTTTGTACGCGAAGGTGTGTTCGGTGTAGAGCTGGAGCTGGTTGATCCTGAGTTCCGCGAGCACGCTCACGAGTTCCCGAAGCGACTGCTGGGAGGGCACGCGGTTCCGGCTGACGTCGAGCATGTAGCCACGGACCGGAAAGT
>JABSQV010000121.1 GCA_013215565.1 Myxococcales bacterium | reverse complement strand
TTCGCGGGCGGCAGCTCCTACAACGCCTCGAAGGGGGGCGTCGTACTGCTCACGCGGAACATGGCCATCGACTACGGGCGCAAGGGGATTCGCGTAAACGCGGTCTGCCCCGGCTTCATCGATACCCCGCTGTTCCGCAGGGTCTTCGACATGGAAGCGGTAAAGTCAATCCGGGAAGAGATCCGTGAGGCGCATCAGCTCGGACGTTTCGGAAAGCCCGTGGAAATCGCCAACGCCGTGATCTTCCTCGCGTCGGACGAGGCTTCGTTCGTGACCGGGGTCGCGCTGCCCGTAGACGGCGGGTACACGGCCGGGCACCGGTTCTCGATCACGAAGCTGATGGGGCTCGAGTAGGAGACCTTGCCCTCGTCCCGCTCACCGCTGCACGACGTCGTGATCGTGGGCGCATACAACACGCGCCAGGCGCGCGTGCTCGACCAGCCCGAACTCGAGGTGCTCTGGGACGCCGTCCACGGAGCACTCGCGTCCGCGGGACTTCCGCTTTCGGCCGTCGACGGAGTCAACGTGACCTCGTCGGTGCGACGCCTGAATGCGCGAGAGGCAGTCATGATGTTCGGGGCCCGGCCCAGCTGGACCGGAAACGAGATCGGGATCCCGGCCGTGATCGAAGCAGCGCTCGCGATCTCGGCCGGGCTCTGCGAGGTCGCCGTGATCGCGACCGCCCAGGCCGCCGAATATACGGACCGCGCCGCGACCGCGCCCTGGACGCGGCCGAGCAACGAGTTTGTGGAGTGCTGGGGACTGTTTACGCCGGCCGAGTTCGCGCTCATGGCACGGCGCCACATGCACCTTTACGGCACGCAGCCGGCCGCGCTCGCCGAGGTCGCGGCAACGATCCGCAACCACGGGGCCCGACATCCCGAGGCCGTGCACCACGGCCGTTTCGTTACACCCGATGAGGTTCTCGCCTCTCGCATGATCGCAGACCCCTTTCACCTGCTCGATTGCGCGATCACCTCCGAGGGCGGTGCGGGCCTTGTACTCACCCACGTGGACCGGGCCCGGGATCTGGACGTTGTCCCGATCCACCTGCTCGGTGCCGGCACCGACAAGCAGGGCATGGCCTACGTCACGGCCCCGGTCTGGGACCGCTACGGAGAGGTCGGGCGGCGCGCGGGCGAGCAGGTCTTCGCCCAGGCCGGGCTCCGGCCCAGCGACGTCGACGTGCTCGAGATCTACGATCCGTTCTCGTTCGAGATCATCCGTCAGCTCGAGATCTTCGGCTTCTGCAAGACCGGCGAGGGCGGCGACTTCGTGATGGACGGCCGCATCGCGGTCGGAGGCGAACTTCCCGTGGTCACGAATGGCGGGCTGCTCTCGTTCAGTCACGCGGGGCTGGCCCAGCTGATCCAGAAGCCGATCAGCGCGGTGCAGCAACTGCGCGGCGAGATTCCCGACGCGCTCAAGGTCCGGAACGCGAAGGTGGCGCTCACCTCGAACGGCGGCTCCGGGGCACTCTTCTGCGACGTGCTGCTCCTCGGCACGGAACTCACCGCATGACCCGGGCAAAGACCATCCCGCTCCCGCGGCCCACCGCGCTCTCTCGCCCACACTGGGACGGCTGCCGCGAGGGCGTGCTCCGGGTTCAGCGCTGTGCTGCCTGCGGGAGCTACGAGTTCATCCCGCAGGCGGTCTGTACGAGGTGCCAGGCGGGCAAACTCGAGTGGGTCGAGAGTTCCGGCCGTGGCAGCGTCTACAGCCACACCACCGTGTACCGGCCGCCGCGCCCGGAATTCGACGCGCCCTACGTCGTGGCGATCGTCGAACTCGAAGAAGGCTGGCACATGCTCACCAACCTGGTGGACTGCACGCCCGAAGAAGTCGCGATCGGGCTCCCGGTCGAGGTCGACTTTCGGGCGGTCAGCGACGAGATCACCCTGCCCTGCTTCCGGTTGCGCCGGAGCACCTAGGCCGCGGGCGCCCGCCTGCGCGCGAGTTCCGCCAGAATCTCCCTGTGGCGCTCACGCGTGAGCCCGTAACGCGACAGGAAGAAGACCAGCACGAAGAACAGGATCACGAGCCCGGGCCCCACCGCCATCCCCAGGCTAAAGAGCTTCTCGGGATCGACGCTGCCGGGGGCCGCGAGTCGTGGAAACGCGATCACGTCGAGCGCCACCCCGGCCAGCAGGCCGCCGATCCCCGAACTCGCCTTCGCACAGAAGGTCAGCGCAGAGAAGAACAGCCCCTCCTGGCGCCGGCCCGTCTCGAGTTCGTTCTCATCGATGACGTCCGAGATCATCGACGAGATAATGATGCCGATCATCACGATCGCCGTGACGATGATGAATGCGTGCCCGATCATCAGGTAAAGCAGCAGCGGGTCGCGGTTCGCGGGCATCAGGTCGAGCAGGCGCAGAAAGACCGGAAACGGCCCGAACCCGACGGCGACAACGGCGAGGGCCAAGGCCGTGGGTTTCTTGTCGAAGCGCTCGCTCAGCGGACGCGACGCCACTACCCCCACCAGGACGGAGACACCGAGCCCGAGCGTGATGAGCGTGATCTCGTCCGTCGTGAATTCCCAGAAGTAGGTATTCATGTAGAGACCGACTACATCGTTGAATCCGCCAGCCACCGACGCGAAGAGCATGCCCATCACCAGATTTCTGTAAGAACGGTTCCGAAATGCACCGGCCAGCTCTTCGAAGAAACTTCGGGCCGTCAGCCTCTCCTCCCCGGCGCGTCTGAGCTTCGGGATCAGATAGTGCGTGCCCAACGCGCAGACCAGGATCGCGGCGAACATCATCAGCCCCGCCACGAGCGCAAAGTCCTGATACGCCTCAGGTACCAGCCGCCCGTCGACGTCTCCGACCTTTCGGAAGAAGACCTGATAGCCCAGTACGCTCGCTGTGAGCCCGCCAACCCAGCCGAACAGGAAGCGGTAGGCGAACAGCGTGGTGCGCTCGTCGTAGTGCGAGGTCATCTCGGGCACCATCGAGGCACTCGGGATCGCGTACAGCGTCATCGACGCCCGGACACCGACTGCAAAGACTGCGAGCCAGATAAACAGGCCGACCTGGGAAATGCCACTGGGCGGACTGAACAGAAAATAGAAGCAGACACCCATCGGAAGCGCCGCCGCGTACATGTAGGGATGGCGCCGGCCCCAGCGAGAGTGCGTGTGGTCCGAGATCGATCCGACCAGCGGATCTGTGATCGCATCGATCGCGAGCGCGATGAAGATCGCGATCCCGCTAAGCGTTCCCGAAAGCCCCAGGACCTGGTTGTAGTAGAAGAGCAGAAAGACGTTGAAGGCGGTGTTCTTGGTCCCCTCGGAAACCGAACCCAGGCCGAAGAGGATCCGGGTTCTGAACCGAACTCGCTCCTCGGGCTGGGCCCCGGAAGTGGGTGAAGCGGATCCAGGCAGCGTCATGCGCGGCGCATCCTAGCAGGGAAGCGTCATCCGTCACGCGGACGCTTGCCCCGATCGAGTAGAATGGCGCGCACCGGAGGTCTCGAGTGACCAAAGAGATCGACGATTACGAGAAGGTTTCGATCTATCCGCTGGATGCGGAATTGCAGGAGCGGCTGCTCTCGCTGCAGCGGGAGTGCGTGTTCAACTGGAGCACGCGCGAAGGCTGGCCCATGGGGGTCATCATGTCGTGCCTCTGGAGAAACGGGCGACTCTGGCTGACGGCGGGCGCACACCGTCACCGGATCTCGGCCGTGCGTCGCGAGCCGCGGGTCTCGGTGGTCCTCACCAGTACAGGCACCGAACTCGGCCCGGGCAAGACCGTCACGCTCAAGGGCCGCTGCGTGGTGCACGAGGACCGCGAAACCAAGGACTGGTTCTACCCGGAGTTCTCGAAGCACCTGTATCCGAAGCCGGATCTGGCCGAGTCGTTCTGCAAGCAACTCGACTCGCCGCTCCGCGTCGTGCTCGAGGTGGTGCCCGAAAAGAGGATCAGCTACGACGGAGCCAAGATGTTTGCACACGCGGCCGGGAAGCTCGACGCGCACCAGCTCGGCGAGCCCAAGAGCTCCGATACGACGCGGCTTGCCCGCGAGCTGAAGCGCCGGGGCCTCGAAGACTAGCGGCTGCGAGCTGCCCTCCGAAGATAGACGGGGCGGCGGCTGCATCCGCGCGGGTGCGGGTCGCCCGCGCGCGTCGGGCGCTCTGGCGGCTCAGTCCGAGAGGGATGGCGGTGCCGCACCCGGCCCGGCTGCGAGCGTGGCCCGGTAGAGTTCGTGCACGCGCGCGACCTGCGCGTCGAGATCTTGAAGCGCCCAGCCGCGCGTATCGATCGGTGGGTGCACCACGACCGAGATACGCCCCGGGCGCATCAGCCAGCTGCCTCCCGGCAGCACGTCCCGCGAATTCAAGATCACGACCGGAACGATCGGAACGCCGGCCTCCATCGCCAGGCGAAAGCCGCCCTTCTTGAAAGGTCCGAGCGCGCCGTGCTGCCCGCGCGTCCCCTCGGGTGCGATGGCGATCGAGACCCCGGCTCGAAGCGTCTCGACTGCGGGGCTCAGGCTTCGAACCGCCTGCTCGCGATCGAGACGATCCACGAACACCGTCCCCGCAAAAGCGAACGCGGGCCCCAGCAGTGGATTGCGCCGCAGCTCGCGCTTGGCAACTCCGACGAAGTCGCGCCTGAGCAACGCGCAGATCAGGATCGGATCGACGCCGCTCTGGTGGTTGAGCAGAAATACACAGGGGCGTGCCGCATCCAGATGGATCTCTCCCTGGACTTCGAGGCGAATTCCGGCGGCCCGGAGTCCGAGCCGACCCCAGGTCCCGATCGCACGGTTGATGGCGGCGCGGCGATCGCGCCGTCGGAGCAAAACGAGCAGCCCTGTCCCGATCCCGGGCAAAACGGCGGCCAGAGTGAGAAGCGTGCGCGCGAGCCGTTCGAGAAGGCTCACGCGAGCGCGAGACCCCCGCGCAGCCATCTCTGCGTACGAGCGCCGCATCCCTCCCGGCGTGCGGTCCTTGCTCTCATGTGCTCCTCCGCCGGCAGGCCCCCCTCCGCGAACGCGTCGGGGCTCCGGCCTTCGGCGCCCGTCCGGTGATCGACGAAGCATACGGTCTACCCGGGCCCGAAGGTCAAGCGAAACCCCGGGGCGCATGCGCGCCGCGCCAGCCGGCCCGAGGCCGGCGCCTTCCCCGGCACCAGAGTCGGATGAGCCTGGAAATTCGCTATGCTGCCGGCGCCCGGTCAGAAGGCTCGAGGCGTGCGACAGCCGATTCGAAGACTCATTGAACGCTTGGACCGCGCGGTCCGGTTGCCCGAACCGATCTACGATTTCGGCGCGTTGCTCACTCCCGGCAAGCTCAACGCCCGCGAATTGTTCGCCGACCGCGAGTTCGTGGGCTGCGATGCGAGGCCTGGGCCCGGTGTGGATCGCCTGCTGGATCTTCACGCGCTCGATCTTCCCGATGCCAGCGTCGCAACCGCGATTTCGACCGACACCTTCGAACACGTCGAACGTTTCTGGACCGCGATCGAGGAACTCCACCGGGTTCTGCAGCCGGGCGGAATCCTGATTCTGACCTCGGTCATGTACTTCCCGATCCACAACTACCCCTCCGACTACTGGCGCTTCACGCCCGCGGGGTTCCGGGCCCTCGCACACCGCTTCGACCACGTCCTCGTCGAGGCAGCCGGCGTCGGCGACTTCCCACACACCATCGTGCTGATCGCGGTCAAAGGCCGGGCCACACCCGAAACGCTGCAACAACTCGAATCAGCGCTTCGTACCTGGCGTCGCCGCGACGCGCAATCCTGGAAGGAGATCTGTTCCCTCTGGCTGCCACCCATCCTGCTCGCTCCGCTCTACCGCTGGTTCACGCGCTGGACCGAACGCCGACTCCGGCTCCGTTAAGACTTCGTTTTCGATAGACTTTCCGGGATATGCCAGGCAGCGAACCCTTCAGGTTGCTCATCTTCGTCGTGGCGTACAATGCCCAGAAGACGCTCCGCGCCGTGCTCGACCGGATGCCTGAAGCGTTCCTCACCCGCTACGCAACCGAGATCCTGCTGATCGACGACGCCTCACCGGACCGGACCTTCGAGGCCGGTCTCTCCTGGGCTGAGGACTGGGACACCTGCCCGGTCACGGTGCTTCGCAATCCGAAGCGCCAGAGCTACGGGGGAAACCTCAAGCTCGGACTCGAATACGGCATCAAGAGCCGGTTCGACGCGGTCATGCTGCTCCACGCAGATGGCAAGTACGCGCCCGAGTTCCTGCCCCAGATGGTCGAACCCCTGGTTGCCCGTCGCGCGGAGGTCGTCATCGGATCGCGCTTCAAGATCTCGGGAGACGCATCTCGAACTGGCATGCGAATGCATAAACGGCTCGGGAACCGCCTGATGACCGCGCTCCAGAATCGTCTGCTCGGCACCTCGTTCAGCGACTGTCACTCGGGCTATCGCGGCTATTCACTCGGGATGATCGAGAAGCTCCCGTTTCGGAGCAACACGGATGAACTTCACTTCGACACCGAACTTCTGATCCAATTGGTCCGTTCCGGCGCCCGCTTCGAGGAAGTTTCGATCCCGAGCTACGACGGAGACGAACTCGCCTATCACCGGGGGACCCTGTATGCAAAGGATGCGATCCTGACCACGCTCGCGTTTCTCGTTCACTCGCTGGGCATCGGCTACCATCGGAAGTACGATATCGAGGGGGGGCCGGCCGAGTACTCGGTCAAGCTCGGCTATGCCTCCTCGCACAGTTTTGCAATCGAAGCCGTTCCCTCGGGCTCGCGCGTGCTCGATGTCGGCTGTGGACGCGGCTTCGTCTCGCGCGAACTCCTCGCCCGGGGCTGCTACGTGGTCGGGATCGACCGCCGCGAGCCCGAGCCCGGAAGCGTGAGCGAGTACCTTCCCTGGAAGCTCGAGCAGAGCCAGATCCCGGCTCGCCTCGCGGGCTACGACGTCGTCTTGCTGCTCGACATCATCGAACACCTTCCGCGCCCGGAAGATCTCCTGGCCGCTCTGCGTCGCTCCGCCGAATCGGCGGGTCCAATCGTGATTCTCACGACCCCGAACATCGCCTTCCTGCCCATGCGAGTCATGCTGCTCCTGGGACGGTTCAACTACGGCAAGGAGGGGATTCTCGACCTGACCCATACGCGACTCTTCACCTTCGCCTCGATTCAGTCGCTGCTACAGCAACAGGGCTACGAGGTGCTGGAAGTCCGCGGCGTGCCCGCCCCTTACCCGAAGGCGCTCGGCGACGGCTGGTTTTCGCGAAGCCTGCTGGCCCTCAACGAGTTCGGGATCCGCCTCTCGAAAACGCTCTTCTCCTACCAGATCTATCTGCGCATCCGGCCGCAGCCGACCGTTGACCACCTGCTCCGAGACACGATCCGCCACTCGCTGGAGCGCCGGAAGACCTGGGGGGAAGAATCCTAGGACGAGCGTTTCCGGTGGCCGCTTGCGCCGCGTGTTCGACCGCGGCCCTGCGGGAGGGCCCGCGGCCGGAACGACGCGAACGCCAGCAGCAGAAGCCCGGCGCCGAGCAGCCAGACTCCGGCAGGCTCGGGAATCACCGTGGGCTGCTCGAGATGAACCTGGATGTCGACGGAGTTCGCCTCGACACCAAAAAACCCGACCGTGAAGACATCGCCTGTCGGGAATAGCGTCGAGCCCGTGGAAGTAAGGTCCACGTCCGGAATCGTAAAGAAGAAGGCTGCCGAGCTATCCCCCTCCGCGAGGCCTCCACCGGGAAGTCCCGCGAAAGAGAAGTCCGCAAACTGGTTGAAGGTCCCGAAGCTGAAGACGGGATCGGACGACCCGATCGGGCCGCCGCTGCTGGGACCCGGCGACACGAGCAGCACCCCGTCGCCGGGGCCGAGTTGGAAGGCCGACATTTTGACATCGGTGATCCCGGTCGGGTTCAGCGTGTCCGGATCCATCTGGACCTGGAAGATCAGTGTGAAGTCGGTTCCCAGAGTTGGGGCTGCTGCCCCCCCCGCAAGCGCGGAAAGACCACCTCCAGAGTCAAACAGCTCGTAGGCGAGACTCCCACTGAACCCGGGTGCCGACACCCCACCATCGGGCTCAAAGAAACTGGTCGCCCCGGTCAGGATCTGGGACGCCTTCGCGGCCGACGGGAACCCGGTCGCCACAGCTAGCGCCACGCACAGCACTGCGACCATCCGCGCGGCTCGTCCGAGCCGAACCACACCTAGGAGGCTTGCGAAACTCATCTCCCCTCTCTCCGGCGACGACCACGCGTACGAGGCCGGACTCCGACCAAGTGGAACCACCTCAAGGCGTTTCACCACACCAGTGTACACCGACCGAGGGTTGTTGGCGCAGCCGGCCCATGACGGCTTATCCCTTCGAAAAACCACGGGAATTCTAGAATCGAGCCGGATCAGCCCGACATAAGGGCGAAACTTGGCCGATTCTGGCCGGGCGACCCAACACCAATTGCTTTTTGGTTATAGTGATCTTGACACATAGGGCTGGCCGGTTCGGACCGTTCGCCGATTTTCACACCGGTCAGGCGTCTCAGCTTTCGTCACCTCATGTCCGCGAGACCAGACGCGGGCGGGAGAGGCGAGGGGCGGCGTGTGTTTTTCGGGGCGACGGAGCTTCGGACACAGTCGTACGAGTCTGCCGGCCTTCGGGGTGCATTCCCCCCAGGACGACGGAGTATTTGAGGCGGCGGAGACAGGGAAAGCGTCAGAAAACGTCCGGGTCCACGTTCTTGGGATATCGATCAGGAGGCGATCCAATGATCCGACAGAATCTTGCGCGCGCGGACTGTTCGCGCGCGTTCCGCGCGCTCGCGCTGGCCTCGCTGCTCTGCCTGAGCTGGGTGCCCGCGGCCCTGGCGGCGCCACTGGAAACTGCGAGCGTCAGCTTCGAGAATCTGGACACGCCGCCCTTCTACTTCAAGGCGACGGTCGAGATCGAAGTCTACGAACCCGGCAACGCCTCGAGCCCGCTTTTCTCAGCCTCGGACTACACCTACGTGTATCGGCTCACGAACCTGCTCGCGCCCCCGCCAGCCGGCCAGGTCAATATTCCACTCGACATATTCGAGATCGGGCTCGGCTCCGTCTCGACCGTGAGCCTCGCAACCAGCCTGGACGACCCGACCGGGGTCGCACCCTCCACGATCACCACCTCGGAGACCAAGGTCAGCTTCGGCTTTTCCGCCCTGCCCCTCGCGCCCGATGCCATCTCGGATCCGCTGATTCTGCAGAGTTCGTCCGCACCCGGGGACGTGAACGCGACCGTGGGTCTCAGTTCGTTCGTGGACGACCAGGTGGCGCGCGGACCTGCGGTGCTGCCGATGGCGGACTTTCCGTGTTTCGATGCGAACGTCGTCAAGATCCAGACCAACTTGTACAAGTCCGGTAAGGACAAGCTAAAAATCGCCAAGGGCGCCATCGACCTGGGCCCCGGGAACAGCTTCGACCCCGACAACGACGTGGTAAAGCTCGATCTCGGAGATGGACTCTTCGTCAAGACGATTCCGGCGGGCTCGTTCGTGCAAAAGGGCAAGAAGCAACGCTTCCGCTACAAGAGTTCCGACGGCGCCACCCCCAAGATCCACTTTCATCTCAACTTCAAGAAGAAAGAGTGGGAGTTCAAGTTCGCGAAGGGCGACGCGGTGCCGTTCACGACGGCCCAGAATCTGCCGATCGTCCTGACGATCGGGGGAGCCAAGGGCGAGACCGTGGTTCCACTCTATGAAAAGTCGTCGGGGCCAAAGAAGACCAAGCTCCGCTTCAAGCGGCACCCACGGATCGATTGTGGCGACGATGAAGATTCCGATTCCGACCCGACCTGCCACGTCGGCTCGCATTCGCACCATCACAAACGCAGCTGTCTCTCCTTCCTGGAAGTCGTCTACAAGGCCGGGACCGCGGACGAGGAGGTGCTGCAGAAGTTCTCGGACGACATCGGCCACCCAAACACGGTTTTCGTGGCTGCTGAGGGGAAGAGCGGCAGCTTCCACAGTTCCTGCAGCCAGTGCCTGAGCTGCGGGCAGACCGACTCGAGCGGCCTGTTCCAGATCACAGGGATCGTCGATGCGAAAGGAACGCTCGCCGGTCACTGCGGGGTCGTCGACGCCTCCTGCAGCCTGGATTTACCGGACCCGGCTCCCGATGATGGAGATTCCGATTCACACTAGAGGCAACGAGCAAACGACTGAGCGGCACACCGGCCGCACGGCCGGGGGCGTGGAGCGGGGGCTTCAGGCCCCCGGGCCGGGCCAGGCGACCACGCCGTCCGAAGCGAGTTCGGCAACCTGAGCCTCGGCATAGCCGAGTTCCGCGAGGATCGCGCGGGTCTGCTGGCCGAGTTCGCTCGGCCCGCCCAGGCGGGGACGGTCTTCCGACAGGCACACCGTGGGTCCGTAACGCTCGTAGGGTCCGATCGAAGACGCACGCCCGGGGGCGACCCGCGACCAGAAGTTCGCGTCGCGCATCCAGCCCTCTGCCTGGGCAAAGCGGGCGAACGGTCCGGACCCCGCCTCGACGCAGCCCACCCCGGCCGCGCTGAGCAGCGCTTCCCACTGCCCGGCCGGGCGTTTCGAGAACGCCGCGGCGAGTTCGGCGGCCAGCGCGGGATCGTGGGCACGCCGAGCGGCCGTGTCCGCAAAGCGCGCGTCGCGCACGAGTTCGGGGCGTCCGAGGCCCGCGCAGAGCCGCTCGAAGTCGCGTCCGGACCCGGCCGAGACGAAGACCCAGCCGCTACCCGTCTCGTACAGGCGGTAGAGCGCCGACAGGCCCAGTAACTTCGAATCGGCGAGGGGCCGCGGCGGACGTCCGTCGTAGTCGACGTAGTCGGCCGAGAGCGCGTAGGCGTTCGAGCAGATCATGCGCGTCTCGATCGCCTGCCCGACGCCGCTGCGCTCGCGTGCGTAGAGCGCCATCAGCATCGCGGTGGTCGACGAGACGCCGGAGCTCGGATCGGGGTGGGATTCGTTCGCGAGTTCCAGGAAACGCGAGAGCCGCCGCGCCTCCTGATCCGAAATCGGCATTTGGGTGGGCTGCTCGACCGCCTCTCCCGCGACGGTCAGCGCGGCGCCGCAGAGCGCGCCCGCGCTGGGATGGTAGGCGGGCTTCGCGGCGCAGGGCCCGGTCGATCCATAAGACGCTCCGTAGAGATAGATCAAGCGCGGATTCAGCTCGCGCAGCGTCGAATAGTCGATCCCGAGACGCTCTGGCACCCCGGGGCGATAGTTGTGCGCAAGAATGTCGGCACGCCGGACCAGGGCCTGCAGAATCTCGCGCCCCTGCTTCCGCTTGAGGTCGATCGCAAGGCTCTCCTTGCCCTGCACGGTCTTCAGGTGGGCACCCGCAACCTGGCGGATCGGGTCGCCGGTAAGCGGCTCGACCTTGATCACACGCGCACCCAGATCCGCCAGATAGGTGGTCGAGAGCGGGGTCGCGAGCCAGGTTGCGAGTTCCAGGGCCAGGATCCCCGATAACGGCCGCGTTCCTGCTGGAAGTTCGGAGACCCCTGCGGCCGACGGCAGCGCTCGCTCCCAGGAGAGATCGCGGGCGGAATCGAGTACGGGTGCGCTGATGCCCAGCTGCGACGGCGTCTCGCCGAAGGTCGCGAGCGGGCCGAGCTGGCGCGACCGCTCGCCATCACGGTCGACGACCTCGACCACGTCACCGTTGTGCAGGAGCTGCGGGTGCTGCATCGACTGCGCCGGACGCAGCAGCGGCTCGACCGCCATCAGCGTGTCGGCATCGAAGATCGCCTTCCACTCCGCCCACGGCCTTTCGCG
>JABSQV010000120.1 GCA_013215565.1 Myxococcales bacterium | reverse complement strand
TATGGTGATCATTGCCAGTAATATGTCGTCGCGCTTACAGCTGGAATTACGCCGTACCAGTAACATTATTACGCATCAGCAAGCCTTGTGGTATGCCTATGGTGCTGAAGCCTTGGTTGAGAAAGGCTTAAAGCAAGCATTGAAAGATGATGATACCATCAACTTAGATCAGTACTGGGCTGTTGAGGGCATGGTATACCCGGTTGAGAATGGCCAGATTGGTGGTCAGGTTTTTGATATGCAAGCCTGCTTTAATGTTAATGCTGTGACTGGTGAAGATAAAGAAGGTCAGGCCCCATTAGCCGTACGTCAGTTTCGAAACCTGCTAGAACAGCTAGAATTAGGTGCCTATGAAGCAGAGCAATTGAGTGACGCATTACGTGATTGGATTGACGCTGATACTAACGTGGTGTCGAGTTACGGTGTTGAAGATGCTTATTATGAGTCGCTTGATTATCCCTATCAAGCAGGTAATCAACGATTGCTAAACATCAGTGAATTACGGGCGATAAAAGGGTTTAACCAAGTTATTTACCGCAAGGTTCGCCCTTATCTTTGTGCGTTACCAACGGCTAGCTTAAAGATTAACGTGAATACCATTGCTGTAGATAAGCCAGAAGTATTAGCGGGATTATTTACCGGGAAACTATCATTAGATATCGCTAAAACAATATTGGAGCAACGACCAAGCAGTGGCTGGGGAACAACGGCGGATTTTTGGGCGTTAGCAACATTGAAAGGACTTGAAATGAGTGCGACAGAAAAAAGTGTCGTTGATGTAAAAAGTAGCTATTTTATTGCACTATTACAGGCTGAATTTGCGAGTGCCACCATTAAGGTTGAATCGGTATTTAAAGCTGAAAGCAAAGATGCAGTTTATGTCATTCGTCGACAATTCGGAGGAGCTCAATGAGCGAGCAGTTAGTAGTTAGGCTTGGCAGTGAAAGTCGACAAGCAATACATTGGTTAGTATGGTCAACAGTCGAGCGCGAGATTATTGCGTCCGGTATTTTGACCAGTGCAGAAGATCTGATTGAACTTAAATCACGAGCTGGTGGCCGGTCGATCATCGCATTAGTGCCAAGTTGTGATATCACTTTTAAAAAGGTGGAACTACCAGGACGTAGTAATAAACAATTACTCAATGCACTGCCCTATATGCTAGAACAAGAATTGAGCAGTGATATTGATAAATTACATTTTGCTGTTTTGGATAAAGCCGCGAATACAGTTTCTGTTGCCGTTATTGCACACGACAAGATGCAACAGTGGCAAACTTGGTTAGCAGATGCTGAATTGGTCTGTGAGCAATACATTCCTGATGCTTTAACATTACCTTACAATGAAGCGCACTGGAGTGCGATCGAACTAGATGGACAATGGTTAATTAGGCAGACGCCAACGCAAGGGTTATGTATTGAAAGTGAGTTGTTAACGTTCGTATTAGCCACCACTGAGTACCCAGAAGATGAGGGTGTCAATAACATACCAACAGTGATGAGTTATTCTCCTCTTGATGCTCTTGCGTTAGATAACTGGCAGCAAGGTCAGATTGAACTGCCGATGAAGTTGTGTGCCGAGGGGGCGATTGCCTGTCGCTATAATTTATTACAAGGTCAGTATAAAGTTGTA
>JABSQV010000012.1 GCA_013215565.1 Myxococcales bacterium | reverse complement strand
GATATCGTGGCAGCTGACCGCCCCCTTGTCGAGGGTGTCCGATTTCGGTCTCATACGCGTGATGAGATCACTCACCCGACTCCTGGGACTCGAGTCCCGCGATGAGAAAGCGGTCGGCGCACGCGCCGACACCGACACCGTCCGGCGAATCGCTGCGGAACTGGACCGGCTGGAACCCGATCTCGCGCGCTACCTCGCCGCATTCGCGTACGTGCTGGCGCGCGTCGCGCACGCGGACCGCGAGATTTCGGACGACGAGAAGCGCGCGATGCAGACGATCGTTGAGCAAACCAGCGACCTGCCCGCCGACCAGGTGACGCTGGTCGTGGAGCTCGCCGGCACGTCTGCCATCGAATTCGGGGCGACCGAGAACTACCTGGTCACGCGTCAGTTCCGGGAGCTGTCGACACCCGAGCAGCGGCTGGCGATCCTGAGGAGCCTGTTTGCGGTGGCTGCCGCGGACCAGAGCATCTCGTCGATCGAGAACGATCAGATCAACCAGATCGGAGCCGAACTCGGACTCACGCGGGAGCAGGTGGCGGGGGTTCGCGGCTCGTTTCGCGAACACCTGGAAGTGCTGAAGGGCCTGCCGACCGCGGATCGCGGCCGGGAGGAGTGAAACTTGCGCGACGCATCGCGCCCTGAGCCCGCCCCGATCCCGGACGTACGCGTCGCTGTGGACCGGGCCGTGTGAGCGCGTTCGAGATCGAACGGGTCGGCGAAGAGGTGCCGCTGCTCGAGGGCATCCGGACGACGCGCGCGATTCGCCGGCTGCGCCCGGATCCGGTCCCGCCGGAACTGATTCGCAAGGTGTGCGAGGCCGGGACCTTCGCGCCGAGCGGCGGCAACCGGCAGCCCTGGAGCTTCATCGCGGTCACGGACCGGGAGAAGCGCGAGTGGATCGCGGAACGCTACCGGGGCAGCTTCGAACGCTATCTCGCGCCCGCTCGAGAGGCGGCCGAGTCCGCCGACTACCCCGAAGAGAAGCGGCGCATGCAACGGGCCGCGATCTGGCTCGCCGAGCATCTGCACCAGGTGCCCGTCCACCTGATCATCGCGGGCTGGACGCGAAGGGGCCGGCCGCAGACACAGGCCCTGTTCCCGGCGATTCAGAACATTCTGCTCGCCTGCCGCGCCGTGGGGCTCGGCGCGTCTCTGACGACGGCCCACCGCGCCTTCGGTCCCGAACTCGACCGGCTGCTCGGGCTGCCCGAAGCCTGCCCGAGCATCGCGCTACTCCCGATCGGCTGGCCCCTGGGTCGCTACGGCCGCCCACCGCGAAGATCCGTCGACGGCTTTCTCCACTGGGAGGCCTACGATCCCGAGCGGGCGAGCGAGACGCGCGGGTCCGGAAGCGGCGGCGGGGACGCCGTCTAACTTCGCGCAAACTTTCCGGCCGCGGGTTCCCGCCGTCCGCACCAGGGACAGTGACGCCAGGACTGGCGTGACACCGACCAGTGACAGCGCGGGCAGCGGTCTTCGAGTTCGCGGTCGATCCACGGGCGCCTGGGCCGCTGCTTGCAGCGCGGGCAGCAGCGCATGAAGGCCCGCAGCTCGCCGTCGCAGTCTCTGCGCGAACAGCGGCGCAGCGCACGCGCGTCCGGGCGAGGCCGGCGGCCATTGCCGGCGAGACGGCCCGAGGCGCACCAGGGGCAGGCCGTCCACTCCGCCCGCACCCCGCGTTCGCAATCGGGGCAGACCAGCGGATACGGGGTGATCTCGCGAAACGAATTGTCCCTCGAGCCGCACCACGGACACCAGGCCATGGATTCCGAGATCGGCCCCTCGCAGCGGTGACACGCGAAGCGCATGTCGAGCCGGCGCCCGTGCCTGCGCCGGAAGAGTTCGGCCTCTACCTCGAGGGCGGATGGGACCGGGGCGGGGCTGCGCGGCCTTCGCCGGGGCCGGGAGCGCTGTTGCTCGACGCGCCGACAGGCCGACTCGAGCGCCTGGTGAAACTCGATTCCGTCCGAGAAGCGCCGCGCCGGCTCAAACTCCGCGGCCTTGCGCAGCGCGCGCTCGATCGCGCCGGAAACTTTCGAGGAGAAACGCGCATAGCCCTCGGGCGGCCAGCTGAGCGGCCACTTGAGCAGATGGCCCGAGAGCAGTTCGTACGCGATCAGGCCCAGCGAGAAGACGTCGGACCCGAGGCTGGGCCGGCCGTAGGCCTGCTCGGGCGCCATGTAACCGAGTGTTCCACCTTCGGTGTAGGTGACAGCGGTGCGCTTCGCGAGGCGCCACTCCCCGAAGTCGGCGAGCGCGGCGTGCCCGTCGCCGAAGATCAGGATGTTCCCGGGCTTGAGGTCGCGGTGCATGATCCGACTGGCATGTGCGTGGGCCAGCCCCATGGCCACGTCCCGGATCACGCGCAGCGCGATCCGGCCGGAACGGTGCGCACCCGGGTAGGCCACCAGGTTCGACCGAGCGAGATCGGTCGCGAGCACGAAGTGCCCGTCGATCCAGTCCGCGTTGCGGGGCGTGACGATGTTCGGGTGCTCGAGCCGGTTTCCGATCCGGGCCTCGCGTTCCACCGCTTCGCGCCCGAATTCCTGTACTGCGCCCGGCGGGACTATTTTGAGCGCGACGACGCGTCCCTCGACGGTGTCGCGAGCCTTCCACACAGCCCCCACCGCACCCTGCCCGATGCGCCGCTCAAGCCGATATTTTCCGAGCCGGCTTCCCCTTCGCAGCAC
The DNA here is from genome assembly GCA_013215565.1 of Myxococcales bacterium. Classification (GTDB taxonomy): domain Bacteria; phylum Myxococcota_A; class UBA9160; order SZUA-336; family SZUA-336; genus JABSQV01. The sequence continues at coordinate 95,820 of JABSQV010000012.1, read as the reverse complement.
CCTGCTCCGGCTAGTCTGCGTAAATCAACCGGGTCAGCGAATCGGCCACGCAGCCCGGCTTGTCCTCCCCCTCGATCTCGATCGTGACACGCTGCTTGAGTTGCAGGCTGTTCGGAGCCTTGAGCTCCGCCGACAGCAACTCGCGGCGCGCTCGCACCTTCGAGTCCACCTTGACGGGCGCCGGAAAGCGCACGCGGTCGAGTCCGTAGTTGACCCCCATGACCAGCCCCTCGAACGCAGCGGGATCTGCCGGCGGGATACTGGCGCCGAGGCTCGGCAGCAGGGAGAGCGTGAGGAAGCCGTGCGCGATCGTCACCTTGTAGGGCGAAAGCTGAGCCGCCCGCTCGGGATCGACGTGGATGAACTGGTGATCCCCGGTGGCGTCCGCAAACAGGTTGATCTGCGACTGATCGATCTGGTGCCAGTCGCTCGTGCCCTCCTCGGACCCGACCCGTGCCTTGAACTTCTCGAGCGCGGCCTCGGCCTTCGTCGGCATGCTTGCTCCCTTCCCCGCTTCGCGAGATAAGATGAGGCGATGACGGAGATCGTTTTGTACCACAACCCGCGCTGCTCCAAGTCGAGGGCCGCACTCGCGCTACTCGAAGCTCGCGGGAGCGGGTTCCGGGTCGTCGAATACCTGCGTGAGCCACTCACGCGACGCGAACTCAGCGAGCTTCGGGCACGGCTCTCCCGGGACCCGGTGTCCTGGATCCGATCGAAGGAGAGCGCGTTCGCGGAAGCCGGGCTCTCCGAATCGAGTTCCGAGGAGGAGTTACTCGCCGCGGTCGAGGCCCACCCGATCCTGCTGGAACGGCCGATCGCGGTGCGTGGCGACCGGGCCGTGATCGGACGTCCCCCGGAGCGCATCCTGGAACTCCTAGACCCCTCCGAGGCCCCGTGAAGCCGTGCAGCAGGGTCTGCTCCGAGGCGGGCGAACCGCTCGCCGGGAGCGCCGGGAACCCGGAGGTCTGGATCGGGCTCTCGTGGCCGAAGCCGCTCTGGGACCCGGAGCGTGCGCTGCGCTCCCGCGGACTCCCCCACGGGCTCGAAGAACTCGTCACGCATGCCGAGGCCGAGGGCCGAGAGTTCTCGCTGCGGCTCTTCCAGCGCGCTCCCGATACAGCGACCGAACGCGTGGAGTTGCTGGCGCTCCGCCCCGCGAACGGCGCGAGCCTGTGGCAGCGCGACCTTCCCGCGTCACAGGTCGCGACCCGGCTCCAGAACTTCCTGGACGACGCGGCCGGTGGCGCCTCCCTGGCGGCCGGACCCCCGCAACTCCTGGTCTGCACCGACGGCCGCCACGACCGCTGCTGCGCCGAGTACGGGGCCGCCACCTACCGCGCACTCCAGCGGGAAATCGCGGCCCGGGACCTAGGGGTTCAAATCGCCGAATCGAGCCATCTCGGGGGTCACCGCTTCGCGTCCAACTGCCTGGTGCTTCCCGAGGCGCGGCTCTACGGGCGGCTCCGGGCCGAGCATGCGCCGGGGCTGCTCGCCGCGGTCCTCTCGAAGCGGGTTTACGCCGGCCGCTACCGGGGACGCATGGGCCTCGAGGAACCCCGCCAGGTCGCCGAGGCCTTCGCGCTCAACCAGCACCGCGACGCCGGGCAGGTGGAGGTCGGAGCTGCGGTGGCGGACCCGGGTTCGGGGTGCGTGCGCGTCGCGGTCGCGGTCCGGAGCAGCCGCGGGACCCGCGAGCTTTCGGTCGTCTGCGGCAAGCGCAGGTTCGCGGGCGCGTCCTCGTGCGGCGCGGAAGCTCCCGCGGAACCGCGAACGCGCTGGGTCGTGCTGCGCGCGGACGAGGGATTCAGGGGATCGGAGCCCGCTTGAGCCGCAGCCGCGCTTCGTAGCTGGCCCGCACCAGCTTCGCGTCCTCGACGAAGTGTTCGAGTTCTTCGATCAACAGCGCCTGGGGGCCGTCACACAGGGCATCCTCGGGTCTCGGATGGAAGTCGACCAGCACCATGTTGGCCCCCACGATGATGCCCTGGGCCGTTACGTGGTGGATGTCGAGCAGCCCGTCCGACGCGACGGTCTTCTTTCCCACCGAGTGGGAGGGATCGATACAGACCGGCAGCCGCGTGAGCCGCTTCACCACGGGCACGTGCGCGAAATCGACGAAGTTCCGGTGCGGGTCGCCCAGGTTGCTCTTCATCCCGCGGAGTCCAAACACGATCCGGTGGTTTCCGCCCGTCGCCAGGTACTCGCAGGCGTTGAGCGACTCCTCGAGCGTGATCCCCATCCCGCGTTTGTAGAGTACCGGGAACTCCATCTGCGATCCGATGTACTTGAGCAACTCGAAGTTCTGAGCGTTGCGCGTCCCGACCTGGAGCATCACGCCTACGGGCTGCCCCGCATCGGTCAGCGCCGTGTGGATCTCGTCGACGTGCGACTCGTGCGTGACCTCCATCGAGATCACGCGAATCCCGTGGCTTCCGGCCGACTCGAAGACGAAGGGCAGGCAGTTGGCCCCCAACCCCTGGAAGTCGTAGGGGCTGGTACGCGGTTTGTACGCACCGGCCCGCGCGGTCGTGACGCCGACTTCCCGAAGCGCAGAAAACATGGACTCCAGGTTCTCGCGATTGTCCACGGCACACAGCCCCGGGAACAGGTGAAAGCTGTCCTGCCCGAAGCTCAGCCCCTGAAACTCGAATCCCAGGGCTTCGGCCTGGCCCTCGTGGCGCCCGATCGCGCGGTAGCGTTCGCGAATCCGGATCACCCGCTCTACCGCCGGAAACTCCTCAAACGGCTCGGCCGGAATCGTACCGGTCGAACCGAGCAGGTAGATCTCGGTCAGCACCCGGGTGGCTCCCTGAATGTTCCGCACCTCGGTCGACACGTCCGGAAAACGCTCGGCCATATGGAGTACCTCGCGAACCTCCTCCGAGCTGGGGAGCACGTCGGGCTTCATGACGATGATCATCGAAGCGGGAGTGTAACGACTCCGGGGAACACATCCCGTTCACCGGAGCGACCCGCTCCCGTGACCGGGAGCGGGTCGCGTATGCTCCGGCCGTGAAAATCGACCTGCACCTGCTCTCCTGGAATCTGCACGGAGTGCCGAGCGCACCCAGGGTCTGGCCGCGGCTGCGGCGGTCGGCCGCCGAGATCCTGCGCCGACGGCCGGCGGTCGTACTGCTCCAGGAAATCCGGAGACCCCGCGACGCGGACTTCCTGGTGGCGCAATTCAGCGGGCAGTACCTGCGCGTCGACGCGCCTCCGGGCGGGCTGCTGGGGCGAGCCGGGGGCCTGATGGGCCTGGTCTTGCGCGCGAGCGGATTCCGAATCGAGGGGAGCAGCTTCGAGCCATACCAGGCCCACGCGCCCGGCTGGAAGTTCTGGCAGGGGGACGGGCTCAGCGAGAAGGGCATCCAGCGAATCGACCTCGACTACCAGGGCCAGCGTCTGGTGCTGCTGAACAGCCACCTCCAGGCCAGCTACGGCCCCGGGGGTTATTCAGAAATCCGAAGAGCCCAGCTTCGCCAGCTCGCGCGCGCAGCCGCCCGAATCGACGCGGCGCTTCCGGTCGTGGCGGCCGGCGACCTGAACACGCGGCCCGAGGAGGAGATCTACTCCGAGATCGATGCAACGTTTCGGGATCTGGCCACGGACTTCCGGCACGCGTGCGCGTGCGGGACCGTGTCGGGGCGCCCGCAGTGGATCGACTACGTGCTGCTGCGACGGGGCGGCGGCTGGGAGGCGAGCGCCGCGATCGAGTTGATCCGCTCCCCCCAACGCGACGTCCCCTTTTCGGATCACCACGGCATCGACGCCCGGATCTCGCTGAGTCGGGTCGCTTCGGGGGCGCGACGCCGGCGGCAATGGTTGGGGAAGACGCTGCGCGGACCGTCTTCGCGCCGGGACTGGCTGCGGGCCGTCGCGCGCCTGGCCCGACCCCTGCTCTCCGGATTCGCGTTCGCACTCACGATCTCAACCGCGGGCGGCGCGCCGGTACGGGCGGCCCCGGACCCCGACGCGGGACCCGGGCTGGGGCTCACCAGCCTGGATTCCGAGTCGGCCCGTTCGCCCGGACGCCTGCTCGAAACCCCGCTCTCGATTTCGGTGGTCGAGGCCGAGGCCGTGCGCGAAGCCGGGCCCGCGATCGAGATCGAGGCGGCGCTTCAGGGGGTTCCCGGCGTGTTCGCACAGTCGAGCCTGAACTTCGCGCAGGATCCGCGCATCTCGATCCGGGGCTTCGGGGCTCGATCCACGTTTGGCGTGCGCGGAATCCGCGTGCTCGTCGATGGCGTACCGAATACCCTGCCCGACGGACAGACCGAGCTCGACTCGATCGACCTGGGCTTCGTGGACCGGATCGAGGTCGTGCGCGGACCGATCTCGTCGCTCTACGGCGGCGGGGGGGGCGGCGTCGTCATGATCGAGACCGCGGCGCCCAGCCTGGAACCCCGCATCCGGGCGCGCACGCTATTCGGGAGCGATCAGCTGTTCCGGCAGGAGGCACTCTACACGGGCACCCACGCGAAGACCGGGGTCGTCGCAGCTCTCGGCTTCACGAACTACGGGGGCTATCGCGAACACGCTCGTGCGCGCCAGACCAACCTGCTCACGAAGTTTGAGCGGACGCTCCCCGACGGAACCGAGCTCAGACTCAACTTCTCGGCCGTCTGGGCGCCCGAAGCTCAGGACCCGGGCGGGCTCCGGGCGAGCGAGGTCGCGGAGGACCGAACGCAGGCGGCCCCATTCAACCTGGCGCAGGACGCCAGCGAGAAGCTCGACCAGCAGAAGCTCTCGCTGGCGCTCGCGCGGCCACTCCCCGGGGACAACGGAGAACTGCGCGCGTGGTTCTGGGCACTCCGACGCGACTTCTCGAACAAGCTGCCGATTCCTTCGCCCCGCTTCGGACAGGTCGACCTCGAGCGAAGGGTCGGGGGAGGCTCGGTCGTACTCGACTACCCCTGGGGGCGCTCGAACTGGCTCATCGGGATCGACGTCGACATCCAACGCGATCGACGGCGCCGCTACGAGAACATCGACGGGGCACGCGGAGACCTCGGACTCGATCAGCACGAAACGGTGCGCACGATCGGGCCCTTCGCGCAGGTCGACCTCGATCTCGGAGACGGGTTCGGACTCGTTGCCGGCGCGCGCTACGACTGGACCGAATTCAAAGTGGACGATGACTTTTCCGGCCACGGAGATCAGTCGGCGCGCATCCATTTCCGGGCACTCTCTCCGCGTTTCGGACTCCGCTTCAGGCGAAGCCCCGCATTCCACGCGTACGCAAACCTCACTACGGGCTTCCAGGTCCCGACCACGACGCAACTCGCGCCCGCGACGGGCATTGGCGGATTCGACCCGGACATCGACCCCGAACGAACGGTCGGCTTCGAGATCGGAGCCAAGGGCGCGGTCGCAGAGCGCTTCGCGTACGAACTCGCGGTCTTCTCGCTCGAGGTTCGCGACCTGATCGTGCCCTTTACCGATGAGAGCGACCAGACTTTTGCGCGCAACGCTGCCAAGGCCCACCGGCTGGGCCTCGAAGCGGCGAGCTCGCTGCGGCTTCGGCAGGGGCTCGTGCTGCGGACGAGCTATACCTATTCGGACTTCGTCTACCGCGACTACGAGACGCGCGAAGACGGCGCGGTCCAGAACTTTGACGGGAACCGGGAGCCAAACGTGCCCGTTCACAGCTTCGCGGGCCAACTCCGCTGGGAGCATCGATCGGGGCTGCGGGCGGTGCTGTCGGCGCGCTACTTCTCGGACCTCGAGGTCGACGATGCGAATACGGCGACGAGCGGCGGCGCGCTGATCTCGGATCTCCGGGTCGGCACGCGTTTCTCGCGCGGGGATCTCGAGTTCCGACCCTTTCTGGGCGTGAGAAACTGGACCGGCGTGAAATACAACGGAACCATCCGTCCGAACGCCCGCTTCGGCCGTTACTACGAGCCGGCACCGCGCAGCGAGATCTTCGGCGGCTGGGAGATCCGCTGGCTCTGAGCGCTTCGCTTCAGTCGGGCCCGGCTCCGAGCATGAGACGCATCCAGGTCTCGTCGCTGTTCTCGCGCCAGCCGTCGAGCTGGCCCTGGCCGAGCGGGTCGCACGCATTTCGGAGCGGCGCGCTGTCGTTCAGGATCGCATCCGCCACGCTGGCGGCGGCCACTTCCGGCGCCACTGTGAACGCCCCCGAGGCGCGGCGCCCCGCGAGGAGCCCCTCGGCAAAGTCTCGGTAACCCGCGTGGCCTGCGCCCTCGGGAAGCCGATCCGACGCCGCGAGCATGTCGGTATCGATCGGCCCCGGCAGAACCTCGACGACCCGGATCCCGAAGGGCGCGAGTTCCGCGCGGAGCGACTCGCCGAGCGAGCCTACCGCAGCCTTGCTCGCGCGGTAGACCGAGAAGAGCGGCACCGGGGTGAGGTAGGCGCACGAGGTCACGTTGCAGATCACACCCCCTCCGGCCGCCCGCAACACCGGGATGGCCCGCCGCGTCACCTCGACCACTCCGAAGAAGTTGGTCTCGAACGTCGATCGCCACTGCGAGAGCGGCGTGTGCTCGACCGGCAGATAGGCCTCGTCGATTCCGGCGTTGTTCACGAGCACCCGCAGGCCCTCGGGAATCTGGATCGTATCGGGCCGGGTCACATCGAGCCGCGCGACCGAGAGCGTCCCGCCCGAAGCGGCCGCACGCTCCGCCAGGTCCGCCCCGGACTCCAGATCTCGCATTGTGGCGACGACCTCGAAGCCCCGGGCCGCCAACTCGAGCGCGATCGCGCGTCCCAGGCCCCGACTGGCTCCCGTGATCATTGCGATACCTTCGGGTCTCATCTCCGTTCCTCCAAACCCGCGCACCCGCATCGACGGCAACGCGATCCGAGCCTTCGACGGCTCACGCCGGGACCCGGAATTCCTGCGCCATCCGCGAGTTCGGGGTGGCGCCGTGAACGCGAACCCGCCGGTGCGCGAACTCCCAGTCACCGGCGCGAAGCTTGAAGCGGTCGGAGTATCGGCCCCAGTGATCGAGGCCGACCTCGGTGAAGACGAGAAAATAGGAGTACGCGCGGGCCTCGTCGAAACTGGTGAACTCGATCTTGATGCTGGAGACGTGGTGGAACACGCGCGGGGCCTCCACGGCCCGAGCGCCCTCGGCCACTACGCCGCGGAGTTGCTCGATGATCGCGGCGCGTCCCGCGAACTCTCCCGTGCCCGCAATCTCGAGAACACCGTCTTCGGCAAAGCAGGCGGCGAGTTCCTCGATACGGCCCCGGTCCCCGGCGTGGTTGTAGCGACTGATGATGTCGCGGATCTGCTCGCGCGCCCGCAGTTCCTCTACGTTCATGCGACCCTCCCCTGTATCCGGGCGAGACCCCAGTTTCGCACACCGCTGCCCGAAGCCGGCAGACGGAGTCGGATACGGGTCCGCGACGCGGGCCCGGAGGCATACTTGACTCGGCACCCCGGATCCGCCGTATGCTGCGCTCCTGGGCTGATCCGCGGTCACGCGTCGCCGCGAACGACGTCGGGGGATACGCCGTGCTGCTCAATCTGGTTCACGTGAACATCAACGTCAGCGACCTCGATCGCGCGATCGCGTTCTACGAGCGGATCGGATTCCACGTGATGCACCGACTGGAAGGCGAGGGGTCCGACACCATGGGCCCGGCCACGAGCCGGGGCGCGGTCATGAGTCTGAGCGACGACCCGCGTGCGTCCTGCAAGATCGAGCTTTTGAAGTGGACGCCCAGCGAGAATGAGCCGCCCCGCGAGCGAAGCCCCTACCAGGTCGGCGTCTCGCGGGTCGCGATCCGTACCAAGAATCTCCTCGAAACCGTGGAGGAACTCAGGTCCAGGGGCGTGGAGTTCCTGAGCGAGCCTCACGAAATCGACGTGGTCGGCGCCAAGCGCTACGTGCTGTTCCGCGACCCCGACGGAACTCTGCTCGAACTGATCGAGTTCTGATCGCAGAGGAGCACGAGATCGTGCACGAACTCGGCTACCGATTCTTCGACTCAGACAACCACTACTACGAGCCGCGCGACTGCTTCAGCCGCTACATCGACCCGAAACATCGCGACGCGGCGATCCACGTGACCCGCGAAGCCGATCAGCGCGATCGCGTTTGGATCGGTGAGAAGCCCTTCACCTTCCTGAACCAGGACTTTGACCGGGCTGTTCGACCGGGCGCACTACGTGAGATGCTGCGCGGCATGGGCCGTCCGGGTTTCAGCGAATCCGAGGTCGTCGAGTCGCTCCGGCCCGAGTACGTGAATCGCGAGGCTCGCCTGGAACTCATGGATCGACAGGGGATCGAGTCGGCCTTCCTGTTCCCGACGCTGGGCGTGTGCGTCGAGCACTTCATGAAGGACGACGTAGAGCAGATGTACGCGAATCTCCACGCCTTCAACCTGTGGCTCGACGAAACCTGGGGATTCGACTACCAGGATCGCATCTACGCACCTCCGCTCCTGTCCCTGCTCGACTGCGAGCGCGCGGTTCTGGAACTCGATTTCGTACTCGCGCGCGGGGCACGGATCGTGAGCCTGCGCCCGGGCCCGGCCTTCGGTCGTTCGCCCGCGGATCCCCATTTCGATCCCTTCTGGGCGCGCCTCGACGAGGCTTCGGTTCCGGTCGCCTTCCACATCGCCGAATCGGGCTACAACGAGATGATGAGCGTGCACTTCGGAGAGGAGTCCAACCCGCCCTCCCACCGTCAGTCCGCGTTCCAGTGGAGTTGCTTCTATGGCGATCGGCCGATCATGGACACGCTCGCGGCCCTGGCCTTTCACAACCTGTTCGGGCGTTTCGAAAGGCTCAACGTCGTCTCCGTCGAGAACGGGTCCCTGTTCGTCCCCTACCTGATGCGGGTCATGGACAAGATGGGCGGCATGGGGCGCAACGGGCCCTGGATCGGGGGCCGCATCCGCGAAAAGCCGAGCGCGATCCTGCGCCGCCATCTCTTCGTTTCGCCGTATCACGAGGAGGACATCGTTGCTCTGGTCGGCGAGATGGGTGCGTCGCAGGTCGTGTTCGGCTCCGACTTCCCACACGCCGAGGGTCTGGCGGAGCCCGGCGAGTTCGCGGACGCGCTCGAGGGTCTGCCCGCGGACCAGATCCGCAAGGTCATGCGCGAAAACGCACTCGGACTGGTGGGCCGCGCCTGATGGGCGAGTTCAGCGGACGTGTGGCACTCGTGACGGGCGCCGCCGGTGCCGGAATCGGCCAGGCGACCGCACGGCGGCTCGCGCGCGAAGGGGCCGCGGTCGCCGTCACGGATTCCCACGCGCGGCGCACCAAGGAGGTCGCGGAGTCCCTGCGCCTCGAATTCGGCGAGCGGATCGCCGGCTACACGCTCGACATCAGCGACCGGGCCCGGGCCGACGAGGTCCTGGCACAGGTGGAGGCAGAACTGGGACCGCTCGACTTTCTGGTCAACAACGCCGCCATCAACCTGCTCGGCCCGATCTCCGAATACGAACCCGGCGATTGGGACCGCGTGATCGACGTAGACCTGAACGCGAACTTCTACCTGATCCGGCGCGTATTGCCCGGAATGATGGAGCGCAGGCGCGGCGTGATCGTCAACGTCTCCTCGGTCGCGGGCTGGCTCACGGGTGGCGGCGTCGAAGGACCCTATGCCGCAGCGAAGGCTGCGATGATGGCACTCACGCGGACCGTTGCCTTCGAGGGCGGCCCCTTCGGCGTGCGCTGTAACGCAGTCGCTCCGGGAATCGTTCGCTCCCGCTTCGTGGAAAAGCGCGCCGAGGCGTTCGAGCGAGAAATCCAGCGAACACCGCTCAGGCGTCTCGGCGAACCCGAAGACATCGCCAACGTGATTGCGTTCCTCTGCTCCGAGCAGTCGAGTTTCGTGACGGGCGAGACCCTCAATGCCAGCGGGGGCTGGTACATGCGCGGCTAGACATCGCCCTCACGCCTCGGCCATCAACCCTTCGGGAGATTTCATGCAGCGAGACTGGCCCTTTCCCGCCTATCCGAACGGGTGGTTCGTCATCGGCTACGGCGATGAGATCGAGCGGGGCGAGGTTCGCCCTCTCGAGTACTTCGGAGAGCCGCTCGTGCTCTGGCGGGACGAGCAGGACGCGGCCCACGTGCTCGACGCACACTGCCGTCACCTCGGAGCCCATCTCGGCCACGGTGGGCGCGTGGACGGCCCTTCGATCCGTTGCCCATTCCACGCCTGGCGCTGGCGCCCCGACGGAGTCTGCGACGACATCCCCTACGCAAAGAAGATCCCGAAGGGCGCACAGCTCAGGAGCTGGCCGGTCTGTGAGCGAAACGGCTTTCTGTTCCTGTGGCACCACGCCGAGGGGCACGAGCCCGATTTCGAGATTCCCGTGCTCGCCGAATACGATTCCGAGGAGTGGACCGACTACACGCGGCTCTCGTGGACGGTCAAGAGCCGCATGTACGACATGGGCGAGAACGCGGTCGACCACATCCACTTCAAGACCCTGCACGGCGCTAGCGGCGCTCCGACCAACGAGCAGAGGCGCAACCGGGACGGCACGTTCTCCAACCTCTCGCAGATGGAGATGACGACTCCGAAGGGCCCGGTAAAAGGTTCGATCGAGTCCAGCGGGGTCGGTCCGGGTTTCGGCGTCGTGCACGTGTACGGCATCGCCGAGACCATCATCCTTACGACCAACACCCCCATCGACGACGAGCGCGTCCACGTGCGCTTCTCCTACATGCAGCGCCGAACGGACGACCCGCACGAGCAGCGAGTGGGCGAGGCGATGCTGCGCGATCTGAAACACCAGATGGAGCAGGACATCGTCATCTTCGAGAACAAGCGCTACTGGACGCGACCCCTACTCGTGAAGGAGGACGGCCCGATCGGCGAATACCGGCGGCGGTCGCGGCACTGGTACTCGGGAGAGTTCTACCGGCTCCCGGAGGAGTAGTCGGAGTAGGGCCGTCGCGGCCCGCTGCAGTTCCGCCTACTTCCCGTGCTCCTGGATGACTTTCTCGACTCCGGTCACGAGTCCCGCGGCCCTCGGGTAGCCCGCGTAGTGTGCGAGGTGGATCACCATCTCGCGCAACGCCGCCGGGTCGAGTTCTTCCTTCGCCAGTGCGGATCGGGCCTGGATCAGGAACGTGTCGTGTTCCCCGAGCGCCGCAATCACGCCCATGGTCACGAGGCGGCGGTCCCGCTGCGACAACGCCGGCCGAGTCCAGACTTCTGCAAAGAGCTGCTCGAGCATCAGGTCGAAGAACTCCATCGCGCCCTCCGGGGGCGCCGGGATCACTCCGCCGTAGACTTCGTTGAACTTCTTGAGTCCGCGTTCCCTGCGATCCGCCTCGGACATCGTACTTCCCTCCTGCGCCTGTGCGCCGACATCTTGCGCGCGCGCGAATTGAAACTCCAGTTCCGACTGATACCATGGGCCCGAGCTTGCCGATGGGTTCGCCCACGGCGTGCTACGGAGGTCAGAGATGGCAGCGTTCCCACGAGACGAGCTCGAAGAAATGGTTCGCCGCTGGGTGGCCGCGAACAACGAGGCAGGCCGCACGGGCAACTGGAGCCCGATGGCAGACTTCTATACTGATGACGCCGTCTACACCTGGAACAACGGCGCCAACTGGGACTTCCTCGCGCGCGGGCGCGAGCAGATTCACGATTGGGTCTTCGGCACCGAGATGGCGGGCCTCGAGCACTGGGTCTACCCGTACGTGCGGACCTTGATCGACGACCGGAAGGGCGAGGTGATCGGGATCTGGCGCCAGATCGCGCCCGACAAGGATCCCGAGGGCCAGCCCTACGAGATCGCGGGGACCGGGGGATCCTGGTTCCGCTACGCGGGTGACTTCAAGTGGTGCTGGCAACGGGACTTCTTCGATCACATGAACGCGGGCGCCGTGTTCGGCGCCATGGCAAAACACGGCCAGCTCACCCCAAAAATGCAGGAGCGTATGCAGAAGGGTTCCAAGATGCCGGGCTGGATCAAGCGCAGCAACATGGACTGGTACGAAACGATCGCAGACCGCGAGGGTTGAGGGCATGAGCGAGGGTCGAGCCGAGAGTTCGCGCTGCCACCTGATCACGGGCGGCTTTCCGCCCGGGGCCTCGGCCGCGCACGACATGGATTACGCCCGGCTCCGGATCCTCGAGTGGCTGAGCGAAGCATCCGGCGTCCGTACGACCACGGCCGGGGACTTCTCGGACCTCGAGAGGTGGCTGCCCGAATCGCGGCTGCTGATCACCTACGTCGCGGGCCCCTATCCGAATGAGGAGCAGAATCTCGCGCTCCGAAGCTGGCTCGAAGCAGGCGGACGCTGGCTGGGCCTGCACGGAACGAGCGGCGGCAAGGCCGCGCGCGTCGGGACGCAGGGCGCGCGCAAAATGGTGAAGCTCGACCACCACGAAACACTCGGGAGCTTCTTTCTGAACCATCCGCCGCTGCGGAAGTTCCGCGTCGAGGTCGCGGACCCCGAACACGCGCTCACCCGCGGGCTCCCGAGCTCGTTCGAGGTGGAGGACGAACTCTACCTGATCGAACTTCAGGATCCGTCCGCCTGCCAGGTGCTGCTCACCACCGAACTCGAAAAGGACCCCTCCCCTCGTGGTTTCGGTTTCGTCTACGATCGGGACAGCTCGGTGCTCGCCGACGGCCGGACTCGCGTACTCGGCTACACGAAGTCGGTTGGCCAGGGCGCCGTCGCCTACGTCGCCCTCGGCCACTGCCACTCCCCGGCCACGAACACCCAGCCCTTCGTCGACGCGAGCGTCGAGGCATCCGGGAAGACACCGCTCGAGTTTCGCGGCGCCTGGGAAACGGAGCCGTTCCAGCGCCTGCTTCGGAACGGCATCGCGTGGGGCCTCGCATCCGTGGAGTCTGCTGCCTGAACGCGCCTTGGCGATTCGCCCGGGACCTGACAGACTTCGAGCGATGTCTTTCGTAGAACTCCGGGGCCTGCGCTTCTACTACGAACTGCGGGGCAGCGGCCCGCCCCTGCTGGTCTTCAACGGAAGCGGAGGCGACCTCCGCAGGAAGCCCGGGCTCCTCGACGGTCCGCTCGCCGAACACTTCGAACTTCTCTGCCACGATCAGCGAGGACTCGGGCAGACCGATCGACCGGACCGGGCCTACAGCATGCGCGACTACGCCGAGGACGCCGCGGCCCTGCTCGATGCCGTGGGCTGGGATCGCTGCCGCGTGCTCGGGGTCTCGTTCGGGGGCATGGTCGCGCAGGAGTTCGCACTTCGCTTCGGCTCACGTGTCGAGCGACTCGCGCTGGCCTGCACGTCGAGCGGGGGTGCCGGAGGTGCGTCCTATCCCCTGCACGAACTGGCTGAGTTGCCCGCCGACGAGCGCGGGCTCCGTACGCTCGAACTTTCGGACACGCGGATGGATGCCGCCTGGCGCAAGAGCCATCCGGATGCGGTAGAGACCATGGCAAAGCTGCGAGATCCGGCGAACGATCCCGGTGCAGGCGAGCCGCACCGGGAACTCGGCGCGCGCAGGCAACTCGAAGCACGCAGCGAGCACGATACTTGGGATCGGCTACCGCAGATCGCGGCGCCCACGCTCTGCTGCGGCGGGCGCTACGACGGCATCGCTTCACCCGCGAACATGGAACGCCTCGCCGGCCGGATCTCGGGCGCGAAGCTCGAACTCTTCGAGGGCGGTCACCTGTTCCTGATGCAGGATCCGAGCGCCTGGGGACGCATCATCGAGTTCCTGCGCTGAGGGCCGGACCCAGGAGCCTCAGCCGCGGACCGGCAGCGCCATCACCTTGGTCTCGAGATACTCCTCGAAACCGAGTACACCGCTCTCGCGCCCGATCCCGCTCTGACGGTAGCCTCCGAAGGGCGTATCGACCGAGAACCACTGCGCGCCATTGATCGACAGCGTACCGGTCCGGATCCGGCGTGCGACCGCGAGCGCCCGCTCATCGCTGCCACTCGAGACTGACCCCGAAAGACCGTAGATCGAGTGGTTGGCGATCCGGACCGCGTCGTCGTCGTCGTCGTACGGAATCACCGCGAGCACGGGACCGAAGATTTCCTCTTGGGCAATCGTGGCAGCGGGATCCACGTCGGCGAAGATCGTCGGTTCGACCCAGAACCCCTTTGAGAACTGCGCGGGCGCCCCGCCTCCTGTGAGCAATCGCGCACCCTCCTGAAGACCCTTCTCGATGTAGCCGAGCACGCGTTGCTGTTGCTTGCGGCTGATCACGGGGCCCTGAAGATTTCCGGGACTCCTGGGATCCCCGTAGGCCACCCCCTCGAATGAAGCCCGGGCCAGTTCCAGGCCCTCCTCGTAGCGGGAGCGAGGCAGCAGCAACCGGGTCGGAATTGCACAACCCTGACCCGCGTGCGTGCAGGTCGCACCCACGCCTCCGATCACGGCCTCGAGATTCGCATCGTCGAGCACGATGTTGGCCGACTTTCCGCCGAGCTCCAGGAAGATCTTCTTCACCGTCCGCGATGCGCACTCCATCACGCGGCGCCCGGTGGCCGTCGAGCCCGTGAAGGTCACGAGGTCGACCCGCGGATCGCTCGAGAGCATCTCTCCGAGCAGGTGGTCTGAGGACGCGACGATGTTGACCACGCCGGGCGGAATCTCGGTCTTCTCCGCGATGATGCGCCCGAGTTGCGTTGCACACCAGGGCGTGTCGGGCGCGGGCTTGAGCACCACGCTGTTGCCGGCCGCCAGCGCCGGACCCAGCTTGCAGAGGTTCAGGTAGAGCGGAAAGTTCCAGGGCGTGATCGCGCCTACGACGCCCACGGGCTCGCGCCTGAGAATACGGTTCGTGGGCTGGCCCATGATCTCCATCTCACTCAGGCTCTGCTCGTAGGCGTAACCGCCCGCGAGCTTCGCCCAGTAGGCCATGTCCTCGATCGGCTGGTTGGTCTGTACGAAGTGCGTGAGCAGGACCGGCGAGCCCGCCTCCTGCACCACGATCGAACGCAGTTCTTCCCTGGCTTCCTGCAGGGCGGCACCGAACTGAGTCAGGCAGCGGCTGCGGAGTGCGGGATCCTCGGCCCAGCCGCTCTCGTCGAAGGCGCGCCGCGCCGCCGCGATCGCGGCTTCCATGTCGTCCTTGGTTCCGTCCGCGCTGACACCCAGGACCTCTTCGTTGGAGGGATCGATGTTCTCAAAGGTCGCGCCGTTGCTGGCCGGAACCAGCGCACCGTCGATCAGGTTTCGGGTTTCGGGGTTCAGTTCGGCGAGTCCACCCATGCTTTCCTCTCCTTCGGGTCAGCCGGCCGGGCTCAGGCGATCGGCGTACGGACCGGGAACACCGCCCCAGCATCGCACGATTCGGTCGCGATCACTCACCCGAGTCCGGGGGCCCCTCGGGCATCAACTGAACCAGGTCGAGATGGGTGCCGGGCGGCGCCGTGATCACCGAAACCACAGCCTGCGCCACGCTCTCGGGCGGCATCCATTCCAGGTGACGCTGCACGCCCCAGTACTTCCAGTTCTCGAGCAGCTTTTCCACCATCCCGGGCGCCCAGTCCCGCGCGAACTCGGTCCCGGTGGGACCGGGCCGAACGATGGCCGCGCGAATTCCGGTTCCCTCGAGTTCCATGCGCAGCGCCCGCGCCACGCCCTCGATCCCCATCTTGGTCGCCGTGTAGCCCACCTGGTAGGGCCGCGGCCGAATCACGTTCTCGGAAGAGATGAAAACCAGGTCGCCCCCGGCCCCGCGCTCCCTGAGTGATGCCACCGCGCGGCGCGCGAGCAGCATCGGAGCCAGCAGGTTCGTGGCCAGTTCGAACTCGAGATCGCGCGCTTCCACCTCGTGCAGGAGTCCGGGAACGCAGACGGCCGCGTTGTTGACCAGTACGTCGATCGGCCCGAGTTCCGCCTGCGCCGCATCGAAGAAACCGTCGATGGCCTTGGTGTCGGAAAGGTCGAAAGCACGTGCAAAGCAACGAACCCCGGCTTGCTCGATTTCGCGCGCGACCGTGGCGAGCCGATCTGCACGACGCCCACTGATCGCCACCGGCCAGCCAAGTTCGGCGAGCGCACGCGCCGTAGCCGCACCGATGCCCGACGAGGCCCCGGTCACGAGACAACTACGCGGAGTTTCCGGGTGGCCGGCGCTCACTGCGAAAACTCGATCGGCAGCGAGGCGAAGCCGCGCACGTTAACTGAGTGTATGCGCCGGCTCCCGGCGATGTCGATCTCGAAGTCGGGAAGGCTCTTCTGCACCTCCTCGAGTGCAACGCGGGCCTCGAGGCGTGCGAGCGCCGCCCCCAGGCAAAAATGGGTACCCTGGCCGAAGGACAGCATCGCGCTGGTGTTGCGACCGAGGTCAAAACGATCCGGATCGTCGAACACCCGATCGTCCCGGTTGCCCGAACCCACCAGGAGTACCAGTCGGTCGCCCTCGCAGACCTTCTGCCCGTAAAGCTCGAACTCGTACGCTACCCTGCGGACCAGCGCCTGCGTCGAACTGTCGTAGCGAAGCGTCTCTTCGACCCACTGTGGGATCAGCGTCGGGTCGGCGTTCAAGCGCGCGCGCTCCTTCGGGTTCCGCCAGAGCCAGTACACGGCATTGCCCAGGAGCTTCGTGGTCGTCTCGTTTCCGGCGACCACCATCAGGAACAGGAACCCCAGAACTTCGCGCGGATCCAGGCGATCACCATCGATCTCAGCCCCGAGCAGCGCCCCCGTGAGATCGTCCGTCGGGTGCTTTTCGCGATCCGCCACGAGTTCTCCGAAGTACTGGAGCATCTTGGCGGCCGCCCGCAGCCCTTCGGGCGGGACGTCCGTCACGCCGGGCTCGCGGTGAACCACGGCATCGGCCCAGCCCCGCAATCGATCGCGATCCAGCGCGGGCACGCCGAGCATCTCGCACACGACGTCCATCGGCAGTCGACCCGCAAAGTCGGCGATGAAGTCGCAGTTCCCATCCGCCTGGAAGCGCTCGATGTAGTGCCGGGCGAGGGCCCGGATCCGACCTTCGAGTTCCGCGATCCGCCGGGGTGTGAAGCCGCGCGAAATCAGCGCGCGCATACGCGTGTGCCGGGGCGGGTCCATCGCCAGGAAGGACATCGTGGAGTCCGCACCTTCGTGATAGGCCGAGGCATCCAGAGACACACCGAAGCTGCTCGAGAGCCGCGCGGAATCCTTGAACCCCGCCAGAACATCCGCGTGGCGAGAGAGCGCCCAGAAACCGAGTGACTCGTTCCTGTACAGCGGCGCCCGCTCGCGAAGCTCCCGGTATACCGGATACGGGTCTTCGTGGGTCTCGTAGGCGTAGGGATTGTATTCGACCAAGGGCCAGGACCCCCGCTGAGCGGCGGCCACGATACGCGCTTTGCGGTTTGTCTGCAATGCGGGTTCACGTATCATGCCGGACGCGGATTCACTGATTCCGCGATGTTTTCGGGGGAACCACATGAGCATTCGCGCTGGCTTCATCGGACTGGGGAACATCGGCGAACCGATGGCCGAACGACTGGTCAGGGCAGGCCTTCCCACCACCGTCTTCGACCTGCGCGAGTCTGCAATGCAGGCACTCGCCGGCGCCGGGGCCCAGACAGCGAGTTCGTGTCGCAAACTCGCTGCCGGGAGTGACGTGATTGGTATCTGCGTGCGCGACGACGCAGACGTGCGCACCGTCGTCTTCGGAGAAGAGGGTGCGCTCGCGGGCGCGTCGGCGGGGAGCGTGATCGCGATCCACAGCACGGTCCTTCCGAGCACCGTGCTGGAAATCGGCGCCGCGGCCGCGGAGCGCGGCATCGGCACCCTCGATGCCTGCATCACGGGCGGTGCAGCGGGCGCGAAGCAGGGGACGCTCAGCTACATGGTGGGAGGCGAGAAAGAACACCTGGAACGCTGTCGTCCCGCGTTCCAAAGCTCCGCGAAACAGATCATCCACACCGGTCCGCTCGGGAGCGGCGCCGCGACCAAGCTCTGCAACAACCTGATGACCTACCAGGGCTTTCTGGCCGCGTTCGAGGCCACCCTGCTTGCGCGGACGGCGGGCCTGTCCCAGGACGCGCTCGAGGAGGTGGGGCGATCAAACGGCAATCTGAACGAGCAACAACTCGCATTCCTGGGCCTGCACAAGCTCCCGGCGGAGCAGCGCACGGGCGACCCATTCCAGCAGCTGCTGCGTGGCTTTCTCGAACTCGCCGACAAGGACCTGAGTGTGACGCTCGCGTTCGCGCGCGAACACGGCGTCGCGCTGCCGGGGACCGCGCTATGCCAGCAGTTGATGGCGCGCGTCTACGGCGTCGAAGACGAGCTCCGGCGCTAAGCGCGGCCGCAGTGAAGAGGTTTTTCGGTATTCGCCCGACGCGGCAGCCCACAGTCGAAGGCGGGCCAAAGGCCGGGCCGCGGGCGATGTCCGCTGGCCAACTGGTAGCGCTGCTGCTGCTTGCGGTGACGGCCCCCCCCGCCTGCAGCGCACCCGAGATCCCGGATCTGGATCATTCTGGACCGCTCGCGGAATGGCCCGAGTACGGGGGAGGCAGCGGCGGATTGAGCTGGTCCCCGCTCACCCAGATCACGCCCGAGAACGTGTCCGCGCTCGAGCTCGCGTGGGAGTACCGCCACGGAGACATCTCCGACGGAAGCGGCGGAATTCCGCGCACCTCGTTTCAAGCCCAGCCGATCCTTCCGAACGGCACGCTCTACTTCTGCACGGGTTTCAACAACGTGGTCGCGCTCGATCCGGAGACCGGTCGGGAACGCTGGCGCTTCGATCCGGAGTTCCAACTGGAGCAACTCCGGGGTGCATTCACGCTGGTCTGCCGCGGGGTGTCCTACTGGAAGGACGGCGAGCAAGCGAGCGGGGCCTGCAGTGAACGCATCTTTACCGCGACCCTCGGCTCGGAGCTGATCGCGCTCGACGCCGCCACCGGCGAGCCCTGCGCCGACTTCGGACGCGGTGGCCGGGTGCCGCTCCGCGAAGGCCTGGCGGACGCTCCAAGCTACGAGTACTACGTGACCTCACCGCCGCTCGTCCTCGGGGATCTCGTGATCGTGGGCGCGCTGGTACAGGACAATTTGCGCAGCGACGCACCGAGCGGCGTGGTCCGCGCCTTCGACTCGAGAAGCGGTGAGCTGCGCTGGGCGTGGGACCCGGTTCCTCCGGGCTGGAACGCTCCGGCCCCCGGCGACGGGATCTACACGCCCGGTACCCCGAATGCCTGGTCGATCCTGTCAGGCGACGCCGAGCGAGGGCTTGTCTTCGTCCCGACCGGCAACCCCTCGCCGGATCTGTTCAACGCGATCCGCCAGGGCCTCGACTACTACGGGAGTTCCGTGGTGGCGCTCAAAGCCGAGACGGGCAAGGTCGCCTGGCACTTCCAGACGGTCCACACCGACGTCTGGGACTACGACGTGCCCGCACAACCCGTGCTCTTCCAGATCCCGAACGTTGCAGGCGGCGCTCCCGGCGTAGCACAGATCACCAAGATGGGGTTTCTCTTCCTGCTCGACCGGGACACCGGGGTCCCGCTGTATCCGATCGAGGAAAGACCAGTCCCCCCGAGCGACGCGCAGGGGGAACTCCTGTCTTTGACCCAGCCTTTTCCCACGCATCCGGGCCCGCTGGCGCCAATCGAGTTGCGCCCGGACCAGGCCCACGGCTTCACGCCGATCGACCGACGGAATTGCGAGGAACAACTCACGCACATTCGCAACGAGGGCATCTTCACGCCGCCCTCCACCCGGGGGTCGATTGTCATCCCGGGCAATGCCGGTGGCCCAAACTGGGGAGGGATCTCGCTCGACCCGAGGACGGGCGTGGCCTTCGTGAACATGATGCGCGCGCCCGGAGTCGCCACGCTCGTGCCGCGCGCGGAATTCGACCAGCTCGACTGGCAGTCCATGGCCTATCCGACCGAGGCGTACCCGATGCTGGGCGCCCCGTACGGAATCCGGCGGGAGCCGCTGCTGTCGAACTTCGGCGCGCCCTGCGTCCCGCCGCCCTGGGGCACGCTGACCGCCGTCGACCTCAGGAGTGGCGCGAAGCGCTGGGAGGTCACGCTCGGCACGACGCGAGACGCAGCGCCATGGCCGCTCTGGTTCGCGAACGGCGCACCGAATCTGGGCGGTACACTCGCGACGGCGAGCGGTGTGGTCTTCATCGGCGCGACCCTGGACAAGTTCTTCCGCGCCTTCGATGCCGGAACCGGCCGGGAACTCTGGACCCAACGCATCCCGTATACGGCCAACGCGACGCCCATGAGCTATCGACTGAGCAAGAACGGGAAACAGTACGTGGTCATCGCATCCGGGGGTCACGGCTGGTCGGAACCGGGCGATGCGTTGCTGGCCTTCTCGCTCCCCGGGCGTTAGCCGGCCCGGATCTCCAGCAACTCGAAGAGCATGCCGTCCGTGGCCTCGAGATACACGAAGGCCACCGTAGGGCTGAAGCGCTTGCCGAAGACCGGATGAAGTCCAACCTTTCCAGCCGCGGCCACCGAGGCGTCGAGGTCGTCGATGGAAAAGCGAACATGATGGGGCCCCTCGCGACCCTGCTCGAGAAACTCGCGATAGATCGCATCGCCCTCCACAAGTTCGATTAGTTCTATCTCGACCGGACCCGAGCGCGCCGTCGCAATCCTGAGACGGCAGTCCACCTGACGGCCGCGGTAGTCGACTTCTCTGAGTTCCGCATCTGCGACCTTGAACGCTCCAAAGGCCGGAGCGTAGGAGGCGACGGCCTGGTCGACCTCGCGTACCACGAAGCCGACCTGGTCGATCTGGGGCCATCCGAGGCTCTCGAACTCCGTGGTCTGCATAAAATTCCTTTCTCTGGCTCGCTGCGCGAGCGCCCGAACCTCGACCGGGACCAAAACGGGTACAGTAGCGCGTCGTGTCCACCCCTTTATACCGCTCCCGGCCCGGCGGCAAAGAAATGCGTCCGGCTTCCCAGTCGGAGGCGACCCGGATTCGCGACTTCGTCTGGCTCTCCGAGGGTCTCTCGAACAGCTACCTGGTCGTGACCCCCGAGGGACGCGTCGTGATCAATACCGGCATGGGCTTCGAGGCACCGGTACACAAACGCCTGTTCGATGCCGTGGACGCGGGCCCGCTGCGCTACATTCTGCTCACACAGGGCCACGTCGATCATGTCGGCGGTGTGGATCATCTCCGCGAAGCAGGAACCGAGATCGTCGCGCAGGCTCACAACGCCGCCTGCCAGGCCGACGACGCCCGGATTGCGCGCTTTCGCTCAAAGCGCAGCGCATTCGCATTCGGCCGCACGATCGCCGAGGCCCTCCGCCACGCGCGCGACCGCCCTGCTTCCGAAGCCCTCCCCGTACAGTCCATCCAGTCCAAACCGGAGCCGACCCTCAGCTTTGAAGAGCACTACGAGTTCGAGCTCGGTGGGACTCGATTCGAGCTCATCTCTACGCCGGGCGGCGAGACGATCGACTCGATGGTCGTCTGGCTTCCAGATCACGGCATCGCGTTCGTGGGAAATCTCTTCAGCGCGCTCTTCGGCCACTTCCCGAACCTGGTCACGATCCGGGGGGACCGCTACCGATTCGTGATCCCCTTTCTCGAGTCCCTCGACCGCGTGCGCGAACTCGAACCCGAGCTGCTGCTAACGGGACACTTTGGCCCCGTGGAGGGGCGCTCCACGATCGCGAGCGAACTCGGCCGGCTGCGCGGCGCGGTCGAGTACGTGCACGACGAGACCGTACGCGGCATGAACGAAGGCCGCGACGTCCAGACCCTGATGCAGGAGATTCGGCTCCCGCCAGAACTCGAAGTGGGCGAGGGCTACGGACGGGTCTCGTGGAGCGTAAGGGCGATCTGGGAGGGCTACGCCGGCTGGTTTCACCACCGCTCCTCGACCGAGCTGTATCCCGTTCCGTACTGGAGCGTTCACGCGGACCTCGTCGAACTCGCGGGAGGGACGGGCCCCATCGTCGAACGCGCGCGTAAACACCTCGACGCGGGCGAGCCCGTCGAGGCCCTGCACCTTTGCGAGGTCGCGCTCGCGCACAACGCGGCCGATCGCGCTGCGATGGAGACGAGCGTCGTCGCGCACGAAGTGCTGCTCGAACGCGCCAGCGGCGGGAACTTCTGGGAGGTCGCGTGGCTCGAGCGCGAACTCGAGCGTCTGCGCGGATTGCTCGGGACGGCCTGAGCGATGGCCGAAGCGCTCACACCCGAAGCACTGGTCGAACGCGCGCAGCGCGAGACGGGGCTCGACGACCTCGGAGAGCCAGGCTGGGAAGTCGGGCTCGAAGTGCTGCTCGATTCGGCCACGCGCGAGGCCGACCTGAACGAGGTCGGCGTCGGCATCCTCTGCGGCTGGATCCACCGCCGGCTCGTGAACCGGCTACAGGTGATCGACTGGGTGAATCGCCACCCCGACATCCGGGACGAGCAAATCCGTTCCCCGCTGGTGGTCCTGGGCATGACGCGGACCGGCACCACGATCCTGTGCGAACTCCTGGCCCAGGACCCGGCCAACCGGCCGCTGATGAAGTGGGAGGGGCTCTCCTGCTGTCCGCCGCCCGAAGCGGCCAGCTTCCGCAGCGACCCGCGCATCGAGAAGGCCGTGGGCGAGGTCGAGTTCCAGTACGAGATGGTGCCCGAACTCCGCGCCGTCCATTACGAGCCGGGCGACGGTCCCACGGAATGCGTCGCATTGCTCGGACAGTCCTTCTGCAGCCAGGACTGGCTCGGCCTCTTCCGCGTGCCTTCTTTCCTGGACTGGTACCGCCACTGCGACAAGGCACCAGCCTACGAATATCATCGCCTCGCGCTACAGCTACTGCAGTCGAAGACCGGCGGACGCTGGTCGCTCAAGGCGCCGGGACACATGCACGCGCTCGACACCCTGACGGCCCGGTACCCGGACGCGCGCCTGATCGTGACGCACCGGGATCCCCTCAAGACGGTTCCCTCGATGGCGAGCCTCTCCACGACTTCGCGTCCGGATTCGCTTACGAACGCGCGCAGTTCGCTCCACGGCTACTTCGGAAGGCTCTGGCTCGACGAACTGGTAATGATGGTCGAGCGAATGATGGAGTTCCGGGATCGCCGCGGCGACGCGAATTTCTACGACCTCCCCTACGATCGCTTCGTAGATGATCCGATCGCCGGGGTGCGGCGCGCCTACGAACACTTCGGAGAGACACTCTCCGAAGAGGCCGAGACCGCGATGCGCGACTACCTCGAGCGCAGCCCCAGGGGGCGCTACGGCAGGCATCGCTACGCGACCGAAGACTTCGGGCTCCGGCCCGGGGAAATTCGGGAACGTTTCGCCGATTACACGAAGCGCTTCGAGATTACGGAGGAGGCGTGAGAACACCCTCGGTACCACGGAGGCCAGAATGACCCAGACACTCCGACTGGCCTTCCTGGGCTGCGGAGCGATCTCGAAGTTCCACCTGCTCGGGATTCGAGACGGTGCGCCCCAGATCCAGGTCACCGCCGCGATCGACGTCGACGGCACCCGCGCCCAGGCGGTGGCGGTCGAGACCGGTGCGCGGGCTTTCACTTCGTTCGACGAAGCCCTTGCCTGGGGCGGCTTCGACGCGGTGGACCTGATGCTCCCGCACGACCTTCACGAGGAGTTCGCACTCCGAAGCTTCGAAGCCGGCCGCCACCTGCTGCTCGAAAAGCCGATGGCGCCCGACCTCGCAGCCTGCGCTCGCATCCTCGAAGCCGCGCGCAAATCGGGGTCCGTGTTCATGGTGGCCGAGAACGCCCAGTACTGGCCCGAGGTGATCCAGGTACGAGAATTGATCGAAGCCGGCGCAATTGGAGAACCCGAGACAGCGCGCGGAAACTTCTTCGTGCCCCCGCTCGCGGACTACTATGGCGGCGAGCGGGCCTGGCGCCTGGATCAGAGCCTGGCCGGCGGCGGGATCGCGATCGACACCGGTTCGCACTGGCTGCGGCCGCTGCGCATCTGGATGGGCGAGATCGATGAAGTCGTAGCCGGGCTCGGCCGTCCACTCGAGCGGATGGAGGGGGAGTCGTTGGTGCGTGCGCTGCTTCGTTTTCGGTCGGGGAAGCTCGGGGTTTTCGACGGGATGCTGACCGCGGCAGCGCGCGGCCCCGAGCCGCTCTTCCGGGTGACGGGGACGGAGGGCGAGATTACGGTCGAGGGACTCGGCGACGTCATGCTCTACGACGCCAATCATCGCCGCGGCGAGCGGATCGGGGAGCGGGGCGGCTACATGAAGTCCTACGCCGGAGAGTTCGCGGACTTCGCGCGCGCGGTCACTGAAGGCACGGCCCCGGCCGCGGGCCCGGAGGAATCGCTCGGGGAACTCCGGGCCGCGCTCGCCATGTATCGCTCGGCCGAAACCGGACGCTGGCAGAAGGTCTCGGAGTGAGCGGACCCGGGCGCGCGGTCTTCGACTTCTCGGGGTGCGAGGTCCTGGTCACGGGAGGCACGAGCGGGATCGGCGCCGGGATCGCGCGCGCGTTCCTCGAGGCGGGCGCCCAGGTCTCGATCACCGGCACGCGTCCGGACCCTTCCGACTATCCCCAGGATCTTTCGGCGTACGCCTACGCCCCGCTCGAACTTTCGGACCCGAGGCGGATCGACGCCCTCGCAGCGACGCTCCCGAGCCTCGACGTGCTGGTCAACAACGCCGGGGCCAGCCTGCCAGGCGGGCGCAACGAAGCCGAGCCCGATGTCTTCGAAGCATCCGTGTCGATCAACCTCTTCGGCGCCTTCCGTCTCGCCTCCGCGTGCAAGTCGAAGCTGGCCGCGAGCGAGATCCAAGGGGGAGGCAGCGTCATCAACCTGGCCTCGATGTCGTCCTACTTCGGCATTCCGATCGTACCCGGCTACGGCGCGGCCAAGGCCGGCATCGTGCAGATGACGAAGACGCTGGCCGTCGCCTGGGCGAAGGAGCGCGTCCGCGTGAACGCCGTCGCACCGGGTCTGATCGAATCGAAGATGACCGAGCCGATGATGAAGATCGAGAGCCTGAGCAAGCCGCACCTCGACCGGACACCGATGGCGCGCTGGGGAACGCCCGAGGACGTCGCGCCTCCGGTCCTTTTCCTGGCGAGCCCGGCCGCTCGCTTCGTAACCGGGCAGACCCTGCCGGTCGACGGCGGTTACTCGGTCGCCTAGGCACATGCAGGCGGGAACCGAGCCGGATGCGTGATGTGCGAGTTTCCGTAACCGAGGCCGAAGTCGCGGAATACGAACGCGACGGAGTGGTCTGCCTGCGCGGCGTGCTTTCGAGTTCCTGGCTCCGGCGAATGCAGGCGGCGACGGAACGGATCCTGGAGCAATCAGGGACCGTAGACATGACCGAGATGGCGCGCAGCATCGAGGCCTCGGGCGGCCGGGCTCTCGTCGACACGACCGTCGAACCAGGAGCCAAGCGCGGACGCTTCTACGGCGGAACCGACCACTGGCTCTCGGACCCGGACTTCCGCGACTTCGCGGTCACGAGCCCGCTCCCGGCCCTCGTGGCCGCACTGATGCGATCCGCCAGGGTGAATCTCTACGAGGACAGCCTGCTCGTGAAGGAGCCCGGCACCGTCGAGCCCACCGCCTTTCACCAGGACCTCGCCTACTTCCACGTCGAAGGCGAGCAGATCTGCACCTGCTGGTCGCCGCTCGATCCCGTGACCGAGCAGACCGGTTCCCTCCAGTACGTACGCGGCTCACATCTCTGGCGGCGCGAGTTCAGACCCAACCTGTTCGTGAGCAGCATGCCGATTCCGGGAACGCGCGGAGAGGAAGTTCCCGACATCCGATCTCGGGCGGCGGATTACGACCTCGTGCAATTCGACACCGAGCCCGGCGACGTCGTCGTTCATCACGCGCGGACACTTCACGGGGCTGGCGGCAACCGCTCGAACACGCTGCGGCGACGCGCGGTCTCGGTCCGCTACTGCGGAGCGGATGCCCGCTACCGAATCCGCGAAGGGGCGCCCATGAAGCCCCACCACCAGCATGTCAAGGACGGAGAGGTCCTCGACCAGGAAGCCTGCCCGGTGGTGTGGCTTTCGGACGGCGGGACCTGAGACGGGCCGGAAAGCCCCGGCTCAGAGTTCGAAACCTCCGTCGGGTTTCGGACGCCAGCCTCCGGCGGCCTGCAGGCCGCCATCGACGGGCAGCGTGGTGCCAGTCACGAAGCGCGAGAGATCGCTCGCGAGATAGAGCGCGGCGCCCGCGACGTCGTCCGCGCTTGCCGCACACGCGAGCGGAGTTTTCGGAAGTTGGTCCCCGAGTTCGGAAATCCCGGGCGTGGGAACGGCATCGGGCGCGATCGCGTTCACACGAATCCGCCGCGATCCGAGTTCGAGCGCGAGGCTCCGGCTCAGATTCTCGACCGCGGCCTTCATCGCAGCGTAGACCGCAAACCCCGGGGCCGCGCGCTGCGCCTCGATCGAACTCAGGTTGATGATCGAGCCGCCTCGTTCCGGCACGAAGGGCACCACTGCTCGCACGAAGTGCGTCACGCTCGTGAAGTTCTCGCGAATCAAGGCCTCTTGACCATTCTCGCTCAACTCCATGAACTCGGCCCAGAACCCGCCACCGGCGTTGTTGACCAGGATGTCGATCCTTCCGGTCTCCGCCGCGAGCCCCTCCACGAAGGCGCGTACGGCTGCGCCCTCGCGAACGTCCAGGCACTCCGAGAAGGCCCGGCGTCCGAGGGCCTCGATTTCCCGAACGGTGCCGGCCAAGCCCTGGGCATCGCGGTCACAGAGCGCAACGTCCGCGCCAAACACCGCGAAGGTTTCGGCAACGGCCTTTCCGATTCCACGAGCCGCCCCGGTGACCAGGGCGACGCGCCCCTCGAGCGAAATTGCGCTTTGGTCAAGCGTCACGGAACGAAAGGCTACGGCCAAACGGGCGGCGGGTACAGGCCGCGCCCGAACCGCCCGCCGGACGTGACGGCGTGGAGCCCCGACGCGGCGAGTTCCGCCGCTGCGGAGCCGCCTCGCTTCCCGTCGACCGGTCGATGGCCGCGCCTCGGCACCCGCCTCGGGTTTACAGAAACGGAACGTATCGTTTACGCTACGCGCGCGCCGCGGGGCGCACGGCGAAGGTCGGGCCGGGAGCCCGCCTGGCGCCAGGGTGGGGCGAGTGGACAAGCGCGCGACGGAAGCCGAAGTCGTGGCGGAGCTCCGCGACGGCATGACGATCGGAATCGGCGGGTGGGGATCCCGCCGCAAACCCATGTCGCTGGTGCGCGAAATTCTGCGTTCCGAACTCCGCGACCTGACCATCGTCTCCTACGGAGGACCCGATGTCGGTCTGCTGTGTGCCTCGGGCCGTGTCAAGAAAGTGATCTACGGTTTCGTGTCCCTGGATTCGATTCCACTCGAGCCGCACTTTCGGATTGCGCGACAGCAGGCGAGCGTAGAGGCCGTCGAGTTCGACGAAGGCATGCTCCAATGGGGCCTCTACGCGGCCGCAATCCGCCTGCCCTTCCTGCCGACTCGAGCCGGGCTCGGCTCCGACGTACTCCGGATCAACCCCGACCTCGAGCTCGTCCGCTCGCCGTACGACGACGGGGAAGAGCTCGTGGCCATGCCCGCGATCCAGCTCGACGCGGCCCTGATCCACATGAACCGCGCCGACGCCGCCGGAAACGGACAGTACCTGGGGCCGGACCTGTATTTCGACGACCTCTTCTGCATGGCGGCCGAGCGCCGCTTCATGTCCTGCGAGAAGATCGTGCCGACCGAGTCCCTACTCGACGAAGGCTCGGTGCACACGCTTCGCATCAACCGGATGCTGGTCGACGCCGTGATCGAGGCCCCACTCGGCGCGCATTTCACAGAGTGCCCTCCGGACTACGGCCGCGACGAGGAATTTCAGCGCGAGTACGCGGCGACGGCTCGCTCGCCCGAGGCCTGGGAGGAATTTCGAAAGCGCTACCTAGAAACGGGAAGCGAGGCCGAATATCGGGAGGCGCTCCGGAAGCGATGAGCGAACTCACGCGCGCGGAGTCTTGCATCGTCGCGATCGCCGACGCGTTTCGGGGCGACGGCGAGATCATGGTCAGTCCGTTCGGCAACATCCCGGCGATCGGCGTGCGCCTGGCAAAGCTCAGCTTCGAGCCGGATCTGCTGATCACGGACGGGATCGCCTCGCTGATCGCCAACGTGATGCCCGTGGGCGCCGAGGGTCCAAAGCCCGTGGTCGAGGGCTGGATGCCCTTTCGCACCGTCTTCGACACGCTCTGGTCGGGCCGGCGCCACGTGATGATGGGGGCCAGTCAGATCGACCGCTTCGGCAACCAGAACTTCGCCTGCATCGGTCCCTACGAGAAGCCCAAGGCNCAGCTTCTGGGCATGCGCGGCGCGCCCGGAAACACGCTGAGCCACACCACCAGCTACTGGGTGCCCACCCACGGGCTGAAGGTCTTCGTCGAGAAGGTCGACGTGGTCTCGGGGGTCGGCTACGACCGCGCCGCCACGCTCGGACCGCGCGCCGCGCGCTTCCACGAGATTCGCCGGGTCGTCACCAACCTCTGCGTCCTCGACTTCCAGACGCCCGACCACTCGATGCGCCTGGCCTCGGTCCATCCGGGAGTCGGCGTCGACGAGGTCGTCGAGAAGACGGGCTTCGTGCTCACGCTTCCCGAGGAGGTTCCCGAGACGCGGGCCCCGAGTGGCGAGGAGCTTCAGCTGATCCGAGAGGTCATCGACCCGAATCACCTCGCCGAGAAGGAATTGCTGGGCTGAGCCCGCGTCGTGAAAGGTCCCCGATTGTCTTCGGCATTGCGTACTCAGGTCTGTGACATCCTCGGAATCCGCTACCCGATCATCCAGACCGGCATGGGCTGGGTCGCGACCCCGGAGCTCGTTGCCGCCGCGAGCAACGCGGGCGCGATCGGGTTTCTGGCCGCGGCCACGCTTGCGCCCGATGCGGTGGCCGCCGAGATCCTGAAGGTCAAGCAACTCACCGACCGGCCCTTCGGCGTGAACTTCCTGATGGATGCGCCCGGTGCAGAGATCATCACCGATGCGATCATCCAGCACCGGGTTCGGGCAGCCGGATACAACCGCGCACCCAGCCGCGAACTGATCGAGCGGCTGAAGCAGGCGGGCGTGGTCTGCGTCCCGACCTGCGGGGCCATCAAGCACGCCGTGAAAGCAGAGCGGCTCGGAGCCGACCTGATCATCGTCCAAGGCGGAGAGGGAGGCGGGCACACGGGCAACGTCCCGACTTCGCTCCTGGTCCCGGGCTGTGTAGATGCCGTGGAGGTTCCGATCGTGGCCGCCGGCGGCTTCCGGGACGGCCGCGGACTCGTGGCCGCGCTCGCATTCGGGGCACAGGGAATCGCCATGGGCACACGCTTTCTGTTGACGCGCGAGAGCCCGGTCCCCGAACGGACCAGCGAGCGCTACCTGCGCGCCGAGCTCGCGGACGTGCTGGTCACCCCGGAGATCGACGGATTGCCTCAGCGGGTGCTCCGGAACGAACTGATCGCGAAGCTCGAGCACGCCGGCAGCGCGACGCGGCTGCTGCGGGCCCTCCGCAGCGCTCTGCAGTACCGAAGAGCGACCGGCGCGGCGCTTTCCGAACTCCTGCGCTCGGGACTCGCGATGCGACGCAGCGAGGGTCTCACGCGCGCCCAGATGCTGATGGCCGCAAACGCCCCGATGCTGGCCCGGAAAGCCATGCTCGACGGCGATCCGGTGAACGGCTACCTCCCAAGCGGCAGCGTGGCCGGAATGATCGACGATCGGCCGGGCTGTGCGGAACTCGTCGAAGCGATCGTGAACGAGGCGGAGCAGACACTCAAGGCGCTTACCCACTGAGGACCACTCGCATGGCCGTCACTTTCAGCATCAAGCAGGGCGTCGCCGAGGTTTTCCTCGATCACCCACCCGTGAACGCACCCGACAGCGGCGGCTGGCGCAAGATCGCAGACACGTTCACGTCCCTCGGACAGAACGAGGAGGTCCGCTGCCTGATCCTGGCGGCCCGCGGGAAGGGCTTCTGTGCCGGGGTCGACATCAAGGAACTCGCAGCGGACGCAAGCCGCATCACGCAGGTGAACGCCGGCTGCTGGGCGGCCTTCGCGGCGATCCACGACTGCCCGGTCCCGGTCATCGCCGCCTGCCACGGCTACGTACTGGGCGGCGGAGTCGGCCTCGCCGGATCCTGTGACATCATCCTAGCCGCGGACGACGCGAGTTTCGGGCTTCCCGAGATCGACCGGGGGGCGCTGGGCGCCGCCTCGCACCTGATGCGCATGTTTCCGATTCAGAAGGTTCGAAAGATGCTGTTCACGGGAGAACCGATCGCTGCCGCCGAGGCTTATCGGCTGGGGGCGCTGGAGTGGATCGGGCCGCGAGACGAATTAATGGCGGCTGCTCACCGGATTTCGGATTCGATCGCGAGCAAGAGTCCGAAGGCGATGCGGCTCGCCAAGGAGTGCATGAACGACATCGAACTGCTCGACATCAAGACCAGCTACCGCTACGAGCAGGGTTTTACGCTCGAACTCTACACCTCGCCCGACTCACAGGAGGCGAGGGACGCGTTTGTAAAAAAGCGCGACGCCCGCTACGAAGACAAGCGTTAGAAGTGGAGATGGGGACATGAACCAGGCCTACATCGTCGACGCCATTCGAACGCCCGTCGGAAAAAAGAAGGGAAGCCTGTCCGGCGAGCACCCGGCCGATCTCGGCGCGCACGTGCTCCGCACACTCGTCGATCGTACCGGGATCGACCCGGCGATCGTCGAGGACGTGATCTTCGGCTGCGTGGACACGATCGGCCCCCAGGCCGGCGACATCGCGCGCACCTGCTGGCTCGCGGCCGGACTTCCCGAAGAGGTTCCGGGCACCACGATCGACCGGCAATGCGGCTCCTCCCAGCAGGCCGTGCACTTCGCGGCGCAGGCCGTGATGAGCGGAACCAGCGACGTGATCGCGGCAGGCGGCGTCCAGAACATGAACCAGGTACCGATCTCGGCCGCGATGCTGGCCGGCCAGCCACTCGGTTTTCCCGACCCTTTCTCGACCTCGCGGGGCTGGCAGGACCGCTACGGCCAGCAGGAGATCTCCCAGTTCCGGTCGGCCGAGATGATCGCCGAGAAGTGGGACATCTCGCGAGAAGACATGGAGCGCTTCGCGCTCACCAGCAACCAGCGCGCAGTCCGGGCCATCGACGAGGGCCGCTTCGACCGCGAGATCGTCCCGTACGGCGACTTCGCACGGGACGAGACGCCGCGCCGCGGCACCACGCTCGAACGGATGGCCGAACTCCAGCCACTCGAGGCCGGGGGCCGGATCACGGCCGCGGTCTCGAGCCAGATCGCCGACGCCGCGAGTGCGCTGCTGGTGGTTTCGGAGCGCGCGCTCCGCGAACACGGGCTCGAGCCGCGCGCCCGCATCCACCACCTGAGCGTGCGCGGCGCGGATCCGGTCTGGATGCTCACGGCACCGATTCCGGCGACCGCGTACGCCATGGAGAAGACGGGCCTGACACTCGACGCCATCGACCGGGTCGAAATCAACGAGGCCTTCGCCTCGGTGGTGCTGGCCTGGCAAAAGGAGACGGGAGCCGACCCGGAGAAGGTGAACGTGAACGGCGGCGCGATCGCGCTCGGGCACCCGCTCGGGGCCACGGGAGCGCGCCTGATGACCACCCTGCTCTACGAACTCGAACGCACGGGCGGCCGCTACGGCCTCCAGACCATGTGCGAGGGCGGCGGACAGGCGAACGTCACGATCATCGAGCGGATCTAGCGAGGCGAAAATGGACAGGCTCTGTGAAGGACGCGTCGTGATCGTGACCGGCGCGGCGCGCGGAATCGGCCGCGGTCACGCGATCGAGTTCGCGCGCCAGGGTGCGCGCGTCGTCGTGAACGATCTCGGCACCGAGAGCGACGGACGCGGGCGGTCGAGCGAACCGGCCGAAGAGGTCGCGGCGGAAATCCGGGCCGATGGGGGCGAGGCTGTGACCAACGGCGACGACATCGCGGACTGGGAAGGGGCCGGCCGGCTCGTACAGACCGCGCTCGACGCGTTCGGGGGCCTCGACGTCGTGGTCAACAACGCCGGCTTCCTGCGCGACCGAATGTTCGTGAGCACGGCAGAGGACGAGTGGGACGCCGTGGTGCGCGTACACCTCAAGGGTCACTTCTGCGCTTCGCGCCACGCCTGCGAGTACTGGAGAGGCCGGTCCAAGGCCGGGGAGCCCGTCGACGCGCGCATCATCAACACCAGTTCGGGAGCGGGGTTGCAGGGGAGCGTCGGCCAGAGCGCATACTCCGCGGCGAAGGCCGCCATCGCCGGTCTCACCCTGGTGCAGGCGGCCGAACTCGGACGCTACGGGATCACGGCGAACGCGATCGCGCCCGCCGCGCGGACGCGCATGACCGAGGCGATCTTCACCGACATGGCGGTGCCCACTGACGGGAGCTTTGACGAGAACGCGCCCGAGAACATCGCGCCGCTCGTGGTCTGGCTGGGAAGCACCGAATCGCGGCAGGTGAGCGGACGCGTCTTCGAGATCAAGGGAGGCCAACTCGGGATCTCGGACGGCTGGCGCGACGGACCCAGCCTGGACAAGGGCCGCCGCTTCGAACCCGACGAGATCGGGCCCGCCGTGCAGGAACTGCTCGCCAAGGCCCTGCCTGCTCAGAAGGTCTACGGGACCTAGCAGCGTGAGCGGGCCCGGCTGAGATGGACTTCGCGTTCAACCCGGAGCAGCAAGAACTCCGCTCCACTGCCAGGAGCTTTCTGGCCGAACGCTCCGGTCCCGAGCAGGTACGCCGGGCGATGGAGAGCGAACTCGGCTACGACCCGAAACTCTGGAATCAGATCGCGTCGGAACTCGGCTGGACGGCGGTGACGATCCCCGAGGCCTACGGAGGTCTGGGACTCGGCTACGTCGAACTCGTCGGACTGCTCGAGGAGATGGGCGGCGCGCTACTCTGCGCGCCCTTCTTTTCGAGTGTGTGCCTCGGAGCCAACGCCCTGCTGGTCCTGGGCTCCGAATCCCAGAAGCTGGAATACCTGCCCGGCATCGCCGAGGGCGAGACCCGTTCGACCCTGGCCTGCGCCGGGCCCGGCGGCACCTGGGACACGGAAGCTCTCGGCGTGACCTCGACTCAAGACGGCGGCGACTTCGTACTCGACGGTCTCTCGCGCTTCGTGCTCGACGGTCACGTGGCCGACCTATTGATCGTGGCAGCCCGTCGGGAGGGATCGAGCGGCTCCGAAGGGATCGGTCTGTTTCTGGTTCCGGCCACGGCCCGGGGCGTCTCTCGAAACGCCGTCCCGACCATGGATCAGACACGCCGCCTGGCCGAGGTCGAGTTCGACCGGGTGCGCGTGCCGGTCTCGCACCAGCTCGGCGGAGAGGCGGAGGCCGGCCCGGCCCTCCGCAGGATTCTGGATCTCGCCGCGGTCGCGCTCTCGGCCGAACAGGTCGGCGGGGCGCAGCGCTGTCTCGACCTGGCCGTCGGCTACGCGAAGCAGCGAGTCCAATTCGGGCGGCCGATCGGCTCGTTTCAGGCGATCAAGCACAAGTGCGCGGACATGATGGTGGCCGTCGAGTCTGCGCGCTCGGCCTGCTACTACGCCGGCTGCGTCGCCGCCGAAGACGGGGACGAGCT
Source organism: Myxococcales bacterium (assembly GCA_013215565.1). Classification (GTDB taxonomy): domain Bacteria; phylum Myxococcota_A; class UBA9160; order SZUA-336; family SZUA-336; genus JABSQV01. The sequence continues at coordinate 62,344 of JABSQV010000012.1, read as the reverse complement.
TCCCGCGGTGGCATCGCTCGCCAAGGCCTACTGTTCGGACGCGTACTTTCGCACTGCAGCCGAGTGCCTTCAGATCCACGGCGGGGTCGGCTTCACCTGGGAGTACGACGTCCACCTCTACTTCAAGCGCGCTCGCTCGAGCGAGGTCTTTCTCGGAGATCCCGCCTATCACCGCGAACGCGTGGCTCGGCAGATCGGCCTTTGACGACTCCGGAGGCAGGAATGCAGAACCCTCTCGACATGTCCGGCAGGGTGGTGATCGTCACCGGCGGCGGGCGCGGCGTGGGCCGCGGGATCAGCGAGTGCTTCCTCGATGCGGGTGCCGAAGTCGTGGTCTGTAGCCGCAACCAGCCCGAGACGCTTCCCGAGGCCGCGGGACGACAGGCGCTCTTCTGCCGGGCCGACGTCCGCGAGGTCGACCAGATCGAGCAGGCCGTCGCGTTTACGACCGAGCGCTGTGGGCGTCTCGACGTACTCGTCAACAATGCGGGCGGTGCGCCTGCCGCCGAAGCCGCCACCGCCTCTCCGCGCTTCTCCGAGGCCGTCATCCGCCTGAACCTGATCGCGCCCCTCCACTTCGCGCAGCGGGCCAACGCCGTCATGCAGTCCCAGGAAGAAGGCGGAAGCATCATCAATATCTCGAGCGTGAGCGGTCTGCGTCCGTCCCCCGGAACCGCCGCCTACGGCGCAGCCAAGGCGGGACTGTCGAGTCTGACCCAGACACTCGCGGTCGAGTGGGCCCCGAAGGTCCGTATCAATACGATCAGCGCGGGCATGATCCGGACCGAGCAGTCCCACCTGCACTACGGAGACGAAGCCGGCATCGCCGCCGTCGCGGCAACCGTTCCGCTCGGCCGACTGGGCGAACCTCGCGAGGCCGGGAACCTGTGCCTGTTCCTGGCCTCGCCGCTCGCCAGCTACGTGAGCGGCGCGAACCTGCTAATGCACGGGGGCGGCGAACGACCGGAGTTCCTGCGCGCTGCTTCGGGCACTTCCAAGAGCTAGGGGAGAACCACGTGGCCACCCTGTTCGAGAACCCCTCGAAACTCCAGAACGCCGTCGGCACACACCTCGGATACAGCGACTGGCTCGAGATCACCCAGGAACGTATCGACCAGTTCGCGGACGCGACCGGCGATCACCAGTGGATCCACGTGGATCCGGAGCGTGCCAAGGACGGCCCCTTTGGCAGCTGCATCGCGCACGGCTACCTGACCCAGTCGCTCGTGAACTACTTCCTGCCCCAGATCGTCGATGTCCAGGGCATCTCGATGGGCGTGAACTACGGCGCCGACCGGATCCGCTTCCCGGCACCCGTCCCCGTGAACTCGCGGATTCGCGGCAGCGCGGAACTGCTGAAGGTCGAAGAGGTAAAGGGCGGGGTCCAGGCCACGATTCGCGTGACCGTCGAGATCGAGGGAAAGGACCGCCCCGGCTGCGTGATCGACACGATCAGCCGCTACTACCCCCAGGAGAGACGATCGCAAGGCCGATGACCGCCAGAGCCGGGTTCCGGCAGCCTGCTGCTGCTCCGTCACGCCGGAGCGTTCGCATCCAGCCCGCGGCGGACGCCGCCGGGGGAAGCGATCGCGCCGCGAGCCGCTCGATCTCGTCAGCGGCCGAAATGCCGCAGGCGCCTCTCGACCGCCGTCCGCGCGGGATCATCGGGGCTCATCAGATCACGCAGGACCTCGAGCGCGCGGCGCTCAGCGTCGGAATCGCCGAGCTGCAGCTGCACCTGTGCGAGTAAGCTCCAGGACGCCGACAGCGCGGGGCCGTCCCGCACGAGTGCTTCGAGCAGCGTGCGCGCTTGCTCACTTCGGCCCAGACGCACGAGGGCCAGAGCCTGGTTGTAGCGTGCCAGGCCAGCGCCTCCGCTGAGCGCTGCGCTTCCGCGAGGGCGCGCGCGTAGTCCTGCTCGCGCAGGGACAGAACGGCACGCTCGTTTCTCAGCAGCCAGGAGCGCGGCGCCGACTCGGCCGCGAGGCGAAGCTCCTGCTCGGCCCGGTCGAGGTCACCTGCCGCCATTAGCAGCCGCAGGTAACGCAGCCGAAGGCCGGCGCCTCCGCACTCGACGCGGCATCTCGAATGGAACAGAATCGGGCTCCGCACCCGGCAACACAAAGGAATCTCGATGCTGACTACGCTCTTGATCCTCGCACTGATCATCGCGGTTGCACTCTGGGCTGCGCGGGCTTACCTGGACGCGCCCGATCACGCGCGCTACGACGCCCCGGACCATACGCTGATCGTTCAGCCCGAAAAGATCAGCCCGCAGCACCAGGACGTGGTCGCAACGCTGCGCTCGTTCCACGAGAACGCGCCGCCTGCGCGGGACGTGGCGGCGGCGCGACGCCAGATGGAGGAGCTCTTCTCACGCGAGGTAGAAGCAGAGATCACGCCCGTCGATGTCGACGGGATTCCGGGCGAGTGGGTGCAGGCCGCGGGCGCGCGCTCCGACCGGCGTCTGCTCTACCTGCACGGCGGGGCGTTCCGGGTCGGCAGCCCGAAGAGCCACCGCGGAATCACGGATGGGATCTCGCGCCGAACCGGCGCCTGTGTACTCGCGATCGATTATCGAATGCAGCCCGAGCACCACCTGGCCGCGTGTCACGAAGACGCGCGCACGGCCTATCGCTGGATACTCGAGCACGGCCCCGACGGCAACGCGGAGGCCGCGGCCGTTTTTGTCGCGGGCGACTCCGCGGGCGGCAACCTGACACTGGCGCTGATCGCGTGGGCGCGGGACCAGCGCTGGCGGATCCCGGACGCCGCGGTGGCGTTGGCGCCGCTCACAGACGGCACGTTCAGCAGCCCGAGCTGGCGGCGCAACCTCGCCACCGACCCCTTCCTGGGTTCTGCGGCCGTCGGCAAGCTTCTCAAGCTCCCACGAGCCCTGCTGCTGCCCTTTGCGGCAATCATGAACCGCGCGCGCCCCAACGATCCGCGCTTCTCGCCGCTGCTCGGCAGCCTCGCCGGACTGGCCCCGACACTGATCCAGGTGAGCGAGCAGGAGATGCTCTTCGACGACGGTCGGCGCTACGCGAACAAGGCGGCCGAGGCGGGCTCGGCCGTGACGCTCCAGGTCTGGCCGACGCTCGTCCACGTGTTCCAGGGCTTCGCGCCCGAGCTTCCCGAGGCCAACGACGCCCTCGACCGCGTCGCAAACTTCATCCGCGCGCACGCCCCGGCGCAGGCCTCGGCCCGCGCATCGACCGGCTGAACCGAGCGATCCGGGCGCTGACGGAGGTCACAAGCTGGGCGACCCCACACATCTGCTTCGCAGAGGCGCCCCGCTCTGAGGCACCGACGATGAGTCTCCCGTCCTCCAATCGCCGGATGCCGCTCAGCCGGAGAATCCCCTTCTACGCAATTGTTCTGGGGATCCAGGTGGTCGTGACGCTCGCGCTTCTGGAAGTCGGTGCGCGCATCTTCGATCCCATAGGCATTTCCTACTATCCCAATACGGCCGCCTTCATGGACACGATGATCCTTGAGGAGCCCATCGGGTATCGAAACCGTCCCGGGCTAGAGGGGAACTTCTACTTCCATCCGGTGACGATCAACTCGATCGGCCTTCGCCACCGGGAGCTCGAGCTTGCGCCCGATCCGTCCAAGTACCGGATCCTTCTGGTCGGAGACTCGGTCGTCTTTGGAGTAGGTGTCGCGGACGAAGACACGATCGCCCGACAGCTGGAGGACCGGCTCCGCGAGAACGAAGGCGAGATCGACGGCCGTGCGATCGAAGTCGTGAACATGGGTGTGATCTCGTACAACACGGAACAGGAGATGATCCAATATCGGCAGCTCGGTCAGCAGCTCGGTCCCGATCTGGTGCTGCTCGTATTTTCCGAAAACGACATTGAGCCCAAGATGTGGATCTTCAAGAAGCGCTCGAACTCACTCGTCACGCTCGGCCAGCGAAGCTACGCGATCTCGCTCCTGTTTGCGCTGTGGCGCAACCTGAAGGACCTCGTTTGGGGTCAGCAGCCCAGGATTCGGGAGTCGGCCTATCAAGAGGGCGATCCGCAATGGGAGAGCATCGCTTCGTCTATGCGAGAACTGAACCGCATGACAGGAGAAGCCAACGTGCCGTTCGTGCTATTCCCGCGAAACAACACGAGCGATTCATGGCCGCTTCTCGTCGAACTGGCCGAGCGCGAAGGCTTCCCCCACGGGCTGCTCCTGCCCGCCCGGGACCCGCGCTGGAGACATATCGATTTTAAGAAACTCCACTCGCGTGGTGGCGCTGGCCATCTGAATCGCGAGGGATTGTCGATGTATGCGACGCTGATCCACGAAGAACTCCGCTCGATGAACATGCTTGGAGCGACACGAGAAACACTCGAGGCACAGCGCTAGCCTGATTTTCGATCGACAGACTGGAAGACGACCGGCCTCTACGCCCGACCCGTTGCTTGATTTCCGTACCCGCGCCTGAAAGACTCGATGAATCCGATGTCGGCTTTGTCCAGCGGTCTCAGACTCCCGAAGCTCCTGTTCGTCGCTGCGCTCTGTCTCATCGCGCCGACGAGCCTACACGCAGCGGACGTGCGCGACGACATCCTCCGCCGGGGAAAGAGCCTCTACTCCCAGGGAAACGAGGAGCTCGTGATTCGCCATTTCTTTGGCGATAAGCGCGATGGCTTCTTCGTGGACGTCGGAGCCTATCGGCCGATCGAATTCAGCACGACCTACTACCTCGAGAAGCACCTCGGGTGGTCCGGAATCGCCCTCGACGCGGTGGCACGACTCAAGAGTTCGTACACGAAGCACAGGCCGAAGACCCGCTTCTTTGCCTACATCGTCACCGATCACTCCGGCACGCTGGATCCCTTCTACCTGTCCGGAGCGCTTTCTTCTACGGATGAGGAGCACCTCGACCACTTCGACGCCGCCAAGTCGCCGCCCAAGGAGGTCCTGCTTCCCAGCATCACGCTGAACGATCTCCTCGATCGAGAAGGTGTCGAGAAGATCGACCTCCTCTCCATGGATATCGAGGGTGGAGAGCCCGCCGCGCTGGCCGGCTTCGACATCGAGCGCTTCCACCCGGAACTCGTGTGCATCGAGGCGAGCTCCGCGGTTCCATTGCTCCGCGAGAAACTCCTCGCGTACTTCGCGGAACACGCTTACGAGCGCATCGACTCCTACCTCGAACACGATCGGATCAACTGGTACTTCCAGCCGAAGCCAAAGCTCGAGCGCGAACGCACATCCGGCGACCCGCACCCCTGACCTCCGGGTCCGGGCTGCGCGCTCGATCCGATCCGTCGCTAGAGCCGCGGCAGCTTCGGGCGATTGGTCCAGCGGTCGCGGCCGGGCTCGCGGTACCAGCCGCCCGCGGCCAGCGTGCCGCCGTCGACGGGGAGGGTGTGGCCAGTGACGAAGCGCGACGCGTCCGAGGCCAGAAAGAGCGCGACCTCGGCCGCGTCTTCGGGCTGGCCGAAGCGGCCGACCGGGACCCAGCTTCCGACCAGCTCGCGGTCCGTCTCGGGCACCCAGCGATCGAACGGGAGTTGTGGCGTCTCAGTGACATCGGGCGCAATCGCGTTCACCCGGACCCCGCGGGGTGCGACCTCGACCGCCAGGCTCCGCGTGAACTGGCTCACGCCCGCCTTGAAGGCGGAGTAGACCGCGCAGGCCGGGATGCCTCGAAAGGCCTCGACAGTCGACAGGTTCACAATCGTGCCGGAGCCACGTTCGAGCATGCCGGGGAGCAGTGCGCGTGTGGAGCGAAACACGTGCTGGAGGTTTACGGCGTAGAGTGCGTCCCAGTCCGCCTCGCTGCTCTCGGAAAAGAGTCCGGCCGCGACGTAGTCCCCGACGTTGTTGACGAGCACATCGACCTGACCGTCTCCGTACGCGAGGGCCGCGTCCGCCATCCGCGCGACGCCATCCGCCTCGCGGATGTCGCAGACGAGCGCACGCGCGCTTCCGCCATCCCCCTCGATCTTGGAAACACTCGATCCCGCGCGCTCCGGATCGATGTCTACGACAAGTACGCGCGCACCCGCGGACCCGAAGCGGCGCGAGATCGCTCCCCCGATCCCGGCCCCGCCGCCGGTGACGACCGCAACGCGCTCGGAGAGCGGGGACTCCAAGCGATCAGGCCCGCTGGCTGCTGACCGACACGCACTCGCCCGTCATGTAAGAGGCATAGTCGCTCGCCAGAAAGACGATCACGTTGGCGACCTCCCAGGGTTCGGCGCCGCGTCCGAAGGCCTCGCGTGCTTCGAGTTCGTCGAGTACCTCCTGAGGAATCGCCTTGGACAGGTGCTCGTGCGTGGCCAGACTCGGAGAGACCGCATTGACCCGCACGCCGAAGTCGGCCACCTCGAGCGCCGTACAACGCGTGAGCGCCATCACGCCCGCCTTCGCGGCCGCGTAGTGCGCCTGACCCACCTGGGCTCGCCAGCCCAGCACCGAGGCATTGTTCACGATCACGCCCGAGCCGCGTTCGCGCATGTGGGGCAGAACCGCGCGCGTCATGCGAAACGTCCCGGTGAGCGTCACGCCGATCACGGCATCCCACTCCTCGTCCTTCATCTCGGCGATCGGGACCGTGCCCCCGAGACCCGCGTTGTTCACGAGCACGTCGATCCCGCCTAGTTCATCGACTGCGGCATCGATCAGGGCGCGGACCTGAGCCTCGTCCGTCACGTTGCAGAGCCGGCTCGGCGGCCGGACCCCGGTCTGTTTCTCGAGTTGGTCCACGGCCTCGCCCAGTCGGCGCTCGTGAATGTCGCTGAGCATTACGCGCGCGCCTTCCTCGGCACAGCGCCGCGCGGTCGCAAAGCCGATGCCGGTCCCGGCCGCCGCCGTGATCAGGACCGACCGGCCGGCGAGTAGTTCGTGGCCTCTGGGATAATCCGGAATCGTGCGAGACATTGGCTGCTCCCGGCCCTAGCTCGGCCGCGGCTCTCGCGGCAGCCCCAGGGCACGCTCGCTGATGATGTTGCGCTGGATCTGGTTCGACCCGGCGTAGATCGTGTCGGAACGCGAAAACAGATACATGCGCTGCAATGCGGAAAGCGTATATGGAGATCCCTCCGCGACTTCGGATTCCGGGCCCAGCACGTCCATGGCGAGCTTGCCGAGTTCTCGGTGCCAGCTGGCCCAGAAGATTTTCGTGATCATCGACGCGGGCCCGAGTTCGCCGTCGGCAGCATCGCTCAACGTCCTCAGCGCGTTGTAGCGCTGAATGCGGAGCCCGATCCAGGCGTCCGCGATGCGCTGGCGGATCAGCGGATCCTGCGCCGCCCCGTTCGCGCGCGCGATCTCGATGATCTGGTCGAGCTCGTTCTGGAATTGCATCTGCTGGCCGAGCGTCGACGCACCGCGCTCGAACGCGAGCGTCCCCATCGCGACACGCCAGCCACCGTTGACCTCGCCCACGACGTGCTCGGCCGCGGTGCGGGCACCGCTGTAGAAGACCTCGCTGAACTCGGAGTCGCCCGTGATCTGGACAATCGGCCGCAGCTCGACGCCCTCCTGGTCCATCGGCACGAGCAGATAGGAGATGCCCCGGTGCTTGGGCTCGGCATCCGGGTCCGTGCGGCAGAGCATGAAACACCAGTCCGCCCACTCGGCCCACGAGGTCCAGACCTTCTGGCCGTCGATCACCCATTCCAGACCCGAACCGGAATCCTCGAGCCGTGCGCGCGTCTGGACGTTGGCCAGGTCCGAGCCCGCGTTCGGTTCCGAGTAGCCCTGGCACCAGATCTCCTCGCCGCGCGCGATCGGGGGCAGGAAGCGCGCCTTCTGAGCATCGCTCCCGAACGCGATCAGCGTGGGACCCAGCAGACCCTCACCGATGTGTCCGAGGCGCCCCGGCCCACCCGCGCGCGCATACTCTTCGTGGAAGATCACCTGCTGGGTCAGGCTCAGGCCGCGGCCGCCGAATTCCTCGGGCCAGCCCACGCAAGTCCAGCGCGCGCGGCCGAGGTGACGCTCCCAGGCACGGCGATCCTCCACCGGCGCGTTTTCGTCTCCGGGGCCACCGCGCCCGCGCAGCGACGCGAACTCGCCGGAGAGATGTTCGCCGAGCCAGGCGGCGATCTCGCGGCGGAAGCTCTCATCTTTCTCGGAGAAGCGCGTATTCACGACAGCGAGATCTACGGTACGATGCCGCCCGATTCGTATGCAAGCGGCTTCCCCGGTCCAGGCCAGAACAATCCCCGGGCTCCTACGCGCGGCCGCGGAGGCGTTCGGGTCCGCGTCCGCGGTCGAAGATGGAGCCGTGCGCCTCAGTTTCGCCGAGCTGGCGGAATCCGCAGAACGCGCGACCCGCGCGTTCTGCGCGCTAGGACTCGAACCCGGAGACCGCGTCGCGATCTGGGCGCCCAACCTCTGGGAATGGATCGTGGCTGCGCTCGGTCTTCAGTCCGCGGGGGGCGTGCTGGTTCCGCTCAATACCCGGCTCAAAGGCGCGGAGGCCGCCTACATCCTGCGCAAGAGCCGGGCACGGCTGCTGCTGACGATGGACGACTTCCTGGGCCAGGACTACGTCGCGCAACTCCGGGACCACGAACTTCCCGCGCTGGAGCAGATCGTCGTGCTGCGGGGCGAAGCCGAAGGCGCACTCGCCTGGGACGCGTTCCTGTCCCGCGCCGCGGCGTTCCCGCCCGATCAGGCCCGGGCGCGCGCGGCCGCCGTGTCGGCCGACGACCTCTCGGATCTGCTCTTCACCTCGGGGACCACCGGCGACCCCAAGGGCGTGATGACGACCCACGGCCAGAATCTGCGCGCGTTCGAGGCCTGGACCGAGGTCGTGGGACTCCGAGCGGGAGACCGCTACCTGGTCATCAATCCCTTCTTCCACGCCTTTGGCTACAAGGCGGGATGGCTCTCGTGTCTGATGCGCGGCGCCACCTGCCTGCCGCACGCGATCTTCGACGTCCCGGCCGTGCTCGAGCGAGTCCGCGAGGAGCGCATCAGCATGCTGCCGGGGCCGCCGACCCTCTACCAGTCGATCCTGTCCCACCCGGAACTCGAGAAGTACGATCTCTCGTGCCTGCGCCTCGCGGTCACGGGAGCTGCGGCGATTCCGGTGGAGCTGATTCATCGCATGCGCGACGAACTCGGCTTCGAGACGATCATCACCGGCTACGGTCTGACCGAGACCTGCGGCATCGTGAGCATGTGCCGGTACGACGACGATCCCGAGACCATCGCGACCACCTCGGGGCGGGCGATTCCGGGGGTCGAGGTGCGCTGTGTGGATCCCGACGGCCAGGAAGTCCCGCGCGGTGAGGCCGGCGAGGTCCTGGTGCGCGGCTACAACGTCATGCGCGGCTACTTCGATGCGGCCGACGAGACGGCGCGGACGATCGATCCGGACGGCTGGCTCCATACCGGCGACATCGCCGTCATGGACGAAGCCGGCTATCTGCGCATCACCGACCGCATCAAGGACATGTACATCGTGGGCGGATTCAACTGCTATCCGGCCGAGATCGAGAAGCTGATGTTCGCGAGCGGCTTGTTCGCGCAGGTCGCCGTGATCGGCATTCCGGATACGCGCATGGGCGAGGTGGGCATGGCCTACGTGGTGCTGGCGCCCGGAGCGGAACTCACCCCCGATCAGGTCGTGACCTGGTGCCGCGAGAACATGGCGAACTACAAGGTGCCGCGGCGGGTCGAGATCGTCGAGTCGCTGCCGACGAACGCGTCGGGCAAGGTCATGAAGTTCGTGCTGCGCGAAGCGGCCCTCGAGACGCCCGGCGCGTGATCGAGGCGCGGGGCCTCTGGGAACTCGTCGAAGAGCGTGCGCGACGCACGCCGGCCGCGCGCTTCGCGATCGACGAGAACGGCCGCGAACTCAGCTTTGCAGAGTACCGGGCGGCCGCGTTGCGCGCGGCGGCCGGGCTCGCGGCGCGCGGGGTCGAATCCGAGACCGTGGTCTCGTGGATGCTGCCCACCTGGCTCGAGTCGCTGGTGCTCGTCGCGGCGCTGTCCCGGCTGGGCGCCGTGCAGAATCCCATCCTGCCGATCTACCGGGAGCGCGAAGTGGGCTTCATCACCCGCGAGTCCGGCTCGCGGCTCCTGATCCTTCCCGGACCCTGGCGCGGCTTCGACTACCCGAAGCTCGCGGAAGCGGTCGCGGACGCGCGCCCCGGACTCGACTCGCTCGTGGTCGATCGCGATCTCCCCGACGCAGATCCCGCGGATCTCGCTCCACCGGCGGTCCGGCCTGCGGGCGGGGACGCCCCGCTTCGTTGGATTTTTTACTCTTCGGGAACCACGGCCGATCCCAAGGGTGCGCGCCACAGCGATGACTCGCTGCGCGCGGCAGCCCTCGGCATGAGCCGGCGGCTCGCCCTCGCTCCCGACGACCGCGTCGCGCTGGTGTTTCCGTTCACCCACATCGGCGGGATCGGCTGGCTCTTCGCCGGGCTCGCGGCCGGCTGCTCCCAGATCCTGGTCGAGATCTTCGACGCCCGGACCAGTCCCGTGGTCCTGGCCCGGCACGGCGTCACGCAGGCGACCGCGGGCACCGCGTTTCACCAGGCCTACCTCGAAGCCCAGCGGGCGACGCCCGAGCGGCGGCTGTTTCCCGGGATCCGGAGCTTCCCGGGAGGCGGCGCGGCCAAGCCCCCCTCTCTCCACCACGAGGTCAAGCGGGAACTCGGCGGCGCCGGCATCGTGTCGGGGTACGGACTCACCGAGTGTCCGATCGTGACCATGAACTCGGTGCGCGACTCGGACGAGAAGCTCGCGAATACCGAGGGCCGCGCGAACGCGACCGAGATCCGGATCGTGCGGCCCGACGGCAGCCCCGCCGGGCCTGCACAGGAGGGCGAGATCTGCGTCCGCGGGCCCCAGCTCTTCCGCGGTTACGTCGACCCGACGCTCGACCGCGATGCGTTCGACGAAGCCGGCTTCTTCCGCACCGGCGACCTCGGGCGGCTCGACGCGGAGGGCTTTCTGTCCGTCACCGGGCGGCTCAAGGACGTGATCATCCGAAAGGGCGAGAACATCAGCGCGCGCGAGGTCGAGGATCTGCTCTACCAGCATCCCAAGGTGACGGACACTGCCGTGATCGGGGTGCCCGACCCGGAACGCGGCGAGCGCTGCTGCGCGGTCGTCGCGTGCCGGGATCCGGCAGATCCGCTCGAGTTCGACGAGATGGTGGCGTTCCTGCGCGAGCAGAAGCTGATGACACAGAAAATTCCCGAGCAGCTCGAAATCGTGACCGAGCTCCCGCGCAGCTCGACCGGAAAGGTACAGAAGCAGCAGCTACGGGCCCGTTACACGGAGTCGTCCGGGGACGGCTTCTGAACTAGGCGGGCTCCGAAACCAGGATCCCGCGGAGCGCGAGGTCGACCATCGGCCCGACCATGCGCGGATCGAGTCGGCCACCCTTGAAGAAGAGCGCAACCGCGATCGGGCCGACCACCAGGTCTGCCGCGAGTTCGACGTCGAGCTCGGGCGACACCTCGCCGCGCTCGACGGCACGCTCGAAGCACTCGATCAGAGGCTTGCGCCGCTTGCGGCTCACGGGCCGAAACAGATGCACCAGCTCGGGGTTGTGCGTGCGCTCGCCCGCCAGGCTCGGCAGCACGGTGGCCAGCGCAGTCTGGTTGAACACCTGGAGATAGGCGCGCAGCATCTTCTTCAGGTCGCTCGAGAGCGCGCCGGTGTCGACCGCGTCGAAACCCGGCAACTGCCCGAAGGCCTCGACGACGAGCGGCAGCTTGGAGGGCCAGCGGCGGTAGATGGTGGCCTTGCCCACGCCGGCCCGGGTGGCCACGCCCTCGACGGTCAGCGCGGAAAATCCTACTTCGACCAGCAGATCCAGCGTCGCGGCCAGGATCGCCTGGTGGGCCTCGCCGCTGCGCGGCCGGCCGGTACTGAGACTGCTCCGCGAGTTCCGTGTCGTCACCACCGCCCCGGCCCTGTTCGCGTCGCTATCAAAACCCCGGACAGAGAGACCCGGGCCCCGGCCCGGCGCTCAACCTTTCTGCCGCATTACGATACTATACGTTCCGTTCATAATCACGCGTACCGCCTGCGCGCGCGGTGCAGGGGGAAGCATGGCTGCACAACCCGACCGCTGGGATCTCGAGGTCGACGTCGTCGCGATCGGCTCCGGCCTCGGCGGCATCACGGCCGCCATCGTCGCGCACGATCGCGGCAAGCGGGTCTGCGTTCTCGAGAAGGCGCCGCGGATGGGCGGCCTCTCGGGCTACGGGGGCGGCGAGGTGTACTGCCCGAACGGGCGCCACATGGCCGAGATCGGGGTCGAGGACTCGGACGAAGCCACGCGCGCCTACTTCGACTTTCTCGCGGCGGGCTTCAACCATCCGGAACTCACCGACAAACTAGTCGCCAGCTACCGCAGCGCGATCGACTACCTCGAAACCGAGGCCGGCGTGCAATGGGTCCCCGTGAAGGGTCTCCCCGACTATTACTACCCGGATGCGCCGGGCTCCAATACGGGCCGCTACCTGTCCGTCGCACTCTTCGACGGAAACTCGCTCGGCGAGTGGCAGCAGAAGAGCTGGCAGGCCTCCCCTCACCTTCCGCCGGCACTAACCCACCGGGAGATGTACGACTGGGGCGGGCTCGGAAACGTCACGCAGTGGGACTACGAGCTGCTCGCGGAACGGATCGGGAACGACCAGCGCGCGATGGGCGCGGGCATGATGGGCTACCTGCTCAAGGCCGCGCTCGTCGACCGCGGTATCACGGGCTACACGGAAGCGCCGGTGCGCGAACTCGTCGCCCAGGAGGGTGTCGTGATCGGGGTCCGGGCCGAGCGCGAGGGCCGGGACTTCTTCGTGCGTGCGCGCGACGGCGTCGTACTTGCCGTCGGCGGGTACGACCACAACCCGGACATGGCGGCCATGTTCGAGAACATGCACGAGTGGAACTCGTCGACGCAGCCCTACTTCCACGGAGACCACCTGGTGATGGCGGGCGAACTGGGTGCCGCGATTGCGGCCGTGCCACCGACCAACCTGGGCATGTTCTTCGGCTACAACATTCCGGGCGAAGAGCACGAGGGCGTCCCTCTCTACCGCTCCTCGTGGGAGTGCGGGTGCCCGCACGCGATCTGGGTCAACCGTGCGGGCAAGCGCTTCTGCGACGAGTCCTTCTACAAGGACTCCCAACCCGCGCTGCGAAGCTGGAACGGGCACGCGCAGGCGCAGGAGAACATTCCGCCGTTCCTGATCTTCGACCAGAACTACCGGGACCGCTATCCGCTCGGATCGTTCACGCCCGGGATGGATTTTCCGCCGGAACTCGTGACCCAGGCCGATACACCGCGCGAACTCGCCGAGAAGCTCGGAATCGAAGCCGAGACCTTCGAGCAGACAATCGCGCACTACAACGAATACGCGGCCCAGGGAAAGGACCCCGACTTCGGGAGCGGCCACTACCCGTGGACCCAGCGCCTGGCCGGAGACATGAGCTTCGAGAACCCGAACGTCGGCCCCCTCGACAAGGCCCCCTACTACGGCGTGAAACTCGTTCCCGTCGGCGTCGGCATCAACTCTCACGGCCTGCGTACGGACACTCACGCCCGGGTCATGCACCTGCGCGGGCATCCGATCCCGGGGCTCTACGCGGTCGGGAATTCCGCTGCGCTGCTCGACCTCGGAGGCGGCTACCAGAGCGGGACCTCGAACATGCGCGCGATCACCTGGGGCTTCATCGCCGGGCAGCACCTGGCGGCCGGAAGCTAGGCGGTGGCCGAGACCGAATACTCGACGACCACCGAACTTCCGGTCGAGACGGTCTGGGCCTTTGTGAGCGAAATGGACCAGTGGGCCACGATGCTGACGGGCTACAAGACCCACGAGAAGCAAAGCCAGACAGACTCGCTCTGGACGCTCAAGGGCGACCTCGGAATCCTGCAGCGCACGGTCCAGTTCCGGGTACACGTCACCGACTGGTCGGGCCCGGCGCGGGTCGCGTTCGAACTCGAGGGCGTCAACGAGGTGCTCGAGGGCTCGGGCGAGTTCCTGCTGACCGCCGCCGACGCTCCTCCGGATGCCGCGAGGTCGCGGTCCGGCCCGATCGTGCGGTTGATGGCCAGGATCCTGCGTTTCTTCCACGGACTCGTGCACGGGCGCGTAGAGCGCGAAGCAGAGGCGGGCCGCAATCCGGGCGCCGGCGGGTCACGGCTCAGCTTCCGGCTGCGCGTCGACCCCGGCGGACCGATGGCCCCGATGGTCAACAAACTCATGGAGCCCGCTATGCTGGTGGCCGCAGAGAATCTGTGCGGGCGGATCATCGCGCATCTGGAGGGCGGCAGCGCGCCGGGTCCGAACCAAGCTTAAAGAGGAGCCGAACCCCGATGGTCGAATACAGTCCTTTTTCCAAAGAGGTGATGAGCGGAGATCCCTACCCGATCTACGCACAGCTCCGCGACGAGGCCCCGGCCTACTTGATTGAGCAGTACGGCGCCTGGGCGATTTCGCGCTTCGAGGACGTCTGGCAGTCGTCGATGGACAACGAGCACTTTTCGTGCGAGCAGGGAACCACGGCCTCCCACCTGTTGACCAAGGTTCAGCCGGTGACCCCGATGATCAACATGATGGATCCGCCCGCGCACACGAAGCTCCGCTCCAAGATCCGTACCCACTTCGCGCCCCGCGCGCTGGGCGAACTCGAGCCGATGATCCGAAAGCTCGCGGGCGAACTGATCGAGAGCGCACGCGACAAGGGCGAACTCGACGTCATGGGAGAATTCGCCTCGCAGATCGCGGTTCGCGTCGCGTGCACCGTGAATGGGATCCCGCTCGAGGACGGCGACCTGCTCGGCGAACTGGTCACGCGCTTCTTCGGCCGCGAGCCGGGCGTCGACGGGATGACCCCCGACGGCCTCGCGGCCATGGGTGAACTCGCGGCCTACTTCGTTGGCCTGGCCCAGTCGCGCCGGGGCAACTGCGATCCCGAAGAAAACGTCGTCAACCTGCTGACCGCGATCGAGTTCGATGGCCAGAAGCTCGACGACGAGTCGATCGCCTCGCACCTGACGATGCTGATCATCGGAGGTGCAGAGACCTTTCCCAAGGTCTTCGCGAACGGGATCCGGCGCCTCGGAGAGCATCCGGAACAACGGGCGCAACTCGCCGCGGATCCGAGCCTGATTCCGGAAGCCTTTCAGGAGATCCTGCGCTACGACATGCCGACCCAGTTCCTGTGCCGTGTGGTCACGAAGGACTTCGAACTTCACGGACGGAAGTTCGAGACCGGGCAGCCGGTGCTCTTCCTCTATCCCGCCGCGAACCGAGACCCCCGCGAGTTCGAGAATCCCGACGTCTTCGATATCCGCCGCTGCCCACCCCGCATCCTGTCCTTTGGCCAGGGAACGCACGCCTGCCTCGGCATCCACGTCGCGAAGCTCGAGGGGAAGCTCTGCCTCGAGGAGACCCTGAGGCGCATCCCGAACTACGAAATCCACCTCGACCGCGCCGAACGCCTCGTCACCGACTTCGTCCAGGGCTACGCATCGTTCCCGATCACATTCGAGAGCTACTGAAGCGCGGCGTCCTCAGGGCTCGAGAACGACCTTGATCGCACCCGCGCGGCGCTCCCGCGCGACCTCGAACGCGCGCGGGGCTTCGTCGAGCGGGAAGCGGTGGCTGATCAGCGCGTCGGAAACTTCAGGACGCTCGGCGAGCAGCGCGGCTGCCGCGTCGACGTCGCGCAGCGCGCTCTCGTGGGAGTAGATCATGGTTGCGCGAACCGCGAGTTCCTTGGCAGCAATGCCCGCACCCGGAAGCACCACGCGCTCCCAGTCCCAGCCCAGCAGCAGCAGGCCACCACCCGGACGCGCGAGTTCGACCGCGCGCGCAATCGCGCGCTCGTTGCCCGCGGCGTCGATCGCAAGGTCATAGACTCCGCGGGGCGCGCGGCCGGCGCCCAGCACTTCGGCCGCGCGGTGCTGGGCGTCGTGGCGCGCGACCACGTCGACCTCGCAGCCTCGAAAGAGCGCCGCGGCCGCAGCCGCAAGCCCCAGGCTTCCAGCACCTACGACGACGACGCGCTGGCCCGCGCTCACACCGGCCTTCTCGAGTCCGTGAATCGCGACCGCCAGAGGCTCCACGAGACAGGCATCTTCCACGCGAACGCCGGCGGCCAGGGGCACGATGCACTCGGGCGCCACCCGGAGCTCGTCCGTCATTCCGCCATCTCGATACACGCCCAGCGTGCTCCCGACGCAGGTCTCGCAGAGTTGATAGGACCCGGCGCGACAGAGTTCGCAGTCGGCGCAGGGCGTGACTGGCTGAACCGCAACCGGCGTGTCGTCATCGAGCAATCCCGCGAATTCGTGACCGATCGTGTGTGCCAGCAAGCCGCGCTCGAGCATCAGCAAATCCGAGCCACAGATGCCGGCCGAGCGGACGCGAACGCGGAGCCCCTCGCCCCCGGGAGCGGGAACCTCGATCACCTGGATCTTCCGGTCGGAACTCCTGACCGCGCGCATCGGGAAGGCTCCTGCGTGACCGCCGAACCGTAGCATGCGGAGTTCGATTCGGTGGTACCCTGCGGCACCGTGAGGACCGAGCCCGACCGCAGCCGAATCGCCTAGCTGATGCCCGACCGCGCGTTCACCGTACTGAGCCACTTCCCGATCGCGATGCTCGAAGCCTCGATCCAGGAGTTTCCCGACCTGGAGTTCCGCGAGGTCCCCGGCGAGGGGGAGCTGCCGTCCGGCGTCCGCGGCGAAGTGCTGCTCACCTACATGGACGGGCGTCCCAACCTCGCGGCCGTCGTCGGAACCGGTGTCCGCTGGATCCACGCGATCGGTACGGGCGTCGATGCTTTCCCGCTCGAAGCCGTCGGCAAGCGGATCCTCACCTGTGCGCGCGGGGCCAGCGCGGTGCCGATCGCGGAGTGGACGCTGGCCATGCTGCTGGCCTTCGAGAAACAGCTGCCCGAGGCCTGGGTCGATGCCCCGCCGGAGCGCTGGAGTCGGCACGAACTCGGGACACTCCGCGGCAAGACGCTCGGACTCATCGGACTCGGCGGAATCGGCGCCGCGATCGCGGCGCGCGCCCAGGCCTTCGAGATGCGGGTGCGCGCCTGTCGGCGGACCCCGGCGCCGAGCCCCATCGAGGGCGTCGAACTCGCGCCCGACGTCTTCGACCTGGCCGCGTCCGCCGACCACCTGGTCGTGGCCGCCCCGGCCACGCAGGCGACCCGCCACCTGATCGGGCGGAACCTGCTCTCGAAGGCCAAGCCGGGGCTCCACCTGGTCAACATCGCACGCGGCAGCCTGATCGATCAGGATGCGTTGCGCGCGGCCCTGGACGAAGGACGGATCGCGCGGGCCTCGCTCGACGTCATGGACCCGGAACCGCTGCCGGACGGCCACTGGCTCTACAGCCACCCGCGCGTCAGGCTCAGTCCCCACGTTTCGTGGCATACGCCGGGAACGATCGCGGACCTGGTCGACTACTTCGCCCAGAACCTGCGCCGCTACCGGGCGGGAGAAACGCTTCACGGCGAAGTCGATCTCGAGGCCGGCTACTGAGCCCCGGCAGGGAAACGCGCGGCGTGCCGAAGTTCCTGCCAGACCTGCGTGGTCGGGTGGCCTGGGTGATCCTGGGCTGCCTCGTCTGCCAGATGGGGCTCGGCTACGGCTACACCTTCGGTCCGCTTGCGCCCGACATCATCGCCGAGTTCGGCTGGACCCGGACGATGTACTCGGCCGCGCGCGCGCCGCAGCTGTTCGTGATCGCGCTCGCGAGCCCGCTGATCGGCTTCCTGACGATCCGCTTCGGGGCGCGCCGTGTGCTGTGTGTAGCCACGCTGATCCTGTCGGTCGCGTTCGGTCTGCTCGCGGGTCTCCAGAGCCTCTGGCAGCTGTACGTCCTGGTGGCGTTACAGGGTCTGGCCGTGGCGGGTCTCGGCGACATCGCCGTCGGTCAGGCGGTCTCTCAGTGGGTGCGGCGAGGACGCGGGCTCGCACTCGGGATCGTCTACACCGGCTCGAATCTGGGCGGGGCGCTGCTCACCCGTGCCACAGCCGAGATCGCCGTCGAGGAATCCTGGCGCATCGCCTTTCTGGCGATGGGAATCGGGGCGCTGGTCGTGATCCTGCCGTTTGCGCTGTTTGCGGTCCGAGAACCCGAGCAGAGGGAGCAGGGCGTTCCCGAACCGAGCCCGGATGACGGCGAACTCGAGAGCGACCAGGATCTGGATCTCCGCGCCGCACTGCACACGCGGAGCTTCTGGATCCTGGGCGTCTCCCTGTTCACCTTCTTCTTCTATTTCCTCGGCATGCTCGAGCACCTGGTGCTCTTTCTCACGGATCACGGGATGCCGCTCGAGGACGCAGCCGGGCACTTCAGCAACGCGATCTTGCTCGGCATGGCCAGCAAGGTACTGTTCGGGTTCATCGCAGACCGGCTTCCGAAACGCACCGCGCTCTTGCTCGACTACGGTCTGCTCGCAACCAGTTCGGTGATCCTGCTCTGGCTGCCCGACCCGGCATTCATGTGGGCCTTCGTGCTCAGCTATGGCTTCTCGACCGCGGCACGCGACGTGATCTATCCGCTGATCATCAGTCACTGCTTCGGTCTCCGTTACATGGCCCAGATCTACGGCGCCCTGATGCTGGCCCTGCTCCCGGGTGGCGTCCTCGGGCCGATCTTCGCGGCGGCTACGCACGATGCGCTGGGCAGCTACCAGATCGCATTCACCACCTTTGCGGGACTCAACCTGCTCGTGATCGTCGCGCTCTGGCTGGTTCGAGACGAACGGAAGTACGCGGCTTCCGTGGTAGGCTGAGCGGCAATCGCGGGGTACCGATGAAAATCTCGGTCATCATTTCTGGCCTTTCGATGCTCTACGGAAACGACCTCGGCCGGGGCCTGCTCGAAACCGCGCAACTCGCGGACGATGCCGGGATCGACCAGTTGGTGATGACCGATCACCTGGCCATGGGGCCTCGCGTAGAGAAGTACCCCTACGGAAAATTCCCGTTCCCGCCCGAGGAGCCCTGGCCCGAGCCGCTCACGACACTGGCCGCCATGGCGGGCGCGACGCAGCGCGTTCGGCTCGGAACCGGAATCCTGATCGCACCGCTTCGGCCCGCGCTGCTGCTGGCCAAGACCCTGGCCACCCTCGATGTACTCTCGCAGGGGCGCCTCGATCTCGGCGTGGGCACCGGCTGGCAGGCGGAAGAGTTCGCGGGCGCAGGCCTGCCCTTCGAGGGACGAGGATCGCGGATGGACGACGCCCTGCGCGCCTGCCGGGCGCTCTGGCGCGACGCACCCGCGTCGTTCTCCTCGCCCACGGTGTCGTTCGAAGAGCTCTGGTGCTTTCCGCGACCGGTTCAGCCCGACGGGATTCCAATCTGGTTCGGCCTGCGGCTCAACCCGAAAAACGTCGCGCGGATCGTCGAATTCGGGGCAGGCTGGATGCCCCTCCTCGACCGCGACGAAGAACTCTGGAGCGGCGTAGAGCGGCTGCGTACGGCATTTCGCGAGGCGGGACGCGACCCGGACTCCCTGGGAGTGCGGGTCACCCCGGAGCTTGCGCGCGACGCGACCGGGCGGATCGATCTCGACCGGACGCTCGACGCACTGCCGAAGCTGGAGGAGGCCGGTGGCAGCGTGGCCTCGTTCGCGCTCGCGGCCTGCGTGCGAAGCCGCGCCGAAATCCCGGCCTTCCTAGAGCGCCTCGGCCGGGGCGCCAACTGAGTGACGACCGAGACTCGCGGACGAATCGATCGGGCCGCAGTCTCCGAGCCCGAATTCAGAAGTGGCTACACCAACTACGCCCTCGGCCTGCTGCTGCTGGTCTACATCTTCAACTTCATCGACCGTCAGGTCCTCGCGATCCTGCTCGAGGACATTAAGCTCGACCTGGGAGCCTCCGATACGGCGATGGGCTTCCTCTCGGGTCTTGCCTTTGCGCTCTTCTACACCTTCGCCGGAATCCCAATCGCACGTTGGGCCGATCGCGGCTCTCGGCGCACGATCATCGCACTCGGACTTACGCTCTGGAGCGCGATGACGGTTACCTGCGGGTTCGCGCGCAACTTCGCGCAACTCGCGCTGGCCCGCGTCGGGGTCGGCATCGGCGAGGCGGCCGGGACCCCACCCACGCACTCGTTGATCTCCGATTACTTCCCCCCCGAGCGTCGCGCAACCGCGATGAGCATCTACGCGACCGGCATCTACCTCGGCGCCATGATCGCGTACCTGGCAGGCGGCTACCTGAAGGAACTCTTCGACTGGCGCACCGCGTTTCTCATCGTTGGGCTGCCCGGCATTCCGTTGGCCCTGCTCGTGCGTCTCACACTGCGCGAACCGACGCGCGGTTACTGGGAGCCGGGTACCACGCAGACCGAGGCAACTCCCTTCCGGGAGGTCCTACGGCTTTTGTTTCGACAACGCACCTTCGTATTCCTGCTGATCGCGGCATCCTGCCAGTCGCTCTCGGGCTACGGCTTTCTGGCCTGGAGCCCCACCTTCCTGATTCGGGTACACCAGATGGGAGGCGTCGAGATCGGGATCTGGCTCGGTCTCACGATCGGAATCGCAGGCGCACTCGGCGCCTACCTGGGAGGCTTGATCGGCGATCACTTCGCCGAACGCGACGAGCGCGCCTACCTGTACCTGGCTGCGATCGTCTCGCTGGCGAGCCTGCCCTTCGCGGCGGTATTCCTATTCGAACCCGATCGTGTGTGGGCGCTTTCGGCCTTCGTGCCCTTCTACCTGCTGGGGGCCATGTACGTGGGTCCCCTGTGGTCGCTGGTCCAGGGCCTGGTGCACGTGCGGATGCGCGCTACGGCATCGGCGATCCTGCTCTTCATCCTCAATCTCGTGGGCCTCGGAGCGGGGCCACTGGTCGTCGGATTCCTGAACGACCAGCTCAACCCGCGCTTCGGCCCGGAGGCAATTCGCTATTCGCTCATGTTCGTGGCCGCGATCGGCGGACTCGCAGTGATCTTCTTCTGG
The DNA here is from genome assembly GCA_013215565.1 of Myxococcales bacterium. Classification (GTDB taxonomy): domain Bacteria; phylum Myxococcota_A; class UBA9160; order SZUA-336; family SZUA-336; genus JABSQV01. The sequence continues at coordinate 41,417 of JABSQV010000012.1, read as the reverse complement.
ATCGCGAGCCGCAGCCTGCGCGACGACCTGCGGGCACTCCGGGACTGAGCCCGAAGCTCAGTCCCGGGTCCAGCCCTTTTCGTAGGGCGCCATGAAGACGACCCGGAGTTGCATGCGGCTGTGCAGCCAGACCCCGCCGAGCTTGCGGTACTCGTCGTCTTCCGCCCCGGCCATCCAGTGCGCTTTGCCATCCAGCGTGGTACACGGCGCCAGCACGTCCCAGCTGGCCCGGGCCGTTTCGCCCTCGACCTCGATCTTGGGTTTCACGAAGTAATGCCACGCGAAGCGCAATGTCGGCGTTCGAAAGCGTTTGCGGATCTGGTCTCGGCCACGGCAGGTCCCGAGCAGCTTGCCGCCCTCCCAGACCGCATCCTCGGTAAAGAGGTCGGCGATCTCGCCCGCAAGTTCGTCGAGACGCTCGGGATCGTCCACGGCGCCCCGGCTGTAACGCAGATCCGCAAGTTCGCCGTAGCGCGCCTTCAGCGCCTTGATGGCCTCGACGTCCTCGACGCGCGCGAGCCTGGCCTCGAGCTGCCGAATTCGTGCTTCGAGCGCTGGGTCGCCGGCCACAAGACGAGTCTACAACGATCGGGATTCGGATTCCGGGTAGAATTGCCGCGGTGGCGCGCAGCAGTTCTCAGCGGGTTCCCATCCGCATCTTCAACCGGGCCAGCCGTCTGCTCGGGCAGCTCAGGGTCTCGGACCAGAGCTTCTCGCAGGATCAACTGGTCGCGGAGGCTCAGCAAGCTACCGGGCTCGACGACTTTGGCGACGATCACTTTCGAGGCGGACTCGCGGAGTTGGTTCGAGGCTACAACCGCGAAGCCCGGCTGAATCCGTTCGGACGACTCATGGTTCGCGCCGAACTCTCGGGAATCCTCAAAAGCCGGCTTGCTGTCATAGACGGCTGGAAGCGCGATCCCGCGTGCCTCGAAGCCGCGGTCCGCCAGCCCATCTTCGTGCTCGGTCTCCCGCGCACGGGGACGACGACGCTCCACGATCTGCTCGCGCAGGATCCCGCGCACCAGGCCCTCGACTACTGGCTCGCGGCGGCCCCCGGGCCGCGGCCCGAGGCCGACCAGGTCAAACGCGACCCACGCTACAAGCGCGCACGCCAGTTTCTCAAAGTCTCCTACTACCTGGACCCGGGCCTGCGCGCAATTCACAACCTGACCGCCGACGACCCGGACGAGTGCCGGCACCTGCTCCAGGAGAGCTTCACCGATGACACGTTCGACTCAAACGCGACACTGCCGAGCTACACCGAGTGGTACGCGCACCAGGACATGCGGCCCTCCTATCGCCACCACCGCGACGTACTCAAGCTGATCCAGTCGACGTGTTCCGAGCGCCGCTGGGTGCTCAAGTACCCGGCCCACCTGCAGCACCTGGAAGTCCTGCTCGAGACCTATCCCGACGCCTGCATCGTACAGACGCATCGAGACCCCGCGCGCGTGATTCCGTCGCTCTGCAGCCTCGTCACACGCTGGAGGGGCATCTACGAGGACGAGGTCGATCCGGTTCAGATCGGAACCTGGCAACTCGAAATGTGGCAGGCGCGCATGCAGCACGCGATCGCGGTCCGGTCCCGATCGCGTCCCGAACGATTCTTCGACATTCAGTTTCGAGAGATGGTAGAAGATCCGGTGGGAGTCATTCAGCGCATGTACGACCACTTCGGCCTGGAACTGGACGACGCCGCCCGCCGGCGCATGCGAGACTGGCGGCGGAGTCATCCGCCCGGCCAGTTCGGCGGTCATCGCTACCACGCCGAGGAGTTCGGACTCTCGGAGTCACGGATGACCGAGCGCTTCAAGGCCTACACGGACCACTTCGAGGTCCCATCCGAAAACCCCGCCTAGGAGAACCGCATGAAGATCTGGCAGGCCGTGTCGTTCAACGAAGTCGATCAACTCCTCGAGATCGCGCGCTGCGCCGAGGCTTCCGGGTTCGAAGGTGTGTTCGTCTCGGATCACATCGTCGTGCCGGAAGAGGTCGAACCCAGGTACCCCTACTCCGAGGACGGGGTCGCGGGCTTTAGCTCGGCCACGCCCTTCCCTGAGCCGTGGGCCACGATCTCGGCGATGGCGGCGGTCACGACCCGGCTGCGCTTTACGACGCTGGTCTACATTATGCCGCTCCGGCACCCGCTCGACGTCGCGAACAGCGTCGCAACCGCGGCCGTGCTCTCGAACAACCGGGTCGCGCTCGGCGCGGGGGCCGGCTGGATGCGCGAGGAGTTCGAGATCATGGGCGCGTCGTTCACAAAGCGGGGACGGCGCTTCAACGAGATGATCGAGATCGTGCGCAAGGCCTGGACGGGAGAGATCGTTGAACACCACGGCGAGTTCTACGACTTCCCCCGCCTCCAGGTGAGCCCGGCTCCGACCGCCCCGGTTCCGATCCTGGTCGGCGGCATCAGCGAACCCGCGCTGCGTCGCGCCGCTACGCTCGGTGATGGCTGGCTCGGATCGGGGCATACCCTCGAGGACGCCACCCGGCTGCTCGGCCGGCTCGGCGAGTTACGCAAACAGGCGGGGCGCGAGAACGAGCCCTTTGAGAGCATCGTCCCGCTCGCCGGCCCGCCGGATCTCGATACGCTTCGACGCCTCGAAGAGGCTGGCGCCAGCGGAACCGTGAGCTACCCGTTCGCCTTTACCATCGGCCCCGACGCCACGCTCGAACAGAAGCTCGGCATGCTGAAGGGTTTTGGGGATCAATTCATCCGCAAGCTCTAGTCGAGCTGTGCCAGCTTCTGGACACGGGTCGCGGGCTCGGGGTGCAACTCGGCCCCGACCCAGCGCAGGCACATCGTTCCGCGCCGGTGTCCGGCCGTATCGATCCAGTTCCCGATCCCCGGGTCGCGGGCGGCGACGACGATGCGCACCGAGCCATCGGGTTCGTAGCTGGCCCCGTAGTGGTTCACGGCGATCCGGTGGTAGCGGTAGTCGAGGGACTCCATCCAGTGATTGTTGAGTTGAAAATTCCAATACTCACAGGGCGGCGGCGTCACCTCGATCACGAGTGCCTCGTCGAGGGCGAGTTCCCAGTAGCCGTGGAAGTAGCAGATGTTGGGGTCTCCGTGCGCGGCCCGTGCGACCGCGGGATCGAAGCGCGGTAGCTGGTTCGGGCGCTCGGAAAAGCCCTCGGCCCAGTCTGCAAACAGCGAGGCCGTGCCGAGTACGTACGCGGCGGCGGCTCCCAGGCCCCGATCCACGAACTCGGGCGTAATCGGTTCGGGCGGCCCCTGGGAGCCGACGCGCTCGATCGCGAGATCGGCGATCCGCTCCCGGCTTCGATCGCGGAAGGTCTGGCGCACGATCAGGGAGGAGGTGTCAGGTTCCATCGCGAGCCAGTTTCCTTCCGTTCGCTCGCAGCTGAGCCGGATCTCGAAGCGGCCGTCGGGACCGATCTCGAGGTCCTCTCCCTCGAGGTAGCCGCTCTGCCCCATCCGGCCGCCGGCGCCGTAGTTTCCGACGTAGGTGCCAAAGCCCAGGTAGTGGACGGTCCCGCGGCTCCCCCGAATCCGGTACTCGTGCGCGCCATTCACGGCCGCACTCTGGTAGTAGTTGTCGGGGTTATCGGCCCCGATCTTCACGGTCTCGTGGGAGGGGCGCCGGAACACGGGCGCACGCGGATCCGCGAACTCGATATAGGACTCGAGCGCGACGCGAGTAAGGCGGCTCAGGTAGCGAAAGCCCTCTGCCCGATCGAAGGCGTCACGCGGCGAGCCGTCGCGCAGCACGACCTCGCCCGCGCGCTTGAGCGTGTCGCAGAACTCGGCCCAGCTGCGACCGTCGAGAATGCGCTCGGGGGAATCGGAAGACATCGCNGGGGGCCTCGCTCAGTCAAAAGGCGCATCATACCCGCGCGGCCGCAGTACGAGGCCGCTAGTCGAGGACCGTACGAGCGACGCGCTCCTCGAGGTGGCGCGTGTCCCACCATGAGAGCTGGAGCTGCTTGGCTCGGCGGAAGAAGAGCTGGATGTCGTACTCGATCGTGAACCCGACCCCGCCGAACACCTGTTCGCCCATCGCAGTCACGTCGCGGTAGGTCTGACACGCGAAGAGCTTGGCCATCGGCGCGAGCCGCGCGATCGAGCCACCGCGACTTCGCGTCCAGGCGGCTTCGTAGACCAACGTGCGGCCGCCGTCCACCTTCGTGGACGCGTCGGCCAGGTAGTGCGAGATCGCCTGGAACGCACCGAGCGGCTTGTCGAACTGGGTGCGCTCCTTGGCGTACTCGACCGTCATCTCGAGCGCGCGCTCCGCACCCCCGATCGCCTGCGCCGCCAGCAGCACGACCGCATCGAGCATGAGCGCGTCCCAGTTCGCCCAGCCTGAGCCGGCGGGTCCGATTCGTTCGCCAGCCGGAACCCGCACCTGCTCGAAGTCGACCCGATATTGGGCGTCGGAGCCAAGGCTGAGCTGTTGCGTCAGCTTGACACCGGCCGCGCTGGGATCCACGAGGAAGAGATCGACCTCTTCCGCGGCATTGCCGCTACGCGCGAGGACCAGCAGCCGATCCGCAGTGCTCGCGAAACCCACGTGGCGCTTCGTACCCGAGAGCACGAAGTCATCGCCGTCTGCGAGGGCCTGCAGCTGCACGCCCTCGGGGCCGAAGCCGCGGTCGGGCTCGAGCCAGGCCGGGGCCAGAATCGCATCGCCGCACGCGAGCTTCGGCAGCCACGCGTCCCGTTGCGCTTTGCTGCCTTGCGCCAGCAGAACCCCCGCGCCCAGCACCGCACTTCCGAGGTGCGGGACCGGGGCCAGCGCGCGGCCGAGCTCCTCGTAGACCAGAGCCGCCTCCATCAGCGACTGGCCGGCACCCCCGTGACGCTCCGGGATCAGGATCCCGATCAGCCCGAGCTCTCCGAGTTGCTTCCAGAGCGCGTCGGGATATCCCTTCGGGTCGTCCTCTGTCTTCCGCACGACCTCGATCGTGGCGTGCTCGGCCAGCATGCTGCGGGCCATGTCCTGGAGCATCTGCTGCTCTTCGCTGAGGTCGAGATCCATCGCTGCCTCCTTCGTCGCGGCGGAGCGGCACCCGGGCCGGCCGCCGCCGGGATCGTCAGGGTTTCCAGTTCTCGCGGGTCCGCTTCCAGGGGTTATCGTTCTCCCCGACGGGAAGCGCGACGCTGGCCGTGCACTCGGTCGTCGTCTTGTCCCCAACCGTGAGCCAGAGCGAGAGGTCCGCCCAGCCGCAGCCCGTGTCGTCGGTCCGGACGCCGTCGACCGTGCCGTGGAAGACCATCGTATCTCCCGGGAACACCGAATCCTTCATTCGGAACTTGATTCGGCCGAGTCGCCCCTTGGGTCCGGTCCAGTCCGTGATATAGCGTTCGAAGTAGGCGGCGTTGTGAGGCGTGTTGATGAAGATGTGGCGCGTGCCGTTGCGCTCTACGGCGAAGTCCTTGTCGTGGTGCATGGGGCGCCAGTCGCGCGTGGCCAGCGCACCCAGAACTACGGTGCTCACATCCACGTCGATCGCGAGTTCGGGAAGCGGCTCGCCGGACTCCACCCGGTCCAGCGTAAGAGAAGCTGCAGCTGCCATCAGGCCTTCCTCCGGTAACCGAAGCCCGTGTAGCTCTCGATGCCCACGGACTCGCCGTGCTGATTTTCGTAGATCACGTCGATCTCCCAGAAGCGTCCCGTGCCGAGCCGGGTCGTCTTGGGTTCACTGACCGAGCGCAGCACCTGGTGGGTCCGCAACCGGTCTCCCACCCGAACCGGGACCCCGAAGACAATGGTGTTGTCGGTCATCACGGCTTCGGGCAACTCGAGCTTCTCCTTCAGGTCGAAGTGCACCTGCAGCGGCAATATCTGCGCTTCGCGGTGCGGGGCCCACTGGTGCGGGCGAAACCAGGCCGAGATCATCGTCGGCGGCGCGATGAAGCCGTCCGTCACGTCGTTGGCCGTCTTCTCGTCCCAGTAGAGCGGGTTTGCGTTTTCGACCGACGAACAGGAGCTGAAGATGTAGCCGCGTTCGACATCGAATTCGCTTTCGACCGGGTACCTCTTCTCGCCGATCCAGGCCTGGACCTCGGGGTCGAGTTCGGACATCGCGAGTTCTCCCGTCAGGCGACGATACCGTCGTCGCGCAGTCTTTCAATTTCGTCGGCCGCGAGGCCCGCTTCCGCGAGCAACTCGACCGTGTCGGTCTTGGTCCAGTCCGGTACCGCGACCGGCTCAGCACTCCGCCGCATGCCGGCAAGCGACGGTGCGACCTGTCGAAACTTTCCATGTTCGGGGTGCCGGACCTCGCGGAAGATCCCGCGCGCCCCGAACTGCGGGTCGTCGACGAGTTCGTGGATCTCGAGCACCGGCGCGACACAGCTGTCGGCCGGGGCCAGCTCGGCGACCCAGGCGTCGCGGGTCTCGGTACGAAACGCGGCTGCGAAGTCCTCGCGGATCCGCGACTGAACGGCATCGTCCTGCTGGTGCTCGAGCCACTGCTCCAGGCCCAGGCCCTTGCAGAGATTCGCGTAGAACTGCGGCTCGATCGCGGCCACCGAGATCCACTTGCCATCGCTGCACTCGTAGGTCCCGTAGCACGCGTAGCGGCCCGTGAGAATGTCGTGACCCGGGCCCGGTCGATCGCCTGTCGCCAGGTACTGGTCGACGTAGAGTGAGGTCAACCAGAGCACGCCCTCCGCGACGCAGACATCGAGCGCCTCGCCTTCGCCGGTGCGTTCCCGCCGCAGCAGGGCCGCCATGATCGCGATCGCGGCGTGCATACCGCCGGCGGCGCTGTCGGCTACGGTGGCGCCGGGAAGCGCTGGTCCGCCATCGGCACGGCGTCCGCCGGTGTGCAGGAAGCCGCCCACCGCCAGGTAGTTGAGATCGTGGCCCGCCCACTGGGAGGCCGGTCCGTCCTGCCCGTAGCCACTCGTCGAGCAGTAGACGAGACGCCGGTTGCGCGCACTGAGTTGCTCGTAACCGATCCCGAGCCGTTTCGCGACGCCGGGACGGAAACTCTCGACGACTACGTCGGCGCGGTCCGCGAGCCGCAGGAACGCGTGCTTGCCCGCCTCGGACTTGAGGTCGACCCGAAGCTGCCGCAGCCCGCGGTTCGCGGAGTAGGTCCAGAAGGCGGGCTGCACCTGGAGCGCGAGCTTCGACGGTGGCACCCCGACCTTGATCACCGAAGCGCCGTAATCGGCCAGGATGCGCGTACACCGGGTCGCGGGCCCGACCGTAGAGAAGTCGAGCACCGTGACTCCTTCGAGTGCTGCGGCCGGCATGGGAAGAAGAGACTCCGTGCCTAGAAGTTCTTTGGAAGCCCGAGCTTGCGCCGGGCGATGATGTTCTTCTGGATCTCCGACGCGCCGCCGCCGATGGTTTCGACCACGGTCGCGCGGTAGGCCCCCTCGAAGCGGCCCGCGAGCGGCGCGTCCTCGGTGTCGACCCGGATCTGGCCCGCAGGTCCCATGATGTCGAGCGCGACGTCGCAGGTCCGCTGCGACAGGTGTGTCGTGAAGAGCTTGTACTGCGACGATTCGTTCGTGGGTGGCTTGCCCGCCGTGGTCGCGGCCGACAGGAAGCGCATGCTCAGTCCGCGCGCCACGGCCGTGTCGGTGATCAGGTGCGCGATCTTCTGGCGCACGATCGGGTCCTCGCGCAGCGGCTTCCCGTCGCGTTCCGCCGTCTTTACGTACTCGCAGATCAGCCGCGTGCGCTCCTGGGTCGGCGAAAGCGTAAACATCGTGAAGCGTTCTAGATCGAGCGCTTCCGAGATGTACCGGAACCCTCGCCCGCGCTCCCCGACCAGGTAGTCGTCAGCGACGAAGACGTCCTCGAAGAAAACCTGGTTGGTGATGTCCTTCCCGATCGTGGGCATGCTCTGGATCTCGAGTCCGGGCGCATCCATCGGCAGCAGGAACAGGCTGATCCCGTCGTGTTTGGGCTTGTCGGGGTCGGTCCGGGCCCCGAACCAGTACCAGTCCGCGAAGTGCGCCGAGGTGGTCCAGATCTTCTGGCCGTTGAGCTTCCAGCCGCCGTCCACCTTCTCGGCCTTGAGCTGCATGTTCGCTGCGTCGGAGCCGGCCTGAGGCTCGCTGTAGCCGACCGCGAACTCGATCTCGGCGCTCAGGATCTTGGGCAGGAACTCGCGCTTGAGTTTCTCGCTGCCGTGCCGGATCAGGGTCTTGCCGATGATCCCCACCCCCTTGCCGATCTGGGGGGCCGCGTGGCGCGCGAGCGCCTCGGTCAGGATGAACTCGTAAACCCCCTCGATCTCCTGGCCGCCGTACTCCTTCGGCCACGACATGCCGAGCCAGCCCTGGGCGGCGAGCTTGCGCATGAAGGCGCGGCGCTCGGGGGTGTCCGCGAGTTGCGAGAAGTTCTCGCGGGTCGGGTCCATCACGACCGGGTCGTGGTTCTCGACCAGCCACTGCTCGACCTTCTCGCGAAAGGCATTTTCCTCGGGCGAAAACTCGAAGTCCATGGCGCGCCTCCCTGACTCGGGCGCGGCGATTCCGGGCGCCCGCGCAGACATAGATAATATACGAGACGTCGCGTATAGTAAATGCTCCGCGGAGCCCCCGGAAGCCCCTGGGGGCCCTCGCGGGCCCACGGGCCGGCAGGGGCCGGGGCTTCACCCGGCGCCGCCCGAGATCAGGAGGGACGATGCGACTCGGCGAGGTTCGAAATCCCGACCGGGCGAAGTGGGGGAAGCCACTCGACGGCGTCCGCGTGCTCGCGGCCGAGCAGATGCAGGCCCTGCCCTACGGGACCCAGCTACTCGCGCACCTCGGCGCGGACGTGGTCAAAGTCGAGCACCCCGTGCACGGCGAGTCGGGCCGCGGGGCGCAACCCGCGCTCGTCGACGAGGACGGCCGCCGCGTCGGGGCCACCTACCTGCGCAACAACCTCTCCAAGCGCAGCATCGGCATCGACCTCAAGCAGGAAGCCGGCCGGGAGCTTTTCAAACAGCTGGTCCCTCACTTCGACGTGGTCGCCGAGAACTTCACGCCCGGCACCATGGCGCGCCTGGGTCTCGACTACGAGGTGATCCGCGAACTCGATCCCCGCGTGATCTACCTCTCGGTCTCGGGCTTCGGAAATCTCGACGACTCCCCCTACTCGGGCTGGGCCGCCTACGCGCCGATTGTCGAGGCGATGGGCGGGATCTACGAACCCACGAGAAAGCCCGGACAGCCCCCGTCCGTCGTGGTCGCGGGCGCGCTCGGAGACAACGGCGCGGCGCTCTTCGCCGTGATCGGAACGCTCGCGGCACTCCGCCACCGCGACTCCACCGGACTCGGGCAGTACGTGGACATCTCGATGTACGACTCGATGGTGGCGATGTCGGACATGGTTCCGCACCTGTGGTCGATGGGCGCGCCCCCGGGCTGGGCGACGGCGGGATCGATCGGGATCGTGGCCGGATTCAAGGCCCGCGACGGCTACTTCGTAATCTCGATTCTGCGAGAGCACCACTTGTTGCGACTGGCCGAGTTCCTGGGTCACCCCGAGTGGCCCGAGGACCCGCGTTTCGCGACGCGCGAGGGCTGGGCGGCCCAGATCGATCCGCTGGTGCGACCCGCGCTCGAGGACTGGGCGCGCGACAAGGGCAAGCTCGAGGCCTGCCGCGAACTGTGTGCGGTGGGCCTGGCCGCGGGACCCAGCAACCTGGCCGAGGACATCTGCAGCGACCCCCACGTCGAAGCGCGGGACATGATCCTCGAGGTGCCGCGGCCCGACAATCAGAAGCCGATGCAGATCCACGGAAACCCGGTCAAACTCTCGCGCGTATCCGAGGGGCCGGTGCGCCGCTTCCCGCGGCTCGGCGAACACACGACCGAGGTATTGCGCGAAGTCCTGAACCTCCCCGACGCGGAACTCGCGAAACTCCGCGCACAGGACGCGATCGCCTGATTCAGTCGGCCTGTTTCCCGAGGGCTCCGGCTGCGCGAAGCTTTTCGATCTTCTCCGCGTCGTAGCCCAGGACCTCGGCGAGCACGCGCTGGTTGTGCTCACCCACTGTCGGCGCCCACGCGGGTACGGGCAATTCCTCGTCCAGAAACTTGACCGGGAAGGGCAGCATGTCGGCGCCGTGCTCGGACGCCGGGTACCAGGGAAAGCGATGCTTGAACTGCGGATCCTGGGCGAGCGTACGAGGCGTGTTGACGGGCGCGATCGGCGTGTTGTGCTCGTTTCCGAACTGGATCCAATCGGCCGAACTGCGTTCGCGAAAGATCTCGCGTAGGATGGTCTGCAGTTCGCGGTTGCCGCGCGCGTGATCGGCAAACTTCGCACCCGGCCAGCGCTCGAATACGTCGAGCCTGCCCACGCCCTCGCAGAAGTTCTTCCAGAAGGCCTGCTCCGAGGCCATGAAGAGCACATGCCCATCGGAGGACTCGTAGATCTGGTAGCGCACGCCTTCCTTCATGCCGGCGATTCCGGGCTCGCGGCGCGCATAGTCATCGGACTTGTTGCCCGTGACCTCGGACTCGGGACGCTCGTAGGCCTTCCAGCTCTCGCTCCGGTACCAGTCCATGTAGGCGGCGGCGTCGGACTGGCCGATCTCCATCGAGCAGCCCTCCCCGGTCTGGCGCGCCCGCATCACACCGGCGAGCACCGACAGCGCCCCGAAGAGCGGCCCGGCGTGCATGCCCATCGACGCGTGCTCGGAGATGTAGCAGAAGCCCTGTTCGTCGTAGGCGGGATTCACGAGGCCCGCCCAGGTATCAAACGCGACCCCGTGTGATGGCATGTCCTTGTAGGGTCCGGTCATGCCGTAGCCGGATACGTTGCAGAAGACGATCTGCGGGTTGACCTCGCGAAGCTTCTCGTAGCTGAGCCCGCGCCTGGCCAGCGATCCCGGACGCATCGCCTCGATCACCACCTCGGCGTCACGCACCAGATCGAGGTAGATCTCGACGGCTTCCGGAGTCCGCAGGTCGAGCGTCAGGCTGCGCTTGCCGCGGTTGATATGCAGGTGAAGCAGCGAGGTGCCCTGGATGATCGGCCAGGTCATCTCGCGGATGTAATCGCCGGCCGGCGACTCGACCTTGATCACCTCGGCGCCAAGGTCGGCGAGATGGGTCGTGATCGCAGCGGGACCGAGCAGCGAACTCTCGATCACCCGTAGCCCCGCAAGCGGCGGACGCGCGGAACTCACAGCCTCGAGATCCCCGTCCGCGGTTCCACTTTCGGACGCCTCGCATAGTTCGCTTTCGGCTCTGGCATCGTCCCTCTCGGGGTCGTTCCCACGCTCACTCTAGCGCGCCCGCACTCAACGCAGGTAGGCCTGACCGCCATCCAGGGTAAGGGTGGTTCCCGTGATGTAGCCCCCGTCGGGACCTACCAGGGCCACGACGGCGCGCCCGATGTCGCGCTCGCAGTCCCCCGCGCGGCCGAGCGGTACGGTCGCCAGGAATGCCTTCGACTCTTCGGGACGCGCCTTGATCCAGCCCTCCAGCCCCGGCGAGGTCGCGAGCGGAATCACCGCGTTGACGCGGATGCCGTCCGGCCCCCACTCGACTGCGGCCGCGCGCGTGAGGCTGCGGGTCGCTTCCTTGACCGCCGTGTAGGCACCGTAGCCAACCGGGTCCGGACGCAGCGCCGCACCGGTTCCCAGATTCACGATCACGCCTCCGTTCAGGAGGTGCGGATGACACGCGCGCATGAAGCGCAGGGTCGCGAGCGGCCCGGTGTCGAATCCAAGGCGAAAGGCCTTGTCGCTCACGTCGAGGAGTCGGCCAAGCGGAACCTGCTGCGCGTTGTTGACCAGGATGTCGATGCCACCGAGCCGCTCGACCGTCAGCTGCACGCAGCGTTCGATCTGCTCGGCATCCCCCACGTCGCAGACCACCGGGATGCCGCGGGCGCCCCGCGTCTCGATTTCCTTCACGACATCGTGAAGCTTCGACTCGGTTCGCCCTGCCGCCGCAATCGCACAGCCCTCGGAGGCGAGTGCCAGTGCGATCCCGCGCCCGACCCCCTGTCCGGCGCCGGTCACAATCGCCCGCTTGCCCTCCAGAATCCCCATCCTCGTTCCTCCGCGTCGATCGGCGCGAGCATACTACGCGGGGCCGAGCGCACCCTGTGTTAGAGTCCGCCGCATGTCCTGGGAGGACGAGGTCGCAGGGATCGAGCGACGCCGCGAGCTCGCCTCCGAACAGGGCGGGAGCGAAGCGGTCGCCCGGCAGCACGCCGCGGGCCGGCTCTCGGTTCGCGAGCGGATCGCGGCCCTTGCTGACCCCGGAAGCTTTCGCGAACTAGGCGCGATCTCCGGACACTCCGAGACCGACGATCAGGGCCAGCTCAAATCCTTCACGGCCGCGAACGTGGTGCTGGGCTCGGCCCGGATCGACGGGCGACCGGTGGTGCTCTGCGGGGATGACTTCACGATCCGGGGAGCCGCGTACTCGGCCGTCGGACTCAGGAAGGGACTTTACGCGGACCAACTGGCGATCCAGAAGCGGCTCCCGCTGGTGCGTCTGTTGGAGGGTGGCGGAGCCTCGATCGCGGGCACCTCGGGTACGCGCGGACGTTCGGGCTACGACATGACGGCCCCGGCATCGCTCAACCTGCTCTGCCTCGAGGCGCTCCGGTCGGTGCCCGTGGTGTGCGCGGCGCTCGGTCCCGTCGCGGGCTTTCCGGCCGCGCGCCTGGTGGCCTCACACTTCTCGGTGATGACGCGCGGAAAAGCGCAGGTGCTCACGGGCGGCCCGGCTCTGGTCGAACGCGCGCTCGGACAGAAACTCGACAAGGAGGAACTCGGCGGGGCGGCCATCCACGAGCGAAGCGGCGTGGTCGACGCGGTCGCCGAGGACGAGGCCGAGGTCTGGCGCATGACCCGCCGCTTTCTCTCGTACCTGCCGCCCAACGCCTGGGAGGCTCCGCCGCGCGTCGACTCGGGCGACCCGCCGAATCGCCGCGAGGAAGAACTGCTTTCGATCATTCCCCGGAATCGCCGCCGCGCCTACCCAATGCGGCGCGTGGTGGAACTCGTGGTCGACACGGACTCCTTCTTCGAACTCCGCGCGGGCTTCGGCCGCAGCCAGATCACCGCCCTGGCCCGGGTGGATGGACAGCCGGTCGGCGTGCTCGCCAACGACTGCATGCGTGAGGGCGGAGCGATGACGGCCGAGGGCGCCCAGAAGCTGCGGCGCTTCTTCGAGTTCTGCGACCTCTTCCACCTGCCGATCGTGAGCTTCATCGACGAGCCCGGATTCATGATCGGGGCCGCGGCCGAGCAGGCGGCCACGATCCGCCACGGCATGACGACCATGTTCGCGGCGCTCCAGACCCGGGTTCCCTGGTTCGCGGTACTGGTGCGAAAATCGTTCGGAGTCGCGCAGGGGATTCACCTGGGTCCGGCCCCGACCGTGGCGGCCTGGCCCTCCGCCGAGAGCGGCGCGCTGCCGGTCGAGAGTGGAGTCGCGCTCGCCTATCGCCGCGAGATCGAGTCCGCCCCCGACCCGGACGCCCGGCGCCGCGAACTCGAAACGGAAATGGCGTCCGCACAGTCCGCGTTCCCACGCGCCGAGGACTTCGGCGTGCACGACCTGATCGATCCGCGAGAAACGCGGCCTGCCCTGTGTGACTGGATCGACGCGATCCAGACCCAGCTCGGGCTGCTCGTCCTCGAGGGCCCGCCAGCCTATTCGCTTCGTCCCTGAAGCGCTGGCCCCGGAGCGACAGCCCCCGCGCTGCGGCCTCAGCTGCCCCTGAAGACCGGCTTGCGCTTGTCGCGAAACGCCGCGACCGCCTCGAGGTAATCGTCGGTCATGGCTCCGCGCACCATGAGCTCCGCCTCGAAGTCGAGGCAGGTGCGCAGATCGGACTCGAGCGCGCGGTTCAGATTCTGCTTCATGTAGCGGTAGGCAATCGGCGGACCCGCGGCGAGGCTTCGCGCGAGTTCAAGGGACGCCTCCTGGAGCTCTGCGTCGGGGACGACTCGGTTCACGATGCCGAGCCGTTCGCACTCGGCGGCCCCGATGCGCTCCGCCGTGAAGTAGAGCTGGCGCGCGCGGGCCGTGCCGACGAGTTGGGTCAGAAACCAGCTGCCCCCGTAGTCCCCACTCAGTCCGAGCTTCGCGTAGGACGTCATCACAAACGCGCTCTCGGCCGCGATCCGGATGTCACACGCGAGCGCGAGCGAAAAACCCGCTCCCGCAGCCGGACCCGGCAGCGCCGCGATCACGGGCTTCTCGAGCTCGTGGAGCACGAGCGGCAAACGGTGCTCTGCGCGCAGCCGCTGCTGGCGTTCCTCCATCGAGGGCGGCGTCCCGCTCTCCGCCATGACCTTGGTGTCACCGCCGGCACAGAAGGCGCCACCGGCCCCGGTGAGCAACAGACAGCCGACCCCGGGATCCTGCCCGAGTTCTGTGGCGATGCGCAGCAGGGCCTCTTTGAGTTCGACCGAGAGCGCGTTGCGGGCCTCGGGTCGGTTCAGGGTCAGGACGCCCACGCGCGCCTCGACCCGGCACAAGAGCTGTTCCGTCCCGGTCTCGACCGATCGGATCTCGGCTTCGGAACTCACGCTCGGATTCTCCCTCTCCCGCTACCGGCCCCGGTACTTGGGCTCGCGTTCCTGGCTGCGCGCCGCCTTCATCTCGGCGTAGTCGTGCGACGCAAACACCAGCGACTGCGTGAGCGCTTCCTCCTGCATCGACTTCTGCACCAGCGGGTGCGCCATGCGCGCGAGCGTGCGCCGGAACATCATGAGTGTAAAGGGCGGGATCTTGCTTACGCTGTGCGCAATCTCGAGCGCCGCCGCGTCGAGTTCGTCGTCCGGGACCACCCGCGACACCACGCCGTGGCGCAGCGCCTCCTCCGCATCCATGCTCCGGCCGGTCAGCGCCAGATCGGCCACAAGTCCATGACCCGCCATCTGGAACAGGCGCGCGGTCCCACCTGAATCGGGCACCACGCCGTGGCGAACTTCGGGAAGACTCATCCGGACGCTCTCTCCCGCGATGCGCATGTCGCAGAGCAGCGCGCGCTCGAACGAGCCCCCGATCACCCAGCCCTTGAGCGCCACGATGATCGGGCAGGGCATCGTGAAGAACTGCTGCGCGCCCTTGTGCCCGCGCTCGATGAACTCGAGGTCGCTCAGGTCCTCGGTGCGAACTCCGAGCTCCGTGGTGTCGCGCCCCGACGAAAAGGACTTGCCGTTTCCGCGCCAGATGATCGCTCTCAGATCCGTGCGCAGGTGAAGTTCCTCGAGGCACTGCCAGAGCCTGAGGTCCATCGCATCGTTTGCAGCGTTGTGTTTTTCGGGTCGGTTGTTGCTCAGAATGGCAACCGGACCATCGTATTCTAGGGTCATTGGGTCCTGGCTCATGACGCCTCCGCCGGCGAGAGAAGCGGCCTCTTCGCCGCGGAAGAGGCTATCATGGCGCGCGAGCACCAGGAGGAGCTATGGGCCTGCCCGATCCGCCGGAACTGGGAGCGGCCGCGCTTCCGGCCGGGACCTTCGAAGGCAAGGCCGTCGTCGTGACCGGAGGTGGGACCGGACTCGGCAAGGCCATGGCCGTGGAGTTCGCGCGTCTTGGCGCCCGAATCGCGATCCTGAGCCGTTCGGAGGAGCACCGCGCCGCCGGGATCGCTGCAGTCGAGGCTGCGGGCAGCAAGGCGATCGGCGTCGAGACCGACATCCGCCAGGCCGACGCGGTGACCCGGGCTTTCGAGGCGGTCGAAGCCGCGTTCGGACTGCCAGAAGTCTTGATCAACAACGCCGCCGGAAACTTTCCGGTTCCCGCAGAGGACATGAGCCCGAATGCGTGGCGTGCGGTCGTCGAGATCGTCTTGAATGGCACCTTCCACTGCTCGCGGGAATTTGCGCGCCGGAGCCTGGCAGCAGATCGTCCCGGCAGCATTCTCAACATCGGGGCCAGCTACGCCTGGACCGGGGGCCCGGGCTTCGCCCACTCGGCCGCCGCGAAGGCCGGCGTCAAGAACCTGACCGAAACCCTGGCCGTGGAGTGGGCACCCTATGGAATCCGCGTGAACTGCCTGGTGCCCGGGCTCTTCCCGCACGACGACGAAGCTGCCGCGATCCGCTCCGTACCCGAACGGCGCAAGAATGACGGCGCGCGCTCCCCGGCTCAGCGGGTCGGCTACCCGCACGAACTCGGCTGGGCCGCGACTTTTCTCTGCTCGCCCTACGCGAACTTCATCAGCGGGCACACGCTCGTGGTCGACGGCGCGAACTGGCAGCGGCGCTCGATGCTCATGCCCGAGTTCGTGCCGATCCGAGAGCAACTCGGCAAAGGCCCGTTCGAGCCCTAGTCGCGGTCCCAGAACTTTCGCCAGGACTCCCAGCTCTCGGGAAGCGTTCCGCGGCCCGCGTGGTTCTCGGGCCAGTTCGCGGGCGGCTGTGCGAGCGGATTACGAGGCTCTTCGAGTCCGTACCAGAGCAGGTGCCGGCGCCGCACGAAGTACCAGTGCCCATCGCGGCGCTCGTAGCGATCCCGGTACTGGATCGCCTGTGAGATCCAGCGCTCGCCATCCTGAATCTCGCCCTTGCAGTAAACGGTTCCGACCGCGTGCTCATCATCGTCGAACTCGATCACCTGATTTCCCACGAACAGGATCGTGACGCCCACCCCGCGCAGCTGTTCATCGAAGTCCCGGCGCAGCGCCTCGCGGCCGGTTTCGTCGCGTCCGACCCGAACGTCTTCGACAAAGAGCGCGACCAGCGCGTCGAGATCTCGTGAATCGGTCGCGAGCGCATACCGGTGGGCCAGGTCGCGAATTTCGTCTCGCGCGATCAGTCGCTCAAGCGCGTCCATTCAGTTCTCCTGGGGAGTCTCTGGAAGATTCGCATCCCAGGGGACGCCATTGATGTGACCCCCGCCGTCCACGTGGAGCGTATTTCCCGTGACGTAAGCTCCGGCATCCGAAGCCAGGAAGACCGCGACGGGCGCGATGTCGCGCTCGGGATCGCCGAGCCGCCCGAGCGGGATCATGCCCAGCATCCGGCGCTCGAGTTCGGGATTCGCCTCGAAGGCGGCCGCTGCGGCCGGCGTCGCCGCACCCGGAGCGATCACGTTCACCGTGATCCCGTGCCGCCCCCACTCCGCCGCAGCGGTTCGACTGAGCGCGCGGATCGCCTCCTTGGCCGCGTTGTAATCGACAGAGTATTTGTGCGCGTTAATTCCATTGAGTGATGCGAGATTGATGATGCGCCCGCCCCCCGCGTCGCGCATGCCGGGATAGACGGCCTGCATCCCCCAGAGCGTCGCGTAGAGTCCCGAGCCGAGTGATTTCTCGAAATCGGCATCGCGTTTGTGCTCGACCCGGCCGAGCTGCGTCAGACCCTGCGCGTTGTTGACGAGTATGTCCACGCGGCCGAAGGCCTCGAGGGTCCCGGCGACGAGCGACTCGACACTGGCCTTCTGACTCACGTCCGTATGCACGAAAAGGGCGGTTGCGCCCGCGGCCTCGAGTTCGTCCGCGGTGCCACGCCCGGTCGCTTCGTTGATCTCGGCCACGACCACCGCCGCCCCCTCCTTTGCAAAAGCGCGTGCGATTCCCTCTCCGATCCCCTGCCCCGCCCCGGTCACGATCGCGATCCGTCCCTGGAGCCGGCTCATGACTGGATCCTCCCCAACACAGGTCGCGATTGTGGGCCGCGGACGGGAGGCGAGGCAAGCTGGTTGATGCGGCCGCTCGCATGCTAGCGTGGCGCCGATGGCGCTCGACCTCGCGGAGCTCGCAGCTCCGGCACACACCGCGCTCCTCACACAGGAGTGCCAGCGGGGAGTGATCGGCGATCTGTCCGTGCTTCCGGAACTTGCGGCCGCGGCCCGTGCCGGCATGCTCGACAACGTAGCCCGGCTGGTCGAAGGCGCGCGGGCGGCCGGAGCTCAGGTGATCCACTGCACGGCGGAGCGCCGCGCAGACGGACGGGGGGCCAACTCGAATGCGCGACTCTTCCAGGCGATGTCGCGCGCTCCGACCCTACTCCTCGCAGGGTCCGAGGCCGCGCGCATCGTTCCCGAAATCGAGGTCGCCGAGTCCGACCTGGTGCTCGCGCGTCTGCACGGACTCTCGCCGTTCCAGGGAACCGAACTCGATTTCATTCTTCGCAACCTCGGCGTTCGCACCCTGGTCGGCGTCGGGGTCTCGGTCAACATCGCCATCCAGAACCTGGCCTTCGACGCGGTGAACGCGTCCTACCAGGTCGTGATCCCGCGCGACGCGGTCGCGGGCTTCCCGGCCGACTACGTGGACTCCGTATTCGCGAACACTCTGGGAGCGATCGCAACCCTGGTAGAAACCGACGAACTGCTCGAGGTCTGGAGCAAGGCGGGACCTGCCTCCTGAACGCACTGGCCTCTCCGCGAACTCTACGGTCCGCCGCTCCCGGCTTCAGGCTGCTTCGGGCCAGCGGCCCCAGAAGGCGTGCGCCGCCGCAAAGCCGTAGCACGCGCAGGCGACGAGCGATTCGACGATGAACCCGAAGTGAATCGCGATGAAGATGCCTAACACGGATGCCAGCACCGAGGCGATTCCGTTGACAGCCCATGCATACGGGACTCCGTGAGGATACAGGCGTTCGAAGCGGCGGAGTCCCAGGGGCATGGCCACGCCGAGGGTCAGTCCGAACGGCGCGATCAGCAGGAGTGCAGTCGCGACCCGGACCGCGAAGGGCAACCCAATCGCCATCTCGAGCAGTTCCGAGAGGAAGAAGGAGCTTCCCCCGATGAGTAGGACCGCCGCCAGAAGCGCGCGCTGAAGTGCCTTTGGACTCGTGGCCCAGCGTGTGGAGATCGCGGACCCGACCCCGCTCCAGAGCAGAAGTGCCGCCAGTACGACCGAGAGTGCGTAGGTCGGATACCCCAGGAACAGCACGAAGCGCTGAATCAGGACGATCTCCAGCAACATGAAGCCGAGTCCGATCGCGGCGAAGAAACTGAGCGCGCTCAGGCGCGGCCTTTCGTTGGCTTCGACCGCCGCCAGAGGCAGAACGAAGCCCAGGCCAGACAGCACCAGCAGGATCACCAGCGTCGAACTCAGGATGGAGATCGGGTCGGCCGCGTAGTGATAACGCTCGTCCGGGCTCCCGATGTCCGAAAGCCGACGCATACTGAAGAAGAACGGGCTGTCATCGGTCGGCGGACACACGTTCAGGCTGTGGGAGTTACAAAATTCTTCCAGGCTCCCGGCCTGAGCGAGCGCCTTCCATCCATCCTCCTTCCACTCACCGGGATCGGGCCCTCCATCAGAATCGAAAACAAGCGGCCCGAAGAGAACGCCCTCTCCGCGTTCCTGCGCCAGCACCTCGATTCGCTGCAATTCTTCTGAAGTGAAAGGACGCAGGCGCGCGAGCACCGTCCCGTAGGGTTCGAAGAGAATGTCGACTCCCTTCAGAACCACGACGTGTTCGAGAGGGTTGTCTATGCCGCGGTCGCGAAGAGCCGCCAGTGTGAGCACGGTGATTCGCAGGGCCTCGTCTCCCACCAGACGAAGCTGACGTGAGACGTTGAGGATGCCCTCGGGCGCGAGGTGGTCAAAGTACAGATCGAACGCCTCGAGGGTGTAGAGATTGTTCTCGGTGAGGGCGAATCCTTGCGCGGCATTCGCGCTGAGGGTGTCGGTAAAGCCGATGTGGATCGAATCGTAGAGAGTATCTCGAGCTGCCAGCACGGAGCGCCCGTCCCCTACGGTCGTCGAGACGCGATCGCGAGAATACGGAGAGCCGGAAATGGACGCCATGTCATCGTCGACCATCATCCGGATACCCTCATTGAGCTCGATGACGTCCACCTGGCTCTGTCCGTAAGCGAGCGCGTTATAGATATCGCGCCCCCCGCCTCCCCCGATCACGAGTACGCGGCGGGGCTCGATGAGCTCGTAGCCGATGCTCTGAGGTCCGGTACCCAGGGTTTTCCAGGTGGGTAGCTGACCCTCCTGGATCACCGGCACGGGAGCGTAGACCCGGTCGTAGTAGATGCTTGCGAACGGCACCCCCGGCGCGAACTTGTAGCCTAATACGCGCGTCAGGGGCGTCCAGTGTTCGGCCACTTTCTCGATCTTCGGAGAGATTCCGTAGCGTGGATCGAGATAGAGAAGGCTGGTCGTCGCCGAGATCCAGACTGCGAAGGCGGCGCCTCCGAGCAAACCGAGCCCGATCCAGTTCTTGCCCGGACCGTCGCTCGCAAACAGGATCGTCGAGACCGCCGCCAGTGCACCCAGCCAGAGGATGAGTTCCGGTGCCGGGGCGAGCCAGAGCACCGGAACGATGACGAGGGCCCCGATTCCGGCACCGATGAGATCGAATGCATAGACGAGACCGATCGATTCTCCGAATCGGCTGATGGTCAGCGTCACAACGATGCCCGCGGCGAAGGACGGCAGTGCGGTGAGCGCGCAGGCGAGCGCCAACCTGAGTGCGAAAGCAGCCGAGAGCGCCTCTCGGCCGGCGGCGAAATCGATCCGAACCAGCAGAAAGGGAACGATCAGCAGGGCCAGAGAGAAGAGCGCGGACCAGCGCACCAGGACCGATGCCAAAGGCGCGCCGCGGAAGTGCGCCGGTCGCACGTAAACCCAGAGCGCCCCGGTACCAGTGCCGAGCAGCGCGAGCGAAATCGCGAGAAATCCGAAGTGATAGGCAAGAACGGAAGAAAACAGACGCGTGATGACGACCTGGAGTGCCAGCGTGCAGCCCGCGACGATTCCCAGGCCGAAGAGCGTGCGGAGCCTCGGCATCGGCGAAGAGACTACCTTGTATGGATGGGAACCAACAGGGTCCGAGACTGCGTACAAGCCCCGACTCTCCCAAGCCTGGCATGCGCGAGACGAAGTGGGTACCTGGCTGTAGCAGGATACTTCGACGCACCCCTCTCAGACCGTTCTGCGAGAACCCCGCGAACGAGTCGGCCCGGGTTTCCCAAAAGTCGGTCCAAAGTTTCTATGCTTGGGGCCGGCCCTAAGCAAAGCCATGGAAATCCTTCAACTCCTGATCAGCGGAATCTCGCAAGGCTGTGTCTACGGCATGATCGCGCTCGGCTTCGTCCTGATCTACAAGGCGACCGAGATGGTGAATTTCGCGCAAGGCGACCTGATGATGTTTGGCGCGTTCATCAGCTTCACCTTCCTGAACCTGCTGGGCTGGCCTTTCATTCCGGGTGTTCTCGCCACGCTGGGACTGATGGCGGCCCTCGGGGTGTTGATCGAGCGCGTGCTGCTGCGTCCCATGATCGGCGAACCCCCGTTCGCGGTACTGATGCTGACGATCGGGCTGGGCTTCATGCTGCGCGCGCTCGCCGGTGCGATCTGGGGCAACAAGCCGCGGGCCCTCGCCACTCCATTCTCGGGTGGCGTGATCCGGTTCGGAGAGCTGGTCATCGGCTACGAGAACCTCGCGATCGTGGCGGGCACCGCAATCCTCTGCGGTCTGATCTTTCTCTTCTTTCGCTATACCCGCCTCGGGATCGCGATGCAGGCGGCATCGCAAAATCAACTGGCCGCCTTCTACGTCGGAATTCCGGTCAAACGCATCTTTGCACTCGTCTGGGGCCTTTCCGCCATCATCGCGGCTACGGCGGGAATTCTGGTCGCGCCAGTGTCGCTGATCGACCCCCTGATGGGCTCCGTCGGCATCAAGGCCTTCGCGGCCGCCATCGTCGGTGGCTTCGGCAGCCTGCCGGGCGCGCTCCTCGGCGGTCTCATCGTCGGCATCGCCGAGCAGTTCGCGGGCCTGTACCTGCCGGCCGGTTTCGCCGACACGAGCGCCTACCTGATCCTGCTGCTGATGCTGTTCGTCCGCCCCGAAGGCATTTTCGCCACCCTGCAGCGCAAGAAGGTCTGAACCCGTGCGATTCGTCCTGAAAACTCACTACGGACAGGACGTCGACCTGTTCAAGCACAGCGGCCAGCGGTTCTGGTATGCAGCGCTCGCAATCATGGTCGGGCTTGCACCGTGGATCATGGATGACTTCTACCTGGGGGAACTCTCGCTGGTCTTCATCTACGCGATCGCCGGGATCGGACTCATGCTCCTGGTCGGCTACACCGGCCTCGTGAGCCTGGGTCACGCGGCGTTCCTGGCGATCGGCGCCTACTCACACGCCTACCTGCTCGGGCACGGGGTGCCATTTCCCGTGGCATTAGCTGCGGCGACGCTATTCAGCGCAGTGATCGGTGCGATCGTGGGACTTCCTGCGCTGCGCATGATCGGCATCTACCTCGCGGTGGCGACCCTGGCTTTCGCGATCATCGTCGAGCAGGTGCTGAGCCACTGGGAGTCGGTCACGGGCGGGTACCGGGGGATGCCGGTGCCGGAGGCCGAACTCTTCGGCCTCTCGCTGATGGGGTCCCAGACCTTCTACTACCTGTGCCTGGCCCTGCTCGTGGCTTCACTCCTCGCCGCACTCAACCTCCTGCGGGGCCCGACGGGCCGCTCGTTCATCGCGATTCGAGATTCGGAAATCTCGGCGAGCAGCATGGGCATCCACCTCGCGCGCACCAAGAGCAGGGCCTTCGCGATCTCGGCCGGCTTCACGGGTCTTGCGGGCGGTCTTTTCGCGCACAAGCTTGGCTACCTGGCTCCCGACGCATTCACGCTGCTGACCTCGATCCAGCTCTTGCTGATGGTTGTGGTCGGCGGCCTCGGGTCGCTGCACGGGGTGATCTTCGGCGCGATCTTCATCGGACTCCTGCCGCAGGCGATCGCGTTTCTGAGAGACACCCTGCCTCCGGCCGCAGCACAGATTCCGGGTCTGGAGCCCGGGATCTTCGGCCTGATCCTGGTGCTGTTCCTGATCTACGAACCGCTTGGGATCTACGGGCGCTGGAGGAAGATCCGGCTTTTCTTCGACGAGTTCCCGCTGTACCGAAGCGCGACCTACCGGCGCCAGAAGAGCTACCTTCGAACCGAGCGTGTGCGATGACTGAACGCCTGTTCCAGGCCGAGAACCTCTCGGTGAGCTTTGGCGGGATCCGCGCGGTTCAGGACCTGTCTTTCTCGGTCGAGCAGGGCGAGATCTTCAGCATCATCGGGCCAAACGGTGCGGGCAAGACCACGGTCTTCAACCTGATCAGCCGACTCTATGATCTCGACCGCGGGAGGATGATCTTCGAAGGCGACGACATCAGCGGCCTCGCACCTCACCAGATCGCGGAGCGCGGCATCGCGAGAACTTTTCAGAATACGGAGCTCTTCGAGCGCGAGACCGTGCTCAACAACCTCTTGATCGGACGTCACATCCACCGTTCCACACGCCTGCTGGACGAGTTCCTGTTCCTGCCCGGCGTCCGGCGCCAGGAACTCGAGTTTCGAAAGCGTGTCGAAGACGTGATCGACCTGCTGGACCTCCAGCCCTACCGCGAGCAGATCATCGGGAACCTGCCCTACGGGGTCCGCAAGATGGTGGAGGTCGCCCGGGCCCTGTGCATGGAACCAAAGCTCCTGCTTCTCGACGAGCCGTCCTCGGGGCTCAATCCCGAAGAGACGGAGGACCTCAGCTACTGGCTCGAGGACATCAACGAGGATCTCGGGATCACGGTGATCATGGTCGAGCACGACATGAACCTGGTCGCGCGCGCCTCGCACCGAGTGCTCGCCCTCGCCGACGGCCTGGCGCTCGCCGTCGGGGCGCCCTCCGAAATTCAAAACCATCCCGACGTGCTCCGCGCCTATCTCGGAGATTGAGCGTGGACGCACTGCTGGAACTCCAGAACGTCGAGACCTACTACGGGCCGATCATGGCGATCCGTGGGGTGAGCCTCAAAGTGTTCCCGCAGCAAATCGTGAGCGTCCTCGGCGCCAACGGCGCGGGAAAGACCACGGTTCTCAAGACCATCAGCGGAGCCATGGACCCGCGAAAGGGATCCGTCAGATTCGGGGGAGACGCGATCACCGCGCGCGATCCCGACCAGGTGGCGCGGCTCGGCATCGCCCATGTGCCCGAGGGGCGCGAGGTGTTTCCTTTTCTCTCCGTGGACGAGAATCTTCGTATGGGTGCGTTCACGCGAAGGGACTCCGGCGTACGCGGAGACCTGGATCTGGTCTATGACTACTTTCCGTCGCTCGCGGGTCAGCGAAAACTCGCGGCAGGCTTTCTCTCGGGCGGGCAGCAGCAGATGCTGGCGATCGGCCGAGCCCTGATGCTCCGCCCCAAACTCATGCTGCTCGACGAGCCTTCACTCGGCCTCTCGCCGCGCCTGGTACACGAGATCGCCGAGATCATTCAGCGGCTCAACACGGAACAGAAGGTGACCATGCTGCTTGTCGAGCAGAACGCGAAGATGGCGCTCGAGATTTCCCACTTCGGCTACGTGATGGAGGTCGGCCGTGTGGTGATGCAGGACAGCTGTGAGCGCCTCAAGAGCGCGACCGACATCCAGGAATTCTATCTAGGAATGAAGGACGAGGGCGTGCGCGGCCGCCGGCGCTGGAAAGTCAGGAAGACCTGGAGATGAGCGATGGCTGAATATCCGCCGACGCTCATCGAAGGCTGCACCACGATCCCGGGACTCTTCTGGAAGCGTGCCCAGGAACTTCCAGAGAAAGTGGCGCTTCGCGAGAAGGATTTTGGAATCTGGAACGAGTACAGCTGGGGCGACTTTGGGGAATACGCGCGGCTGGCGGGTCTCGGGCTCAAGGCTTTGGGCCTCGAGCGCGGCGACATCTGCTCGATCGCGTCCGAGGTCAACAAGGAGTGGATGTTCGCGGACCTCGGCATCATCTGCATCGGGGGCGTGACCAATGGGGTGTATCCCACGGACGCGCCCACCCAGGTCGAATACCTCATCAATGACAGCCGCACCCGCTTCTACTTCGCAGAGGATGAGGAGCAACTCGACAAGGTACTCGAGGTTCGTGAAGCCACACCGACCCTCGAGAAGATCATCATCTTCGACATGGAGGGCCTGCGCCACCTCGACGACGAGATGTGCCTGAGCTTCGAAGCGCTGCTGGAACTCGGCCGCGGCTACGGCGAGAGGCATCCGAACGTCTGGACAGACGAGATGGACAGGGCCGATCCCGAGGACCTGATGACGCTCACCTACACTTCGGGCACCACGGGCCCGCCCAAGGGCTCCATGATCACGCAGCGGAACATGATGTTCATGATGCTGAGTCTGCAGCGCTGCTACGGCATCTTTGATACGGACGAGCAGCTCGGATTTCTTCCGCTCGCGCACATCGCAGGTCGAATGTTCTACACCTTCGCGTCTCTCGAAGCCTGCTCGGTCGTGAACCTGGTCGAGAGTCTGGAGACCATCAACCACGACCTGCAGGAGGTCGCACCGACGATTCACTTCGCCGTTCCCCGGGTCTGGGAAAAGCAGTACTCGACGGTCGCGATCAAGCTCAAGGACGCCACCAGTCTCGAGCGCTTCGCCTACCGCGTAGCGCTCGCGGTAGGAACGAAGACTGCGGAGTTCCGCAAGCGCGGTCAGCGGGTTCCCGTGCTGTGGAAGACGCTCTTCTTTGTGGCGGACAGCCTGGTGTTGAGGAATCTCAAGCGCCTGCTCGGAATCGACGGCTGCCGCTGGCTCTCGACCGCGGCGGCCCCGATCGCGCCCGACCTGATCGACTGGTACTGGGCCCTTGGGAAGCCCATGTACGAGGTCTACGGCCAGACGGAATGCACCGGAATCGCCACNGCGAACCTGCCTGAGGACTTCCGGATCGGCAGCGTGGGGAAGTCCACCGAGGAAGTCGACGTAGAACTCTCCGATCAGAACGAGATCCTGATCCGGGGCCCCGGTGTGATTCGCGGCTACTGGAACAGGCCGGAAGCAACCGCCGACACCATCCGCGCCGGTTGGCTACACACCGGAGACGTCGGCCGGATCGACGAAGATGGCTTCGTCTACATTGTCGATCGCATGAAGGACATCATCATCACCGCGGGCGGCAAGAACATCACTCCGAGCGAAATCGAGAACCAACTCAAGTTCTCGCCCTATATCTCGGATGCGGTGGTCGTGGGCGACCGCAGGCCCTACCTCTCGTGCCTGGTGATGATCGATCACGAGAACGTGGAGAAATTCGCCCAGGACCACGATGTCCCATTCACGAACTACACCAGCCTCTGCCACACCCGGGAGGTCAACGACCTGATCTGGGAGGAAATCGAGCGCGTGAATACCCGCTTCGCCCAGGTTGAGACAATCAAGAAATTCCGCCTGATCGACCAGTTGCTCGACCCCGAGGACGAGGAACTTACACCGACCATGAAACTCAAGCGTAAGGTCGTGAACGAGAAATACGTCGGGCTGATTGATAGCATGTACGCTGGCTAGAGGGAGAGCTGTGAGAAGCGTCGCCAGATGGGTCGGAATCGTCTGCTTTCTCGCTGCGGGCTGCGGCGGGGGAACTGATTCGCAGTCGGATGCGACAGCAGTCGACGGGGTCTCTGACACCGAGGTCGTGATCGGGGCGCATACCGACCTGTCGGGCTCGATCGCGATCTGGGGCGTCGGGAGCATCAACGGAGCGCGTATGCGCTTCGACGAAGCCAACTCTGCCGGGGGCGTGAACGGTCGCCAGATCCGCTTCGTCGTCGAAGACACCCAGTACCAGGTGCCGCGCGCGATCCAGGCCGCCAACAAGCTGATCCACCGCGACAAGATCTTCGCGATGCTGCTGGCGCTCGGCACACCCACCAACAACGCGGTGATGACGCAGCAGTTCAAGGCCGGTGTTCCGAATCTTTTCCCGCTGACGGGCGCGCGCTCGATGGTCGAACCCTTTCAGGAACTGATGTTCACGCAGCGCGGCATCTACTACGACGAGATGCGCGCCGCCGTTAAGTATTTCGTCGAGGAACAGGGCAAGAAGTCGATCTGCGTGGTCTACCAGGACACCGACTATGGACAGGAGATACTCGAAGGCGTGCGCGACCAGGTCGCGGCCATGGGCCTCGAAATTGCGGAGACCTCGGCGCACAAGCCCACCGACAGCGAATTTACGGCCGCGATTCTCAGGCTGCGCAACGCGGGCTGCGACCTGGTACTGATGGGCACCGTACACCGCGACACCGTGCTGCTGCTCGAGGCCGCACGCAAGATCGGGTGGGACGGGGCGGCCTGGGTTGGGAACAACGCCGCCTACGGTCAGGTGATCGCCGAGCAGAAGAGCGGCTCGGGCGAGGGCTACTACGCGTTCGTACACATGGCAAAGCTGTATCGAGACAGCGACCTTCGCGCCGAGGTCGCGGCCTGGTGGGACAGGTACGTCGAACTCTACCGATCCGAACCGGGTCTGCCGGCGATGGAGGGCTACCGCGCCGCGGACCTTCTGGTGCAGGCCCTCGAGGCCGCCGGACCCGATCTGACGCGCGAGCGTCTGATCGCCGCGCTCGAGGGAATCACCGAGTACCAGGATCTCTTCGGCTACAACCTGGCGTTCGGCCCCGGCGACCACAATGGCGTGAGTGAATCGGTGCTGTCGGTGGTCCGAAACGGGCGCTGGGAAACCCTGGCCGAGTCGATCAGCTACTGAGGCCGCGAGCTCGGGATCAGTCCCCGCCCGCGGCGTCGAGCACCCAGCGCGGCAGGTGGAACGCTTCGCTGACGCGCTGAAAGACGACCCGCACGCCGGATCCGATCGCGATGGCAGCGGGTTCGGGGCCGTTGATCGGACCGTCGGCAGCTTCGACGAGGTTTCCGACGAGACGGATCGTAGGGTCCTCCTCGAGTGCGACCACGATCACGTTGTAGGGGGCCAGTTCCGAGAACGCCGGCAAGAGTGGTGGGTGCGGGATTGCAAACGACCAGATCGTGCCGCGTCCGGAGACGCGCACCCAGACCGGGTCCCGGCGCGGGGCCCAGGGACTCGTGCTGCGCGGCGGAAACATCAGGCGACCGGTCTCCGCACACTGCTGGATCACGAGTTCGCCGCGGCGCGCGCCCTCCCAGAAGGGCGCAGCTTCGGGATCGATCGGGGGCAGGAGCGCTTCGCCCGGCACCTTATTTCCTCAGGATCAGCGCGCTCGTCGGCACGCCCTCGCCGGCCGTGACCAGGCACGCCGCGACCCCGGCGACCGGGTTGACCGAACTGCCCCGAACCTGGCGAACGCCCTCGTTGATCAGGTTGAACCCGTGCACGTAGGCCTCGGACAGGCCCCCGCCCGAGGTGTTGATCGGCAGGCGTCCGCCGATCTCGAGCGCGCCGTCCTGCGTAAACGCCGCCCCCTCGCCCTTCTTGCAAAAGCCGTATCCCTCGAGAGAAAGCAGTACGAGCGGC
The DNA here is from genome assembly GCA_013215565.1 of Myxococcales bacterium. Lineage (GTDB taxonomy): Bacteria > Myxococcota_A > UBA9160 > SZUA-336 > SZUA-336 > JABSQV01. Next base: position 13,256 of record JABSQV010000012.1, on the reverse strand, counting down.
GTGAAGGCGTCATAGAACTGAGCCACGTCGATGTCGTCCGCGCGGATCTCGGAGTTCTGGTAGAGCTGGCGCGCGCAGGTCCAGGCCGGGCCCTGGAGCGGGTCGTCGCACCAGTAGTTCACCATCGTGTGAGACTGGCGTGGCAGACCCTGGGCAAACGCGTGCAGGTAGGCGGGCGGCTGGCGGCAGTCGCGCGCGCGCTCGGCCGAGACCACCACACAGGCCAGCGCGCCGTCGGTCTCGAGACAGTTGTCGAACAGGCAGAGCGGCTCGGAAATGAAGCGCGCGGCCATGTAGTCCTCGCGGGTCAGCTTGCGCTCGTACATGAGCGCGCGCGGGTTCCGATTCGCCATCTTGCGGACCGCGAGCGCGACGTTCGCGAGGTGGTCCCGCGTCGCCCCGTACTCGTGCATGTAGCGGCGGGTGAGCAGCGCGATCTCGTCGACCGGCCGCAGCAGGCCCCAGGGACGCGTCCACTGCGCGGGTGCGGAGGGCTGGGCCCCGGCACCCGCCCATGGCCGTCCGCCGGAGCCCCGTTTTCGCGAGCGCCAGGCCACGCCGACCCGGCACTGCCCGGCCGCAACCGCCAGCGCGAGTTGGCCCACCGCGGCGGGTCCGGCGCCGCCCCCGTAGCCTACCTGCGTAAAGAAGGTGATGTCGCCGGCGCCGAGATTCTTGGCGAGTTCGACCTCGTCTGTGCTCTCGATCGTGTAGGAAGCCAGCCCGTCGACCTCGGCCGGCTCGATCCCGGCATCATCGAGCGCGGCCAGGATCGCGCGCAATGCGAGCTTGCGCTCGGAGTCCTCGAGATGCTTCGCGAACGGTGTCTCGCCGATTCCAACCACAGCCGCGGCATCTCTCAGCACCGGGGCATCCCGAACCGGCCTGGAAGCTCTCGCGGCTGCTGGCTCTGATCTCGCATGCGCCGATCTCAGGCGGTGACGCCGCCGGGGCGAGATGCGCGCAGACGAAACTCCGCCAGCAGACTCGCCTCCTGCTCGCGGGCCGCCGCGAGTTGTTCGTCCTTGACGCGGTCGAAGCCGCGCACGTATTCGGGGATCCGCGCGATCTCGACCGCCAGTTCGTGGTTTTCCGCCGAGAGCCCGGCGAGAAGCTCCCGGATCGTGGCCTCGTACTCGCCGATCAGGCGCCGCTCCAGCCGGCGCTGCTTCATGTAACCAAAGACATCGAACGGGGTCCCCCGAAGGAAGCGGAACCGCGCCAGAAGCCCGAGCCCGCGGAAGGCCCAGCCACCGAGCGTGAGCTTGCGCACCCGTCCCGTATCGGCGTCTCGCGGGAAGAAGATCTGGGGCGCCAGGTGGAGTCGAAGCTTGAAGGCGCCCTCGAACTCGCGCTCGACGGCCTGCCGGAACACCCCATCGGTGTAGAGACGCGCGACCTCGTACTCGTCCTTGTACGCCATCAGCTTGAAGTGATACTGGGCGACCGCCTCCGAGAGCGCCTCGAACTCGCTTCCGAGTTCACGCTCCGTCTCGGCGACACGCGCGACGAACGCCCGGTAGCGACCCGCATAGGCCGCGTTCTGGTAGTCGGTCAGGAACTCGACGCGGCGCTCGACGAGTTCGTGAAGCGCCGGCGGTGACTGCGACTCCGACTCGTCAGACGCGGGCGCGACAATGCGCCGAACGGCGTCCGGATCGTGCGCGAAGAGCCGCCCCCACGCGAGCGCGCGATGGTTCATCTCGACCGCGCGGCCGTTCAACTCGATCGCGCGCTCGAGCGCGCCGAGACCAACCGGGATCCGGCCCCGCTGGAGCGCGTAGCCCACCAGGAACAGGTTCGCGGCGATGCCGTCTCCGAGGAGCGCGGTTGCGAGCCTCGCGGCCGGGACCAGATCCAGTTGCTCGCTTCCGACAGCAGCCCTGATCTCGTCCGCCATACCGGCGGACGAGAGATCCAGATCCGGCGAGCTCGCGAAGTCCCCGGTCGGCGCTACGCGATCGCTGACGATCGCCACGCTGCGCTCCGGTGACATCAGCGACAGGCACTCGGCACCCGCCGTCACCACAATGTCGCAGCCGAGTACCAGGTCGGCCGCCCCGAGCGCGATCCGGGTGGCGTGGAGCGCGCCCGGATCGTCCGCGACGCGCACGTGACTCGTGACAGGCCCATTCTTCTGCGCGAGCCCGGTCACGTCGAGCGCCGAAACGCCCCGGCCTTCGAGATGGGCGGCCATGCCGAGCAACGCGCCCACGGTCACCACACCGGTCCCGCCGATTCCAGTCACGAGCACGTTGTAGGGAGTTTCGGTGTCCGGTCTCACGGGATCGGGCAGGTCCCGAAACAGTTCGTCGCCACCGCGATCCAACCCCTCGCTCCGTTTGCGGAGCGTTCCCCCGATGACGCTCACGAAGCTCGGGCAGTAGCCGTCGACGCAGGCGTAGTCCTTGTTGCACGAAGACTGGTTGATGGTTCGTTTGCGTCCGAACTCGGTTTCGAGGGGTTCGACCGAGATGCAATTCGACTGCACGTTGCAGTCGCCGCAGCCCTCGCAGACCCGCTCGTTGATCACGACTCGCCGGTCGGGGTCGGCCCACTCGCCGCGCTTGCGCAGACGCCGCGCCTCGGCGGCGCAGACCTGGTCGTAGACCAGCGCCGTAACGCCCGGTACCTCGCGCAGCCGCCGCTGAACCCGGTCGAGTTCCCGGCGCGGGTGGACGCCGACGCCGGGGGGGATCGCACCGCGCGGGTACTTCGAGACATCGTCGGCCACCACCTCGACAGTTCCCACGCCCTCCGCCAGCAACTGGCGCACGATATCGGGCGTCGTGAACTCGCCCTCGATGCGCTCACCCTCGATCGGCTGACCCCCCGTCATCGCGATCGCGCCGTTCACCAGGATCTTGTAGGTAATGTTGACGCTGGCCGTGACCGCCGCTCGAATCGCGAGCAACCCCGAGTGGAAGTAGGTGCCGTCGCCCAGGTTCTGAAAGATGTGCGGGGTTTCCGTGAACGGCGCCTGCCCGATCCAGTTCGCGCCCTCGCCTCCCATCTGGGTGACTGCCAGCGTACGGCGACCCGGCAGCCAGACCGCCATGCCGTGACAGCCGATCCCGCCGAGCGCCACGCTCTGCTCGGGAACCACCGTGGAGAGGTTATGCGGACAGCCGGAGCAGAAGCTCGGAAGACGTGTGAGACTGGGCGCGCCTGCGGCCGCGCGCTCGGGAGGCGCGGCCGGCAGCCGCTCTGCAAACTCGGGGGCACGGCAGCTGAGCCAGGCGCGCAGGATCTTGACCACTGTGGCTGGGGACAACTCCCCCACCCCGGGCACGAGCGGCGCGCCGTTCTGGTCGAGCTTTCCAAAAATCCGCGGACGTTCGGTCTCGTTGTATAGCAGGGCGGCGAGTTGATCTTCCAGAATCGGGCGCTTCTCCTCGACCACCAGGATCTCTTCGAGACCGCGCGCAAAGCGGCGCGCGCCCTCGGGCTCGAGCGGCCAGACCAGGGCCACCTTGTAGATCGAGAGTCCCAGTTCGGCCGCGGCCGCTTCGTCGACTCCGAGTTCCTCGAGCGCCTGGCGCAGATCGAGATAGGCCTTGCCGGTGGTGACGATCCCGAGCCGGCGCCGGGGCGCGTCCACCACGACCCGGTCGAGCCCGTTGGCACGCACGAAGGCCTGGGCGGCCGCGAGCCGCTGCTGGTAGAGGCGCTGCTCGACCGCGAGCGGCAGATTGCCCCAGCCGATGTTGAGGCCGCCCTCGGGAACTTCGAAGTCTTCGGCACGGCGGATCCGGACCCGGCCGGGATCCACCGCGACCGAACGCGCGCTGTCGACCGTATCGGTCAGGCACTTGAACCCGACCCAGCAACCCGAGTAGCGCGAAAGCCCGAATCCATACAGGCCCAGGTCGAGATAATCCTGAATGTCGGCGGGGTTGAGAATCGGGATCCCGCAGTGGATCAGGGCCTGTTCGCTCTGGTGCGCGATCGAGGAAGAGCGCGCGGCGGGATCGTCTCCCGTGAGCACCAGTACGCCGCCGTTCGCTGCGCTGCCCGCGTAGTTCCCGTGCTTCAGCGCGTCGCAGGCGCGGTCGACGCCCGGGCCCTTGCCGTACCAGATTCCAAAGACACCGTCGTAGCGTGGCCCCTCGTGCAGGTTCGCCTGCTGCGAACCCCAGACCGCGGTCGCCGCGAGATCCTCGTTCACCCCCGGCTCGAAGTGCACCTCGGCAGCCTCGAGAAAACGCTTCGCCTGCCAGAGCGCGAGGTCGTAGGTCCCGAGCGGGGAGCCCCGGTAGCCCGAGATGAAGCCGGCGGTGTTGAGCCCCTCCAGCCGGTCGCGCGCGTGCTGCATCAGCGGCAGCCGCACCAGCGCCTGGACCCCGGTCAGCAGGACCCGGCCCGAAGTTCGCGCGTAGCGGTCGTCCAGCGTGTACTGCGCGTCGAAACTCACCGGGCGATCCGTCAACTCTGCTCCAAGGCGACTTGCGCACTACGTTCCCACGAATCAGAGGGCCTTTCAACGGCCGGGCGCTCTAGTCGCGGTAACTCCGGTCGTCGCGGTCGCTCCGGCCCTGGATCATCCTAGCAGCCTCCGCCCAGCTCCCTTCCACGGTGGCCTCGCGGCTCCAGTCGTGCACGGCGACCCGCTCTGCGATCCGCCAGTCTCCGTCCCGGCGTTCGAAGCGATCCAGATAGCGGAGCGCCATGACCAGCTCGAACTCCTTCCCATCCCGCTCGAGACGGTGCACGGCCAGCACGTAGGACTCGGAGTCGGCCTCCCCGCCCCGGAGTTCGATCCGCTGATTGGTGAGAAAGTGCGACGTGCACAGAAATTGTCCCATCGACTCCACGATCAGGGCCGCGAACTCCCGGGCGTTCCTGCGGTACGCACCGTGCTCGTGCCAGGCGTGGGGATGATAGACCGACTGCAGCAGCTCCAGGTCGCGCCGGTCCACGCCACGGCAGTAGCGCTGCAGGGTCTCCCGGATCGCCTCGCGGTCGATCAATTCCCTAACCCGCGGATCGAGGCTCATGCGTGTCCCCCAGCTTCGCCGCGCAGAGTATACGATGGTCCCGTCATGGAAATCGGGGTCACGATTCACGCGACCGACCGCAGCATCGATCCGGTCGAACTCGCAGTCGCCGCCGAAGAGCGCGGCTTTTCTTCCCTTTACCTCCCCGAACACACGCACATTCCCACGAGCCGCCGGACGCCGCCACCCACCGGGGACGCCGAACTCGCCGAAGAATACCTGCGTAGCCTCGACCCCTACGTCACACTGGCCGCCGTGGCGTCGCGCACACGGAAGCTGCGACTCGGAACCGGGATCGCGCTCGTCGCTCAGCACGATCCGATCGCGCTGGCCAAGCAGCTCGCCACGCTGGACCTGCTCTCGGGGGGGCGGCTCACGCTCGGCATCGGCTACGGCTGGAATCGAGAAGAAATGGAGAACCACGGGATCGACGTGAAGCGGCGCCGGGCGCTGGTTCGAGAACGGATGCTGCTGATGCAAGCGCTCTGGTCGAACGAGGTCGCGGAGTTCCGGGGCGAGTTCGTCGAACTCGAGCCGAGCTGGCAGTGGCCAAAACCCGTTCAGCAGCCGCGGCCCCGCACGCTGATCGGGGGCGCCGCCGGGCCGACGCTCTTTGCGCACATCGCCGAGTACGCGGACGGCTGGATTCCGATCGGGGGCGCGGGCCTCCGCGCCGCACTCGGAGACCTGCGCCGCGCCGTCGAAGCACGCGACCGGGATCCGGATGAACTGCATGTCGTCCCGATGGGCGTGATCCCGGACCCCGAAAAACTCTCCTACTACGAATCCCTGGGCGTGACCGAGGCCGTGCTGCGCCTTCCCTCAGCGCCGAGGGAGACCGTGTTGCCCGTGCTCGACGACTTCGCGCGCCACCTGTAAGCCCCACGCTCCGGCGCCGGGCCTTTTGACGCGCCCCGAGCTCTCCGATACGCTGCGGCTCCCGAATCTCCACGGCGGAAGCGAAGCTTGGATCTACGTTATTCGAAAGCGGACGAAGAGTTTCGTGCCGAACTCCGCGCGTGGCTCGAGAAGGAAGTTCCCGCCCACGGATCCCCCCCAGCTATCAGCGACTGGGCGAAGCGTCGGAGCTACGACACGGGCTGGCAACGCAAGCTCTACGAGGCGGGCTACGCCGGCATCAACTGGCCGGCCGAGTACGGGGGCCGCGACGCATCGCTGACCGAACAGCTCGTCTACTACGAGGAGATCGCACGCGCGCGGGCGCCCTATATCGGCGTCAACTTCGTCGGCATCCTGCACGGGGGACCGACCCTGATCGCCGAAGGGACGCCCGAGCAGAAGGCCCGTCACGTTCCCTACATCCTGAACGGGGAACAAATCTGGTGTCAGGGTTTCTCCGAACCCGGCGCGGGCTCGGACCTGGCCGCGCTGCAGACCCGGGCCGAAAAAAGGGGCGACCACTACCTGGTGAACGGCCAGAAGATCTGGTGCTCGTTCGCGCACGCGGCCGACTACTGCGAACTGCTGGTCCGCACGGACCCGGATGCGCCCAAGCACCGTGGCATCAGCTGGCTGATCCTGCCGATGGACGCGGATGGAATCGAGATTCGTCCGCTTCGAACCCTGGCGGGAGAGGGGGAGTTCAGCGAGGTGTTTCTGAACGACGTCAAGGTCCCGATCGAGAATCGCGTCGGCGAGGAGAACGACGGCTGGCGCGTGACGAACGTGACGCTGCGCTTCGAACGTGGCACCGCTTTCGCGAGCGAGATGATCCAGTTGCAGCAATACGTGCGCGATCTGATCGATCTCTCGAAGCGCGTCGAGCGCAACGGCGCACCCGCATGGAAAGACCCCGAGCTGCGGCGAAAGATCGGCCACTTTTCGGCGGAACTCGACGCGCTCTGGGCGATGGTCAAGCTCTCGGTCTGCCAGTCGAGCAAGACCGGGGTGCCGGGACTCGGCGGCTCGGCGATCAAGCTTTTCTACAGCGAGCTCTACCAGCGGATCGCGGAGTTCGGCATCGAGTTGCTCGGCCGCGCACGACTGAGTCGCGAAGACGTGGCGGGACTTCCGAGCCAGGCTCTGCTGCAACGCGCAATGCAGTCGCTCTCGCTCACGATCGCGGCCGGAAGCTCGCAGATCCAGCGCAACATCATCTCGGAACGGATCCTGGGCCTGCCCAAGGAACCGCGGCCTTAGCCGGCGGGGCGCTGTGGACTTCCAGCTGAGCGAAGATCAAGAATCTCTCCAGGCGGGCGTGCGCTCGTTCTGCGACGGCCACTTTCCGGTCGAGACCTTGAGGGAACTCGAGTACCGTGGCTACGATGCCGCGCTCTGGGCCGAACTCGCCGAACTCGGGGTGTTCAACCTGCGGCTCGCCGAAGCCGAGGGCGGGATCGGGCTCGGAACGGCCGACGCCGTGATCGTCTTCGCCGAACTCGGCCGACGGCTTGTGCCCGGGCCCCTGGTCTGGACTCACCTGGCCGCCGAGCTCGTGCCGGGCGCGGGAGACGGTAAGACCGTCGTAGGCGGACTCGATCTCTGCGGGGCCGAACGCGAGCCGCTGCTGGTCGAGCACCTGGCCGACCTCGACCGCCTGATTGTGCTCCGCCCCGACAGCGTCTCGTGTGTGGACGCGAGCGCGCTGAACGCGGAGCCGATCGAGGTCCCGCTGGATCCGCTGACGCCGGTCCATCACCTGGCCGAGCTCCCGGAGGGGGAATCCCTGGGCGGCACCGAACTCGCGGAACGGCTGCGCCTCGCGGGCTGTACGCTGGCCTCGGCGCAACTGCTGGGTCTCGCGGAGGCGAGCCACGAACTCGCGGTCGAATACGCAAAGGGACGCAAACAGTTCGGGCGCGCGATCGGATCCTTCCAGGCAGTCAAGCACATCCTGGCCGACATGTTCGTGCGTCTCGAAGTCGCGCGCGCCGCCGTCTACGCGGCCGGTGCCACGCTCGACGACCCCGGCGTGGGCGACGCGGCGCGCGCGGCCGGGTCCGCCAAGCTGGTAGCCGGCGAGGCCGCGCTCCAAAACGCGCGCGCCTGCATCCAGGTCCACGGCGGCATGGGCTACACCTGGGAGGTTCCTGTCCACTACTACCTGAAGCGGAGCTGGGTGCTGGCCTCGGTGTTTGGCGGCGCCGAGGAACACGCGGAAGCGCTCGCCCGCTGCGTCGAACTCGACGCCCGAGCTCCGGGGACATCCCTCTAAACTCCCGGCATCAAAGCCGAAACCGGATCGATCCGGGCTTTGACGGCCTCCGGCATTTACTATACGCTTCGTCTCGTATCTAGGCGGAGAAAGCGAGCATGGGAATCCTCGACGGCAAGGCTGCGGTCGTCAGCGGCGCGGGCCGCGGCATCGGACGCGGCCACTGCCTGCACCTGGCCCGAAACGGGGCGTCGGTGCTGGTGAACGACATCGACGCGGCCGAAGCGCAGAAGGTCGTCGACGAGATCTCGGCGGAAGGCGGCAAGGCCTGCGCGAATGCGGCCGACATCGGAACGCGCGAGGGGGCCGCCGCGCTGATCGGCGAGTGCGTCGACGCATTCGGGGGCATCCACGCACTCGTCAACAACGCCGGCAACGTCCGCGATCGCTCGTTCCTCAAGATGAGTGACGAGGAGTTCGGTGATGTGTTGCGCGTACACGTACACGGGACCTTCATGTGCAGCCAGGAAGCCGCCCGGCAGATGCGCGCGCAGGCGAGCGGGGGCTCGATCATAAATACGGTCTCGGCCGCGCACTTCGGAAATTTCGGCCAGACCAACTACGCCGCATCCAAGGGCGCGATCGCATCGATGACCTACACCTGGGCGCTCGAGTTGGCCCGCTACGGGATTCGCGTGAACGCGATCAGCCCCTCGGGCAGCACGCGCATGTCGTCCACCTACCGTGGGCCCGACGGCAAAGAGGTGGAGCTGCCCTTCATCGACCCCACCCGAAACGGCGCCTTCGTCGCCTTTCTCTGCAGCGACGATGCTGACTGGATCTCGGGCCAGATCTTCGGGACCGGAGGTGAGCGGGTCGTGGTCGTGGAGCAGCCGAAGTACGGGACCGGCATGTACCGGGACGAGGGCTGGTCGGTCGAAGAGCTCCGCGAGCGTTTTGCCGGACATCTGAAGACGCACCTGGAGCCCGTGGGCCTGATGAAGAATCCCTACCCCTTCTACGACGGCGTCAAGCCGCCGGAGAAGTAGCGCGCCCGTGACGACCGGGATCTGCTCCTACGGCGCCTACGTTCCGCCGAGCCGCCTGGCGCTCGCCGCCATCGCCGGGCGCGCGGCGTCCGAAGACGGCCCCGAGCGCGCGGTCGCCTGGAACGATGAAGACAGCGTGACGATGGGGGTCGCGGCCGCGATCTCGTGCCTGGCCGGCTTCGACCGCGATTCGGTGGATGCGGTGCTGTTTGCCTCGACCACCTACCCGTTTCGCGAAAAGCAGGGAGCCTCGCTGATCGCACGCGCGCTCGACCTGCGGCGCGATCTCCGCACCCAGGACCATGGCGGGTCGCTGCGCGCCGGGACCGCGGCACTCCGCAGCGCGGCCGATGCCGTGAGCGCCGGTTCGGCGCGCTCGGTGCTCGTGATCGCGAGCGACTGCCGCACCGCCGCCCCGGGCTCGAGCCTCGAATCGGCGTTCGGCGACGGCGCGGCGGCCTTTCTCGTCGGGGACCGGGATCCGATCGCGCAGTTCGAGGATTGGTCGTCCATCTCGGACGAAATCGTCGACGTATGGCGCGCCGAGACCGACCGCTTCGTCCACAGCTGGGAAGATCGTTTCGTCGTTCAGGAGGGCTACACCCCGCGTCTGCTCGAAGCGGTGCAGGCACTGCTCGAAAAAACCGGAAGCTCGATCGAGGACTTCGACCGGCTCGCGCTCTACGCGCCCGACCGCCGCAGCCATGCCACGGTCGCGCGCAAGCTCCGCGCACGCGCCGAGCAGCTGATCGACCCGCTCTTCGGTCGCCTCGGAAACGCGGGCACGGCCTTCGCACCGCTGCTGCTCGCGTCCGCGTTGGAGCAGGCCCGGCCGGCCGAACGTGTGCTGGTGTCGAACTACGGCGACGGCGCGGACGCGACGGCGCTCCGGATCACCGAGCACGCCGAGAAGCTGCCCCCACGCCGCGGCGTGAGCTGGCACCTGGCACGACGCCGCCCGGTCGCGAGCTACGACCGTTACCTGAAAGCGCGCAGCCTGAACCCCACGGAGTGGGAGGCCGGGAGCGACCCCGGGCTCTCCGCCACCATTCACTTTCGCGAGCGCGACGAGGACCTGAGCCTGCGGGGTCAGCGCTGCCGGGGCTGCAGCGCGATCCAGTTTCCACCTCAACGCGTATGCGAGACCTGCTTTTCGAAGGACGACTTCGAGCCGGTTCGGCTTTCGGACCGCGTCGGTCGGGTCGTTACCCATACCTTAGACTTCTTCTTCCCGACGCCCGATCCGCCCACGATCGTGACCGTGACAGAGGTCGACGGAGCGCGCATTCACCTCCAACTCGTCAACTGCGACCCGAAGACGATGCGCAACGGAATCCCGGTGGAGTTCGTGTTCCGGCGCATTCACCAGAGCGGCGGTCGGCCCAACTACTACTGGAAAGGCAGTCCGCTGCCGGAGCCACCCGCGGGGAACGAAACATGAGCAGAGAAGGGATTCGCGACAAGGTGTCGATCGTGGGCGCAGGCTGCTGCCAGTTCGGCGAGAACTGGGACCAGTCGCCGTCCGACATGATCGTCGATGCTGCCTACGAGGCCTACGCCGACGCCGGCATCGACCGGCCCCAGGAGCAGATCGATGCGGTCTTCACGGGCAGCCTCTACTCGAACAAGGGACCCCACGAGTGCAGTGACGCGCTCAAGCTCTTTCACAAGCCGGTCACGATGGTCTCGAATTACTGCGCCACCGGGACCGACGCCGTACGCTGCGGGGTGCTCTCGATCGCGGCCGGCATGTACGACACGGTCCTGGTCGTGGGCTACGACAAGCCCAAGGACCGGGGTGTCTCGGGACCCTCGGTGATGCTCGACGGCGTGCGCGACCTGCCCAAGACTCCGGCCGGCTGGTTTGCGCTCTGCGCCTCGACCTATTTTAAAAAGTTCGGAGCCGGCCGCGAGGACCTCGCCCGAATCGCGGTCAAGAATCACCACAACGGGACGCTGGCGCCCAAATCCTTCTTGAAGCGTGAGATCACCGTGGAAGACGTGCTCAAGGCGCGCATGATCTCGTGGCCGTTCGGGCTCTACGACTGCGCCGCACAGACCGACGGCGCGGCCGCCGTGGTGCTGACGCGCACCGACCTGGCGCGGAACTTCCGCGACGACCCCGTGCTGGTCAAGGCCGTGACCGTGCAGGCGGGTCCGAATCCGCAGAAGGACCCGGGCAACGATTTCCTGTCCTGGAAGCCCACCGTCTGGGCCGCGGAAGATGCCTATCGCCAGGCCGGGATCTCGGATCCGCGCAGCCAGATCGGCATCGCCCAGGTCCACGACTGCTTTTCGCTCACGGAACTCCTGAGCTACGAGGACCTGGGCTTCTGTGAGAAGGGCTCGGCCAAGGAGCACATCGCGAGCGGGGACTTCGAACTCGGCGGCGAACTTCCCGTCAACACCGACGGCGGGCTCAAGACCTTCGGCCACCCGACGGGCGCCACCGGCGTCCGGATGGTGTACGAAAACACCCTGCAACTTCAGGGACGCGCCGAGCAGCGCCAGGTCAAGAATCCAAAGCTGGCGCTGAGCCACAACATCGGCGGCCATCCGACCGCGTGCGGAATCGCGATACTGGGCACTGCCTGAGCGCGGGCCGGGGGCCCACGCGGAGGAATCCCATGGACTTCGAGACGCTGCTCTACGAGACGCGCGACGGCGTGGCCACGATCACGCTCAACCGCCCCGACCGCCACAACGCCTTCAACCTGACCATGGCGGGCGAGTTGAAGCAAGCCTGGACCGCCGTCAAGTCCGATCCCGAGGTCGTCTGCGCGATCCTGACCGGCGCGGGTGAACGAGCGCTTTCTACCGGCATGGACGTGGCCGACGTCGCCTCGGGCGAGGCCAAGGGCACGGGCGAAATGTCGCGCGAGGATGCACCCTGGTTTCAGCTGACCGCAATCCAGAACCGCTGCTGGAAGCCCGTGATCACGGCCGTGAACGGCATGGTCGTCGGCGGAGGACTCCACTTCATCGCGGACAGCGACCTGATCGTGTGCGCCGACCACGCGACCTTCTTCGACACTCACGTGAAGGTCGGCCTGATCGCCGGGATCGAGCCGGTCGGGCTCGCGCGGCGGATTCCGCTCGAGGCGGTGCTGCGCATGGCGCTGCTCGGCGGAGCAGAGCGCATGACGGCTGCGCAGGCGCTCGAACTCGGGCTTGTCGGCGAAGTCGTGCCGGCCGCGGAACTGATGCCGCGGGCCCGCGAACTCGCCGCCATGATCGCCCAGCACTCGCCCACCGCGCTCGCGCGCTCCAAGCGCGCGATCTGGGAGAGCCTGGACGGGGGCCTCGACGATGCGCTGGAGCGGACCTGGCAGGCGATCAATGAACACATCGCGCACCCCGATCTCCAGGAGGGCAGCACGGCGTTCGTCGAAAATCGCAAACCGCGCTGGGCGCCCTACACGGACTAGCCATGTACACGAACATCCTGTTCGACGTGAGCGACGGGATCGCCACGATCACGCTCAACCGCCCCGATAAGCTCAACGCCTACACGACCGAGATGGGGGACGAGGTCGTCGACGCCTTCCAGGCCGCGCGCGACGACGCGGTGCGCGCCGTGATCCTGACCGGCGCGGGCCGCGGCTTCTGCGCGGGCGTAGACCTGGAACACCTGAAGGCGCACCAGTCCGGCGGCAACGCCTCGAAGGGGCCGCGACTCGGCGAAGAAGCTTTCCTGCGAGAGCTTCCGCTCGATCTGCTTTCCTACCCCAAGCCCGTGATCGCGGCCGTGAACGGCGCCGCGATCGGCGTGGGCGTGACCATGATCCTGCCCTGTGACATCCGGATCGCGGCCGAGGGGGCGAAGCTCGGGCTCACTTTCGCGCGACTCGGCATCCTACCCGGGCTCGGCAGCACGCACCTGTTGCCGCGGCTCGTGGGCATGGCGCGCGCACAGGAACTGGTGCTCAGCGCGCGCGTAATCCTGGCGGAAGAGGCGGCCGCGATCGGACTCGTGAACCGCTGCGTTCCCGCCGCGTCGTTGCTCGACGAAGCGCGCGCGATGGCGGCCGCGATGGCGGAGTGCCCGGCGCCCGTGCTCGCGGCCGCGAAGCAGGCGCTCTACTACGGGGCCGA
>JABSQV010000119.1 GCA_013215565.1 Myxococcales bacterium | reverse complement strand
CGCACGAGCGCTCCCTACCTCCAGGTCGCTCCTCCTAGTGAGAGGAAGGCACCCGAACGCACTCGTGCTGAATTGCGTGGCTAGGTCTCGACCCCTCACACTGGCGGCTACCTCGGACCGTCGTCTCGCAGACCGGGGGGGGCCGCCTCGGTCTCAGTGAGGGTGCCTTTCTCTAGGGACCATCAGCCTACGTGTGAAATATTCCCACGTCAACTCTCCGCCTTTCGAGCAGGATTCCCGGGCATCCGGGGGGTGCCTGCCCGCGCCCGCCGGCGGATCGCACAAGGGCGCGGGGGCTTCTGCGAGCGGGTGCGCGCGCTTCCGGGCCAGACTCGCAGGGGCGGGCGGGCGGCTCAGGAACTGCGGGGCCCGCTAACGGGGCGACCCAGACTGCCTGCGGTCAGGAATCCAGCCACCCCGGGGTTCTGATCAAATCCAGGCCTCAGCGCCCCCTGCGACCGAATCCATGTCTGGGCGGACCCTCCTGGCTGAGTTCCAGGGCCTTCTCGAAAACTGCGCGGGCCGCTTCCTCGATGCTCGCGTAGGCTTCGCCCTCGAGGCTGACGCGGGCGGCGCGAAAGTCCTCCTGGCTGAACGAGGTCGTCACGCGCGGCCGCAACGAGAACAGGTGCCCCCGGTTCACGGCCTGCGCCGAGACTCCCGCCTTGGGCTTGGCGGCGGCCTTGGGCTTGGCGGCGGCCTTGGGCTTAGCGGCGGCCTTGGGCTTAGCGGCGGCCTTGGGCTTGGCGGCGGCCTTGGGCTTGGCGGCGGCCTTGGGCTTGGCGGCGGCCTTGGGCTTAGCGGCGGCCTTGCGCCCCGAGGGCGTCCGGGCCCGGCGTGTCTTCGGTGCGGTCGATCTGGTTGCCATCGTCCTGAAAGCTAGCGCGTCCGATGCCGACACGGACCCCCACCTCGGCGGCGGCACCGGCCCGGCGATCGACGATCGTGCGGTTGGGGACCATCTTTTCGAGTTCGAGGGTCCCGATCGGCGGTTTGTGGGTACTGATCCCGAAGATGTCTGGTACCATGCGCCCGGGCTGAGAGCCCAATTCGATCAGACTGTGGGTTCGGAAGCGTCCTGACATCTTGGAGGCGCTTCTGGCTCACCCTTAGCGGCCCGGGTCTGGCCCGGGCAAGAGGACGAGGTACGTGAAGAAATTGTACGTTGGGAACCTTCCCTGGAGTACCACTGAAGCGGATCTTCAGGGGATGTTTACGGAGTATGGAAAGGTGGCGTCGGCGGCCGTGATCACCGACCGGGAAACCGGACGGTCACGCGGTTTCGGCTTCGTCGAACTCGAGGACGATGCGGAGGCCGCGAGAGCGATCTCCGACTTGAACGGCAAGGACATGGAAGGTCGGCCGTTGCGTGTGGACGAGGCGCAAGAGCGTCAGCGCGGCGGTGGCGGCGGCGGGGGTGGAGGAAACCGTTGGTAGGGCTCTGGGCCGTGCGCTTCGCGCGCGGCCCGAGTCTGTCTCCCGATTGCCCTGGGGCCACCGCATGCGTGGCTCGGGGCGGGGTCGAGCCCACGACTGAGTGAGTTCGGGCCTCGCGCTCCGGAGGGAGTTCCAGCGGGGTTCCTGTGAGGGCGGGGTTTCGGTCCCGCCAGCCGGTGGATCGCGGTCGGGCTCAGGCCTTCCCGGCGGCTAGAGTTCCGAAGCTTCCGGGACCGGACGGTCTTCGAGCCAGGCCTTGAGCATCGCGTTCACGCGCTCAGGGTCGTCCTGTTGGACCCAGTGCGAGGCATCCGGCAGGTAGCGGAGCGTGAGGTCGCGCACGAGTTCCCCGGTTCCGTAGGTGAGTTCCTTCCCGAGCGCCGCGTCGCGTTCGCCCCAGAGCATGAGTGTAGGGGTCTCGATCATGGGATAGCCGAGGCGTCGCTGACGCAGCATCCCGCCCCCGCGCACCAGCGCGCGGTAGTAGTGGACCATGGCCGTGAGCGCGCCCGGGTGCGCAGCGTTCCGGCGGTACACGTCGAGCACCTCGTCGGGAAACCGGTGCTTGTCGGCGGCCATGCTGCGGAAGGCGGCCGCGATCAGGCGGTAGTTCCCGGCCCGGAGCAGAAGCTCCGGCAGCATCGGGAGCTGAAAGAACAGGATGTACCACGACCGGAACAGCTGGCGCAGCCTCCCCGACGCGAGATCGACACCCGGGTGAGGCACGTTCATGATCACGAGTCGGTCGAGGGGCCGGACGCGGCGGATCGCCGCGAACCAGGCGACGACGGCGCCCCAGTCGTGTCCGATCAGCACGACCTCGCGCGGCGCAGCTGCGTCGATCAGGCCGCCCACGTCCTCGACCAGCGTTTCGATCGCGTAGTCCCCGATTTCGCGGGGCCGGTCGCTCTCGCCGTAGCCGCGCAGGTCGGGGGCCCAGGCGTGATACCCGAGCCCCGCCAGGAGCGGCAGCTGGTAGCGCCAGGAGTACCAGCACTCGGGAAACCCGTGGAGCAAGAGCGCGAGGCGGTCTCCCGAGCCGGCGCACGCGACGTGGAAGCGCAGCCCGTTCGCCTCCACCAAGCGGTGCTCGACGTCTTCGTGCGACAACTCGGGACTCGACACGACACCACAGTCTGGCCATCTCTACTCGAAGCGGCAAGCTGTCGATCAAGACCCAGGAGGACGGGCCGATTCCGGAAGACACCCGCATACTGCTGCTGACCTTCGTCGCGATTTGCCTGGGCGCCCTGGTCGGGCTCGAACGGCAGGTCGCCCAGGAGGAGTCCGAGGGCGAGAAGGACTTCCCCGGGGTTCGGACCTTCGCCTTCACGGCGCTCATCGGGGCGCTCGCGGTGTTGATCGCGCGAGAACTTGGCGAGTGGGTGGCCGTCTCCATGTTCCTCGCGAGCGCCACCTTTCTGGTACTGCGCTACCGCTGGGACGCGACCACGCGCGGAGACCCGGGCTACACCACCGAGATTGCGAGCCTCTGCACCTTCGCGATCGGGGCGCTGGCGCAGCTGGGCGAGCTTCTGGTGGCGACCGTGATCACGATCGCGATGGTGGCGCTGCTGCGTTCGAAGAAGATCCTCCACCGGGCGACGGAACTGCTCTCGGCGCGCGACATGGAAATGCTGATTCGCTTCCTGGTGATCACCGGAATCGTCTTGCCTCTGTTGCCCGATGATCCGGTCGCGTCGCTGGTCAAGCTCTCGAAACTGTTCGAGGTGCTGCGTCCGCGCGACGTCTGGCGCATGGTGGTGCTGATCTCGGGCGTGGCCTTCGTCGGGTATGCGCTCATGCGTCTGGGCGCGGGACGTTCAAGCCAGCTGATCGCGGGCATGCTCGGGGGACTGGTCTCGAGTACCGCCACCGCTGTCGCCTACTCGCGCGCAGCACGTGGTCTCGCGGAATCGCGCGACTACGAAACGCTCGTTGTCGCGTCCGTCGCGGTCTCCTTCGTGCGGACCGCGATCGTGCTCCTGTTCGTGTCGCCCGAGCTTCTGGGTACCCTCTACGTGCCCCTCGGGGCGATGTTCGGCGTCGGCCTGGCCCTGACCCTGGCGCGCCACGCGCCGATCGGCCAAACCGTGGAAGCGCACCAGTATGGCAATCCTCTCGGCCTCCGCGTCGCCGTCAGCTTCGCGGGTTTCTACGCGCTGGTGCTGCTCACGGTCGAAGCCGCGCGCGAACACTTCGCAGAGGCAGGGCTCTACCTGCTAAGCGCGATTGCAGCGCTACCAGGCGCGAGCGCGGCGACGCTCTCGCTCGCCCGGCTGCATGCCGATGCCGGTCTCTCGGAAGCCGTGGCCGAGCGCGCGATCACGGTCGTCGCGATCACGACCACGCTCGCGAAGGTTGGTCTCCTGATCGCGTTCGGGGACCGTCCGTTCGTGCGCCGGGTGGCGCCGAGCCTGATCGCGGTCGCCGCGGTCGGAGCGCTCGCGCTCTGGCGCATCTAGCCCGGGACCGGCTCAGCGACGTCCGCGCAGTACCCGCAGGTTGTCGCGTCTGAGTGTCAGCTTCTCGGCGTCGAAGAACTCCATCAGCGGCACGGTGTGTTTGCGAGTCTGGCCGGTAAGTTGCTTGTACCCGGCGGGATCGATCTCGCCGTGAGCTTCGAGGTAGCGGACCAACCGTTCCCGCAGTTCGTCGATCGCGGCGCGATCGAAGAAGAGCCCGGAGGCAACGCGCACGATTCGCTCTTGCCGCACTGCGTGCTCGGCCAGGCGCTGAAGCGCGCGAGGGTCGCTCTCGAATTCGCGCGCGAGCGCGCTGAGCGCGGGGGGTGCCAGACCCGCGCCCGTGATCCGCTCCAGGAAGCGTCGCTCGAGTTCGGAATCGCGCGCGCGGGTCGCGAACCCGGGGCTGCGGTGCCCGCTCGAGTGGGATTCGAGCAGGCCCCGTTCGGCCGCGTCCCGGAGCGCGGCTCGGATCGCGTCGTCGGGAATGCGGGCCGGGAGCGCACCCCGGACCGGGCCGAATCCGACCCAGGCGTCGAGCGGGCGGCCCTGGTGATGGGCCTCGACCGCGCGGACGACGCGCTCACTCAGCGCCTCGAAGGGCGTGGCGTGCAGCCACAGATCGGTTCCGGCCCGGATCCCCTGGATGCCCTCGATCGAGCGGACGGCCCGCAGCAGATCGCGCTCGCGTACGCCCTCGAGGCCGGCCCGTTCGAGGCGGACCGCGAGTGAAGCCGCGGGTTCGTCGCCGGCCAGGATCGCGAGGTCGGCGGCGCGCTGGCTGCGCGCGCGGCGCCCCCGTGCTGGTTCGGTGTCCAGGACCCGGCCGCCGCCGACCGTCCAGCCGGCGCCCGGAACCCGGCTGAAGCCGCGAAGGATGAAACGGTCGCCCTCGACCGCGACCAGCGGCGTTGCGAAGCGCAGTTCGGCGAAGCCCCGTTCTCCCGGTTCGAGCCGCTCCCGGTCGAGCAGCAGCACTCGGGCCGGGCGCTCCGCGGTGCCCAGGTGCACCGTGAGCGTGGTTCCGTTCTTCTGCGGCGGCGCGCCCTCGAGCAAACCGAGTTCGACGCCCACGCGCGGGCGCGCGGCGAGGCGGCCGGGGGTTGCGATGACACTCCCGCGGGGCACCGCGTCGACGTCCATGCCCTGAAGGTTGAGGCCGCAGCGCGACCCCGGAAACGCACGCGAGACCGGCTCTCCGTGCATCTGAAGTCCGCGGATCCGGGTGGCCGATACCTCGGCTCTTCCGTCCGGGAAGACCTCTACGGGCGCGCCCTCTTCGAAGGCGCCGCCTCGGAGGGTTCCGGTGGCCACGGTCCCGAAGCCCCGCATGCTGAACACGCGGTCGACCGGGAGCCACGATGGCCCGTCCCGGAGCGTGCGCGCCGGGGCCGTCCCGACGACCCGGTCGAGGGTCTCGCGCAGTGCGTCGAGACCCTGGCCGGTGGTCGCAGACACCGGCACAAGCGGAGCGCCGGCCAGGCTCGATGAGGCCAGCTCTTCTTCGACCTCGAGGCGCGCGAGTTCCGCGATCTCGGCGTCAACCGCGTCGATCTTGGTGAGCGCGACCACGCCCTGCCGGACCCCGAGCAGTTCGCAGATGGCCAGGTGCTCGCGGCTCTGAGGCATGATTCCCTCGTCTGCCGCGACCACGAAGAGCACCAGGTCGATTCCAGTGGCGCCCGACACCATAGTGCGTACAAGGCGCTCGTGTCCGGGCACGTCTACGATCGCGAGCCTCCGCCCGGACGGGAGTTCGAGGGGTGCGAAGCCCAGTTCGATCGTGATCCCGCGCCGCTTCTCCTCGGGGAGTCGGTCGCAATCGACCGAAGTCAGCGCCCGTACCAGCGATGTCTTTCCGTGATCGATGTGTCCGGCGGTTCCGAGAATGAACCGCTCGCTCATCCGATCCGGTCGAATCCTGTGTAAACCCGAAGTGCTTCGGGAATCGTGATCGAGCCGTCGCGCTGCTGATGGTTCTCGAGCAGCGGAATCAGAGTGCGCGGGAGCGCGATGGCGGTTCCGTTCAGCATGTGCACGTAGCGGGTCTTGCGGGTGTCGGCGTCGCGGAAGCGGATGTCGAGGCGGCGCGCCTGAAAGTCGGTACAGTTCGACGCACTCGTGACCTCTCCGTAGCTCCCGCCGTCACGGCCCGGCATCCAGGCCTCGATGTCGTAGGTCCGTGCGGACTGAGCGGCAGAGTCACCGCCGCAGAGCGCGAGCACGCGGAAGGGAAGTTCCAGTCCCTGAAAGATCCCTTCCTCGATCTCGAGGATCTCCTGGAACATGGCTTCCGATTCGTCCGGATGTGTGAAGGCGAAAAGTTCCACCTTGCTGAACTGGTGCACGCGGTAGAGTCCGCGACCGCCTCTCCCGGCCGCTCCGGCTTCCATCCGGAAACAGTGAGAAAAACCGCAGTAGCGGAGCGGTAGATCCTGGGCCTCGAAGATGTCCCCTGCGTGCATGCCCGAGAGTGTGATCTCGGCGGTTCCGATCAGTGCCAGGTCCTCGTCCTCGATGGTGTAGATCTGTTTCTCGGGGCCGCTCGGGTTGTAGCCGGTTCCCGCGCAGACTTCGCGCCGCGCCAGGTCGGGCGTGTGAAACAGCGTGAAGCCGTGCGCACGAGCGCGGTCGAGCGCATAGCGTATGAGCCCCTGCTCCAGCAGCACGGCCTCGTTCTTCAGGAAGTAGAACTTCTGGCCGCTGGTCTTGGCCCCCGCCTCGAAGTCGACCAGGTCGTGCAGGGCTACGAGTTCGAGGTGGTCGCGTGGTTCGAAGTCGAACTCCCGCGGCTGCCCCGAGCGGCGAAGTTCGAGGTTCGCCTCCTCGCTGGCGCCCTCCGGCACGTCGGGTTGCACCAGGTTTGGGATCGTTCGAAGCAGGGCGTCAATTTCGGCCTCGATCCGCTCGAGTTCGGCCTGGAGTCCCGGCTCCCGCTGCTTGAGCTCCCGACCTTGCTCGCGCTCGGCATCGCTCGGCTTCCGGCCCTTCATGCTCTTAGCGAGTTCGTTCCGCTGCCGCCGCAGTTCCTCGAGATCGGTGATCAGTTGGCGCCGTTCCTGGTCGAGGGACAAGAGCGCGTCGAGATCGACCGAGGCGCCGCGCTTGCGCAAGTTCTCGCGCACGGTGTCGGGGTTTTCGCGGATGAAGCGGAGATCGAGCACTGCGAGCCTCCGGCGGGATCGGTCCCGATGAAGGAGAGCCATTCTAGGCCCTGCCCGAATCCGCCGGTAGGGCAGGGTTGCCTCGCTTGTGTTCGCAGCTTCGGATCGGTCATGCTGCTCCCGCACCGCGCGCGGTATCGCCGACGCGGCGACCCCAGGCAGGGACGGAAGCACCGGGATGGTTGGAGTCCGAAGTTCGGGGCAGCTTGATCTGGACGTGGGAGGTGCCCTCCCGAGGACCGGCCCGTGACGGACGCAGGCTCGGTGGTCGCCGGAACCGACCCGCAGTCGCGCGCTGCCGCGCCGGTCCGCTGCGGAAGCTGTGACCTGCTGCAGCGCGAACCCTGGCTGGCCGATGGCAGTCGGGCCCACTGCACGCGCTGCGGGGAGTTGCTGCATCGCGCGCGTCCCCGAGGTCTCGACCGCACGCTGGCGCTGACGCTGAGTGCCGCGATCCTGCTCGGAATCGCGAACCTGCTGCCGTTTCTGAGCTTCGAGTTCCAGGGACGCAGCCAGTCGAATTTCATTCTGAGCGGAGTCTTCCAACTCTGGCGGACTGGATATGCTGGCGTCGCGGCCGTGGTCTTCTTCACCACCGTGGTCGCGCCGCTGCTCTACTTGGGCGGCATGCTCTACGTACTGGTTCCACTCAGGCTCGGGCATCGGCCGGCTGCGCTCGGCCCTGTCTTTCGCTGGCTGATCGAGCTTCGACCCTGGGCCATGCTCGAGGTCTACTTGCTCGGAGTCTGTGTGGCCGTGGTCAAGCTCGGACAACTCGCCACGATCGTGCCCGACGCCGCGCTCTTCGCCTTCGCGATCCTGATCATGGTCTGGACCGCGGCCGCGGCCTCCCTGGATCCTCGGATGGTGTGGGATGCGTTTCCAGCCGGGTCTCGGCTCCGTGGGTTGAGCCTGCGAGACCCGGCGCTCGCGACGAGCGTTCGCTGTCGGAGCTGCGCGCTGCTGGTGGCGCCTCCCGACCACGCGGCCCTGGAAGTTCTCGGCTGTCCGCGCTGCGGCGCTCCGATCGAGCGTCGCAAGCCCGGGAGTCTCTCGCGCACCTGGGCGCTCGTGATCGC
Source organism: Myxococcales bacterium (assembly GCA_013215565.1). Taxonomy (GTDB): domain Bacteria; phylum Myxococcota_A; class UBA9160; order SZUA-336; family SZUA-336; genus JABSQV01. The sequence continues at coordinate 10,609 of JABSQV010000119.1, read as the reverse complement.
GGCGGCCATTCTCTACGTGCCCGCGAACCTCTACCCGGTACTCGACATCCAGCTTCTGGGGAGTTCTGAGGTCGACACCATCTACGCCGGGGTGGTCTCGCTGTTTGCCTCGGGAATGTGGGAGATCGGGGCGCTGGTGTTTTTTGCGAGCATCGTCGTGCCGCTCGCGAAGCTGCTCGGGCTGGTCTTTCTGCTGATCACCGTCCAGTTGCGCTCACGCTGGAAGCCCCGGGCCCGTGCCGTCTTCTACCGGGGAATCAGAAGCGTGGGCCGCTGGTCCTTCATCGACACCTTCATGATCTCGATCCTGGTCGCGCTGGTGCAACTCGGCTCGCTGGCCACGATTGATGCCGGGTTCGGGGCCACTTGTTTTGCAGCTGTGATCGTGCTCACCATGTTCGCCGCGGCGAGCTTCGACCCGCGGCTCGTCTGGGACGTGCAGGAGGGAGAGGTGTGAGCGAAGGCGGTGCGAGGGGTGCTGGACCCCCCGAACTCCCGGTTGCCGAGGTCCGCCGTCACCGCTCGCTGCCGGTGGTCTGGATCATCCCGCTGGTCGCGGCCGTGATCGGGGCGCTGCTCGTGTACCGGACCGTCTACGAGCGGGGACCCATGGTCGAGATCACCTTCAAGACGGCCGAAGGCATCACGCCCGGAAAGACCACCGTCAGCTACCTGGCCGTGCAGATCGGGAGCGTCGAAGACGTTGACGTGGCCGAGGACGGCAGGCACGTGATCGTGAGTGCCCGTATCCTGCCGAGCGAGAAGCACGGTCTGGTGGAGGGGGCGCGGTTCTGGGTGGTGCGCCCGCGCGTGGGCCCGGGCGGGATTTCGGGACTCGGCACGCTGGTGTCTGGCGCCTACATCGGATTCGATCCCGGGGCGTCCGGGGCGAAGTCCGCGCGCAAGTTCAAGGGCTTGCCCCGGCCTCCGCTGGATCTGGACGAGGACGATTCGCTACGGATTGAGCTCGAATCCCAAACCCTGAGCGGCGTCGGCGACGGATCCCCGATTTTCTACCGCGCAGTCGAGGTCGGGCATACCGATCAGTACGAGCTGGCCGAGGAAGGAAAAGAAGTCGTGATCTACGCCTCGATCCGACCGGAATACGCCTCGCTCGTGCGAACGAACTCGCGCTTCTACAAGGCCGGTGGATTCCGCGCATCGGCGAGCCTCGCCAAGGGCTTGGACGTGCAACTGGAATCCGTGCGGTCGCTGCTCGTGGGCGGCGTCGCGTTCGAGACCCCGGGTTCCTGGGGCAAGCCGGTCAAAGACGATGCGCGCTTTAAGCTGTATCCGAGCCGGAAGCAGGCAGAGCTTGCGGAGGCCGAACGCTCGGGGCTCCACGTGGTGGTCGAGTCGCCGATGCTCGGGGGCCTCAGCGACGGGGACCCGGTGCTCTACCGCGAGACCCGGGTCGGTGACGTGATCTCCTTTGCGGTACATCCGGACGGTCGCTCGGTCGGCATCCGAATCCGGATCGACAAGCCCTACTCGGCCCTGGTGCGGACCGACACCCGCTTCTGGAATGCGAGCGGCGTGACGGCCGACCTCGGACTGACGGGCCTCCACGTACACACCGAATCGCTCTCGGCGCTTCTCGCAGGCGGCATTGCCTTTGCGACGCCCGACAAACCGGGCCGGCCCGCGGCGGCTGGCTCGGTGTTCGAACTCTACGACAAGCCCGAGAAGCAGTGGCTGCGTTGGTCTCCGCGCATCTGGATCGGTCCGGGAAAGGATCCGGGCGCCGGAACCGGCGCGGGCCCCGGATCCGCGACGAAGCGAAGGGCGCGAGCGAAGCAGAAGCCAGAGAAGGTGCACTTCAAGCAGGACGCGGGAAAGGATCCGAAGTCCCACCACTGGTTCCAGAAGCTGTTTCACCGGGGGTCCGACTAGCCGCGGCTGGCCGGGTGCGCGCTGGAGCGCTGCCTGCCGCCGTGGCCGCACGCCCGCGGCTCGCAGTTTTTGGAATCTCTGGAGGGCGGCCCGGAGTACTATCTGGCGCGCGACAGAGCGCAGCCATAGGAGGTCCGAATGCGTCCCGCGCTTGCATGTCTCTGCTGCCTGGTGTTTCTCCTGGTGGGCTGCCAGGCGATCCCGAAAGAGGCCAAGGACCAGCTCTCGAAACCGGTCGAGTGCGAGACCTCCGAGCAGGACATCAAGGCCCTAAATGCACACCGGACCTCGGGCGGGCAGCGCGTCGTTCAGGGAGTGACTGCGGTCATTCCGATCTCGGCTGTGATCGGCATCCTGTCCGGGGGCGAGGGCGACAAGATCCGGGTGGCCAGCGGTGCGCACAACCAGAGCATCGACGAGAAGATCGCCGAGATTCGTGAGACCTGCGGCTTGCCGGTGCCCCCGAAATAGCCGCGAGTCGCGCGGGCGCGCGGCGCTCCGACCGCCTAAGTTCGTAGCCGGGAGAGGTGGCCGAGCGGTTTAAGGCGGCGGTCTTGAAAACCGTTGATCCGCAAGGATCCGGGGGTTCGAATCCCTCCCTCTCCGCCACCGGCGCCCTAGCTCTTGGGAAAGACCTGGCGGGTTTCGATCACCTCGTGGCTCGCGAAGATGCCCTGGGTGACGTAGGGATCGCGCGCCGCGACCCCGAGTGCATCCTCGCGGCTCGCCTGCTCGAGTACGATCAGGCTGCCGCAGGGGTTGCCGGCCGCGTCGAGCAGCGGACCCGCGTAGCGGATCCGGCCCTCCCGCTCGAGCGGTTCGAGATTTGCGAGGTGTGCCTGGCGGTGCAACTTGCGGAGTTCGAGTCCGCGCGGCCCGTCTCGCCCAATGATTGCGAAGAGCGGCACCCCCGATCCTCCTACGCCTCGGCGTCGCCCTCGAAGAAGTCGGCACGCGGCCGGCCCTTCGAATCGTAGACCGCGCCGCTGCGGCCGATCTCGAACTTGGCCACGTCGGCCCCGCGCAGCCCGTGGGCCGCGATCGTGTCCCGCATCGCGATGTAGAGCGGGCCCGCGAGGTGCGCGGCCAGGTCGGGTTCACTGTCCCAGCGCTCGTACACGTAGATGCGGTTCGACACCGCCGGGTCGGCACTCCAGACGTAGTCGCGGCAGCCCTTGAGCTGGCGCGTCTCCTCCATCAGGCGGCGGCCCGCTTCGAGCGCGGCCTCGCGCCGCGCCGGGTCGACTGTCACGGCACCGGCAATGATGATCACGAGGACACCTCCTCGGGGTGTGGAAAGGTCGCACCGCCCAGGTCCGGCGGTCCCATGTAGAGTGCGTCGAAACGGCGTCGCGCGAAGCGCCAGGCCCCATCGACACGCCGGTACTCGTCGCGGTAGAAGCCGACGTTGAGCAGCGCGGTTCCGTCGTTGCTCCGCGCGTACTCGGTGACGTACCAGCGCCCGCTGCCCCGGTCGCCCTCGACCGTGATCTGCTCGGTGTTCGCGAGCTGCACCACGAACGAAAGTCCCCCGAGCAGGGTCTGCCAGAGGGCCACGACCGCTTCGCGTCCGCTGGCAGTGCGCCCGATCACGTGCCACTCGCCGTCCTCGGTCCAGGTCTCGCCCCAGGCCTTCTCGTCGCGCCGCGTGACGGCATCGGCGTAGCGCGCAACCAGGTCGCGGATCTCGTTCTTATCGGTCACGGCGTTTGCGGGATCTGCTGGGCTCATTCGGGTCCCCTCTGCGGTAGGCTACCAGTCTAACCCCGGGGAGGATTCCGATGGCTCGAGCGAGACCCTTCCGGTTTGCGGTGCAGGCCTTCGATGCGAGTTCGGCCGCGGCCTGGCGCGAGACGGCGCGCCGCGCCGAAGCCAACGGCTACTCGGCGCTGCATCTGGCGGATCACTTTCTAGGTCCGGGTCCCGCGCTCGAGCAGACCAACCACCCGCTGCAGACTCTGGCGGCCGTGCCCGCGATGGCGATGGCGGCGGAGGCGACCGAGCGCCTGCGGGTGGGCTGCCGCGTGTTCTGCATCGACTATCGCCTGCCGGTGGTGCTGGCCAAGGAGGCCGCCACCCTCGACCTGCTCTCCGATGGCCGGCTGGAACTGGGTCTCGGGGCCGGCTGGCTCGCGTCCGAGTACCAGGCAGCCGGCATCGCGTTCGATCGGCCGGGTGTGCGGATCGAGCGGCTGGGCGAAGTCGTGCGGGCCGTGAAGGCCTTCTGCGGCGGTGAGCCGCTCGATCTCGACGGCCCGCACCTGCGCTGGAGCGGGTTTTCGGGCGTACCGCGTCCGGTGCAGCGGCCCTGGCCCCCGATCATGATCGGCGGCGGCGGCCGCCGCGTGCTGGAACTGGCGGGCCGCGAGGCCGACATCGTGAGCCTCAACTTCAATAACCGCTCGGGCGTGCTCGGGCCCGAGGGCGTGCGCAGTTCCACGTCGGAGCGGACCGCCGAGAAGCTCCGCTGGGTGCGCGATGCGGCCGGAGATCGCGCCCCGGAACTCGAATTCGAGATCGGCGCCTACTTCACCTTCGTGACCGAGCAGCCCGGGTCGATCATCGACGGACTCGCGGGTGCCTTCGGGCTCTCCCCCGACGAACTCCGCGCGCACCCCCACGGACTCTTCGGAACCCCCGACCAGATCGCGGAAGAACTCGAGCGCAGACGCGAACTCTACGGGATTTCGTACGTGACCGTGGCCGACGAGGTCGCCGAAGCGTTCGCGCCGGTCGTGGCTCGGCTGAGCGGTAAGTAGCCGGGGTCGGTTGCGGGCCCCGGAACTTCCCGCGGCGTTCTCGCGCGCCGACTCCGGACAGGAGCGGTAGGATGGCGCAGACCATGATCGATCGAGACCGGATCCAGGCAGCCTGGCAGGGGCGCATCTCGGGCTGTCAGCTCGGAAAGCCCGTGGAACTGCTGTCGATGCGCGAGGGGCACGCCGCCCTGACCGGGTACCTGGAACGCGCGGAGGCGCTGCCGCTCCGCGACTACGTGCCGCTGATCGAGGGCACGCCGGTCGCTCAGTTCGGACGTGCGAGCTGCCGGGGTGTGCTCGAACGCAGCGAACCCGACGACGACATCAACTACAGCGTGCTCGCGCTGATGCTGCTCGAGCGCCACGGCCGCGAACTCACGACGACCGACGTGGCGCGCGCCTGGCTGCTGTGGCTGCCGGCCGGCATGACCTTCACCGCAGAGCGCGCCGCCTACCGCACGCTGCTCGAGCGTGCGGGGATGGCGTTTGCCCAGGGCGCGGAAGCGGGCTTCGATCTCGCGGCGTGTGCCGACAACGAATTTTCCGACTGGATCGGGGCCCAGATCCGGGCCGACCTATATGGCTGGGTGTGTCCCGGCCAGCCCGGCCTTGCCGCCGAACTTGCGCGGCGCGACGCAGCCCTCTCTCACCGCGAGGATGGCGTCTACGGTGCGATGTTCGTGGCTGCGCTTGGCGCGGCGATCCCGGATGCAAAGTCACTTCCCGACGCGGTCGAACTCGCGCTGCGCGAGATTCCGACCGGCTCCGGTGCCGCCGAGGCGGTGGCACTCGGACGCGGGCTGGTCGGTACCCGCGATGCGGTGGCGCGTATGCACGCGCGCTACGCGGGGCTCTCGCCCGTCCACACGCTGAACAACCTCGCCCTCGTCGTCTGGGGTCTGCTGAACGGGGCCGAAGACTACTCGGTCGCGGTTGGCGAGACGGTCGCGGCTGGCTGGGACACGGACTGCAACGGTGCGACGGTCGGCGGGCTCTGGGGGCTTTCGGGCCGCCCGGTTCCCGCGCACTGGACCGACCCCTGGCGAGGGCGTGTCGCGGTGACGCTCGCGGGCGTCGGCGAACTTGCACTGGACGACCTGGTCGACCGAACCCTCGCGGTCGCGCGTACGCTGGCATGAGGAACGCGATCAAGGCGACGGCGACCACGCTGCTGCGCCTGCCCTCGGAGGAGGACGCGAAGGAACTGTTTGCCGTGGTCGACGCGAATCGCTCGCACCTGCGCGAGTGGCTTCCGTGGCTCGACCTGCAGACCACGGTCGAGACCAGTCAGGGCTTCATTCGTGCCTGCCTCGAACGAGAGCGGACGATGGGCGCGTTCACGGGGCTGATCTGGCACCAGGGGGAACTCTCGGGCGTCGCCGGCTTCAACTCGATCGATCGAATGAATCGAAGCGGTCAGATCGGCTACTGGCTCGCGCGCGCTACAGAAGGGCGCGGAGTCATGACAGCGTGCTGTCGCGCCCTGATCGACTACGGGTTCGACGCGAAGCACGGGCTCGACCTGCACCGCATCACAATTGGGGTGGCGCCCGAGAATCACAAGAGCCGCGCCATTCCCGAGCGTCTCGGCTTCCGCGAGGAAGGTCGCATCCGTGACGCCGAATGGCTGTATGATCACTTCGTCGATCACGTGCTCTATGGGCTGCTTCGATCCGAGTGGCAACCTGCGGAGCCAGGCTAGGCGCGGGACCTGCAGATGTTTACCGGCATCATCGAGGAAGTGGGCCGGGTGCTCGAAGCCGCCGACGGCGTGCTGCGCATCGAGGTCAAGAAGATCGCCGAAGGGTCGCGGCTCGGAGACAGCATCGCGATCAACGGCGTCGACCTCACGATCACCGAGTTCTCCGATACGGAGATGCGCTTCGACGTGATGCCCGAGACCTACCGGCGTTCCAACCTGGCGCGGCTGGAGCCCGGAGATCGGGTCAACCTCGAGCGATCCGTGCGCGCGAACGACCGGTTGAGCGGACATATCGTGCGCGGCGTGGTGGAGGGTACCGGCCGACTGCGCTCGGCCGAACCGGATGGCGACGCCGTGGTTCTGACCTACGAGGCGCCGCCCGAACTGCTCGACTTCGTAGTGGTGAAGGGGCCGATCTGCATCGACGGTGCGAGTCTCACCGTGATCGCGAAGACCACCGATTCCTTCTCGGTCTCGCTCGTGCAGTACACCCAGGCGAGCACCAACCACCTCGAGCGTGCGCCCGGGGACGAGGTTAACCTCGAGACCGACATCCTGGCGCGCTACGTGGGCGAGTTGCTCGAAGCCCGGGGCAGCCTGAAGCGGCGCGGCTAGGCTGCGCGGCCCGCGCCGCGTGCGGCGGGCCAACTCGGTGCGTCTGATATGCTCGCGGCCCATCCGAGACCCCGGGATCCGCGAACGCTCGCGGCTCAGGTGTTCCGGCTAGAGGAGACACGATCGTGCGACTGTCGGAACCGCGAGTGACACCGGTAGAAGAGCGTGACGTAGACGGCGAGGCGAAAGAATTGCTGGCGCGCACGCGGGGAGACACCGGTACGCCCCGGATCTTCCGGACCCTGGTACGGCACCCGAAGCTGCTCAAACGCTGGATGGTGTTCGGAAATCACATTCTTTCCAAGTCGACGCTGCCGGCGCGCGAGCGCGAGCTGCTGATCCTCCGGATCGGCTGGCTGTGTCGTGCGGAGTACGAGTTTGCTGCGCACACCCGGATCGGGCGCGAGGTCGGACTCAGCGAGGAGGAACTCGAGCGCGTCAAGCAGGGGCCCGACGCGCCGGGCTGGAGCGCATTCGAGACGACGTTGCTGCGCGCGGTCGACGAGTTGCACGCGGATGCCTTCATCACGGACGTGACCTGGTCGGAGCTCGCGGCACGCTTCGATACGCAGCAGTTGATAGACCTGGTGTTTACGGTGGGCCAGTACAACATGGTCTCGATGGCGCTCAACAGCCTCGGCGTTCAGCCCGAGGTCCCGGTCGAGGGCTTCCCGCGCTGACGCGCGGACCGGGTTCGGTGGCTCCCGTCCTCGCGCACGCGGGAGCGGTCCAGTGACCTCCACCGCGGTCTTTCTGATCCTGGCTTCGGTCGTCATACACGTCGGCTGGAACCTGATCGTGAAGCGCGAAGACCCGTCCGCGGCGTTCTTCTTCGTGGCGTGTGCGCTGGGCGTCCTGCTGTTGCTGCCGCTCCTGCTCTGGTACGGGCCGCGCCTGGACGAGGTGCCGCTCGCGGTCTGGCGGATCGTGGTCGGGGCCGGGTTGTTCCAGGCGATCTACTACGTGGGGCTCGCGGGTGCCTACCGAAGCGGCGATCTCTCGATCGCCTACCCGCTCGCGCGCTCGCTGCCCCCGGTGCTGGTCGTGCTCGCGTCGCTTCTGCTCGGCCGCGCGGACCGGATCAGCACGCAGTGCCTGATCGGGATCGCGCTCGTGTTTGCGGGCGGGCTGCTGCTGCCGCTCGCGCATTTTCGGGACCTGCGCCCCGCCCGCTACCGCGACCTGGGTTTGGCGCTGGCGGTGCTGGCGGCGGCCGGGACCGCCGGCTACTCGCTGCTCGACGACACCGGGCTCCGGCTGCTGCGGGAACTCGCCGAGACGCCGTTCGCGCCGATCGAGGCCGCGCTTGTCTATGCGCCGCTCGAGGCCTTGAGCTCGTCGTTCTTCCTCGGGCTCTGGGTGCTGGCCCGGCGTTCTGAGCGAAGCGTCCTCGTGCGCGTCGCCTCGCGCTCGCTGCTCCCGGCCCTCGGGGTCGGAATCGGCATCTACCTGGCCTACGGGCTGGTCCTGATCTCGATGGCCTACGTCTCGGACGTGAGCTATGTGGTGGCGTTTCGGCAGCTCAGCGTCCCGCTCGGGGCGCTGGTCGGGGTCTGGCTGCTCCGGGAGCGACGCAGCATCCCGAAGGCGCTTGGCGTCGCGCTGGCCTTCGCAGGGGTGCTGCTGGTGGGCGCGGGCTGAGCCCGGGCCCGGCGGTCGCAATCTCTTCCGCGAAGCGCAGCGGGAGCCCGTATGATGTCCCGCGGGGGGGGATGGCGTGAAGCTCGGACTCCTGGCCTCGGGACGTGGCACGGTGGTCCAGGCGATCCTGGACGCCTGCAGGTCCGGGCGGCTGGCCGCGGAGCCCGCGCTCGTGATTTCCAACAACAGCCGCTCGGGTGCCGCCGAGCGCGCGCGGCTCGGGGGCGTTCCGTTCTGCCACCTGAGCGGCCGAACCCATCCCGACGCGGATGCGCTCGACGCCGCCATCGCCGCCGCGCTCGAGGCGCACGCGGTCGAACTCGTGGTCCTGGCCGGCTACATGAAGCAGCTCGGGCCACAGGTGCTGGCGCGCTTTCGCGGCCGGATTCTCAACACCCACCCGGCCTTGCTGCCTCGCTTCGGGGGCCCCGGCATGTACGGGAAGCACGTGCACGAGGCGGTGCTGGCCGCGGGCGAGAACGAGACCGGCGTCTCGATCCACCTGGTGGACGCCGACTACGACACCGGGCGCGTGCTCGCCCAGTGCCGGGTTCCGGTGCTCGAGGGCGACGACGCCGGTCGGCTGGCGGAGCGGGTGCAGAAGCGCGAGCGAGCGTTCTACGTCGACACGCTGCGTGAGATCGTCGAGGGCCGGCTCGAACTACCGTAGGCGGCCGGGCCGAAATCCGCCGGCCGGGCCGAGATCTGCCGGCCGGGCTCGCGGTCCTAGGTCTCGTACTTTCGCGCGCGCTCGAGCGTTTCGGGGACGCCGAGCACGTCGAGGAGATCCTCGAAGAGCCCGGGCTCGGTCGCGACCTCGCCGGTCGCGCGGAGTTCCTGCATGGCATCGCGCACGCCGCGAAACGCCGCCGTCAGCGTGCCCAGGTGCAGCATGATCCGGAAGCCGCGTTCCGCGACCTGGTCCACGGGCAGCAGGTTGCCGTTGTAGACGCAGCCCAGGTCCCCGAGCCGCTCCGTGTAGCTGTCCAGGTCGCCGAGCGTGCGGATCCCGTCGACGAAGATCAGGTCCGCGCCCGCGTCCCGATACGCCCGGGCGCGCCGCTCGACCGCGTCCCAGCCCTCGGGCTGGAGTGCGTCGGTGCGCGCGATCAGCACCAGATCCGGGTCAGTGCGCGCCTCGCAGGCGGCCCTGAGCTTCGGGAGCATCTCGGCCTGCGGGATCACCTGCTTGCCCTCGAGGAACCCGCAGCGCTTGGGCGAGACCTGGTCCTCGAGGTGGAGTGCGGCCGCGCCGGCCGCCTCGTACTCGCGCACGGTCCGCATCACGTTGAGCGGGTTGCCGTAGCCCGTGTCCGCGTCGCAGATCACGGGGATCGAGACCGAGCGCGCCAGGACCCGCGCGTTTTCGGCCATTTCGCTCTGCGTGAGCAGGCCCAGGTCCGGGAAGCCGCGGGCCGCCGCGGTCCCGAAGCCGGTCATGTAAATTGCCTCGAAGCCGGCCCGCTCGGCGATCCGGGCCTGGAGCCCGTCGAACACGAACGGGGCCAGGATCATCCCGGGGCCGGCCAGGGCCCGCCTGAGCTGTTGACGATTCTCGAGCATCTGCGCCTCCACCCGAAACTCCCGCCATTCTGGCACCGGCGCGCGGCCCTGGGGAGTTCGCGGGCCCCGGGGCCCCTTGTCACGCCGCCGGGCGCCCGGCACTCTAGGCGCCCGGCCGGGAGAGGTGACCGAGTGGCTGAAGGTGCTCGCCTGCTAAGCGAGTGTGTGCTTTATCGTGCACCGTGGGTTCGAATCCCACCCTCTCCGCCATCCCAGATTTCGCCATCCCAGATTTGAAGGAGAGGTGACCGAGTGGTCGAAGGTGCGCGCCTGGAGAGCGCGTGTGCCCCCGGGTACCGTGGGTTCGAATCCCACCCTCTCCGCCAACTTGTTAGAGTACGCCCGCCGCGCACGCGCCCGTAGCTCAGTTGGATAGAGCGCCAGGTTGCGGACCTGGAGGCCGCACGTTCAAGTCGTGCCGGGCGCGCCAGCGCGG
>JABSQV010000118.1 GCA_013215565.1 Myxococcales bacterium | reverse complement strand
TGCCGATCAGCGTCTCTCGCGGGAACTGGTAGAGGGTGTGCGTGCCGTAGACACATAGCGTCGCATCCGCTGGGGCCCGCGCGATGAGCTCCGGCAGCATCTTCACCGCATCTCCCTCGACGATGCTCGGAGGATGCGCGCACGCAATCTCGATCGCGGCGCTCAGGCGCTCCTGTCCGGACACGCGCCGCTCCCAGCTCACGGGGCCAATCTACTACCCGTGCTCTGCAAAACGCAGCTTGAAGTTCCTATCCACTAGATTCGATTACTCTCGGCCGCTTGCTACGCGCACGTGGTTCCGATTGATCGACTTCAGATCTCGCGTCCCCATTTCGATCATGATCGTTTCGAGTTCGCGTCGCAAGATCGTAAGTACCGACTCGACTCCGTCTTGACCAAATGCCGCGAGCCCCCACAAATACGGCCGACCGATGCAAACGGCAGAAGCGCCGAGGGCGATGGCTTTGAAGACGTCCGTTCCGCGGCGGAAGCCGCTGTCGATCAAGACCGGGATGCGTCCCTTGACCGCGTCAACGATTTCTGGGAGCACCTCGATGGTGGCGAGCCCACTGTCTTCAGCGCGGCCGCCGTGGTTCGAGACCACGATCCCATCGACGCCGTGCTCTACGCAGAGTCGCGCGTCCTCGTGGGTGAGGATTCCCTTGACGACCAGTTTCATCGATGTCTCGTTGCGAATGCGATCGACCACACTCCAATCGAGAATGAGGGTGTCTTGAATCACGTCACGCAGATCGATTCCAAGCCGATCGGTGGTCCGTTGGAACTTTTCGCCAAGGGACTGATGACACGTCTGGCATTCTGGGTTCTGTCGTCGTCGGAATCGATGAAGCGAGTCACGATTTCGCCCCATCCCGACCTGATCCACCGTGAGGACGACCACCGGACAACCCGCCTGTTCGGCTTCTTGCATTTGGAACCAGGAAACGGGCCACTGTCGCGAGGTGTAGAGTTGAAACCAGATCGGGGCAGCGCGAGCCGTCGCCACGTCCGCGATCGAGTTCGAACTACTAGTGGACAAAATTTGCAGATGATCTTTTCGCCGAGCGGCGCGCGCGACTGCGAGTTCGGCCTCAGGATGGAACGCCTTTTGTGCGCCGGCCGGGGAGAGCACGATGGGAGACGAGAGCTTCGTTCCGAGAATTTCCGTCGAGGTGTCGAGGTCGCGAACGTCCATGAGTCGTCGGGGACGAAGTTTTACCTTGCCGAAGGCTTCTCGATTCGCGCGCAACGTGAAGCCGTCCTGGATGCCCATGGAAAGATATGTGTAGTGGGCCGGTGACAGCTTTCGTTTCGCCACAGCTTCGAAGTCGAAGACATTGATGGCTTCGGCGGCTGAGGTCAACAAAGCTGCGGAAGATTTACTGTCGCTGCTTCGGCCGACCGGGGTCACGAGTTGTTCGGCGGCCCTCGAGGGAAGCGCAGCCAACAAGAGCGGGCTTCCGGCGAGGAAGCGGAGAAATTCGCGCCGCGCGAGGTCAACGCTCGCCATGTCTCGATGGTCGCTGATGTGCTGAGAAAGCGGAGGTTCGGGTTTACGCGTCATTCACTGCCCTGGCCGTGACGATTCACCGGAGCGTGATGGTGCCACAGCATCGCTCCTCGCAGCGACTTGGAGCGCTATGAGCCGCCCCACGGCCCTGCTCAGCCTAAACCCAGGCTCCATTTAGCAGAACACTTGTTACCGGAACCTGAACCCAAGCCCAAAAGCCCGCTTATTTCTCCTATCCTCAGCCGCCTGGATTGGGTCCTGTGGGCAGGTTCGACGCCGGAACCGAGACGCTAAGGTGAGGGCAGAAGCCACCTGGAGCGGGCGATGAATCGACGAATCCTCACGCGTGGGCTGCAGGCAAGTCTACTCCTCGTTCTGATCGCGAGCGGTTGGGTCTTCTACCAGGAAATCGTTCGCACCTTCGTATCCGATCCGACGGTCTGGGAGCCCGAGATCGCTGCCTTCGAGCGAGCGGACCGGGAGAACACGCCGCCCGAGGACGCGATCCTTTTTGTAGGAAGCTCGAGCATTCGGTTCTGGAACGAGCTTGCGTTGGACATGGCGCCGATGGTCGTGGTCCGGCGTGGTTTTGGCGGTGCAAAGCTCTCGGATCTTGTTCACTTTGCGGATCGAATCATTCTTCCCTATTCGCTGCGCGCGATCGTGATCCATGCAGGGGGAAACGAGCTGACCGAGTCTCCCGGCAACGCCCGCCGGACGCCGGCTGAGGCACTCGCGGATTTTCGTACTTTGATCGGGCTGATCCGGAGTCGTCATCCGGACATTCCGATCTACTATCTTGCGCTTCGCCCGTCGCATCTTCCCGGAGCGCGCGATGAATTGATGGCGCTCATCCAAGCGGAGTCCGCCTCGACGGAAGGGCTGGAGTTCCTCGATGCCGGGGCAGGGCTCACACTCGCGAGCGGCGCGCCGAATCCCGACCTGATCCGATGGGACTTCATCCATTTGAACCGCCGGGGCTACGAGGCTTGGGCGCCAGCCGTGCGTGAGAGACTCTTTCGCGACCTGGGAGCAAGTGCCCGGACCGACTGACGAGACACACAGAACCGCAGCTTTCCCGTGTCTCGAAGCCGCCTCACGCCCCCCTCCTTGCTGGAAACAGCAGGGAGGGGGTTTTCTTTTCCGACTCTGGGCGTGTCCCACTTCTGTCCGGTTTTGGACGAGCGGAGCCGCGTTTCTAGACGTCGATTCCCATGGCAAGAAGGTCAAAAAATTCGCCGTCGACGACGAACTGGTTGCGCAAGACGCCTTCCTCGGTGAACCCCCTGCCGCGGTAGAGCGCGATCGCAGCGGCGTGATCGACCCGAACGCGAAGGTCGAGCTTCTTCAGGATGGGGTTCGTCCGCGCCCACGAAAGAAGATGGTCGAGCAGTGCACCACCGATTCCGAGGCGCCAAAACGCGCGGCTCACGGACATTGCGAGTTCTCCTCGGTGGCGAAGACGCGACCGCCCGCTCGCCCCGATATTCGCGCTGCCGACCAGTGTGCCGTCGAGTCGACCCAGGAGGTAGATCTCGTTCGGGCTTTCTTGGCAGGCTTGAAAAAATGCGGCTTCCTGGTCCCGAGTCATCCCCAGCTCGCCGGGACCGAAGGTGAGAAAACTCGTTTCGTTGCTCACGCTTTCCACGTAGGCGAGAACCCGCTCGGCGTCCTCGGGCTGGGCTTCGCAAATCTCGAGAACGCGACCGTCCTTCAGGGTCTGGATCGATGTCGTCACCTTTCGTAAGCCCCCTTCGGACCCGGCTTTGTTGCTACGCAAGCCTCGCCCAGCCGACTTCCCGCATGTCCAACTTCTGTCCAATCCAGCAGCCCCAAGAGCATCCCTCGCCGGTGTGAAAAAGACTAGGGAAAAGCGTGTCCGCCCCACGGCCCTGCTCAGCCTTAGCCCAGGTTCCATTTAGCAGAACCCTCGTTACCGGAACTCGGACCCAAGCCCAAAAGCCCGCTTATTTCTCCTATCCTCGGCTATAGGTCTCGACGCGAGATGCGACACACCATCATTGTCGGAGGAGGTACCGCGGGCGCCGTGCTCGCCGCTCGGCTGAGTGAGGATCCCGATCGTTCGGTGACGTTGCTCGAGGCAGGCCCCGACCACGACGCGTACGACG
>JABSQV010000117.1 GCA_013215565.1 Myxococcales bacterium | reverse complement strand
CGTCGTACGCGTCGTGGTCGGGGCCTGCCTCGAGCAACGTCACCGAACGATCGGGATCCTCACTCAGCCGAGCGGCGAGCACGGCGCCCGCGGTACCTCCTCCGACAATGATGGTGTGTCGCATCTCGCGTCGAGACCTATGGCCGAGGATAGGAGAAATAAGCGGGCTTTTGGGCTTGGGTTGGGGTTCCGATCACGAGTGTTCTGCCAAATGGAGCCTGGGTTTAGGCTGAGCAGGGCCGTGGGGCGATCCTCTCAAAGGCGGAGCCCTCTGCTGGCGCGGCGAGCAAGGTCATCCTCGCTCATGTTGGCCTCGACTGTGATCGCGAGCAACTGGAGGCGCTTTGTCTGCTCCTGCAGGCGTTCCGTGAACATCCCGTCTCGCGCGAGAAGGTTGCGCAGCGCCGTCTCAGGGTCGCTGGTCTTCGCGAGAAATCTCAATCCTCTCTCTCCGAAAACGGCGTAACGGAAACCAGGCGTTGGGATGAACCAGACGGCGTGGTGAGGGACCGCGAGGAGGGGATGCACCAACTCCGGTAGGAGTCGGAAACCCTCGACGATCACGGATGGCTTCTTCGGGAGGCTGAGCAGGTCCGCGACGATCATGTCGAAGCATTCGCCCTCGAACCAGTGGAATGTGTCGAGCATGGTCTTCGGATCGCGGTTAACCCAGCGCTCGTCCATGTCCATGCCCATGAACTCCTGGAGCGCCGGCGCGTCTTCCGGGGTGCTTCGACTCGCATGCTCGGACATCACGTCGTCAGTCGCGTACACATGGAGATGATGCTGCGCTGCAATCCGATGCGCGATCGTCGTTTTGCCAGCAGCGCTGCCACCTCCGATCCAGTAGACGTGTCGGAGTTCCTCCCGCAGAGCCCCGTGGTCGAAGATCTTCTCAGATCGCATTCTCATCCTTGCCGGTGGGTGGCACATACCATGCCATGGGGCCAACGGATAGGAGAAATAAGCGGGCTTTTGGGCTTGGGTTTAGGTTCCGATCACGGGCGTTCAGTTAGAGCAGAGCTTCGGCTTCCCGTTCGTCCTCGTCGGGGCGGCGGATGGCCCAGGTCGTGGGCTTTACCGGTGCGGGCTCGGGCTCGAGCCCTGACTCGAGCAGCGGCGTTGGGGCAGCTCCCGCCGAGTCCGCGTCTTCCTTCCCCGTGCGGCCCGTGAACTCGGGCCAGCGGCGGTAGATCTCGAGCCCCGCTCGCGCGAGCTGCACCACTTCGTCGTGCGTGTAGCGCAGACGGAGACACGCCGACGAAGCCCCGGTCGAGCCTTCCGCTACGGCGGCGCCCTTCTCCAACACGACGACTCGTCCGCCCCCGCGCTTCGCGAGCTGGTACGCGATCGACATCCCGACGATCCCGCCACCGATCACGACCACATCGCAGACGACCCGGCTCACTTCGTCTCCGTTCGCGACTCGAGCGTGACCTCCACGAATCCCTTGCCGGTGCCCCACAGCTCGCGGATCCCCGACGACAGGATGTGGGAGATCACCGAACCGTGCGTCTCCCTGTCGAATCCCCGAATCGTGGCGCTCAGGTTTCCAGGGTCGGACTTCTCCAGCCGTTCGATGAGCGCGATCCCCCGCTCGATGTAGTCCCGGAGGAAAGGGTCTGCGCGTTCGGCGCCACCATAGCCGCAGAACACGTCGAGGTGTCGGGGCGCGGACAACCCGGGAAAGGCGCGCTCTCGGTCGGCCAACGCCCGGTCGAGCACGTCGGTGCCGAACGAGCCGACGATGAACTTGCTGAACGGGGTCTGCTTGCGCAGCAGTGTGTCCACGACGAAGTCGCCGCCGGAGGAGTGTCCGCCGATGCCGACCTCATCGGGATCGATGCGGAGTTCCTGCTGGAGTTGAACGAGCAGTTGATCCGTCAGGAAGCGGTAGAACGCGTCGGTCCCGCCGAAAAGATCCTCGAACTGCATCCCCATGCTGGCAGCCAGCGTCTCGTAGATCTCCCAGAACGACGTCTCGGCTCCGGGCGGCGTGGCGCGCATCTCGGGAGTGGGGACCTCCGCGGAGTAGTCGATGGTTCGCTGGACCATGTGCACACCGGGAGGCGCCGTGGAAACGCCCACGACGATGACGGGCTTCGATTCGCCGAGCTGCGCCTGCAGGGCAACGGCCTCGATCGCCGTCCCCGTCATCATCTCCCCGTCCAGCAAGATCAGCAGGGGATGGGGCTGATCGCTCTCTTCGTAGCCAGCCGGGGTCCAGGTCCAGACGCCGTAGGCGATGCCATTGCTTTCGGCGGTCATCTCCCGGTGGCGGAGTCCCTGCAGGGCGCCGGGGAGTGGGTCATTGGCCATCGTCTTCTCCCGCAGTCGGCGCGAGGCCGACGTGCTCCATTACAAAGGCGCGCTGCGAGCTTTCAACCGACGGGTCCCTTCCCGGCCTTCATCTTGCGCGCGATTCGTTCGGCCACCATCACGCAACCCAGGTAGGTATTGCCGGCCGGGATCGTCGGCATCACGGACGCATCGGCGACGCGCAGGTTCGGAACGCCATGCACCCGACAGTCGGCATCGAGTACCGGTCCCATCGGACAGGTGCCGACCATGTGGCCGTAACTCACGGTGTTGCGTTCGAGCGCCCTGGCAACCGCATCTGGCGCCGCGAGATCGTGCGGCATGAGGGGCTTCACGTTCAGTGCTCGAAACGCGGCGGAGCGTTCCCAGGCCGCGAGCTGGTCGAAGGCGTGACGCAGCCGCCGGGGCGCATCTTCCGGGAACGGCGGGGCCACGACCGTGGGGCCGTCCTCCGGCGTGCTGCCGAGCTTGACGCTGCCGCGACCGCTCGAGCGCAGCAACAAGGCGGCGAGCATGAACATGGTGGAGCCACCGGTAGGCGTGGCCAGGAACTTCAGGCCACCCAGGACGGTCCTCCATCCCGGGTTTGCATTCGAGCTCCCGGATCGTCCCGAAAGCTGGAGCTTCCCTCTGAAGGTGAGAGGGTTCCGCTCGGGGTCATGGAGCGAGATGGGCATCAGGTGGTAGTCGACGTCCTTCCCATTCGACGCGCCGACGAAGACGACCTGTGCGGGCCCGGCAATGCCGCCCCGGGGCCCGTCGTGGAGGTAGGGAATGCCGGCCCCGAGGTGGTCGCTCATGGTCGACCCCACCGGAAGATCGGCATGGACCTCGATGCCGTGTTCCACAAGTTGGTCCCTGGGCCCGACCCCGGACCGGAGCAGCATCGCCGCGGACCAGATCGCACCGGCCGAGACCACCACTTCGTCCGCTTCGATCTCCTCGCCGCTCACGAGCACCACGCCCTTCGCGTATCCGTCGACGATTGCGATCGTCGCGACCTCGGCGCGCGTGCGAATCTCGAGATTGTCGCGCGCGCGCACCTCGGAGCGGAGGTAGGCGAGACTGGTCGAGACCCGCCGCGCCTGCTCGTCGATCGTCACCGGGAAGAGCCCGACGCCGGGAAGCTGACTCGGATCGTTGATGTCGGCCGAGGCTGACTGGCCGGTCTCGAGCATCCCATCGTAGAAGGCGAGCTGGCTGCGGCTCATCTCGTCCCTGCGCCATCTGCGCACGGGAAGCGGGCCGTCGCTTCCGTGAATCGGTGAGCTGCCGAAATCCATGTCCCGCTCGGCTGCGATGAACGTGTCCTTTACGTCGTCCCAGCCCCAACCTCCCAGGCCAGCGTCGGCCCAGGCGTCGTAGTCGGCGGGCTGCCCGCGCAGCGTCGCCAACCCATTGACCGCGGAGGTTCCGCCCAGGAGCCGCCCCTGGATCATCGAGATCACGCCCGACCGTGTGGCCATCGGGGTGTTCACGAACCGCTCCTCGCCGCCCGACCACGCCTCGGCGGCACGAAGGGGCTCGAGGATCGCGTCGTCGTACGCGTCGTGGTCGGGGCCTGCCTCGAGCAACGTCACCGAACGATCGGGATCCTCACTCAGCCGAGCGGCGAGCACGGCGCCCGCGGTACCTCCTCCGACAATGATGGTGTGTCGCATCTCGCGTCGAGACCTAT
>JABSQV010000116.1 GCA_013215565.1 Myxococcales bacterium | reverse complement strand
TGGAACAGCCAGCGCCCGTCCTGCCGCACGAAGCGGTCATAATAGATTCCCAGTGTCCTGATCGCCTGGCTGTACGTCGTCGAAACTTATCGGACTCGAGATGGCTTCTTCTAAGAGAGAGTTTTTGGCAGCAACCTAGGCTGCCTTGTTGGCTCGATAGAGCCTCTTCCGTTCCTTCATCGTACTTCGTTTGAGAGATAAGCCCGTAAGTTGGAGATCGGCGTCTGATCAGGCGGCGCGTTCTTCTTCTTTTACATCGTGGGCGGCACTTCCGTCCAGGAACTTCGTTCCGTCCAGCAGTTGCTGAACAAGCTTTGGGCTGCGGATCTTCCTCCATCGCATCTCGGCCATCGCCAAGAGCTGGAAGGCCATCGTGAGGCCGCGCGTTCGCGTCCCCGCACCTTTCGTCACTCGGGTTCGCAACCGCACCGTGGCGAAGGCCGACTCGATGACATTCGTGCTGCGGATCGTCTGCCAGTGCGCCGCCGGAAAGTCGTAGAAGGTCAGCAACTTCTCTTCGTCCTTCACCAGCGACGCAACGGCCTTCGGGTACCGATCGCGGTATGAACTTACGAACGATCGCACTTGTTCCTCAGCGCTTGCCTTCGTCTCCGCCTGGAAGATCTCGTGGAGATGCTTCTTGGCACGCGGCTGGAGGCGCTTGGGCAGCTTGTCGAGAACGTTCGCAGTGCGGTGCACCCAGCAACGTTGCTCGGCCGTCTGGGGCCACACCTCGCGGACCGCTTTCCAGAAGCCGAGAGCGCCGTCCCCGATTGCGAGAAGCGGTGCCTCGAGGCCGCGCCCTTGCAGATCGCGAAGCACGGAAAGCCAGCTCTCCGAGCTCTCACGGTAGCCGTCGTCCACCGCGACGAGCTCCTTGCTTCCGTCCTCGCGGACTCCGATCAGCACGAGGGCACACAGCCGATCGTCTTCGAGCCGGATGCGGAAGTGGACTCCGTCGGCGAACAGATAGGCGTACCGCTTGCCGTCGAAACTTCGCTTGCGGAACTGCTCGTAGTCTTGCTGCCAGCCGGCAAGCAAGCGCGTAATGGTCGTCGACGAGAGTCCGGCCGAACTCTCTTCGCCTAGCAGTGAGGTCAGGGCAGGCTGGAAGTCACCCGTCGAGAGCCCGCGTAGGTACAGCACGGGCAACACCTCCGCGACCTTGGGGGACCGACGCATGTAGGGTGGCAGGATCGCGCTCGTGAAGCGCTGCCGCTGGCCGTCTTCATCGACGCGGCGGTCCCGAACCCGCGGCGCTTCGACCTCCATCGTTCCGCTGCCGACGGTCAGCTGCCGCGGCCTGGCCTTACCATGTCGCGTGACGAGCGCGTGGCCCTTGTCGTCACGATCGGCTCGGTGTCGTCCGAGGTAGTCGTCGACCTCGGCCTCGAGCGCCCGGTGGAGCATCCGGCGTGCTCCATCGAGGCACAGCTCGTCGAGCGCAGTTCGGGTCTCGTCGTTGGCTTCGGATCGGATCTCGATTACGTTCGTCATTGGTGGCGTGTTCTTCCTTTGCGGCCACTGGGGCCGTGTGTGATGGCATTTACTCGGAAGAATACGCCGCCTATTTCAAACGCTCGTTCCCCAACTTGTGGTCATACCTCCGCGGAGCCCGGCGCAGTCGGATCGCAATTCCGGCTCGAAAACAATTTACAAGTAAGTTCAGATTTTCTGGCTGATGGAAAGGGAAGGGGGGTACTTCCAGCCGCGCAGGGGCCGCTCAACGGACCCCCACCCCCCCTTTT
>JABSQV010000115.1 GCA_013215565.1 Myxococcales bacterium | reverse complement strand
GACGTCGGCCGCGAGCAGCACGAAGAGCAGCCCGATCAGGAGGATCGTCAGTTCCTCTTTGAACTCCCGCAGCGCGCGGTTCACCGGGGTCCGGAAGTTCCCCACGACCACACCGGCCAGCGTCGCGGCCAGGATCCCGCTCTGCTCCAGAATCTGCTCGCAGGCCTGGAACAGCAGCAACACGAACGCGAGCGTCAGGATGTTGGTGTAGCCCTCGGGGATCAGTCCCCGGATCCGGAACAGGCCCACCAGCCCCAGGCCACCGGCCGCTCCCACCGCAGCGCCGAGCCCGAGCCGCAGCAGGAAGTCCGTCGCGCCGCTCGCGGCCGCTTCCGGGGACAGCGCGAGTTCGAGCACCAGCACGGCCAGGATCGCGCCGACCGGATCGATCAGCACGCCTTCCGCTTCCAGGATCGAGCCCACGCGCGGCCGCAGCCGCGCCTCGCGCACCAGGGGACCGATCACGGTCGGACCGGTGACCACCACCAGGCTCCCGAACAGCACCGCCTGTACCAGCGGCCAGCCGAGGATCCAACTCGCGGCCGCGGTCCCGCCGACCAGCGTGACCAGGGCTCCGATCGTGACGAGCCGGCGCAGCGAGGTCTGTGCCCGGCGCAGTCGCGAGATCTCGAGGTTGAGGCCTCCCTCGAACAGAATGATCGCGACCGCGAGGTCCACGATCGTGCGCAGCCCGCCGCCGAGCGCGCGTGGCTCCACCCAGCCGAGCAGATCGGGCCCCAGTGCCACCCCGAACCCAAGCAGCACCACAATGCCGGGCAGTCTCAGGTGGCGCGCCAGCGACTGCGCCAGTACCCCGGCGCCGAGCGCAACCACCCAGGTCAGCGCAGGATGGGTCCCCTCCACCCCCGGAGAGTAGGCCTTGCCGCCGCCCACGGCCCGGGTCCGGGTTCGCGCTCGAGAATTTGCCCGCTCAGGCCTTGCGCCGGAGCCAGTCGATCACGGTCTGGAGCGCCGGCTCGCGGCCCCGCTCGGCGGGGAGACCGTAGTGATCCCCGTCGGCCCAGGCGCGTTCCAGGTCGGAACTCGCGAGCGCAGCCGCGATCCGATCCGTGTCGGAGGGGAAGATGCCGTTGTCTCCCGTGTACCCCAGCACCAGCGCCGGAAGCGTCATGCGCGGGCCCGTCTCGGGAATCTCGGCGCGCGAGGCCCGGCCCGACCAGGTCGAGAGCCAGGCCTCGGGCGTCAGCACGCGCGCAAAGCCCAGCGCTCCGTAGTTCGAGAGGTCGGGCCGTCGCGTGAACAGCGATCCGTAGTCGCGGGCCGAGGGGTCGAGTGTCGGATCGGTACAGCGCAGGTCGGCCTCGGTCCGGTAGATCACCAGGTATTCGCTCGCGATGGCGCTCCGCCGGTCAGGCGCGCCGCCCCCCGACGCCGCACGCTGGCGCGCCTGGTTGCGGCGATCGATCCGCTGCCGGGCGAGCGCGTCGATCCGGTCGATCCGGTCGAACTGCGCGGCCCGGTAGCGCTCCACGAACTCGGGCGCGTAGTGGCTGGGCTCCGGCGGTTCGGCAAAGCCGTTCGCGGGATCGAACATGTCGAGCGCGGAATCGCAGGCGACCGGATCGCTCTCGTCCACGACGGACGGATCGATCGCGGTCTGCAGGAAGAAGCCTTCGCCCGGATGTGCCGCGAGGTAGATCATCTGATCGGCCGGCGGCAACTCGAAGCGGTTCAGGTCGAAGGGGTCTCCGGCGGGCGTATCCGGGTGGCGCTCGCCCTCGGCCGCAAGCGCCTGGCTCAGGTAGAAGGTGTAGAGCGAACCACCGCCCGAGTTCCCGAGCAACACCACGCGGTCGAAGCGTTCACGCATCGCCCCGACGCCGGCTGCGACGTCGAGCAGCAGCACCTCGTGCACCAGCGTCGAGTCGTTTCCGACCCAGCGGCTGTTCTGGCAAAACACCGCGAAGCCCGCTTCGACGAGGGCCGGAACCAGGTAGTGATGGCTGAAGTTGGCGCGCGGATGCATCACGCAGACGACGCTGTCCTCGCCCCCCTTGCGATAGAGCCAGCCGTCGCAGAGCGCCCGGTCCTGGGTGACCAGTTGGAAGGGCTCGCAGACGGTTCCGCCCGGGGGCTCGCGCTGCCAGCCAACGGTCAGGTAAGGGTTCTCGTACCGACCGATCCGGTTGCGGGCCGCCATGCATCGCTCCTCGAGAAACGCGCGAGCGCGGGCCATGAGACTCCCGCGCAGCGGCCGGCGTCAACCCGGCAACGGCCGGGGCCGGGTTCGGCCTAGGCTTCCTGGCCCGAGTAGGGAAGCAGCGCCAGGTGGCGGGCGCGCTTGATTGCGCGCGCGAGCTTGCGCTGTTGCTTGGCGTTGTTGCCCGTGATCCGGCGCGGCAGGATCTTGCCCTCGGGCGTCAGGAAGGTACGGAGCAGGTTCGCGTCCTTGTAGTCGACCACCAGGTCACGGTCCGTAACCAGCCGTGAAACCTTGCGGCCGCCGAAGCTCCGCTTCTTGGCCCGGGCGCGCCGCTTGGCGCGCGACGGGGGCTTCGCGCGGATCCCGGTCGTCGGCTCCGCGTCCGGCGCGACCTCGCTGGCGGCCACCTCGGGGGCCACGGGCTCGGAAGCTTCGGCCTCGGGGCTCGGGCTCTCGTTCTCTGCGTGGTCTTCGCTCACCAACTCAGGACTCCTTCTGCGAGCGAGACCATATCCGAGGGGCCTCGGGGATTCCAGCCCCCAACTCGAGGTCCCACCGCGATTCGCGGTTCTGGCCCCCTGCTCGCCGGCCGGGCCGGTGGTCGCCCCCTCACCGTTCGGCCAGCGGATCCCGGCTCGAGACGGGCATGAAATCCGTGTTGGGGCTCTCGAACCCGAAACGCTCGCGCGTGTGGTCTCGCGTGCCGCGCTCCGTGTAGTGATAGACCATGGCGGCCCGCATGCGGTCCGAGCCGTTGTCGGTGGAGCGGTGCATCAGGCGGCCGTGGAACACCAGCAGATCGCCCGGCTGGAGCAGCACCGGGATCTCGCCCGAGAAGTCCTGGTCCACGATTTCGACGTAGGCCGGATTGGCGTGTTCGCGCCGGTCCCGGACGGTGCCGTGCACGGGCCCGGCGTGAGAGCCGGGCAGGACCCAGAGCGGTCCGTTGTCGAGCCGGGCTTCGGTCACGGCAAGCCAGAGTCCGGCCTGGGGTCCGCGGTCGAACGGAAAGTAAAACTCGTCCTGGTGCCAGGGCTGACCGAGCGCGCCGGGCCGCTTGAAGATGAACTGAGACAGGAAGCACTCGAGTTCGTGACCGAGTAGTTCCTCGACCAGCGCGACCAGGCCGGGCTGCGTACAGAAGTCGCGGAACACGGGCTCCTCCCGGTGCACGCGGAACACCTTCGAAACCGCGGCCTCCGGCGAGTCGCCGCGCGCAACCAGGGCCTGCTCGGGCACGATCAGGGCCGAGCCCAGGGTCCCGGCTCCGCCGGACTCGCGCGAGATCTCGAGCGCGCGCGCGAACATCGCGCGCCCCGTCGACTCCGGCGTATAGCCCTCGATCACGAAGAAGCCGTCGCGTTCCCAGGCTGCTCGCTGAGCGGGGCTCAGCTTCACGACTCGAGCGCCCGGGATCTGCACATCGGCCTATTTTACAGGGCCTCCGATCTCCCGGTGGGGCGCGAGCCCGGTAGAATCGGAGCCCGCGCCCCTGACCGCGCAAATGGGAGTTCGCTTCGATGTCGCTCAGTGTCCTGACCCTCAACATTTGGAACGACGACGGTCCCTGGCCGGAGCGCGCGAAGCGCATCCGCAGCTGGATCGAACGCCTCGACCCCGACCTGATCGGGCTTCAGGAGGTGCTCCGGGGCGAGTCGATCGACCAACTCGAGGCGCTGCTGGAAGGGCTCGGGTACCACACCGCCTACGCGCGCGCACAGGACTTTTGGAAGCACCCGACCACCGGCTTTGGCAACGCCATCGCGGCGCGCTTCCCGATTCTGGATTCGGAGGAACTCCGGCTTCCTGAGAGCGGGGACGGAGAACGTCGCGTCGCCCTGTTCGCGACGCTCGACGCGCCCTTCGGGCCGGTCGAGCTGGCATGCACACATCTCAACTGGAAGTTCCATCACGGGGCCGTACGCGAACAGCAGGTCGCGACGCTCTGCGCGCGCCTGATCGAGCGACGCCCGCGCGGCGGCTTCCCGCCGATCCTGGTCGGCGACTTCAATGCCGACCCGGACTCGGCCGAGATCCGCTACGTCACGGGCAAGCAGTCCCTCGCGGGCCACAGCATGTACCTGCGCGACAGCTTCGCGCACGCGGGCGACGCAGGGGACGGCAGTACCTGGTGCAACCGCAACCCCTATGCGCGCCCCGCGCTCGAGCCCGACCGGCGCATCGACTACGTCTTCGTCGGCCCGCCGCGGCCCGATGGCACCGGCCTACCGGAGACTTGCCGCGTAGTCTGCAACGAGCCCGACGGCGAGGTCTGGCCCTCCGACCACTTCGGCCTGCTCGCGACACTCCGAACCGAGGCGCTGGCATAGGCCCCGGCCGAGGGGGCATACTGCCCCGCGCGAATGCCGTCCCCCTCCCTGCATCCCCTGAACCGCGCGTTCCACTGGGCCCCGCCCCGGGGACCTTACCGCCGGCTGCGCCCGGAGCAGGCGCGCGGCTACGACAGTGACGGCTTCTTCCTGCTGGAAGACGCTTTCGATTCCGAGACGCTCCAGGAACTGCAGTCCGCAATCGACCCGATCGAGGCCGAGGTCGAGAAGTTCCTGGCCACGCGTGAGGACGGGAAGTTCTTCATCGCGCGCTCGGGCGAGATCACCTTCACGACGCACATGGTCACGCGCTCGGAGCGCTGCCGCGAGTTCTGCGCAGGGCCGGTGTTCCGGGATCTCGTGCACGACCTGGTGGGCCCCGACGTGCGCCTCTACTGGGACCAGGCCGTGTACAAGAAGCCCGGCACCCAGGACGAGTTCCCCTGGCACCAGGACAACGGCTACACCTTCGTCGAGCCCCAGCAGTACCTGACCTGCTGGGTGGCACTCACCGATACCGATGAGAAGAACGGGTGTCCCTGGGTGGTGCCCGGAATCCACCGGCGTGGGACCCTCGAGCACTGGATGACGGATCTCGGCTGGTGCTGCCTCGAAGAGCCCGAGGGTGCGGTCCCGGTTCCGGCGCGGGCCGGGAGCATCGTGGTGTTTTCGAGCCTGACCCCGCACCGCACGGGACCGAACCTGAGCGACGACGTGCGCAAGTCCTACATCGTCCAGTTCGCACCCGACGGCGCCCGCTTACGAAAACCTGACGATGGAAGTTACGAGATCTGCGACGCGCCCGAGCGCCAGTTCCGGGTGCTCGAGAACGGCGCGTCGCCCGAGGCCTCGAGTTAGCGTCCCCAGCTACGGAAGGGAGCCCGCGTGAGTGATTTTCAGGAAATCCAGTACGAGGTCGAACGCGGGCGCGCCCGAATCACGCTCGACCGACCCAAAAAGCTGAATGCGCTCTCGAACCAGCTTTTGGAAGAACTCAACGAAGCGCTCTGGCAGGCCGACGACGACCCCGAGGTCCACGCGGTGTGCATCCGGGGCTCGGGACGTGCCTTCAGTGCGGGTTACGACCTCACGCCACGCCCGCGGCGGGAACGCGGCGGGTCGGAGCCTGCGCCAAAGCGGCGGCGCCGCGGTGCCTCGAGCTTCGACGACGATGCCTGGCAACTCGAGCGCCAACAACGCCTGCGCATGGTGCTGTTCGACATGCACAAGCCCGTGATTGCGCAGGTTCACGGCTACTGTCTCGCGGGCGGCACCGACGTGGCCCTGCTCTGCGACATGATCATTGCGGCCGACGACGCGGTGTTCGGCTTCCCGCCCGCGCGCGACCTGGGATCGCTCCCGAACCAGATGTGGATCTACAACACCGGACCCCAGTGGGCGAAACGACTGCTGCTCACGGGCGACACGGTCACGGGCGCGGAAGCGGCCCAGATCGGCCTGGTGCTGAAGTCGGTCCCGGCCGACCTGCTCGAAGCCGAGGTCGAGGGACTGCTCGACCGCATGGCCCTGATCGACAGCGACCTGCTCGCCGCCAACAAGCGCATCATCAACGTCGGGCTCGAGTTGATGGGCGCGCGCACGCTGCAGCGGCTCGCGGCCGAGAACGATGCTCGCGGGCATCTCGCCGCGAGCGCGCGCGAGTTCGTGCGTACCTCGATGGAGAAGGGCCTCAAGGGCGCCCTCGAGGAACGCGACTCGAAATTCGGGGACGGACGCGCGCGCGTGCAGGGCCCGGAACTTCGAGACGCACAGGGGCGCCTGATCGATCCCTAGACGTCGGCGAGGCCACCCCGCGCCAACCGGCGCCGGGCGGAGCCGCGCGTCGATCAGAAGAGCGGGGCACCCCAGCGATCGAGGAACGCCATCTTTTCGGGCGGACGGCGCGAGAGCGGCCCGTGCCCGCGGCTCGCGGGAATCCCGACCGGCACGAACGCGCAGGTCGCCCAGGGTTCCGGGATCTCGAGCAGCGCACGCACCTCGGGCTCCCGCATGCAGAGCAGCGTGGTGAGTACGCAGCCGAGACCCTCCGCGCGCGCCGCGAGCAGCAGGTTCTGGACCGCGGGGTAGACCGAGCCCCCACCGACGACCGAGGGCCGCGGCTGCTCCGCGTCGGTGATCGCCATGCGCTCGGGGTTGAAGCAGAACACAAAGATCACGGGGGAGCGATGCATCTGCTTCGCCAGGTGGGTCGCGGCCGCAAGCACGCGCTCCTGGCTCGCGAGGGCCTCTGGCCCGAGGCCCTTAAAAGCCTGGCGCGCGTTCTTCTCGTACGCGTTCCAGGGACCCAGATAGAGTTCCTGCAGGCGCTGCTTGGTGTCGGCGTCGCGGACCGCGATCACGCGCCAGGGCTGGCTGTTGGCCCCGGTCGGCGCCCAGGTCGCGGCCTCGATCAGGCGCCGTACGACCTCGTCCGGGATCGGGTCCGGACGCTGGCGGCGAACCGCCCGGCAGCTGCTCATCGCCTCGTAGAGTCCGATCTCGCCCACGGCTAGCTCAGCGCCTCGCGGTAGCGCCGGATCGCGTCGATGTGCGCCTCGGGCGTCGCGAGACCGGCGTTCATCGTCGCGATCGCGAGGTGCGTCGCGCCGAGCCGCTCCCAGGCCGCGGCATGCTTGCGCCAGCGGTCGGGATCACCGCCCCGAACCTGCGCCTGTGCCTGGATCCCAAAATCCTCGGGCTTGCGTCCGGCCTGCTCGAGGCCGGCATGGATCTTTTCGATCACCTGCTTCGACGCGTCGTTGGGACCCGCGAGCGGCATCCAGCCGTCCGCGATCCGGGCCGCACGGTCGATGACCGCTTCGGCCATGCCGCCGAGCCAGATCGGAATCGTCGCCTCGGGCCGCGGATTGATGCCGGCCTTGGTCACGCGGTGCCAGCGCCCCTCGAAGCTCAGACTCTCCTCGGCCCAGAGCCGGCGCATGAGTTCGATCTGCTCTTCCTGGCGCTTGCCGCGGTCGTGGAAATTCTCGCCGAGCGCCTCGTACTCGACCTCGTTCCAGCCGGTACCGACCCCGAGCCGAAGCCGGCCGCTCGAGAGCACGTCGACCTCGGCCGCCTGTTTGGCCACGAGCGCGGTCTGGCGCTGCGGCAGGATGATCACGGCGCTCACGAACTCGAGCGTGGTGGTGCAACCTGCGAGGTAGCCGAAGAGCACGAAGGGCTCGTGGAAGGGCGTGTCCTTGTCGTAAGGGCGTCCCTGCCAACCACCGGGTCGATCCGGATCGGCACCGAGCACATGATCGTACGCAAGCAGGTGCCCGAACCCGAGCCCCTCCGCGGCCTGCGCGAAGTCACGAATCGCAATCGGATCGTTCCCGATCTCCGTCTGGGGAAACACCACACCGAGTTCCATGACAGCCCTCCCGCCGGGATCGCCTGCAGCGGGCCCGCCCTGCACGTCGAGAGCGATGCCCGGACCACGAACCCCGAACCCGGCCAGCATACCCGCAGCGCGCGGAACGCGGAAAGCCTTTCGCAGACGCCGCCCGGAGACGCGGTCAGTTCGTGACCCACTCGGGCTGATGCCGCCACTGCTCGGTCTCGCGCTCGAACGCGTGCGCGAGCCGGAGCACCTCGAGATCGTGCTGGTGGCGCCCGACGATCTGGACCCCGATCGGAAGTCCCTCCGGCGTGAAACCACAAGGAACCGAGATCGCGGGCAGGCCCGTCACCGTCACCCAGTAGCACGAGCGCATCCAGTCGATGTAACTCTCGAGCCGGGTCCCATCGATCTCGCGCACCCAGGGCTCGTTCAGGTCGAAGGGCGGCACCTGGCTCACGGGCAGCACCAGGAACTCGTAGCGCTCCATGAACTCGCGCACCCGGTGGTAACACGCGGCGCGCAGCACTTCCGCGCGCGCGAGGTCCGTTCCGGTAAGCGACAGGCCCTGCTCGACGTTCCAGACGACCGTGTCCTTGATGCGCTCGCGCTCGCGTTCGAGCAGCGGCCCGAAGCCGAGTGCGAAGAGCCAGGCGCGCCAGCTGCAAAATGCCTCGTCGGCGCCCGAAAAGTCGGGATCCGCATCGTCGATCTCGCAGCCCAGCCTGGCGAAAACACCACGTCGCGCGTCGATCGCGTCGGTGACGCGCGGGTCGACCGGAAGCCCGCCCAGATCGCGGCTCCACGCGATCCGCACGCCGCGAAAGTCGCGTTCGAGCGACTGGTCGAAGACCGTCGGGGGCTCGCGGATCGCGATCGGCGAGCGCGGGTCGGGCCCCGCGATCGCCCGGAGCATCAGGGCCGCATCCGCAACGGTGCGCGCCATCGGCCCCAGCACCGAGAACGGCGACCAGGGCGCTCGACTCGGCCAGGCGGGAACCCGGCCGGGCGAGGGCCGAAAGCCGACGACATTGCAGAAGCTCGCAGGGTTGCGCAGCGATCCACCCATGTCGCTGCCGTCCGCGATCGGAACCATGCCGCACGCGAGCGCCACGGCCGCGCCGCCGCTACTCCCGCCACAGGTCCGCTCGAGGTCGTACGGGTTACGCGTGGACCCGAAGACGGCATTGAACGTCTGGGATCCCGCCCCGAACTCGGGGACGTTCGTCTTCCCGATCGCGATCGCGCCTGCCGCCCGCAGTCTTTCGACGATCAAGGCATCCTGCTTCGGCACGAACTCGGAGAAAATCGGCGAGCCGTAGGTGGTCCGGATCCCGGCCGTCTCGACCAGGTCCTTGTGCGCGACCGGAAGCCCGAACAGCGGCCCGGGCTCCGCGCCGTGCGCGAGTTCGGCGTCCGCGGCCTTCGCCGCATCAAGCGCCCGGTCGGCGCAGAGCGTGACGATCGCATTCACGCGCGGATTGGTCCGCTCCACCTGCGCGAGGTGCGCGTCCATCACCTCTCGCACCGAGACCTCGCGCTGCCGGATCCGGCGCGCGAGTTCGCTGGCGGTCTCGAAAATCACGCGCGCATCCTAGCGGTACCAGGCAATCAGGGTCGAGACCGCCACACGCACCGCTAGAAGTCGCGGGTTTCGCCGATTCCGAGCACCCACGCATCGTCGGGCGCATAGCCGGCGTCGGCCGCACCGGCGCGAAAGCGCACCGGAGGTTGCCCGATCGGCTCAGCCCCGAGATTGAAAGTGCCGAAGTGCATGGCCACGACCCGCCGGGCGCGAAGGTCGCGGCCGGCCCGCAGCGCCTCCTCGGGATCGAGATGCATGAAGCGCATCATCTCGGGCGGCAGGTAGGCCCCGATCGGCAGCGCGGCCAGGTCGAAGGGACCGAGGCGAGCCCCGATCCGCGCAAAGCCGTCGAAGTAGCCCGTGTCACCGCCGAAGTAGAACCGGTGCTCCGGACCGATCACGGCCCAGGAGGCCCAGAGCGCCTTGAAGTCGTCGCTGAGCCCGCGCTTGCTCCAGTGCTGGGCGGGCAGGCACCAGACCTCGACTTTCCTCTCCCCCTCT
>JABSQV010000114.1 GCA_013215565.1 Myxococcales bacterium | reverse complement strand
GGGCACCAGGTTGAACGCGCCTGACCCCAGGAAGGTCGTCAGCGTATCCCCGCTGCCATCGTGGAGCAAGCCAAAGCCCCGTATCTGGTCCCCGCTGCTGGGACCGCCCCCGCCCACAGCCATCCCGAACATGCCGACCTTGGTGTAGTCGTTCCGCAGGTGCGGCACCTTCACGTCCTGGGTCAACCCCTCTCGGGTCTGCAGCCCGCTCGCGCCGAAGAAGCCCTGCAGGGGATCCAGCGCGTGGCAGTCGTTGCAGGTCAGGCCCGCATCGGAGAGGTGGCTCAGGTACAGGCTCAGGCCTGAAGCCTCGGAAGGCGTCAAGCTGTTGTCGAGTGTGCGGACGGGGTTCGGAGGCTCCATCAACTGCAGTGCGAAGTCCGTAAACTTCTGCATGTCGGCCTCACTCACCGTCCCGTCCTTCCCGACCAGGCCCTCGAAGGCCACGATGAAGTTATTGAACGAGAGTTCCTCGTTGCAGGCGGATCCGGGAGGCGACTCGTTGCAGGCGTCGATCCCCTGGGCACCGGTGACCCGGTCGCCGCGCCAGTGCATGCCCCCGTGCGTCGAGAGGCCACGCAGCGTCTGCGTCGTCATCGGCCCCTTCATCGGGTGAAAGTCGGGCCCGAGGCCCGGCTGGTGCGGTTGGTTGTTCACCGTCACCATGTTGTCCGGGTCTCCGAGATCCCAGGCCAGGTCGTCGTTGTCGCCGAAGATGTGGCAACTCGCACACGAGGCCTCGCCGTTTCCCGAGGTCGCCACTGCGTCGTAAAGGAGCGGGCGGCCATCGACCACGGACTGGGGCTCCGGGTTGTACAGGACCGAGGTCTGGGTCGGGCCAGCCCCGGACGGTAGCGGAATCGACGACACGGAGTTGTTGAAGCGCGTCAGTACGTAGAGCCGGTTGTTGATTTCGTCGAGCGCGATACCGCTTGGCCCACCATCGACTGGGATGTAGTTCGCGCTCTCCACGCTCGGATCGAAGTTCGCCTCGAAGTTCACGTCCTCGATGTCGGCCGCATCGAAGACTCCGACCTTCGACGACCCGAACGCGGCCATGTAGATCTTGGCGCCATCACTCGAGACCACGATCTGGAGCGGCGTCGCGAGACTGTGCTGAACCTGACTCGTATCCACCAGGTCCGGAATGGCGGTGTGGAGCTTCGTGTAGTCGATGTGCTGATTCAGGTGCTGTGGGTCGACCGAGCCCGTTGACGTATTGATCACTGAAATTCGCGTCTCGGAGAGGTGCCCCTGCACCGTCGGAGGGAATGCCAAAAAGAAGTTCGGGTCGGAGGCATAATGTCCCGGACCCTCGAAGCGCGTGAGGTTCGGAGACTCCGTATTTGTCACGTAGAGCCTGCCCGAGACCGGGTTCACGGCCATGTTGAAGAGAATCGTTCCAACGTGGTCGAACTCCGGCACGGGACTCGCCGCCAGCGTGTTGGCGTCGATCGAAAAGACGTCGTGGTCGGGAAGGTTGAAATTGACGACCGGACTCCAGTCCCGACCGAGCTCGTCCTCCCAGTTGCCGCTGGTCTGTTTGAACTGGACGATCAGGCCGACTTCGGGGGCCGCCGCCCCAAAGGCGTTGTCCGACGGACCGGGGTTTCCTCCCGGAGCGGCCGGGGACAGGGCGCAGGGCCCCCCAAAGCCGTCGCACACCACGGCTTCAAAGACCGTCGTCGTCTGGTTGCCCGAGTGAAAGGCCGCAACGAAAACAGTGTCTCCGGCCGCATCCGTGGCAAGCCCGCGGGGCGTATCTGCGAAGAAGGACAGGATCTCGAGCGGTGTGCCTCCGAGCGTAGTGTCCGGGCTCGTGACGTCGAACACCCAGAGGTCGGCGCGTGGGACACTGGGCGTCAGGAACTGGGGATCCCCGGCCCCGGGAACTCCGGAGATCGAAGCGTGCGTGCGATGCTGGCCGCGGTGGGCGGTGCTGATGAAGGCCCGGTTCAGCCCGGCCCCCGCGAACACGATGTCACGCGGCTCGTCCCCGACCAGGAGCGTGGCCACCACCGCGGGAGGGCTCAGGCTCAAATCTACGATCGACACGCTGTCCGAGAGGTGGTTCACGACCCACACCCGCGTGTTGCTATGGGCCGCGACCGCGACCGGCTCCATCCCGACCGGGACCGAGTCGACGTGCGTGAGGGCGGGCCCCGGGCCCGCCCCAGTCGCGATGTCGAAGATCTCGAGCCGGTTGTCGGGCGTGTTCACCGCGAAGAGCTGCGTACCGTCGGGCGAGATCGCCAGCGGACGCACGTGTCCGCTCTCGAAGGTCGCGAACGTAACCTGGCCCAGGGCGGGCGCGGCCAGGGCCACGAACAGGAGGCACAGCGCGAAACGCGTCCTGCGAAACTCGAGCATCGGGAAGTCCCCTCAGAGCGAGGAACGCACGCCAGCCCTAGTGCGAATCCCTCCAGGCTCAATCATAAGCAAGACGCGTTCCAAGTCCACGATTTAGCAGACAAAATCTGATTTTCGGCTAACCGTTCGATCTCACGAGCGAATTCTGCATCGGCGAATCCCGGTGCGGGCCGTACGCTGGGTTCCACGGCGCAAGGTGGAAGGACTCTACCCAGGAATGGCGGTCCTCGGCTCAAGCGTGGTCGAACGACCCGGGTGTTCGGACCCCGCTCGGACTCCGGAGCCCGGACCCGCGCGAGGTCGGGACCTTCCTATTCTCGCGGGGCGGGTGCGCCTCGGCGAGACCCCGGGGCCGACGCTGGTGGCGAGCTGGCCGGCCCGCGGCACCCCATCTTGTCCAGCAGCTCGATCCAGGCTGCCGCTGACATCGGCCCCTCGCTGCGGGAAACCCCGTCGGGCGTCCGGAAGTAGTTTGCGGGCATGCTGCCCCCCGCGAGC
>JABSQV010000113.1 GCA_013215565.1 Myxococcales bacterium | reverse complement strand
GGCCCCGTTCACCTCGGTGTCCTCACACAGGCCGAGCGCGCGCGGAACCGGGATCGGGATCCGGCTCGCGCCACTGATGATCTTGTGCTCGCGTACCATGTCGTGGGCCGTTGCGAGTACGGCGCCGAGCGGAGGCCGGCGCAGTACGTAGCGCTGCCCGTCGCTCGCCGCGACCGCGTAGGTCAGGTTCGAATGTCCGCCCATGATCAGCGAAAACTCGAACGGGGGGGCCGCGCCGGACACGCGCTCGGCCAGCCAGGCGCTGACGGCCTCGTGCTCGATCCCCTTCACCGTCTTCGCCCGTGCCATCGAGATTCGATTCTACCCCAGCGCCATCCGGCCCTTACCGCTCGAAGCTGTTAGAGTTTGGGCGTGATCGAGACGGCGCCTTTCGGAAGCACCGGGCACGCGAGCACGCGTGTGATCTTCGGAGCGGCCGCGCTGGGCGCAATGAGCCAGCCGCGCGCGGACCGGGTGCTCGAAACCCTGCTCGAGTACGGCATCAACCACATCGATACCGCAGCCGCCTACGGCGAATCCGAGCTGCGGCTGGCGCCCTGGCTCGCCCTCCACCGCGAGCGCTTCTTCGTCGCAACCAAGACCGGTGAGCGCACCCGCCAGGGTGCCCGAGAGAGCCTGGAGCGCTCGCTCGAGCGGCTCGGCATCGAGCGCGTGGACCTGATTCAGCTCCACAATCTGGTCGGCGAAGAAGAGTGGGAGGCCGCGCTCGGACCGGGCGGTGCACTCGAGGCCCTGATCGAGGCGCGCGAGCACGGGCGGGTCCGCTTTATCGGCGTGACCGGCCACGGAACCCGCGTCGCGGCCATGCACATCCGGAGCCTGGAGCGCTTTCGCTTCGACTCGGTCCTGCTCCCGTGCAACTTCACGATGCTCTCGCAGCCGGACTACGCGCGCGACTTTGAGACTCTGGCCGAGCTCTGCCAGGAGCGCGGGGTCGCGCTGCAGACGATCAAGGCGGTCGCACGTCGGCGCTGGCAGAACGGCAGCCAGCCCCGCTTCAGCTGGTACGAGCCCATCAAGGATCCGGCCGCGTTGCAGCGTGCCGTGCACTTCGTGCTCGCGCGGCCCGGCCTGTTCCTGAACACCACCAGCGACGCCACGCTGCTTCCACAATTGCTGGAAGCCGCCTCCGACGAACCCGAACGGGTCAGCGATGCCCAACTCGCCCGCGACGTCGCCACCTTCGAGATGGAGCCGCTCTTCATCCCGGGCGTCTCCGAGGGGATCTGAGGCTCAGTCGAGCCCGCCGTCCAGGTCCAGCCCGTCCATGCCCGCATTCTTGCGCGCACGCTTGACCAGATCCCGGACCACCGGCCCGAGCGCGGTCGGGTCCTCGAGCGGCTCGGCCATCGGCCCGCGGTGCCAGCCCTCGGCTACCGACAGGATCCGACCCGACGATTCGAACACCCGACCGGTCACGTCACTCGACTCCGAACTCGCGAGCCAGGTGACCAGCGGCGCGACCCAGCGCGGACTGCGGCGGTCTCGCTCCTCGTCGCTGATCTCGCCCGGCATCAGATCCTCCGTCAGCCGGGTAAGCGCCCCGGGCGCAATCGCGTTCACGGTGACCCCGTAGCGACCGAGTTCGCGCGCCGCGATGATCGTGAACCCGGCGATGCCCGCCTTGGCCGCGCCGTAGTTCGTCTGACCCGGATTCCCGTAAATCCCCGAGACCGAAGAAGTATTGATCAGGCGCGCGTCGATCGGGTTCCCGGCCTTCGACTGTTCCCGCCAGTAGGCGGCCGCGTGGCGGGCAGGTGCGAAAGTGCCCTTGAGGTGGACCCGAATCACGGCATCCCACTCCTCCTCGCTCATGTTGACGAGCATGCGGTCGCGCAGAATGCCGGCGTTGCTGACTAGCACATCGAGCCTTCCGAAGGAGTCGATGGCCTGCCGGACCATGCGCTCGGCGCCGGCCCAGTCGCTCACGTCTTCGCCGTTCGCCAGCGCCTCGCCACCGCCCGCCCGGATCTCCTCGACCACCTCCTCGGCGGGGCTCCGCGACGCGCCGGAGCCGTCGCGCGCACCGCCGAGGTCGTTCACGACCACCTTCGCGCCGTGCGCTGCGAGCATGAGCGCGTACTCGCGCCCGATCCCGCGCGCGGCTCCGGTCACGATCGCGACGCGATCTTCACAAAACGTAGCCATCCTCGTGTCCTCCTCTCCTCTGGCCCGAGCCTCCGCCGGTCGGCGCCGGAACCCGTCCGGCCGCGAATCGCCTGGCTAGTTCCGGGGCAGCTGAACCAGGTGTCGCGCCATGATCATGCGCTGGATCTGGCCGGTCCCCTCGACGATATCCATGGCTTTGGCGTCCCGATAGAGCTTTTCGATCAGGTGGTCACCGCGCGCGCCGACAGAGCCGAGCAGTTCCATCCCGAGGCTCGTCGCCTCCTGGGCGACGCCGGCCGCAATCGCCTTCGACATCGACGCCTCGACGATGTTGGGCGCCATCCGATCCGCGAGCCAGCCCGCGCGCAGACAGAGCAGCCGTCCAGCTCGGAGTTTACGCGCCATCTGCTCGAGCCGATCGCGTACCCGGGAGTCTCCGAGAAGGTCGCGTTCACGCGCGAAGTCCAGCGCCTCATCCAGCGCGGCCCGTCCGATCCCGACGGAGTTCGCGGCAATGATTGGACGCCCCGCATTGAAGGTGCGCATCGCGGTCTTGAAGCCGGCGCGTTCCTCGTAGCGTGCTTCACCCCCGAGCAGGTTCGCAGCCGGAACCCGGCAGTCCGAAAGCGTGAACGAGGTAGACTCGTACGCCTTGAGTCCCATCTTCTTCTCGATCTTGAAGCCACCGAGCCCCGGCGTAGCCTGCTCCACGAAGAAGGCGCGCTGCGCGTCGCGCCCCTTCTCGGGATCGATCGTCGCCTGAACCAGAATCCAGTCGGCACGGCTGGCATTTCCGATGAAGCACTTCGCACCGTTCAGGATCCAGTGGTCCCCGTCTTTGCGCGCGTGGGTCCGAATCGCGGCCGCGTCCGAGCCGGCCCCGGGCTCCGTCATCGCGAAGCAGGCCCAGCGTGGCCGGTCCGGGTCCAGGAAGGGGCCCAGGTACTGCTCCTTCTGCTCGTCGGTCCCGAGCGCCAGCACGTTTCCCTCGGGCAGGCCCGGGCCGGGATTCGCCACCATCACCCCGCGGTCCCAGTAGGCCCACTCCTCGGTCAGGAGCAGCGTCATCGTGACCGTCCGCAACGGATCGCGTGTGGAGGGTCGGGGCTTCGATTTCAATCCCGGCCAGCGGGTCCGGCCCTCGCCGCTCGCGATCAGGCCCTCGAAGTAGGGGTCGTCGCGCGGAATCGGCCGGCCGAGCCGGTCCGCGATCAGCCCAATCGGCCGCATCTCGTCGCGGCCACGCTCCCGCGCTTCCTCGAGCCGCTCGCGCATGGCCTTGTCGATCGTGAACTCCATCAGACGATCTCCAACTCGGACAACGCGACTGGCGCACCCGCATCGCAGAGCGCCCGTCCCGCCTCTTCGCGCGCGGCATCGACCCCGCCGAGCAGGAGTCCGAGCGCGCGTGACTCCCGCATGTACTTTTCGACCGGGTAGTCCTGCATGAAACCGTGACCGCCCAGGATCTGCACGCCGTTGGGACCGACGAAGCGCGACGCGTCGATGGCCTCGATGAACGCGGTCGCACTGAGCGCTGCATTCGCGCGCCCCCGGTCCGCGTTCCAGGCCGCCTCGTGCAGCAGGAGTCGCGCTCCGTCGACGGCCGCGTGCATGTCGACGAGCAAGAAGGCCAGCGCCTGATGGTGGGCGATCGGACGTCCAAATGCGACGCGCTGAAGCGCGTAGTCGCGCGTGAACTCGCACGTCTGCCGGAGCACACCCACGAGCAGCGATGCCAGGTAGAGACGCGCACGCGCGAGCGCGCGGCCCGCCTGCTCCCGGCCCCGCCAGCGCGCGACGATCGGAGCGTTCTGAAGCCGGAGCGCCGACGCGCCCGCAGCGCGCAGGCCCGCGCCCCGCAGCGGCTCGGTCTCGATCCCGGATTGCAGCGCCACCGCGCCCTCTGAATCGAGCACCACGAGCAGATCCACGCGGTCCGCGGGAACCCAGGGAACCGCTCCGGAGACCGCGTCGGCGCCGACCTCGAGTTCGGCATCGGCGGCCGCCACCAGTACCGCACGCGCGCCCTCGCGCGCGAGCAGCGGAAGCGCGAGTTCCTTCAGCGCCGTCTCGCCCCCGAGTTCCAGCAGCGGGTAGAGCGCCGGACCGAGCGGATCGAGCGCGACGGCCGCCCCCACGTCGCCGGCGGCGAGTTCCTCGTTCACGAGCACGCGCGCCAGCGCACCCAACCCTGCACCGCCGCAGGCTTCGGGAAGCTCCAGCGCCGCAAGGCCGATCTCGGCGAAGGACGCACACACCCCGGGATCGGGCCCACGCGCGGACTCCGCCTCGCGCAGCCGCGGCGAGAGTTCCTCGCGTGCGAAGCTCCGGGCCGTCTCCACGAGCAGCTCGAGTTCTTCGTCGAGTTGGAGATCGAACATCGCTTCCGTCCTTCCAGCCGTAACCGAGAGCTTACCCCGGGGGCCACGCGGCCGGGAAGCGCGCGCTCACGGCGCCGAGCCGGGAACCCGCGCCCCGGCGACGGCTCTCCCCGGGGTCCTAGTCGAGCAGTGCCCGGAAGCGCTCTGGATCGACGGAGACGAAGAGCCCCTCGGCCTCGGCGCACAGAAGCTCGCCCGCGACGAGCTCGCCCCGGGTGATGATCTTGCGCCCCTCGACCCGGTCGATCCAGGCTTCAAAGCGAAGCTCCCGGTCGAGTGGCGTCGGACTGCGGTAGTGAACGGTGAGACGGCCCGTCATGCCCGGACTCTCCGAGAGCGACTGCGCATAGCCCAGCACCTCGTCGAACGCGGCGGCGATGAAGCCGCCGTGGACGTGGCCGGGAGGTCCCTCGTAGGCGGTTCCGAACCGCACCCGCCCGAACGCGCGGTCCCCGTCGATCCAGAGCTCGATCGGCGGCGAGAGCGGATTCGAAAGGCCGATCAGAGGGCTCATGTCGAAGAACTCAGCGACGTCGCCCGCGGTCGAGGTCTCTCCGAAACCTTCGCGCCGCAGCAACCTGGGGTGGGTCTCGAGGTGCCCGGCATAGCGCTCGAGCGCTTCCGCGGCGCCGCGAAGTTCCTCTTCGGGCGCACCGCTGGTGACGAGCCGCTCGATCACGTCGCGCATCGCAGTTGCCAGGCGTCGCCGCTGCGCCCAGGCTCCGCTCGCCTTCGCGTTCGGCGGCTCCCAGTGGCCCGAACGCGGCTTCTCGTCACTCACGACCGGGCGCTCACGGACGCTCGAGCTTCTGGAACTTCCCGACGCGGCGCTCGTGGCGGCCCCCGTCGAACGTGGTCTCGAGCCAGACCCGCACGAAGCCGAGCAGATCCTGGGCACCGAATTCGCCGGCTCCGAGACAGAGCACGTTGGAGTCGTGGTGCGCGCGCGTCATCCGCGCACTCCGCTCGCTGTACACGAGCGCCGCTCGTACGCCCGGAATCCGGTTCGCCGTCATCGCCATCCCGATGCCGTTGCTGCAGACCAGAATCGCGCGCTCGTTGCGGCCCGCCCGCACAGTCTCGGCCGCCGGAATCGCGAAGTCGGGGTAGTCGCAGCTCTCGTCCGAGTCGGTCCCGAAATCCTCTACTTCGTGACCCGAGCCTGCGAGGACCTTCGCGAGCTCTTCCTTGAGAGCATAGCCCGCGTGGTCGCTGGCGAGTGCGATCCGCATCGGACTACCAGCGCTCCGGCCAGTGCGGGTGCCACGGACACGCCCGCTCGAACGCCGCAGCCGCACCTAGCACCAGGTCGTCGCGGTGGCGCGGACCCACGATCTGCATGCCGATCGGGAGGCCCGCCCGCGAGAGCCCGACACGCACGGTCGCTGCGGGATGCCAGGAGAGGTTGAACGGAATCGTGAAGGCTGCGACGCCGGCGACCCCCTGCGGCCGGCCCTCGGTCTCGCTCGGGAAGG
Organism: Myxococcales bacterium; assembly: GCA_013215565.1. GTDB lineage: Bacteria > Myxococcota_A > UBA9160 > SZUA-336 > SZUA-336 > JABSQV01. The sequence continues at coordinate 17,699 of JABSQV010000113.1, read as the reverse complement.
GACCCTTTGCGGGCGGCGGGTCGTAGGGGACTGTGGGCATCACCAGCAGGTCGTAACGCTCGAAACTCTCGGCGCACCAGTGATTGAGCTGTGCGCGGAGTTCGGAGAGGCGTCCGAAGCGCTCGGGGTTCATGTCCCAGGCTGTCTTGAGCCCCGCGAAGAAAGTGCGTCCGAAGCTCTCGGCGTGCTCGTCGAAGAGCGGATGAAGCTGCGAGGCGAGTTCGAAGGATCCCATCAGCCCCCACTCCCGGCCGAGTTCGGGCGGCCCGCCCGCAAAGCGTTCGACCTGGTGCCCGAGTTTCTCGAACGCGCGCACGCTGCTCTCGACCGCCTCCGCGACGTCGGACTGCACCACCGCATACCCGAGATCGGGCGAATAGCCGATCCGCAGGCCGCTCGGCGGATCTCCGCGCACGGCTTCGAGATAGCGGATGCCCGGATCGGGCAGGCTCTGCGCGTCGAGCGGCGAGGCACCCGCCACCTGGTCGAGGACGAGCGCCGCGTCCTCCACGGTGCGCGTGAGCGGGCCGTAGCAGGCGGTCACACCGTAGTCCCAGTAGCGGCTGGGGCCGTGGGGGATCCGTCCGAAGGAAGGCTTCAGACCGAAGGCACCCGTGAAGCTCGCCGGGATTCGGATCGACCCGCCTCCGTCCGACGCGGTCACAAGCGGAATCACGGAGCCCGCAAGCACGGCCGCGGAGCCGCCGCTCGAGCCACCCGGAGTCCGCTCTAGATTCCAGGGCGAGCGGGTCACCCCGTGGATCAGGTTCTTGGTGATGGCCGTGTAGCCGAACTCTGGGGCACTGGTCTTGCCGACCACGATCGCGCCGGCGGCGCGCAGCCGCGCGACCTGGGTCGAATCCCGGGAAGCGAGGTTCTCGCGGAACGGAAGCGAGCCCTTCGAGGTCACCAGACCCTCTGCATCCTCGAGGTCCTTGACGCCGAGCGGGATCCCCTCCAGGGGCCGGGCATCGCCGCTCGCGATGCGGGCGTCGGCGACGCGTGCGTCCGCATGCAGCGCGTCCGGGTCGCGCAGCGCCACGACGGCATTCAGGTCCGGGTTGGTCTCGTCGATCCGGTCGAGCACGGCCTGCATCAGCTCGACCGCGGACCAGCGCCTCGCGCGCAGACCCTGATTGAGCTCCACCAGCGTAAGACCGAGGATTTCGTTCACGGCGGGTCCTCCCCGAACCGGGATCTTACCCCGCCTACGCGCGCGCGTAGATGTCCATCACCTCGTGGAGCAGTTCGATCGCCTCGGTCTGCGGCCGCTGAAAGGAGTTCCGGCCGATGATCGAGCCGAAACCACCGCCTTCCGAGATGCCCCGGATTTCTTCCAGCATGCCCTCCCGGTCCCGGGCCGCACCGCCCGAGAAGATCACGATCCTGCGGCCGTTGAACGCGCTCTGAACCACGTGACGAACGCGCTCGGGCAGCGTGTCGATCGCGATCCCTCCCTTCCCGTACAGCTTGCGCGCCGCCTCCTGCTCCACGTGGGCCGTGGGGGGCTTCACCTTGATCAGGTGCGCGCCGAGCTGAGCCGCGATCTGGGCCGCGTAGGCGACCACGTCGATCCCGGTCTCGCCCTCCTTGGAGACTCCCGAGCCGCGCGGGTAGGACCAGATCACGACCGCGAGCCCCACGCTCTTCGCCTCCTCCCCGAGTTCGCGGATCTGCTCGTACATCTCGTTTCGAAGCGCCGAGGCCGGGTAGATCGTGAACCCGATCGCAGAGCAGCCGAGGCGAAGCGCATCCCCGACGCTTCCCGTCACGGCCGGCGCGGGATCGCTGCCCCCGTAGAGCGAGTCGGAGTTGTTGAGCTTGAGGATCAGCGGAATGTCGCCCGCAAACTCTGCCGCTCCGGCTTCGAGGAAACCGAGCGGGGCCGCATAGGCGTTGCAGCCGGCCGAGATCGCGAGCTCGAAGTGATAACGCGGGTCGTAGGCCGGGGGATTGACCGCAAAGCTGCGCGCGGGCCCGTGCTCGAAACCCTGATCGACGGGGAGAATCACGAGTTTTCCGGTCCCGCCGAGACGTCCGTGACCCAGCAGGCGGGCCAGGTTCGCGAGGGTTCCGGGGCTGTCGGACGAGTACCAGGAGAGGATCTCCTTGATCCGCTTCGAGTTCGTGGCCATCGCGTACTCCTCAGATCGGCGCCGACCGGATTCTACCCTACGCTTCGAGTCGCCCAGCGCGGCCCAATACTACACTACGAAAAGCGGTCTTTGAAAAGCAGAATCAGACTCTGCTACTGTCAAATTCTATGCCCCCAAAGCCGCCGGTCACACTGATCGACGCCGACCCCTCCCAGATGTCGAAGGTCGAGCAGCTCAAGTCCAGAAGCGAAGGGCTGTTCTTCGTTGCGCCGCCGGGCCGCGACGCAGACACCCACGCGTTCGGCGACGAGCTCGACGCAATGACCCGGGGCGCAGCCGAGACGATCGGCAACGAAGCCAAGGAACTCTCGAAGCATTTTGGGATCTACAAGCAGCAGGAGCGGGGCGAGCGCGGCCGCAAGACGGGCGACTACATCTTCATGGTCCGGGTCAAGCTTCCGGCCGGAGGAGAGCTTTCGCCCGAGCAGTGGGTAGCGCTCGACGGGGCGGCGGACCGCTTCGCAAACCAGACGCTCCGGCTCACGACGCGCCAGGGGATTCAGTTGCACTATATCCCGGGCCGGAAGCTGGGTGCCCTGATCCGCTACCTGAACGAGGAAGTGCCCGACCGCGGCTACCGGCTGACGACCCTCGGGGCCTGCGGGGACCTGAATCGCAATACCATGTGCAGCCCGATCGACGATCTCGATCCGGAGCTTCCGCTCTGCTCCAGGGAACTCGCACACGAGATCGCGCGCGAACTCGCGCCACGGACTTCGAGCTATTTCCAGATTTTTCTGAGTGACGACGAAGCGCGCTCGGTCGCTCCGATGACTTCGGAGGAACCGATCTACGGAACGCAATATCTGCCGCGCAAGTTCAAGGTGGGGATCGCGCATCCACACGACAATTCGATCGACCTCCTGACGCAGGACGTCGGACTGCTGCCCGTGCTGAACGGCCGGGAAGTGGAAAGCTACGACCTGTACACCGGAGGCGGACTCGGGATCACGCACCACCAGCCGCAGACGAAGCAACTGCTCGGGATCTACCTCGGCCGCATCCCGCGCGCGCAGGTCACGGCAACGGTACGCAGCATCGTGACGCTGCAGAAAGAACACGGCGAACGCCGGGACCGCCGACAGGCGCGGTGGAAGTACACGCTACGGCGTCTGGGCCCGGACCGGGTCAAGGAAATGCTGCGGAGCCGCTTCGAGATCGACCTGGAAGAGGCGACCCCCGGCCCGATCCCGCCGGTCTGCTACCACCTGGGTTGGAACCGAGAGGCCGGAGACGGCGACCGCTGGTGGCTCGGCCTGCCGGTCGAGAACGGCCGCATGCGCCAGCCCGCGCGACGCGCCGTGCGAGAGGTGGTCGAGGAACTCGGGCTCGGGGTCCGCATCACGCCCAACCAGGATCTTCTGCTCTGCCACGTTCCCGGGGACCGCCGTGCCTGGGTCGATGAGCGGCTTCGACAAGACGGCGTCGCGCGTGAGGAGACCCTGTCGACGCTTCGCACCCATTCGTTCGCGTGCCCGGCAAAGCCCACCTGCGGTCTGGCCATGACCGACGCCGAGAACGTGCTCCCGCGCTACCTGGCCGAACTCGAGGCCCAGGGCCTCGGCGACGTCGACGTAATCATCCGCATGGCCGGCTGTCCGAACGGTTGCTCGCGGCCCCCGACGGCCGAGATCGGAATCTACGGCTATGGTAAGAACGATCACGTGATTCAGGTGGGCGGCTCGCGCGAGGGAACCCGGATCGGCAAGGTCCTCTACGAGCGTGTTCCCGAGGAACAGATGGTTCCGGTGCTGGCCGGCCTGCTGCGTGCGATCCGCGACCACAGTCCGGACGCGCTTCCCCCGGGGGAGTTCCTGCACCGGACCCCCGGGGTGGAACTCAAGCGGCTGGTTGGAGTGGAGGCTTAGCTCTCGCGTGGCCGAGGTCGAACTCACGATCGAGGGGAACACGGCGCGGCTCACGATCGACCGGCCCGATGCGCTGAATGCGCTGTCCGCGTCGGTGCTCGACGCGCTCGAGGCACACGTCACGATGATCGAGAGCGACCGCGAAATCCACGGCGTGATCGTGACGGGCGCGGGACGCGCGTTCGTCGCAGGAGCCGACATCGCGGAGCTCTCCAGGCTCGACCCGACGGCCGGCCTCGAGTTCGCGCGGCGCGGGCAGGGAGTCTTCTCTCGGATCGAAGCGCTCGAGAAGCCCATCGTCGCCGCGATCAACGGCTTTGCGCTCGGGGGCGGCTGTGAACTCGCGATGGCCTGCCACCTCCGGATCGCTTCGGAGGGGGCCCGGTTCGGACAGCCCGAGGTCAAGCTGGGGCTGATCCCGGGGTTTGGGGGCACGCAGCGGCTCGCGCGCCTGGTCGGGCGCGGCATCGCTCAGCAACTGGTGCTCTCGGGCGGCCTCATCGGTGCGCAAGCTGCACTCCGGGTTGGACTCGTGAACGAGGTCGTGCCGCCCGAACAGTTGATGGATCGCGCCGGCGAGGTCCTGAATGAGATCCTGGCCAACGGACCACGCGCCGTCGCTGCGGCGCTGCGTGCGATCCGCGAGGGACTCGACCTTCCGCTCGGTCGGGGACTGGAGATCGAGGCAAATCTGTTCTCCGAACTCTGCGGGACCGCGGAGGCCACCGAGGGCACCCGGGCGTTTCTCGAAAAGCGCGAACCGAAGTTCCGCTGATCCCGAGTTCGCGCGCGGCCCGCGTGGCATTTCCTCGATGGCGCTCGAGCGCCGAGGCCACGAATTGACGCTCGAACTCCCGACGCGCAGCCCGGAGGCCTCCGCGCGGGTGCTGGCAGCCCGCCCGGAGATTCGGCGTCCTTCGTCTGTCGGCCGATCCGGTCGGAACCACTGTTCCACGTCGTCGCTCCAGGCTACCCCTGACGCCGCTGTCCACACGACGGGTCACGCCGGGGCGCAGGACTGGCTCAAGCTCGGCTGCCCGGATACCGTGAGAAGATGCGGATCCGCGGTTTGCCGGCTCGCGTTCAGAGCTCGGGGCGAGCGTTCGGGGGTCCGCCGCGAACTCTGACGGGGGAAGACTCGATGGATTCTCAGTTTCGAACGCTGCGACGCACGCTGTGCGCGGGCCTGCTGACCGGGGGGGTCGCGCTGTGCGGGGGAATGCTCGCGGGCTGCAACGAACAGGCGCCGGAACCGAGCACGGAGCCCCGGGCGGCGGCTTCGGGGGACCAGAATCGCGCGCAGCGAATCCTGGCCAACCTGAGGCTCCGGCTGCCCGAGCTCGCCTCGGAGAAGCTCGAGATGGGGGCGCTGGAGCCGAGTGAGATCGCGGGCGTGGACCAGGGCAGTTTTCGCATGCGCGGCCGGGAGTACCCGTTCCTGGTCACGACCGACGACAAGCGGTTCTACCTCCTCTCCGCCGGGGCCGTGGACGTGAGCCTGAGCGATCAGGAGGTCGAAATCGAACTTGCCCAGCTCGCGCGAGAGAAGCTGCGAGAAGCCGACGAGCGCCGAGTCCAGCTGGAAGCGTCCGCGGCAGGCATGCCGGTTCGAGGAAATCCAGCGGCCCCGGTCACAATCGTCGAGTTCTCGGACTTCCAGTGCCCGTATTGCTCGCGGGGTGCGGCGACTGTGAATCAGATTCTCGAGAAGTACCCGAACCAGGTGAAGTTCGTCTACAAGCACTTCCCGCTCGGCTTTCATCCATGGGCAAAGCCGGCCGCCATCGCCGCAAACTGCGCCGCGAAGCAGAAGGAAGACGCGTTCTGGGCGCTGCACGACGGGTTCTTTGCAAATCAGAAGACGCTCAATCCCGGCAACCTGGTCAGCGAGAGCAAGCGCTACCTGAAAGGGGCCGACCTCGACCTCGCAACCTGGGAGAAGTGCGCGAGCGACCCCGCCTCTCAGGCGTACCTGGCCGAGGCGCGCGCGGTCGAGAAAGACATGGAGTTCGGAAAATCGCTCGGTGTCTCCGGCACCCCGGGGTTCTTCGTCAACGGCACCTTCCTGAACGGAGCGCTTCCGCTCGCGGCCTTTGAGCAGATCATCGAACGCGCGATCGGCCAGGAATCCTGAACCACACGCCCCTTCCGCAGCCCGTTCCGGCAGCCGCTTCCCGCAAGCGAAACGCGCTGCCTGCGCGAACCTGCCGGGTTCCGCTGTTGCTCGCGGCCGTGCGCGATCAGGCCCTACGAAAGCGCTTCTAAGCCGAACCCTGCTGGACGAGTTCTTCGACCGGGACCCCTTCCCGGAACTTGCGCAGCAGTTCCTCGGGCTTGAACTCGACCCCGATCGGGTTCTTCGCGAAGGCATCGGTCGCGAACCAGGCCTTGAGCTGCTCGTCGGTCGCGAAATTGTCGATCTGCAACTCGACCTGGTTGCCGTCCGGGTCGCGGTAGTACATCGACGTGGTCGGACCGTGGTTGATGCACCAGTAGGGCTCTACCCCGTCCGCCTTGAGCCGTTCGTAGGTCGCGAGCAGGTCCCCAAGCGTCGCGTAGGTGTAGGCGATATGGTCCAGACCCTCGGCGCTCGACGAACGTTCTTCCAGACCCGGCATGCGCACGATCGCGATCCGGTGGTGTTCGTCGTCGTAGGTGATGAACGCGATGAAGTCATTCTCGAAGGCGGGCTCGGCGTGGAGCAGGTTCTTCCACCACGCGACGGTCTCCTCGAACCGGCGGCTGCGAAAGACGGCGTGCGCGAACTTGATGGGCTTGATCTGTTCCGACATGGCGACGCTCTCCTCCGCGCTCAGATTCTTGGGGTGTCGGCCGGCTCCTCGACAACCGGGTTCTCGATCCAGCCGATCCGCTCGATCTCGATCCGAATCACGTCGCCGGGCTCGAGCCGGCTGCGCGGCTCCATCGCCATGCCGACCCCGGCCGGGGTTCCCGTCGAGATCACGTCTCCAGGTTCGAGCGTACACACCGTCGAGAGCGTCTCGATCTGATCGAAGCAGTCGTAGATCAGGTGTTTGGTGTTCGACTCCTGCCGCAGTTCACCGTTCACCCAGGTGCGAAGCCCCAGCGAGTGGGGATCTCCCAGCTCGTCGGGAGTTACGATCCAGGGCCCGAGCGGCCCGTGGGTATCGAAGGACTTTCCGAGCGTCATGGTCTGGGCCCGGAATTGCCAGTCGCGTGTGCTGACGTCGTTGCAGACCAGGTAGCCGGCGATCACCTCGTGGGCGCGCTCCTTCGGAACGTGACGCGAGCGGCGGCCGATCACAAACGCGAGTTCCCCCTCGTAGTCCAGCGCCTGCGAGGCGCGCGGCGAGTGGATCGGGTCGTAGGGGCCCGTCACGCAGGTGGACTGCTTGTTGAAAAAGACCGGATGCTTGGGCTTCTCGAGGCCGCTCTCGGCCACGTGGTCTGCGTAGTTGAGGCCGATCGCCAGAAACTTCGGCGGGCGAAGGACCGGCGCTTCGAGTTTCACACTCGCGAGCGAGAGCCTGGGACCCGAGGCGTTCCGAGCCTGCTCGAGGGCACGCGCTCCTTCGGCCAGAAAGGCCGACATCTCCTGCGGAAGGTCGGGGACCGCAGCCGCAAGGTCGACGACCTCTTCCCCCTCCACGACCCCGATTCGAGTCGATCCTTCGTGCGTAAAGGTGACGAGTTTCATGGGCTTCTCCTCGTGCTGGCTGGGACGCAGGCGGCGTCCCGGTTGCGCGCTCGCGCCCGCGCTGCGGAACGCCGCGGCCATTCTACAGCGGGCCCGGCGCCCGAGGGGGCCCGGCCGCGACTCGCTGGCGAATCTTGACTGCAAAGTGCATGATCGCGTCCGTGTCTGCTCCGACCGAACGGACTGTGCTGGAGGCCCTCCGACCGATCATCGACCCGGATTTTCGGAAGTCGATCGTCGACCTGGGCTTCGTGAAGGGAATTCGGATCGAGGGTTCGCACGTGGCGTTCAAGATCGAACTGACCACGCCCGCGTGCCCCGTGAAGGAGGAGTTCGCGCGCCAGGCGCGAGAGGCGGTCTCGGCGCTCGACGGTGTCGATGCGGTCGAGGTCGAGATGACCGCAAACACACGCGGCTCGAGACCCGCGCAGAAGGACGGCGTGCTGCCCGGAGTGAGCAACGTGATCGCGGTCGCGAGCGGCAAAGGCGGGGTCGGAAAATCGACGGTTTCGGTCAACCTGGCACTCGCACTCCGCAAGACCGGGGCAACCGTCGGCCTGCTCGACATCGACGTGTACGGGCCCTCGATCCCGCTGATGCTCGGAGTCCACGGTCGGCCCGAAGTGACCGAAGAGCGCAAGATCGTGCCGAAGCGGGCCCACGATCTCGCCGTCATGTCGATCGGGTTCCTGGCCGACGAGAAGGCGCCCGTGATCTGGCGCGGGCCGATGGTTCACGGGATCGTGCAACAGTTCCTGTCAGACGTTTCCTGGGGCTCCCTCGACTATCTGGTGCTCGACCTGCCCCCCGGCACCGGGGACGCAGCGCTGACGCTGACGCAGAGCGCACCGCTTTCGGGGGCCGTGATCGTGACGACACCGCAGGAGGTCGCCCTGATCGACGCGCGCAAGGGCCTCAAGATGTTCGAGCGCGTCAACGTGCCCGTGCTCGGCATCGTCGAGAACATGAGCTACTTCGTCTGCCCCACCTGCGACACGAAACACGCACTCTTCGGCGAGGGCGGCGGAGAACGCGCAGCGGCCGAACTCGGCGTCGACCTGCTCGTCCGCATCCCGCTCCAGCCCGACGTCGTGGTCTCGGGAGACGAGGGCAGACCCACCGTCCTCGCGCACCCGGACTCCGCCGCGGCACACGCCTTCAAGGATCTGGCGGGAGTCGTCGCGCGCAAGCTCGCCGTGCTCTCGACCGAGCAACTCACGGTGCTCGAGAGCGCCATCGAGTGGAGCAGCGACAGCGCCCAGTAAGCCGGAGCGAGATGCAGGTCGTACGCTGGGATGATTCCGCCTATCGCTTCGCGGCTGAAAAGCTCCAGAAGGTCGAGCTCTTCGCCTCGGAGCGCTTCTTTCTCGACATCTACTGTCTGGAGCCGGGCCAGACCCAGAAGCCCCACACCCACGCGGACTCGGACAAGGTCTACCTGGTGCTCCAGGGCCGCGGCAGCTTCTCAGTCGGGAACGAGACGCGGAAGCTGGGCCCGGGCGAGGCGACGTTTGCGCCCGCGGGCCAACTGCACGGCATCGCGAACGACTCCCCAGACCGGGTCGTCGTGCTGACCCTGATGACGCCGCCCCCGGTCTGACGGGGCCGTACCCCGGGATTCAGCGCCCTTCTCCGATGCCGGCGATCGGCGACCCTTCCGACGAAGCGGGCGCTTCGATTCCGAGCAGCCTCGCCACGGTCGGCGCGACGTCGATCGCGCGGGGGCTTCCGAGCTCGTGACCCGGCGAGACTCCGCGACCGAGTGCCAGGAAGACGGCTGCCATTTCGGGGTGCTCCGGATCGTAGCCGTGCGTGCCGCGCTTGTGACCGAGCAGGCCCCGAAACATGACCCAGGTGCGCTCCATCCCGTTCAGGCGGTAGAAGGTTCGAGGGGGGTCGGTGAAGGCCACCACGTCGCCGGTCCGGCGAGGGTGGTGACCGCGGAGTTCGGCCGGAAGCTCCGGGCCCGAAAAGGCGCGCACGCCCGCGATCGCGTTGAGCCGGCGCACGGTCAGGCCGGCCCGGGTGGGGTCCTCGAGATAGACATGCGCGACCCCGCCACCGGACATCACGCGCGCGCGGATTCCGTCGGCTCCGAGAACCGCCCCGAGGTCGATCGCCTCGTTCACCTCCGCCATCCCGTGATCGCTGACGACGATCACGGTCGTGCGGTCCCAGATCCCTCGCTCGTCGAGTCCCGCGAAGAGCCGGCCCAGTTCCCGGTCCTGTGCCGCGAGTTGGCGCGCGACCGCCGGGTGAGCGGGCCCGCTCGCATGGCCCACGCCGTCGGTGCCGTGCCACCAGCTCATCACCAGCCGGGGTCGTTCGGCTTCGGGCAGATCGATCCAGGCCAGGATCTGGTCGACCTTCTCGGACTCGCTCACCGAGGAATCGAACGGTGCCTTCCGGTAGCGCGCACCAGTCCCGTGCCAATCGGTCTCCGAGCCGACCCAGAAGAAGGTGGCGGCCGGCACGCCCTGACGCTCCGCCGCGGCCCAGAGCGGCTCGGCCTCGAGCCAGTCGCCGTCGGCTTCGTAGCTGAACAGGCCCCGGTCGCGATCGAGAAAGCGGTTGTTTACGATCCCGTGGCGGTCTGCGTAGGTCCCGGTCGCGAGCGCCGCGTGGTTGGGAAAGGTGTTGGGGGGCCAGACCGGAATCAGCCGCTCGGCCCGCACACCCTCTCGGGCCATGCGCTCGAGTGCCGAAAACTCCGCCCGTTCGAGATAATCGGGCCGCACGCCGTCCCACGAGAGCAGAATTACGGTGGGCGCCTCGGCCCCGAGCGCCGGTGCGATGAGCAGCGGCAGAAGCATGCCGAGACACACCAGGCGTGCGTGCTTCGCTACCCTTGAGACGCGATGCAAGCCGACGCCGACACTTTCCCGCGCAGGACGGTGCTCTCGATCGCCGGGTCGGATCCGACGGGCGGAGCCGGCCTGCAGCTTGACCTCCAGGTGTTCGCCCTCCACCGCGTGCACGGGATGGCGGTTCCAACAGCGCTCACCGTGCAGACTACCAGAGGCGTCGAGCAGGTGCTCCCGGCCTTTCCGAACGTGGTCGAAGGGCAACTCCGTGGTTTGCTCCGGGACCTGGAACCGGCAGCGATCAAGATCGGCATGCTGGCCACCGACGACATCGTCCTGTGCGTCGGGCGGGTTCTCGAAAACCACCCCGCGCCGAGGGTGGTTGACCCGGTGCTCGCCGCAAGCGACGGCACGCTGCTGCTCGAACGCCGCGCGCACCCGACGCTGGTCTCGTGCGTGATCGCGGGGGCCGCGCTCGTCACCCCGAACCTTTCCGAGGCCGAAGCGCTCACCGGTGAGGCCGATCCCGAACGGGCGGCCGCAGTCCTGCTGAAGGCCGGGGCGCAGGCGGTGCTGATCAAGGGCGGACACGCTGACGCTGAGCCCGACGACCTGCTCGTAACTGCGGAGACGAGCACCTGGCTCCGAGGAAAACGCAGCGGCGTCGGAGCCGTACACGGGACAGGCTGCGCCCTGTCAGCCGCGATCGCGGCCCGACTCGCCCGCGGAGAGGCGCTCGCCGAAGCAGCGCGGGCAGCCAAGGCCTTCGTCGAAGCCGCGATCGAGCAGAGCTTCGTGGCCGGGGCAGGCCAGCGGCTACTCGGCCTGCCCGACCCAGCGTGCATCTCGGGGTCCGGCTCGCGTACTACTTGACGCGATCGACGTAGCGCTCCTCGGAGGGATCGACGCGGATCCGGTCCCCGGCCTCGATGAAGGGCGGCACCTGAACGGTGGTTCCGTTCTCCAGCGTGGCCGGCTTGCTCGAACGCGAGGCGGTCTGGCCTCTGACCACGGGCTCGGTCTGGGCGACCGCCATTTCGACCAGCTTGGGAAGCTCGACCCCGATCGGATTGCCGTCGAGGAGTTCCACAAAGATCCTCATCCCTTCGGAGAGCCAGTTGAGCGAGTTCGCGAGATCCTGCTTCGGAATGGTCAGCTGATCGTAGGTCTCGGAGTCCATGAAGACACAGCCGACGGAGTCGGTGTAGAGAAACTCCATCTCTCGGGTCTCGACGATTGCCCGTTCGAGGACTTCGGTGGAGGAGAACTTCACTTCTCGCTGGGTCCCGTCCAGGAGATTTCTGAGCTTCGTCTGCACGAAGGCCCGCTTGTTCCCGGGGGTCCGGTGCTCGAACGAAAGTACGCGGAAGGGAATTCCGTCGTGAATGATCGTGGTCCCGCGCCGCAATGCGTTTGCCTGAAGGTTCGGCATCAGCCTTCCCCGCCCCTCACCGAGCGGCGAAGCTCAGCGAGCAGGCGATCCCAGATCCCGCCAAAGCTGCCATTGGACATGATCACGACCACATCCCTGCCACTGCGGTTCCGGACCACCCATTCGATGATCTCATCCGGGCCAGGAAGATGCAGCGCCTCGGTGCCCTGCCGCGCGATCTCGGCGACGACCTGTTCCGGGCGAAAACGTTCCTCCTCCGGAATCTGCTCGGGCCGGTAGACGCCGGCCAGGATCGCGCAATCGGCAAGCGCCAGCGACCCCGCATAGGCTTCCTCGAAGAAGCGCCGCCGGCTCGTGTTAGTGCGGGGCTCCAGCACCGCCCAGAGCCTGCGGTCCGGAAAACGCACCCGAAGCGCGGACAGCGTCGCTCGCACGGCGGTCGGATGGTGCGCAAAGTCCTCTATGACACAGACGCCGGCCTCCTCTCCCCGAATCTCCTGGCGCCGACGCACGCCCTTGAATTCGCGTAGCGCTGCCGCGATCTCGCGGATCGTCAGGCCCAGTCCGATCGCGATCGCCACGGCACTGAGCAGATTCTCGACGTTGTGGCGCCCGAAGAGCGGGGCCCGTACCGATCCCAGCCGCTCTTCTCCCCGCCAGACGTTGAACTGGGTTCCGTCGGAGTCAAAGCTGACATCCGTTGCACGCCAGACGGAATCGTCGCTGCAGCCGAAGCCCTCCACGGTTCCGCGAGCCTCCCTCACGATGTCGCGAACCGCCTGAGAGTCTCGAAAGTAGACGATCCGGGTGTCTTTCGACAACGAGTCGACCCACCCGCGAAATACGTCACGAATCTCGTCCAGCGACGCGTAGATGTCGGCGTGATCGAACTCGCACGAGGTCAACAGCAGACTGCGGGGCTCGTAGTGACGGAACTTGGGCGTCTTGTCAAAAAAAGCCGAGTCGTACTCGTCGCCCTCGATCACGAAGTGTTCGCCTTCACCCAGGCGGAAGCTCGAACCGAGATTCTCCGCCACACCGCCGATCAGGATCGTGGGGTCGCGCCCCGCGTGCGTCAGCAGATGTCCGATCAGGCTCGTGGTCGTGGTCTTTCCGTGAGTCCCCGCAACGACCACCGAGTGCTTCCCGCGAAGGAAGAAATGCGCAATCGCTTCGGGCAGCGACACGTAGGGAATCCCGGCCTCGAGAACGGCCCGGGCTTCGGGATTGTCGGAGCGGACCGCGTTCCCGATCACGACCAGATCCGGACGCGAAGACAGAACGTGGGCGCGCGTGAAGCCCTTCATCACCGGAACTCCGGCATCGCGAAGCAGTTCGCTCATGGGTGGGTAGGTGTCGACATCGCTGCCACTCACGCGAAGGCCCAGTTCCTGAAACATGCACGCCAGTGACCCCATCGCGGTTCCCGCGACCGCCACCAGGTGCACGTGGCGAATCTCTTCGAGCGCCGGGATCTCAGGCCGCAAGGAAGGCCTCCCGGATCAGGTCGTGCGTAAGCGGGCGCAGCGAGAACTGACTTCTCTTGGCAACCAGGTGCTGGCGGTTCGCGAGCAGCACGATGACAACCTCCTGCTCGAGATCGATCCAGAGGCTGGTCCCGGTAAATCCCACGTGTCCGACCGAGCGCGGCGAGAAGTAGCGCCCCGAGGTCGACCTCCCTTCGCTCGGAGTGTCCCACCCAAGCGCCCAGTCACTGTCGGGCGCCGCGCCGTCCTCGGGACCCTGCCGCCGAAAGAACTCCCGCGCGATCTCGGCCGGAAAGAGTTCCGATTGACCGCGGTCGGCGGCCAGCATCTCGTCGGCGAAGCGCATCAGGTCCCCGGCGGTCGAGAAGAGGCCCGCGTGCCCGGCGACGCCTCCCATCGCCCACGCATTCGGGTCGTGGACCTCGCCGCACAGGATCTTCTCGCGCCACTCGCACTGCTCCGAACCCGCGTAGCGCAATGGATCCCCCTCGAAGGGGACGGGGTTGAAGTGGGTCTGCGCGAGACCGAGCGGCTCGTAGATCTGCTTCTGGCAGAATTCGTCGAGCCGCTGACCCGAGACCTCGGCAACCAGTTCGCCCAACACGATGAATCCGAGATCGCCATAGGTCGAGGCCTCACCCGGCTCGTGAACGGGCGCGCTGCGGAGAATGCGCGAGACGATGGCCTCCCGGCCTGCCTCGGTCGCAAGCAGCCGCTCTCCGCGACGCAACTCGCGTTCGCGGAGGTCCTCGAAGTAGGCGCGCCAGGGACGCAGTCCGGAACTGTGCGTGAGCAAATGCCGGAGCGTGATCTTTTCTTTGCCCCGTTCCCCGAATGCCGGAAGCAGATCGGCAACCGGCCGATCCAGTTCGAGCCGACCCCGGGCGACCAGGAGCAGGATCGCGGACGTGGTGGCCATGACCTTGGTGAGCGACGCCAGGTCGCAAAGCGTGTCCGGTCGCATCTCGCAGCGCTCCGGGCTGACCGAGGACAGGCCGAATACACCCTCGTAGCTGAGGCCGTCGCCTTCGGGCCCCTGGCGCGCCCGCACCACCGCACCCGGGATCTCGCTGCGCGCAATCGCCTTCTCGATCGCGCGATCCACCCGCCGGAGTTTTCGGCGCACCTGAGCGAGCTTCAACTCAACTCCTTCAGCCGCGGTCTACGACGGGCTCCTCCAGGACCAGCGCTCCGACCGCTCCGTCGAGAGAGGCCAGAGTTCCGACGCCGACGGCCCGGTTGTCACGAATGTGTCCGATCGGAAGGCCACAGACGACGGGGCCATCCACTTCCCGAAGAAGCAGGTCCCGAACGACGTCCTCTACCTCGACCTCAGGGTAGCGCTCTGACCCACAATCGACGAGCGCTCCGACGGCGACGCCGGCGGCCGCGGACAGCTTCCCGGCGTCGCGGAGTTGCACCAGCTTCCGGTCGACCGCGTAGGGGGGCTCGTCGATCTCCTCGAAGAAGAGCAGGGCCCCGCTGGTATCGATCTCCCAGGGGGTGCCCAGGCTCGCAACGACGAGCGAGAGGCTCCCGCCAACCAGCGGACCCGTCGCAGCGCCCCCGCGGACCGAGTCGCCGCAGAGCGCTGCCCCGGCCTGCGGGTCGCCGCGCAGCAGGCCGATCAGCCGCGCTCTCGCCTCGGGCGTGAGGTCGCTGCGCTCCAGCATCGGGCCGTGAAGCGACACCAACCCGGCGAATCTCAGCCAGAGCAGGAACAGCGTCGCATCGCTGTACCCGATGATGAGCTTTCGCGCCGCGACGACCTCGGCCGGATCGAGCTGGGGAATCCAGCGGCCCACCCCGTAGCCCCCACGCGCGAACAGGATCGCGTCCACCCGCGGGTCCCGCAGCAATTCTAGAAAGTCCGCCGCCCGCACCGCATCGGATCCGGCGAGGTAACCGCAGCGCTGTTCCAGGTGCGGCGCGCGCAGCACCCGAAATCCCTCGTCCTCGAGCCAGCGCTCGCCGTCCGCAACTGCGGCGGTCTCGACCGGCCCGGACGGCGCGCAGATTCCGATCGTGGCACCCGGGTTGAGCGCACGCGGACGCACGAGGTCCGAGCCGCCGCGCATCAGCACGGGCACCCAGGCATCAGAATGGGGGATCCCCCTCCAGATCGCTCTCGAGCAAGCCCGGCTCCGGGTCGAAGCCCGCCTGCACGGGCGGCGCCTCGCGCTCGCTGAGATCGTGGAAGCGCGCGCAGCGATCCTCGAAGCGAAGTTTCAGCGTACCGGTCGGACCGTTCCGCTGCTTCGACACGATCAACTCCGCAACGCCCGGATCCAGCGTTTCCCGGTTGTAGAACTCGTCCCGATAGATGAAGAAGACGATGTCGGCGTCCTGCTCGATCGCGCCTGATTCCCGAAGGTCGGCCAGCACCGGGCGCTTGTGCGGATTCGGGCGCTGCTCGGGGCCGCGGTTCAGCTGCGAGATCGCGATGATCGGAATGTCCAGGTCCTTTGCCAGGAGCTTCAGCAGCCGCGTGGTCTCCGCCACCTCCTGCTCACGTCGGTCGGAGCTGCGCCGTCCCTGAATCAACTGGATGTAGTCCACGATGAGCAGGGACAGGCCTTGCTCCCGGTGCAGGCGCCGGGCCTTGGCCGAGATGTCGGTGACCGTTAGGCTGCCGCTGTCATCGATGAAAATGCGCGCGTCGGAAAACACGTCGGCCGCGCGCGTGAGGCGCGGCCAATCCCGCTCACCGAGGAAACCGTTCCGAAAACGCGAGAAGTCGATCTGTGCCTCGGCCATGATGAGCCGGAGAACCAGCTGGCGGGTCGACATCTCGAGCGAGAAGAGGGCCACGCAGCCGCCGTGATCGACGGCGACATTCCGGGAGATATTGAGCGCGAGCGCGGTCTTGCCCATGCTGGGCCGGGAAGCCAGTACCACCAGGTCGCCGCCCGAGAACCCACCCGTGATCTTGTCGACGTCTTCGAAGCCACTCCGGAGTCCGGTCAGATCGCCACTCTGGATTCGCTCCATGAACTCGAAGGTGCGCTCGAGTTCCCCCTTTACGTCGACGAAGCCCGTCTCGATATGCCCCGAAGCAATTTGGAGCACGCTGCGCTCGGCATGCTCGACCAGGTCCTGGACCGGTGCCGTCGCATCGTATCCGCGGGCTGCCACCTCCTCGCAGGTCCGGATCAGAGCTCGCGCGAGTGCCTTGTCCCGCACGACCCTCGCGTGCTGCTCAATGTGTGCGGCCGTCGCAACGAAGGACGCGAGTTCGGCCAGGTAGTTCACACCGCCGCTCTTGTCCAGCCGGCCGCGCTCCTCGAGCCAGCCCTTCAGACTCACCAGGTTGACCGGCTCGCCTTTCTCTACGATTGCGTTGAACGCCTCGTAGATCATCCGGTGGCGCGGCTGGTCGAAGTACGCGGCCTGCAGCTTGTCCTGCACCTTGAAGAGCGACTCGTGGTCCAGCAGGATGCCGCCGAGCACCGACCGCTCGGCATCGTGGTCCACCGGGAGCGCAGGCCCTCCGATGCCTCCGGCCTTCAACTCAGCCTGCGCCATTCGATCCCCCCCCACACCGGAGCCAGGCGCGGCTCGCGCCTCGCTAATCCTCGGCGACCACCTTGACCTTGAGCCGAGCCTTCACCTCCCGATGCAGGGAGATCTGAATCTCGTGTTCCCCGAGTTCCTTGATCGGCTCGGAAAGCTCAATTTTACGCCGATCGATCTCGATCCCGCGACCCGCAACCCGCTCGGCGATCTCGGCGCTCGTCACCGATCCGAAGAGCTTGCCCTCTTCACCCGCCTTCCGGGCAAACTGGAGTTCCATTTCGGCCAGCGCCTTGGCGCGCTGCTCGTGCCCGGAAATCTCCTTGCGCTCCCGGGCCTCGATCATGCGCTGCTTGTGCTCGAGCTCCTTCCGCCGTCCCCGGGTCGCCAGCATCGCGAGCCCCTGCGGGAGCAGGTAGTTGCGCGCGTAACCCGACTTGACCCGGACCACCTCACCGGACTGGCCCAGCTTGGGAACGTCCGAGACCAGAATGACCTCCGTCTGCATCTGCTACGCCTCCTCCGGGCCCTCTTCAGGGACCTCGCCCGGCTTCGGCGCCGCCGGAGCGTCCGGTTCGGCCTTCGCGTCGGCTGCCTCCGCCGGAGCGTCGGCTTCGGCCTTCGCCTCGGCTGCCTCCGCCGGAGCGTCGGCTTCGGCCTTCGCCTTGGCTGCCTCCGCCGGAGCGTCGGCTTCGGCCTTCGCCTCGGCTGCCTCCGCCGGAGCGTCGGCTTCGGCCTTCGCCTTGGCTGCCTCCGCCGGAGCGTCGGCTTCGGCCTTCGCCTCGGCTGCCTCCGCCGG
>JABSQV010000112.1 GCA_013215565.1 Myxococcales bacterium | reverse complement strand
CGGATAAAAGGTACGCCGGGGATAACAGGCTTATCTCCCCCAAGAGTTCACATCGACGGGGAGGTTTGGCACCTCGATGTCGGCTCGTCACATCCTGGGGCTGAAGCAGGTCCCAAGGGTTCGGCTGTTCGCCGATTAAAGTGGCACGCGAGCTGGGTTTAGAACGTCGTGAGACAGTTCGGTCCCTATCCTCCGTGGGCGTTGGAGACTTGAGGAGATTTGTCCCTAGTACGAGAGGACCGGGACGGCCGCACCGATGGTGTACCGGTTGTTGCGCCAGCAGCACCGCCGGGTAGCCATGTGCGGCAGGGATAACCGCTGAAAGCATCTAAGTGGGAAGCCCACTCCAAGATGAGGTCTCCCCGGGACTTCGGTCCCCTGAAGGGCCGTCCGAGACGAGGACGTTGATAGGCCGGAGGTGGAAGCACGGCAACGTGTGAAGCTGACCGGTACTAATCGCCCGTGAGGCTTGACCACTCTTTCTTTCGGAGAAAGAAACGTGCTCATCACGTGAAGCGCGCAGCCTTGGGCTCAAAACCCGATTCGATTGTCAGAACCGCGAGGTTTCTACAGTTATCCCACTGTCCATAGAGCAGGGGCCACACCCGTTCCCATTCCGAACACGGAAGTTAAGCCCTGTTTCGGCGATGGTACTGCCGGGGCGACCCGGTGGGAGAGTAGCTCGACGGTGGGACCTCTCAGAACGGCGCCGATCCGAGAGGGTCGGCGCCGTTTTTTCTTGGGAGAGCGCACAATGCTCCTGATCACCCGGATTCTTCTCGTGCTGGGAACGCTGCTCGTCCCCGCCACCGGGTTCGCGGCCGAGCGGCCCAACGTGGTGATCCTGCTGGCCGACGACCTGGGTTGGGCCGACGTCGGCTATCGGGGCAGCGACATCGAGACGCCTAACATCGATGCGCTGGCGGCCGAGGGCGTGCGACTCGAGCGGCTCTACGTCTCGCCGATCTGCACGCCTACGCGGGCGGCGCTGATGACCGGGCGCGACCCGATGCGGCTGGGGGTGGCCTACTTCCCCCTCCTGACTTGGTCGAACAAGGCCGTCTCTCCCAAGGAGCGTTTCCTTCCCGAGGACTTCCAGGCAGCGGGCTACCAGACGGGCATGGTGGGCAAGTGGCACCTGGGGCACACGCTCGAGATTCAGGCGCCCAACGCGCGGGGCTTCGACGACTTCTTCGGGCACCTCCACACCGAGGTCAAATACTGGGAGCACTCGGCCCCCGCCGGCGGGCACGATTTTCAGCGCAACGGGAAGTCCGTACGCCGCGAGGGCCGCTACCTGACCGACGTGCACGGCGAGGAGGCCGCGCGCTTCATCAAGGAGCGCGACCGCTCGCGGCCCTTTTTTCTCTACGTGCCGTTCCTCGCGCCGCACAGCCCGATGGAGGCGCCGAAGGAGCTCGTCGCGAAATACGCGGACCGGAAGGATCCGGTGCAGCGCGTGTTTGCGGCCATGGTGGATTCGATGGACCAGGCCGTGGGCGTGATCCTCGACACGCTCGAGAGCGAGGGGCTCGCGGAGAACACGATCGTGGTCTTCCTCTCGGACAACGGCGGACCCCTCATGTCCGGCGCGCAGAACACCCCCCTGCGCGGCGGCAAGCTCACCACCTTCGAGGGAGGCGTGCGCGTGGTGGGGATAATCCGTTGGCCCGGG
>JABSQV010000111.1 GCA_013215565.1 Myxococcales bacterium | reverse complement strand
CAGGCCTGCGTGGGCTACTGCTACGGCGACTCCCCCTGTGGCGAGCGCGCCTTCTACGAACTGGGTCTCGAGGGCATTCCCATCTACAACGTCAACAACAACTGCTCGACCGGGTCGACGGCGCTGTTCATGGCCAAGCAGTTCGTCGAGGGTGGCGTCTCCGACTGCGTGATGGCGCTCGGCTTCGAGAAGATGGAGAAGGGCTCGCTGGGCGTGAAGTATACCGATCGCACCATGCCGCTCGACAAGCACTTTCAGGTGATGGTCGAGGCGCGAGGCTTCGGCCAGGCCCCGGCTGCGCCCCAGATGTTCGGCAACGCCGGGATCGAGCACATGGAGCGCTACGGCACGACCGCGGAGCAGTTCGCCAAGATCGGCTGGAAGAACCACAAGCACTCGGTCAACAACCCCTACTCACAGTTCCGGGACGAGTACACGCTGGAAGAGATCCTGGCCGCGCCGCAGGTCTTCGGTCCGCTCACCAGGCTCCAGTGCTGTCCGACCTCTGATGGTTCTGCGGCCGCGATCGTGGCGAGCGAGGACTTCGTCCGCGCACACGGGCTCGAGGCTCAGGCCGTCGAGATCCTGGGTATGGCCATGACCACCGACATGCCGAGCAGCTTCAACGAGAAGAGCATGATCAAGATGGTCGGTTCCGACATGACGAAGAAGGCCGCGAACCTGGTGTATGAGCGTTCGGGCCTCGGACCCGAGAACGTAGACGTAGTCGAGCTTCACGACTGCTTCTCGACCAACGAAATGATCACCTACGAGGGGCTCGGCCTCTGCCCCGAGGGCAAGGGCGGCGCGTTCGTCGATGCGGGCGCGAACACCTACGGCGGCCAGGTCGTGGTGAATCCCTCGGGTGGACTGATTTCCAAGGGGCATCCGCTGGGCGCGACCGGGCTCGCGCAGTGCGCGGAGCTCAACTGGCAACTCCGCGGCCAGGCCGAGCGGCGCCAGGTCGACGGCGCCGAGGTCGCGCTCCAGCACAACCTGGGTCTGGGTGGCGCCGCCGTCGTCGCCATGTACCGCAAAGGGGCGTTCTCGGACCGAGCCTAGTCTTCTGCCTGAATCTGGTAGCGCTCGCAGTAAAAGCGGAAGCGCTCGCGCTCCCGGTTGCGGTCGAAGCCCAGCGACTCGAGCGTGTAGGCGTGTTCCCCACGCGCGCCGCGCGGCCGCTTCTCGAGGTAGGCTTCGATGCGCGCTGCAAGCTCGCCCGAAAGCTCCCAGCCTGCTCGCTGGTAGATGTCCCGGATCACGGCCGGCGGATCCTGCATCAGGTCCTGGTAGCGGACGTCGATGAACTGCGCGTCGGGAAGCCGCCCGTCGGCGCGCTTCTCGAGCTCCTGTTGAAGCAGGCTGGCGTTGCCCGCGGCGAGTTGCTCTGCTGCTTGCGCGAGATCCACTTGCTCGCAGCGCATGCGTTTGAGGGTTCCCATCAGGCTCACGGTCGAGGGCAGCGACCTGAGCGGGTCGCGGTGGATTCGGAGGATCCGGGCATCCGGGTACACCGAGAACAGCTCTCCGAGCCGGGGCAGGTGGCTCGGCGCCTTCAGGCCCCAGCGCGTGCAGCGGTCTGAGTCGCGCTGCTGGAGCGTCTGCAACAGCTTGCGGTGGAACGCGTAGACGGGTCTGTGATCAGCCCGGGCCAGCTGCTGGTCGTAGCTCGGGATCACGTGCGTACCACTCCAGAGGTCGCAGACGAAGGTGTTGGCCATCATGAAGATGCACTCGTTGGGCAGATCGCCCGAGTTCTGGTGCATGGATGCGTATTCGGGCGCCAGGTCCTCCATCAGCAGCGTCTCGGCGTGACCGATCGGGCGCATCGCTTCGTCTACCAGGGATTCTGCTGGATGCAGCATCTCCCACATCGCGGGCGTGCGCGCGCCCGGATCGAGTGCCAGGAGTTCCGACAGGATCGAGGTGCCGGAGCGCGGCATGCCGATCACGAAGGAGGGCGGGAGCAATTCGGTTGTGAGAATTTCCGGACGGCGCTTCCACAGTTCGCTGAGCCGCAGACGGTTCCGCAGGCAGCGCAACAGGTCGTGGCGCGCGAGCAGCCGGCCCACGAGGTGAAGTGACGATTCGCGCTCCAGTGAATCCACCAGCAACTCGAACCAGGCCCGCCAATTCTCCGAGTGTGCATCGCCGAAGTCGTCGAGACCCCCGGCCGACGCGATCGCGGCGTCGACCAGTTCCCCGGGTTCCAGCGAGACGAGCCTCTCGGCGCCGCCGACCGCGTCCGCGTGTGCGATCAGTCGGTCGAGCCAGCCGGGGCGTTCGGGCGGGGTCCAAGGCATTCGAGATGCTCGGGTCGCTAGAGGGAACGGTTCCAGAACTGTTCACGACGTGCCGACAACCTGCGCCGCCGCTCGTTCTCGTCGACCTTCGGGTGCCCGTCCGGCATCAGGTCTCGAACTTGGTCGACCTTCACGACCCGCCCGTCCGGTTTCGGGTTCGAGGTCGCCCAGACGAAACGGTAGACGAGCATTCCGCGCGCTCGGCCCTCGTTGTCGATCCAGTTCGGGACCCCGGGATCTCGGGCTGAGAGCACGATGCGCACGCAGCCGTCGTCATCTACGTGCAACTGTCGGTCCGACAGGCTCACCTGGCGGTTCGCGAAGTCGCCCGATTCCAGACTGCCCAGGGTATGGATGCAGAAGTTGTAGTACTCGGCTTCGGGCGCCTCGCAGCTCACGACCAGCGCCTCGTCCTCTGCGAGTTCCCAGCAACAGTTTCCGTAGAGAATGTGGTCTGCGCCACCCGGGGCCGGGCCCGCGGGCGCCGTCTTGTTAGGCGTAGCGCGCGCCCAGGCCGAACCCGTGTAGTTGTTCCAGAATGCGGCGGATTTCTCCACCCAATTCACACTGCGCTCGAGCGCGGCCGCGAGCGTCGCGGGTTCGAGGGGTGGGGGAGCGACGCCCTCGGCGCCGATGCGTTCGATATGTAGGATGGGGGTCGCATCGTGTTCCCAGTCGCTCACGTAGATACGCGCCGAAAAGATGCGCGCATCCTCGTGCAGCGGCATCCAGTTGGTGGCGTGTGCGGGCTTCTCTTTGGAGATGAAGAGCTCGAGTTCGTCGTTCGGTCCGAGCTTCCAGTCCGAGAGCGTCTGTTCGCTGTAGACCCCGAACTGGCCTAGCTGCATGTCGCCCTGGTGCAGCGAAAGGATGATCTGGCGCACACCCGCGAGCGTGCCCCAAACGCGGTACGCGTGGTCGGGGTGGATGGCCGCGCGCAGATATCCGTTGTCGGGATTCGGTCCTCCCCACTGGTTGTGTGGCTGCTCGAAGTGGCACAACTGCGGGAAGGCAGGATCGCCGCACTCGATCTCCATCTGCATCGAGTACGAGAGCAGTCGTGTCAGGTATCGAAAGCCCTCGGTGCGCTCACGCGCCCCTTCGGGGAAATCGTCCCCCAGGATCGTGTCTCCGGCTGCCTTGAGCCGGTCACAGAAGTCGTGCCAGGCGTCCCCCGAGAGCAGTCGGTCGGCTGCGTCGCTCATACATTCCCTCACCGGTTCGAGAACCCGAGCATACAATCCGGTGCAGCCCAGTTGGAAGCGCCGGAGAGGGGGGCGGGGGGGGGTGGCCACTCGCTCCGGCGAAGGCGTCCGAACTTCGTCTCCGGCCGACCGCTGACGATGACCCCGGGCACGCGACCCGCCCCGGTCCGGCGCTCAGTCCAGCAGCGAGGCGTCCTGGGACAGGTCCTGGGTGATGTTCTTGTGGTGGGCCTCGAGGGTCCCACCGCCGATTTCGAGCAGCTTTGCATCGCGCCAGAGGCGCTCCACCACGTTCTCGCCCATGTAACCCGCGCCGCCGAGCACCTGGATCGCGGCGTCGGCCGCGCGCTTTGCGACCTGGGAGGCCAGCAACTTGGCCGCGTCGGCGTCCAGGCGCTGTCGGCCGCGCGTAAACGAGTGTCGGCGGGCGGTGTCGTAGACGAAGGTACGCGCGGCCCGGTACTCGGAAAAACGCTCGGCGATGTGGCGCTGGATCTGGCCGAAGTCTCGAAGCGGACGCCCGAAACTCTTGCGCTGATTCGCGTAGTCGACCATCACGCGAAGTGCGCGCTGCGCGATGCCGAGACCCTGGGCGGCCAGGGTCAGGCGTTCGATCTCGAGGTTCCGCATCATGTGGCGCGTGCCGTTGCCCTCGGCACCGATCAGGTTCTCGGCCGGAATCCGAACGCCGTCGAAGACCAGTTCCGCGGTGAAGGACGCGCGCATCCCGAGCTTGTCGGTCCACTTCTGACCCAGCCGGAAGCCGGTCATGCCCTTCTCGACCAGAAACGCGCTCAGGCCCTGCGCGCCGGTTCGCGCGTACACGATGAACACGTCGCCCAGGGTGTCTGCGTCGAGTCCCCCGTTGGTGATGTAGGTCTTGATGCCGTCGAGCAGCCAGTCGTTTCCGTCGCGCTCGGCGCGGGTCCGCATCGCCATCACGTCGGTGCCCGCGTCGGGCTCGGTCATGCACATGCCAGCGACCGACCGACCCGAGACGGTATCCGGCAGGAAGCGCTGGCACTGCTCCGGGCTGCCGTTGATCGCGAGGTTATGTGCAAACAGGATCGCGTGGGCCAGGACCGCGAGCGCGAAGCCCGGGTCCGAGGTGGAGAGGGACTCGTAGACCTGCACCGCGGCCACGGCGTCCAGGCCCGAGCCCCCGAAGCGTTCCGGGACCGTGATGCCGAGCAGCCCCAGTTCGCCCGCGCGCTGGAAGAGTTCGAGGTTGAAGCGTTCCTCGCGGTCGTGTTCGGCGGCCTGGGGTTCGACCTCGCGCGCTACGAAGGAACGCAGCGTCTCGGCCAGTAGCGCGTGCTCGTCGCTCGGGGCAAACAGGTCCCGGTTCTTCCAGGACTCCGAGGACTCAGGCGGGGCGGGCGACCCAGAGGCGGGCACGGTGTCCGAAGCACGGGCGAGGTCTGTCGTGCGCGATCGTTGCTCGGCCCCGTCACTCATCCTGCGATTCCCCGCATCGGTTCCGAGGCCTGTATCGGCAACTCGGCGCTCCGCATCCATCTTCCTCGATCCAGCGCCCGAACGCACCCTCCGTCTCGGCGCCTGGTCCGGTCCTGCGGATGCTGAATACGCGGGGGCCCGCGAGCCAATGAGCGCCAGTGGCCAAGCTTCGGGGAACTTCGAGTGGACGCGCGTCGATCTGCGCCGATCCGGGTAGACGCGTGCCGACCCCGCCAACCATAATGGCGAATCGCGGGGGGAGAAGGTCGAGCCGGATCCGGGAAGTGCTGGATCTGCCGCCGGTCCCGAGTCGTGGGGAAGGCATGAGCGTAGAGTCTCTGGAAGCGGATTACCTGGTCGTTGGCGCGGGCGCCATGGGCATGGCCTTCAGCGATGAGATCCTGGCCCAGCAGCCGGACGCGCGCATCGTCCTGGCAGACCGGCACGCCCGCGCCGGCGGGCACTGGAACGACGCCTATTCCTACGTGTCGCTTCACCAGCCCGCGGCTTACTACGGTGTCAACTCCGAGAAGCTCGGTAGCGGCGGTGCCGCGTTGGCGTCGCGCGCCGAGGTCCTCTCCTACTACGAACGGGTGCTGCGCAAGCTCTGCGGTACCGGCCGTCTGGAACACTTTCCGATGTGCGAATACCAGGGAGACGGGAGCTTCCGCTCGATCGTCCAACCCGAGCGGAGCTACCGGGTAGAGGTGCGCAAGAAGACCGTGGACGCCACCTACATGAACGTTCAGGTGCCGTCGATGCGGCCGCCCGCCTACCAGGTCTCGCCCGGAGTCGCCGTCGTGCCACCGAACGAGTTGCCCAGGGTCCGTGAAGCGCCCTCGGGCTACGTGGTCATCGGGGCCGGCAAGACGGCCATGGATGCGGTGCTGTTCCTGTTGGACCAGGGGGTCGAGCCGGGCCACATCCGCTGGATCATGCCCAACGATGCCTGGCTGCTCGACCGGGCCCAGATCCAGCCCGGGCGCATGACGGACGGCGCGCTCGGATCACCGATGCAGGTCTTCGCGGAGTCGCGTTCGCTCAAGGAAGTCTTCACGTTGCTGGAGTCCAATCAGCGCGTTCTGCGATTGGACGAGCGGGTCTGGCCGACCAAGTACCGCTGCGCGACCGTTACGCTCGAGGAATTGGACCAGCTTCGCCGGCTCGAGCAGGTGGTGCGCATGGGCCGGGTGGTTCGCATCGAGCCCGGCGAGATCGTGCTCGAGCAGGGCAGCATTCCGACGGATGCGGGTCAACTCCATGTCGACTGCACCGCCGACGGTCTGGCAAAACGCGAGGTGCGGCCGGTGTTCGAGGGCGCGAAGATCACGCTGCAATCGCTCTTCATGTGCCAGCAGGTGTTCAGCGCGGCCGTGATCGCCCGGGTCGAAAGCCTCGACGAGGACGAGAAGACCAAGAACGAACTCTGCCAGGTCGTACCGCATCCCGAATTTAGCCGCGACTTCATCGCGGCGATGGCGGTCGGCATGGAGAACATCCGGCGCTGGGGCCTCAAGTTCGGTCGCTGGCTGCGTGGAAGCCGCCTCTTCATGGCCCACCACGAACCCCTGCACAAACTCCTGCTGGCCGGACTGCGCGATCGCCGCCACCTGCCCGCGGCGGCCGAGAATCTCGGGCGCATCCTGGAGCAGGAGTTCGGGAGCCCGGAACGCGCGGCCGGAAGCCAGGCGGCCCCGAAGCAGAACCCGGAGTGAGCCCGCTCCCGGTCCGGCTCCCGGATCTCCGCCTGCGGCCGCCCCGATGAGCGATGCGGCGGCGGCCCACGAGCTGAGCGAGCGCACGCGCGGCTGGCTGCGGCACCTGTGGCGCAAGGCGGTGACGCCCGACGACTGGTCCAAGGACGGCGAGCCGCATCCGTGGTGGGACCGGTACAGCCTCGAGCCGATGATGTCGTTTCCGCGCTTCGACCTGTCCGAGTCGTCCTACGCGCTCCTGATCATGGCGCGCAAGACGCCGGCCTGGCGCGAGGTCTACACCCGCATCCTCGACGAGCTCGTGCGCCGCTACACGACGCACTGGGCGGCCGTCGATTGGCTGACCCAGATCGGGCCCGACCCCGATCGTGCGAACTACCCCAAGCGCTACCAGCGCTTGATTCCGAAGGACCTCTGGGGCGAATACGACGTGCCCGGCTGGACCGCGAACGGGATCGAGCCCTGGGGCCTGCAAGCGGATCCGATCGGCTCGGACGGCAACCTGTTCTTTCGCGGCTTCTTCACGCTCCTGCTCGGAATCCACCGCGCGGTGTCCGGTGAAGCCAGTTGGGAGCGTCCGTTCGAGATGACGGGTCTCGAAGACCGGACCTTCCCGTGGACGCACACCGGGATCGCGACCTACCTCTCGGACCACTGGCAGCGCAATCCCGAGGGCCCGCACTGCGAGAACACCAAGGTCTGGCCCTACTGCCTCTCGGCCGCCGGCCTGGGGCTGCAGATGACCGATCTCGCGGCCGGGACCGACACGCATGCGATCTATGGCAGCTGGGTCGAGGACACTTTTAAGAAGCGCTACGTGGGCTTCGACGCGGGCGGGAACCTGAAGTGGGTCGCCCTGTATTACGACCCGCTGCTCGAGCGCACGCACGGCCGACAACGCGCGGGCGGCCT
>JABSQV010000110.1 GCA_013215565.1 Myxococcales bacterium | reverse complement strand
CGGATCGAGCCGCGCGACGGCTAGCGTACGGGCAGCGCGACCGGGTTCAGTCGCTGACCCGGGGATCGTAGGTGCCAAAGCTCCAGACGTGTCCCTCGGGATCGCGGCAACTGTAGCCCCGGCCGCCGTAGCCCGCGTCCTCGAGTTCCATCAGGACCTCGGCGCCCGCCGCCTGCGAACGCGCGTAGTGTGCGTCTGCATCGTCGACGACGATGTAGGTTCCCCCGGACACGTGCCCGCCGAGTTCGTCCGGGGGTCTCACGGCCTTGTCGTAGGCGTTGCCGCCGTGGGAGTTGGAAGAGCCGAGCATGATCATGTCGTTGCCGAGGAGCAACTGGGCGTGCACGATCGTGTCGTTCTCGCCGGGTACCACGAGTTGCTCTTCGAATCCGAAGGCACGGCAGAGCCAGGCGATCGCGCCCGGCGCATCCCGGTACCTGAAGCTCGGAACCACTCGCCCGCCGAGCTTGTTCGATTTCTCCGACATCGAACCCTCCCTTGCACCCCGATGCTACACCCGCGGGCATCCGAAGTGGCCGCGAGCCGGGCCCCGCACGCGGCCGGCCCCCTTTCGGTAGAATCGGACCCGGCGCGGAGCGAGCAGAGGAGCCACGCTCTGTAACGGCGAACTGATTCTGTCCGACGACGAACTCACGGGAGCGCGACCCGGGCAGGTCGTGCGCAACTGACGCAGGAGGCTCGCATGGAAATTCACGGCCACTTCGAAGAACGCTTCCGCCCGCTACGCGATGCCTTCGCCTCGAACTTCGAACGTGGACAAGAACTCGGTGCGAGTCTCGCGGTCACGCTCGACGGGGACCCCGTCGTAGATCTCTGGGCGGGCGCCGCCGCGCCCGGCGGCCCGGCCTGGGCCGAGGACACGATCGTGAACGTGTACTCCACCACCAAGACCATGGCTGCGCTGTGCGTGCTGATGCTGGCCGACCGCGGCAAGCTCGATCTCTCGGCCCCGGTCGCCGAGTACTGGCCCGAGTTCGCCCAGAGCGGGAAGGAGCGCGTGCTGGTGCGTCACGTGATGAGCCACAGTGCGGGGCTCTCGGGCTTCGATCCGCCGATCGAGGCGAAGTTGCTCTACGACTGGGACGCGATCGTGGAGCAGCTCGCAAAGCAGGCGCCCTGGTGGGAACCCGGAACGGTCTCGGGCTACCACGCGCTCACGCAAGGCTTCCTGCAGGGCGAGCTGGTGCGCCGCGTGGCGGGCCAGAGTATCGGCCACTTCTTTCGCGAGAACGTCGCAGAGCCGCTCGGCGCCGACTTTCACATCGGCCTCGACCAAGTTCATGACGGCCGCGTCGGTGAGCTGGTGCCACCCGGGACGCTTCCCGGCAATCAGCCGTTCGAGCCGGGATCGATCGCGGCCCGCACCCACGAAAGCTGCGAACTGCTGGCGACCGAGCCCCGTACGCGTGCCTGGCGCGCGGCCGAAATTCCCGCCGCGGGCGGCATCGGCAACGCGCGCAGCGTCGGTCGCATTCACTCGGCGATCGCGTGCGGCGGTTCGGTAGACGGCGTGACCCTGCTGTCGCCCGAGGGGGCCGAGCGGATCCTCGAGGAGCAGACCCGCGGACCCGACCTGGTGCTCGGCGTGCCGATGCGCTTCGGCATGGGATTCGGGCTCAAGTCGGAAACGTTCGCGCTCGGTCCCAACGAACGGATCTGCTTCTGGGGCGGCTGGGGCGGATCGCTGGCCTGGATCGACCTCGACGCACGGCTCACGGTCTCGTACGTGATGAACCGCATGGAGAGCGACCTGCTCGGCGACCTGCGCGGCGGCAGCCTGGTCCTGGCCAGCTACCCCTGTCTCGAGGGCTGACCTCGTCGGGGAAAGCGCGCGGTCTAGGGCGAGGCCGACGCGACCGAGGCCCAGTGGAGCACGTCGACGCGGGTCAGGATCAGGTTCAGGTCCTCGGGCCAGATGCCGAGCAGGATCACGGCCGCAGCACACACTGCCAGAACCAGTCCCTCGAAAGTCCCGGAGCGGTCAGGCTCCGGGCCGGGTTCGGGTTCTCGCATGAACATGACCATCGGCACGCGCAGGTAGTACACGAGCGAGATCGCGCTGTTGAGCACTCCGATCACGGCGAGCCAGAGCAAGCTCGAACTCTCGGTCGCGATCGCTTGCTCCACGACGGCGCGAAAGATGTAGAACTTGCCCATGAAGCCGGCAGTTCCCGGGATCCCGGCAAGCGAGACCATGCAGATCGTCATGACGGCGGCCAGGAAGATGCGCGAGTTCGCGAGCCCGGCGAGATCCGCGATGCGCTCTCGCTCCCGGCCGGCGTGGGCGAGCACGGCGACCACGCCGAAGGCCCCGAGCGTCATGAAGGTGTAGGCAAGCAGGTAGAAGAGCACGGCCGAGATTCCGACCTGCGTCCCGACCAGGATGCCGACGAGCAGGTACCCCGTATGGGCGACGCTCGAGTAGGCGAGCATGCGCTTGGTGTTCTGCTGGATGATCGCCATCACGTTTCCCACCGTCATCGTGAGCACCGCCATCACCCAGAGCGCGGGATAGAGCAGGTCGTCGATCGGACCGAAGGCCATCTGGAAGACCCGGAGCAACGCGCCGAACGCCGCCACCTTCACGGTCGTCGCCATCAGGCCCGAGACCAGGGTGGGCGCCCCCTCATACACATCGGGCGCCCATTGGTGGAAGGGAACGGTCGCGATCTTGAAAGCCAGTCCGACCAGCAGCAGGCCGGACCCAATCAGGAGCACGGGGTCGTCCACGTCGAATCGGGCCCCGATCTCGAGCAGCGAGAGCGTGCCCGTCGCTCCGTAAATGAGCGCGGTCCCGTACAGCAGGATCCCCGAGGCGAAGGACCCGACCAGGAAGTACTTGAGCGCGGACTCGTTCGAGCGCAGGGAGTCGCGACGGAATCCCGCCATCGCATAGATCGGAATGCTCATGAGTTCGAGTCCGACGAACAGCATCATGAGGTTCGTCGACGCTACCAGGAGCATCATTCCAAGCACGGCCGCGAGCAGCAGCGCGTAGTACTCGCCTCGGTTGATCGCGAGGTCGGCCAGGAACTTGCCGGAGGCCAGTGCGGTGAGAAGCGACCCGATCAGGATGACGATGTTCAGGAAACTCGTCATTCCGTCCATCAGAATCATCGGGTGATCCCGGTTGAAGGTCCGCGGCGCGGCTCCAGCCGCGTCGAAGCACATGACGAGCGCGATCGACAACACGCCCGTCGTGGCCAGCGACATCACCGTACCGGCCCAGGCCGCCGTTACCGGCCGCGAGAGAAAGGTCTTCGTGCGGCCCAGCAGCACGTCGAGCAGTGGCATCAAGGCTGCCCCGACAGCAACCACGCAGAGCGGTGCGACCGCACCCAGGTCGAGGTCCGGAGCCGTCACTCCGCGGCCTCTGCGGAGGCATCGGGTTCACGTAGCCACGAAACGCGCCCCGGCGTCTCTGCCGGGAGCGAGGCGAGCGCCGACTGGCCACCATTGTGTGAGGCAATGTCCGCCCCGCGCTGCTCCATGGTGCGCATCAGTTCGGACACGGCCGCGTCCATCGGCCGCAGGAACGAAGCCGGATAGATCCCGATCCAGAACATCGGGAGCGTCAGTGCAACCGCGACGATCTTTTCGCGCGCACTCAAATCGAGCAGGCCCCGATTGGCCTCGTTCGTGAGGGGGCCGAAGAAGACCCGGCGGTACATCCAGAGCATGTAGACGGCGGAGAGAATCACGCCCGTGGTCGCGAGCACCGCGACCCAGGGTGCCGCCGCGAAGGTCCCGAGCAGGATCAGGAACTCCCCGACGAAGCCGTTCAGCATCGGAAGCCCGATTGAACTGAAGGTCGCGATCAGGAAAAAGGTCGCAAATACGGGCATGACCTTCGCGAGCCCCCCGAACTCCGAGATCTCGCGCACGTGACGCCGCTCGTAGATCATGCCGATCAGGATGAAGAGCGCGCCCGTCGAAATTCCGTGATTGACCATCTGCAGAAGCGCCCCCTCCAGGCCCTGCAGGTTCATCGCAAAGAGCCCGATCATGACGAAACCGAGGTGGCTGACGGACGAATACGCCACGAGCTTCTTTATGTCCTGCTGAATCATGGCGACCAGCGCACCGTAGATGATCCCGGCGACGCCAAGACCGAATACGAGTCCCGAGAGTTCCACTGCAGCCTCGGGGAAGAGCGGCATCGCGAAGCGGATGAAGCCGTAGGTCCCGAACTTGAGCAGGACCCCCGCGAGGATCGCCGAACCGGGTGTGGGGGCCTCGACGTGCGCGTCCGGGAGCCAGGTGTGGAACGGGAACATCGGGACCTTGACGGCAAAGGCGAGCCCGAAGACCAGGAAGAGCCAGAACTGCGTCTGCCACCAGGGCGCGCCCGCGGTCGGGATTAGCGTGTCGATGATCCCGGAAGCTCCGCCGTAGCCGATGTAGTCGAAGTTCAAGAACCCGAACTGCTGCGCGTTCAAGTAGTAGATCACCAGCAGACCCACCAGCATCAGCAGGCTGCCGGCCATCGTGTAGATGAAGAACTTCAGCGTCGCGTAGAGCCTCCGCGGCCCTCCCCAGATCCCGATGATGAAGTACATCGGGATCAGCATCAGTTCCCAGAACAGGTAGAAAAGGAAGAGATTCATCGATAGGAACGCGCCCATCATGCCGGTCTGCAAGCACAGCATGAAGAAGACGTACTGCTTCACGCGCGAAGCGATGTCCGTCCAGGACGCCAGCAACGTGACCGGAAGCAGGAAACCGGTCATCACCACCAGGAACAGGCTGATCCCGTCGACACCCACGTAGTACTGGATGCCCAGATCGGGGATCCAGGCTGACCGCTCGACGAGTTGCAGGCCACCGTCGATCGGATCGAAACGCTGCCAGACCATGAGAGAGAGACCGAAGTTTCCGAGCGCAAAGCCCATCCCGGCCACGCGCCAACTGCGATCCGAGAGCCGGCGGCTCATGAAGATCCGGCCGGCCGCCTCGAGCGCAAGCAGGATCCCGATGCCCGCGATCGGCAGGAAGATCACCCAGGAAAGCAGGTTTTCCTGAAGATCGAACACGCTAGCGCCCCGCAACCAGGTAGCCGAGCAACACCGCGCTACCGAGCAACATCAAGAACACATAGCTCTGGGTGAACCCGCTCTGGGCGTACTTGAGGCCACGGTCGGCCACGGCGCGTACCAGGCGCGCCGTTCCGTTCACTGCAACATCGTCGATCAGCCCGACATCGATCCTTCGGAACAGTACTCGGTCGGCCACCCACAGCGTGGGCCTTACGATCGCGCGATCGTACAACTCGTCGACCCAGAACTTGTTCAGTACGAGCCGGTAGAGCGGCTCGAGGCGAGCCGTCATCGGAGCCAGCAGATCGGAGCGGAAGTAGTAGAGGATTCCGGCCACGAGAATTCCGAGTCCCGCCACAGAGAGCGCCAGCAGCGCCAGCAGAAATTCCCGCAGGTGGGAGATGTCGTACGCCACCGATTTTGCGACGGGCTCGAGGAAGTGAAGCAGGCTATTGGAATCCGGGATCCCGAAGAAGAGTTCACCGTAAATGTCCGGCATCCCGAACACGCCCCCGATCACGGAGAGCAGCGCCAGCACCACGAGCGGCCCCACGACCCAGTTCCCCTGCTCTCGAATGCCGCTCCGGATCTGCGCTGGGGCCCGGTTCTCACCGCTAAAGACGCGGAAGTAGAGCCGAAACATGTAGAGGGCCGTGATCGCGACCGTCACGACCGAGATCAGCCAGAGCCAGGTCTGCCCGGGCACGTGGTTCGCCACGTGCGCCCCCAGCAGGATCTGATCCTTCGAGAAGAAACCCGAGAGCGGCGCCACTCCCGAAATCGCGAGCACCCCTACGAGGAAGGTGGCCCGGGTCCACGGCATGCGCTTGCTCAACCCGCCCATCTTCGAAATGTCCTGTTCGTGGTGCATGCCGAGGATCACCGAGCCGGCACCGAGAAACAGCAGCGCCTTGAAAAACGCGTGGGTCACGACGTGAAAAACCGCGGCGCTGTAGGCCATGGCGCCGGCCGCCAGGAACATGAATCCGAGCTGGCTCACCGTCGAGTAGGCCAGGACCTTCTTGATGTCGTTCTGGCAGAGCGCAATCGTTCCCGCGAAGAGTGCAGTCAGCCCTCCCACCCAGGCGATAGTGGAGAGCGCGACCGGCGTGAGCGAGTAGAGGAAGGAGAGCCGGGCCACCATGTAGACCCCGGCCGTGACCATGGTGGCCGCGTGGATCAGGGCCGAGACCGGTGTGGGGCCGGCCATCGCATCCGGGAGCCAGACGTGAAGCGGAAGCTGCGCGGACTTGCCGCAGGCGCCTAGAAAGAAGCACAGCCCCGCAACCGTCAGCAGGCTCCACACCGGAAACGCGGGCAGAAACGAGAGCCAGGCAGGAAGCGCCAGCGTGCGTCCCTCGAGCGCAGCGATGTTCTGGGACATCGACAAGAACTGGATCGTGGGATGTCCCGCGTCCCAGAAAGCCCAGAAGATCAGGAAGATGCCGAGCAGGAAGCCGAAGTCGCCGATCCGGTTGACGATGAAGGCCTTCTGCCCGCAAGCGGCATTGTGGTCGTCGAGAAACCAGAAGCCGATCAGCAGATAGGAGCAGAGCCCGACCCCTTCCCAGCCGACGAAGAGCACCGCCAGGTTGTCGCCGAGCACCAACACCAGCATCGAGAAGGTGAACAGGTTCATGTAGCAGAAGAAGCGCTGGAAGCCGCGGTCCTCCCGGTGATCGCCGTCCATGTACCCGACGGAGTAGAGGTGGATCAACGAGCCGACGCCGGTCACGACCAGGATCATGACGGCCGAGAGCGGATCCAACAGGAAGGAGAGCTCGGCGTGGAACGGGTCGGCTCCGATCCAGGTGTAGAGGCGATCGACGATGAAGCGCTTTTCCGGAACGGCTCGCGTGAGCGCGAACACCTGTTGAATGGAGAGCAGGAAGGAAGCGATCGGAGCGCCGCAGCCGATCAGGATCACGCCGCCGCGCGGCATCGGGGAGCGCAGGAAGAGCAGCCAGAGGCCGCTTGCGACTGCCGCGACCAGCGGCAGCAGCGGAATCCAGCGCAGCAGTTCGTTCGTGGATTCCATCTAGGCGCCACCTACCACTTAAGCAGGCTCGCTTCTTCGATGTTCACGCTGTCTCGGTTTCTGATCAGGCTGATGATGATGGCGAGACCGACCGCCACCTCGGCCGCCGCCACCACCATGACCATAAAGACGAAGATCTGTCCGTCGATCGAGTCCCAGAGCCGGCTCCAGGCCACGAACGAGAGATTCGCGGCATTCAGCATGAGTTCGATCGACATGAACATCACGATCACGTTCCGCCGGACCAGCATCCCGACCACCCCGATCATGAACAGGGCGGCGGCCACGAACTGGTAGTGTCCGACTGGAATTTCCATCAACCGCGCTCCCGCTTGGCCATCGCCAGCGCCGCCACGATGGCCGCCAGCAGCAGCACCCCCGCAACCTCGAAGGGCAGCAGGTAGTCGGTATAGAGCGCCCGGCCGATCTCAGCCGTGGTCCCGTACTCGGGTGAGACCTCGGGCCAGGGAAGCTCGATTCGAAGCAGGATCGATCCGAGTTGCAGCGATACCGCGACCGCCAGCGCCACACCCACGAACTTGAGCAGAGGCTGTTCCTCGGCCCCCATCACACCGCCGGTCAGGTTGAGCAACATCACGACGAAGAGAAAGAGCACGACGATCGCGCCCGCATAGACCATGATCTGGATCAGCCCGACGAACTGGGCGTTCAACATGATGAAGAGACACGCCAGGGCCAGCATCGAGACCACGAGCCAGAGCGCGGAATAGACGGTGTTTCGAAGCGTGCCCACCATTCCGAGTGCGCCCCCGATCGCGGCGATGGAAAACACCCAGAAGAGGATCGACTCCATCACGAAGCCAACTCGTCGACCAGCAGAATCAGGATCGCGGTCACTAAAATATTGACGAGCGAGAGGGGCAGCAGAATCTTCCAGCCCAGGTGCATGACCTGGTCGTAGCGGAAGCGCGGCAGACTCCAACGCAGGATCTGCTGTACCCAGATCATGAAGCAGAGCTTGACGAAGAAAACGCTCACGTTCACGACCATGGCGAGTAGGTTGGCCAGGTTCGGCCCGAAGGGCACCGAGAGCCAGCCGATCAGTTCCTGATCCGAGATCCAGGGCAGCGACCAGCCTCCGAGGAAGAGGGCCGTCATCAGCCCCGCGATCACGACGACCTCGATCCACTCCGCCATGAAAAAGAGGCCGAACTTCATGCCGCTGTACTCGATGAAGTAGCCGGCAACGATTTCGCTCTCGCCCTCGGGCGTGTCAAAGGGCGGGCGCTTGTTCTCGGCCATCAGCGCGGCCAGAAACATGAAGAAGCCGAGCGGCTGGAGCACGATGCCCCAGGCTGGAATCGTCACCCAGTCCACCCAGCGGGTGCCAGGGGCGACCCAGCCCAGGTGCTCGAGGAAGCCCAGCAGCCGGAAGGTCTCCTGCTGGCCCACGCCGATGTCGGTCATGCGGAGCGACCCGAAGACCATGAAGATCCCGAGCACCGAGACCCCCATCGCAACCTCGTAGGACAGCATCTGGGCCGAGGCCCGCAGCGAGCCGAGCATCCCCCAGTTGCTGTTCGAGGCCCAGCCCGCCAGCACGGTCCCGTAGGCCGCGATGCTTCCGATGGCAAACACGTAGAGCAGGCCGTAGTCGAGGTCGGCCACCACGAGGCTCCAGTGCGCGCCCCAGGCCGAGTAGCTGCCCCCGTAGGGGATCACGGCGAAGCTGATCGCCGCCGGGACCGCGGCAATCAAGGGACACAGGGTGTGAAGCAAACGGTGTGCGCCCGCCGGGATCACGTCTTCCTTGGTGATCATCTTGATCACGTCGGCGACAGGATGGATCAGGCCGATCGCCGTGATCCCAAAGATGTCGGCCCGGTTCGCGCCGATCCGATCCTGCATCAGCGCGCTCTGCTTGCGCTCTACCCAGGTCATCAGCGGCGCAAAGACGAGCATGATCACGGCAAAGATGAACAGCGTCTTGGCAACCAGGGCGACGTCCATCTAGCCGAGCTCGCGTCCGGCGTCGTCGAGGCTCTCGAGCGAGATGCCGGCGAAGGCCGGGAATTCCTCGGCGATCTGCCTGGAGATCGCGGCGGGATCATATGCGGACCGGAAGCGATCGAGCCCCAGCCCGGCCCCGATCCGCCACACGATCTCGCCCTCGGACCAGGCCTCGAAGCGCGGTTCCAGCATCGGCTGGAAGCGCTGCACGCGACGGGCGCTGTTCGTGAAGGTCCCCAGCTTCTCGGCGAAGGAGCGGCTCGGAACCGCCACCTCGGCCGCCTGCAGCAGCGGGGATTCGTGAGTGTCGATCAGAATCAGCGCGTCGACCTCTTCGAATGCCTCCGGGCCGAAGCCGTGACCGAGCACGATCGCGACGGCGGCCTTGCCCGGGCCCTCGGCCGACTCGCGCATGCCGAGTTCTCGAGCCCCTGCCGCGTTGGGAGCCTTCTCAGCCTGGATCAGGAGATCGTCGGAATCTCCGCGCGGAACCGTGTAGACGGCATCCGGGGCCGCGAGATCCGAAAGCAAGCCCCTCAGCGCGAACAGATCTTCGTTCGCCGCGAACGGCGAAGCCACCCCCACCACCGCGGCGCCCGCCTCCCGCGCTTCCGACAGGATCCGGACCGCCGCAGCGAGCGCCTCGGTGTATCCGGTCTCGCGGCCCCGGATGCGCGGCAGGCTGAGTCGGCCTTCCGAAAACTGCTTGTACGAGAGCCGCCCCGTGTCACAGATCCAGGTCTGATTCACAGCATCGTTTCGCCGCGGCAGGTAGCGGTAGAGGCGGTTGTTCGAACGCGAGCCCCAGACGTTGCAGCCCTTCGAGCAGCCATTGCAGACGCTGGGGACATCGTCCAGGAACCAGACCCGCACCTTGAAGCGGAAGTCCTTGGTCGTGAGTGCACCGACGGGACAGATGTCGGCCACGTTCATCGAGTACGGATTGTCGAGCTTCATCCCCGGGAATACTTCGAGACGCGACTCCTCCCCGCGTGAGAAGACCCCGAGTTCCCCGGTCCTCGGGACCTCGCGACAGAAGCGCACACAGCGCCGACACAGGATGCAGCGCTCCTGATCGAAGACGATGGTGGGGCCGAGCTCGATGGCCTTCTTGGCGGGGCGCCTGGGCTCGCGGGTCCGCGCGTGCTTCGCCCCGTACTCGAACGCGTAATCCTGGAGCTTGCACTCGCCGGCCTGATCACAGATCGGACAGTCGAGTGGGTGGTTCACGAGCAAGAGCTCCATCACCCCCTCGCGCGCGTCCCGCACCGCCTCGGTCGTGGTACGGATCTCCATGCCGTCTCTGACGAGTGTGTTGCACGCGATCTGGAGCTTCGACACTCCCTCGATCTCGACCTGGCAGAGCCGGCAGGACCCGTCGATCGAGAGCTTCGGATGCCAGCAGTAGTGGGGAATCTCGACGCCGTTCATGAGCAGGCCGAGATCGTCGATGGCCTGCAGGACGGTGCGTCCCTGCTCGACCTCGTATTCCTTCCCGTCGATCTGGATCGTGGGCATGTCTAGAGCTCGAAGCCTTCGCCGAACGGGCACGACTTCTCGGGAAGATGTGACTCGAAGTCATCGCGAAAGTGGCGCAGCAACCCCTGGATGGGCCAGGCTGCAGCGTCGGAAAAGGCGCAGATGGTCTGCGCCTCCATCATCTTCGGAAGGCGCCCGAGGACCTCTAGATCGCCCGGCTGACCTCGTCCCCCCTCGATGCGGCGGCTCAGCTTGTGGAGCCAGCCCGTCCCCTCGCGGCACTGGGTGCACTGACCGCAGGACTCCTCGCGGAAGAAGTAGGAAATGACACACGCGACCCGAACCATGCAGGTGGTCTCGTCCATCACCATGATGCCGCCGGTTCCGAGGTGACTCCCGCGCGCCGACAGCGACTCCTCGTCCATGCCGACGTCGAGATCGGAGGAGGGCAGGATCGGCATCGACAGCCCGCCCGGCCCGACCCCCTTGAGCGCGCGGCCGCCCCGCACCCCGCCGGCCAGCTCGATCAACTCGCCGAGCGGCGTTCCGAGCGGTTTCTCGAACAGTCCCGGTCGCTCGACGTGGCCCGACACCCCGAACAGCGTCGTGCCCGGACTCTTCTCGGTGCCGAAGCCGCGAAACCAGTCGACGCCGCGATCCAGAATGAACGGCACGTGGGCAAAGGTCTCGACGTTGTTCACCGTCGTCGGAAGACCGAAGGCCCCGTACTGTGCCGGGAAGGGCGGCTTACTCCGCGGCTGCCCCTTCTTGCCCTCCAGCGACTCGAGCAGTCCGGTCTCCTCGCCGCAGATGTAGGCACCCGCACCGCGGTGCACGATGATGTCGTGAGAGAAGCCGCTCTTTCCAGAGCAGTCGCGGCCCAGCTTGCCCTTGTCGCGGAGTTCCTGGATCGCGCGCTCGAGTCGGTCCGCGGACAGCGCATACTCGCCGCGCACGTAGATGTAGGTACGCTCGGCCCCCATCGCCCAGGCCCCGATCAGGATCCCCTCCAGCACCTGGTGTGGCCCGCGCTCCATGATCAGGCGGTCCTTGAACGACCCGGGCTCCGACTCGTCGCCGTTGCACACGATCAGCTTCATGGCGTCGCTCTGCTCCGGCATGAAGCCCCACTTCACGCCCGCGACGAACCCGGCGCCCCCGCGCCCACGCAGCCCGGAACTCTTCACGGCCTCCCGGATCGCGGCCGGTTCCATGCCCAGCGCCTTCTCGAGTCCCTGGTACCCGCCCTTCGCCTCGTACCCCGAGAGCGTCGCGTACGCCTCGTCCGCGTAGTGCTCGGAGAGGTACGAGGTGGTCGCGGGCGCTTCAATCAACGCCGCTACTCCAGTTCGTCGACGATGCGACGGGCGGAGTCGAGATCGAGATTCTCGCAGTAGCGCCCGTCGACGCGCAGTACCGGCGCGGTCCCGCAGGAGCCGAGACACTCCTCGCGATCCAGGCTGATGCGGCCGTCGGCTGTGGTCTCGCCCGGGCCGACGCCGAGGTGCTCGCCGAGTTCGCGCAGCAGCGTTCGCGATCCGCGCAGGCTGCAGGGCAGACTCGTGCAGACGTACACGTGGTGGCGTCCCTGGGGCTCGGTATGGAACATGTTGTAGAAGGTCAGGACTTCCATGACCTCGACCGGCGCGAGGTCGAAGAGTTCGGCCACCTCGCGCGCCGCCTCGCGGTCGACGAAGCCCCGCTCCGCCTGCGCCAGGTACAAGGCCGGAAGCAATGCGCCCCGCTTCTCGGGGTAACGGTCGAAGAGCTTCTCGATCCGCTCGCGGGTTTCCGCCCGCATCAATCCCACTCCAGCGCGCCCTTCATCCACTCGTAGGCGAGCGCAATCGAGAGCATGGACAGGAAGGGCGCAGCGACCAGCAACCCGTACCAGCCGAGGTCCCGGAACACGACCGCCCAGGGATAGAGAAACACCACCTCGAGGTCGAAGATGATAAAGGAGATCGCCACCATGTAGAACTTGACCGGGAAGCGCCGGTACGGCGAAACGAGCGGACTCTCGCCGCACTCGAAGGGCTCGTCTTTCTCGGCAAAGCGGAGCCTGGGACCGAGGACGCTCGTCAGCACCAGAAGCAGCAGGATGGTGCCCGCGCCGAGCGCCATGAAGAGTCCGAGACCGGCGTACTCCGACATCCCTCTCCCCGCCCCGGCCGCACCGCACGCACCGATCTCCGACGGGGCGACCTCGGCACAAGGCCTCGATTTCGCGGAAAATCGAGCGGCCGGAAGCTACTTTGGGCCCCTGGTACTGTCAACTGGAACGCGCCTCCGATAGGCTTGCGGCGTGAGTTCGCAGACCCCGGCGACCGAGAATCCCACACGCTGCGCCGTCGTCGGGGCGGGAAGCTTCGGAACCTGCCTCGCAATCCTACTCGCCGAGAAGCAGTACACGGTCGATCTCTGGGCCCGCGACCCCGGCGTGGCCAAGGCCATCAACGACGACCGCTGGAATCCGCGCTACCTGAAGGACTTTCGCCTCCCGGAGGGGGTTCAGGCAACCGCCTCGCTGGAGCAGGCGCTCCACCAGAAGGAGTTGGTGCTGTCGGTGGTTCCGAGCCACGGCGTGCGCGAGGTCTGGACCCAGGCGGCGCGGTTCATCGAGCCGGGCGCACTCCTGATCACCGCGTCGAAAGGGATCGAGCGGGGCAGTTGCAAGCTGATGCACGAAGTCCTCGAGGAGATCGTGGGGCCCGAGCAGGGCCGGCGGATCGTCGCGCTTTCGGGCCCGAGCTTCGCGCGCGAGATCGCGGAAGGCAGACCGACCGCAGTCACGGTCGCAGCCAGGGACGAGACGTATGCGATCGCGGCACAGGCAATCCTGTCTTCGCCGCTGTTCCGCTGCTACTCCAACGCCGACATTCTCGGGGTGGAACTCTGCGGGGCGCTCAAGAACGTGATCGCGATCGCGATCGGCATCTGCGACGGCATGGCCCTCGGCGAAAACGCGCGCGCCTCTCTGATCACCCGCGGGCTGCGCGAGATCACGCGACTCGGCACCGGACTCGGCGCCAATCCGCTGACCTTCCTGGGCCTCTCCGGAATCGGCGACCTGATTCTCACCTGTACGGGCGACCTGTCTCGCAACCGCAGCGTGGGTCTCGAGATCGGACGCGGGAAGAAGGTCAAGGACGCGCTTCAGGGCCTGACCCAGGTGGCCGAGGGCATCCGGACCGCCGAGTCGGCCCACCGACTCGCGCGCCGCCACGACGTGGATATGCCGATCACGCAGGGTGTCTACCAGGTGCTCTACGAGGGGCGGGACTTCCGCCAGGCGGCGGCCGACATCATCTCGCGCCAGCTCAAGAGCGAGGTCGAATAAGCACCGTGGTGAGGCCCTGCGTACATCCGCTTCGGCCGCTCGTAATCCTCGCGCTGGGGGTCGCGAGCGTGGGCTGCGGGCCCAAGTTCGTGAGACAGGAGGTCTTCCGCTCCGAGAACAACCAGGTCCGAGTGGAACTCCGGCGGACCGAGCAGGGCGGCGAGGCCATCTCGCAGGACTACGAGCATCCGGCCACGATCGCGGCTGTGCGTGTCGCCCACATCCTGGCCACGCTCGGCTACGAGAACTCCGATGGAAAGGACCAGTCCGTGATCCGGGGCGAACACCTCTACCCGCTCGCGGACGGCATCAGCAAGGCGCTGGCCGAGGCAGGTCCGGGTGACGAGGTCGCTGCGGCCGCGCTCTCCCAGGACCGCAAGTTTGGGGTCTTCACCAGCGACCGCGCCACCGCGTTTCAGCTGTTCATGCGCGACGACCAGCTCCACATCAGCTTCTACGCAATCGAGCAGCCCCTGGAAAAGCCCGGGGTCACGGATGAGATCGAGATCTACAAGATCCCGAGAGAATTTCCGACGCGGCGCCCTCGGTTCGCGTTGCTGCCCGGCAAAGCCCAGGCGCGCACGGGTGCCCGCACCCTGGTGATCGAGTGGCGGAGCCCGGTCTACCGCAAAGCGCTGCGGCTCGGGCGCTACGGGCGCGGACTTCGGCGGCGCCAGATCCTGATGGAGCTTCCCGAAGAGGAGAAAGTGAACCCGGCCGAGGTCGGACTCGGGCTGCCGGCCGAGGTGACCGACGCCCAGATCCATGCCCTCGATCAGCTCGACGCGGCAAGGCGTGGCGGACTCGTGACGGAACTCGAGTTCCAGCGCCGGCGACGCCTGATCCTGCAGGGCCGGCTCGAAGAGGCGGGCTACGAGACACCGGCTCCGTGAGCCGCACGCTTCGTGCGTCCGGGACCGACGACCCGGTCGCGGGCCCGCGGGCACCCAGATCGCCGCAGCGGATCCTGCTGGACACCGATCCCGGGCTCGACGACCTGCTCGCGCTGGCTCTGGCCCTGGCCTCGCCCGAACTGGAACTCGCGGCGGTTACGACCGTCGCCGGCAACGCGCCGATCGAAACGGTGACGGAGAATGCGCTCCGCTTCCGGTCGCTCGCGGGCGCGGACTTCCCGATTGGATGCGGAGCTTCCGGCCCGCTCGCGCTCCGGACGGTGCATGCGACCGAGTTCCACGGGAGCGACGGACGCCGCGGCGTGCCCATGCCCGAGCCGGAGGACACGCGCACGGCGCCGGCCGCAGAGCTGCTCGTGGAGTGCCTCCGCGGCTGCAGCATCGACCGAATCGTGGCGCTCGGCCCCCTCACCAATCTGGCGGCACTGCTCCGGAAGCAGCCGCGCCTGCTCGAGGGCGTTGACCTCGTCTGGATGGGGGGAACGCTCTCGCGCGGCAACGTGACCGAACTCGCAGAATTCAACTGCTACGCGGATCCGGAGGCGGTGGCGGTGGTACTCGACGCGCGCGTCAGCCTGCACGTGATCGGGCTCGAGGTGACCTCGCGCCTGGTCGTGCGCGAGCTCGACCTGGGGCCCGAGCCCTTCGGCCGCGGACGGCGGGCACGCTTTCTGGAAGGGCTGCTGCGGGCACTGATGGAGGCCGAGCGCGCTTCCCTCGGCGAGGACGCGGCCGTGCTGCACGACCCAGCGGCCGTGATCGCGGCCTCGCACCCGGAGCTGTTCCGCTTCGAGGACCTCGAACTCGCCGTGCGGGTCGAGGAGGGGCCAGCGCGGGGGCACCTGACCCGGGCCGGATCCGCGAACCGCTGCAAAGTCCGGTACGCTGCGGAGGTGCAGGCCGACAGGATCGTCGAGTTCTTTCTCGCGCGCCTGCGAAGCTGGGCCGGCGCCGGCGAGACCCCCGACTAGCCGATGCCCGCACTGCGCCTCGTCTCCGAGCTGGCCCTCATGGCCGTGCTCGCGCTCGGTCTCAACCGCTTCGTCCCGCCCCCGTGGCGCTCGCGCGGCGTCTTCCTGCTCAAGGCCTACCTCACGCTCCGCGTTCTCGGCCTGATCTTTCTCCATGAAACCGACGGGGTCACGATCCTGTCGCTGCTCGGCGAGCATCTCTCCGGCATTTCGCTCGGCAGCTTCGTGGTGTTCTGCTTCTACGCGATGTCGCTCAAGCTGGTCGGGATCGCGGCCAGCATCGCGCGCTGGGTCCTGATGCTGCGCGGCCAGCAGGTCGAATTGCCGGTGCGCCACATCGTCGGGGCCTTCTTCATCGGCCGCTTCCTGGGGACCTTCCTGCCCTCGACGCTGGGTCTGGACGGCTACAAGCTCTACGATGCCAGCCGCTTCAGCGGCCGCACGATCGAGGTCTCGGCAGCCACGATCGTCGAAAAGCTGCTCGGGTCGTCGGCCATCTTCGGGACCTTCCTGATCGCGCTGCCGCTCGGGATTGCGGGCTTCCCCGCCTACGCGAAGCTGATCGCGACGGTCGGAATCCCGATCGCACTCACCCCGCTCATGATCGTGGGCCTGGTGTTGTTCTGGCCCGGCCCGAGGCTGATCCGCTGGGTCCTGGCGCGGGTTCCGCTCCCGACCCTGCGCGGAAGCCTGAGCCGCATCGCAGACGGCGCCTCCGCCTACACCGATCGCAAAGGACTCCTGCTCGCCGCGTGGGGTCTGTCTCTGGTCCAGCACTTCACGACCGCGGCGATGTACGTTCCGGCGGCGCGCGCGCTCGGGGTTCCGGCATCCGACTCTCCCTTCTGGGTCGTCACCTTCGCCTCTTCGATCCAGATCCTGGCGACGGTCCTGTCGCCGTTCACGATCGCCGGAGAAGGCATCCGCGAACTCGCGCAGGGACTGCTGCTTCAAAATCAGATGAGCTTCGGGCTGGCGGCCGCCTCGGGCCTGATCGGTTTCCTCGTGGCCGAACTCCCGACGTTGTTCGGGGTGATCCCCTGGTTCCTGCGCCGGGACAGCTACCGGCCCGGCTACTGCCGCGTCGACGGAGCGCAGGTCGACTACGCGGCCGCGCGTCACGCGGCAACCCGGCTCGGCGCCGCAGCGGCTTCCGACGAGGCCGACCCCGCGCCCACGGAACCCATCGACGCGCTCGGACGCCGGCTCCGGACGGGGGCCGGCTTCGGACTCGCCGGGGGCGTGTATGCCGGGCTCTGGATCGGCTTCGCCGAAGCCGCCTACCTCGCCGCGATCGGCAAGCTCGGCGGCGACGCCCAGGTGTTCTGGACGGCCCCGCTCGCCTACAGCGCGCTGTTCGGATGCGCGGGTCTGGCCGGGGGCAGCGTGCTGGGCGCGCTGCCTTTCCCGCGCGCGATTCTCGAACGCTGGGTTTCCGCAGTCTCGTTTACGGCCTGCCTGGTGCCCTACGGACTCGTCGCGACCCTGTTCTTCCTCTACCGCGACGTCTACGGCGAGCAACTCCCGGGCGCCCCGGTGCTGCTGGGACTGATTGCGGGCAGTGGCGTGGTCGCCCTCGCGCTGCTGGGGGGCGTGGCCGCCCTCGCCGGAGGCCCCGTCGGGCGGGGGGTCCGGGCCCCCTGGGCGCTCGGCTTCGCGGCGCTCTGGATCGCGGCGAGTGCCGGCCTCGCCACCGCGCTCGGCCCGCAACCGGCCGCACCCGCCGCGGCGCGCCCAATCGCGTCTCAGCTGCGCGCCGCCCCGAACGTACTCCTGATTTCGATCGACACGCTACGCGCCGATGTACTGCCCCTCTACGGGAGCGACCGGATCGAAACCCCGGCGCTGGCTGCGCTCGCCGCTGACGGCGGAACCGTATTCGAGGCCGCCTTCGCTCAGGCCTCGTGGACCAAGCCGTCGATGGCAACGCTGCTGACTTCGCTTTACCCGTCCAGCCACGGCGCGACGCTCAAACCGTCGCGCCTTCCGGATTCGGTGGTGACGCTGGCCGAGGCGTTTCGCGAGTTCGGCTACTCGACCGGGGGCATCGTCACGAACATCAACCTGGCGCCGAGTTTCAATTTC
Source organism: Myxococcales bacterium (assembly GCA_013215565.1). Taxonomy (GTDB): domain Bacteria; phylum Myxococcota_A; class UBA9160; order SZUA-336; family SZUA-336; genus JABSQV01. The sequence continues at coordinate 38,752 of JABSQV010000110.1, read as the reverse complement.
CAGCAGGGCTTCGACGAATATCGGTACCTGACACCCGATTACCTGTTCGGCGTGAGCGACTCGAGCTCGCGGCTCCTGCTCTACGAACTCGCCCGCCGCGTGGCCGGACACCTGCGCGGCGGGGTGCGCCCCGGGGATGCCTACCAACCCGGAGAGGCCGTGAACCGGGAGGCCCGGGCCTGGCTCGACCGGCACCAGGACGAGCGCTTCTTTCTCCTGCTCCACTACATGGAGCCGCACGACCCGTACTTCCGGCACCCCGACCGGGGCGACGCGATCGGGCGGGCACTGGTCCCGGACCCCGACCCGGCGCTGCGAGACGAGATGTTCGAGAGTTACCTGGCGGAAGTTGCGCACCTGGACCGCCTGCTCGGCGAACTGTTCGATGACCTCCGGCGGCGCGGAATCTACGATCGCAGCCTGATCGCCGTGACCTCTGACCACGGAGAGGAGTTCCGGGACCACGGCGGCTGGTGGCATGGGCGCACGCTCTACGACGAGCAACTCGCGGTCCCGCTGCTGATCAAGTGGCCGCGCGACGGGCGCGTGCGGCCTCCGGTTCGGTCGGAACAGGTACGCCTGCTCGACGTGATGCCCACGCTGCTCTCGGCCGCGGGTGCGCGGCTCCCGGCGGGCATACAGGGCCGGCCGCTGAACGACGCGCCCGACCGCGAGCGCGTGGTCTACGCCGAGGAAAACCACGAGGGGAACGTGCTCGAGGCAATCCGGGGCGGGGGCTGGAAGCTGATCCGGGCGAATCCCGGGAATCCGCGCGGGCTCGATCCGGCCGAACTCTACGAACTCTCGACCGATGCGGACGAGATCCGGAACCTGGCCGGCACCGAGACCGAGCGGGAGGCCGATCTCTCGGACTCGCTCCGGGCTCTTGCGCGCGACGCGGCGGCGACGGCCCACGAAGAGAGCTTCGCCGAAATCGGGGACGCCGAGTGCCGACGGCTCCAGGCGCTGGGCTACGTCGAGGACTGCGACTGATGCGCTGCGACTTCCACGTACACTCGAACCGCTCGGACGGAACCCTCTCCCCGGCCGAACTCGCCGACGAGGCCGTCCGGGAGGGCGTCCAGGTCATGGCGCTCACCGACCACGACAACGTGCGCGGGGTCGCAGCCGCGGCCGAGCGCGGCCACGAAGTCGGCGTAGAGGTCCTGGCCGGGATCGAAGTCTCGGTCTCGGAGCCGGACACCGGTCGCCAGATGCACATCCTGGGCCTCGGCATCGACCCGGCCCGGCCAGAACTGCTGACGCGCCTCGAGCGCGTGAACATCGGGCGCGACGCACGTGCGAAGCGGATCGTGGCGCTGCTCGCAGAGCGCGGCGTCGAGCTTCCGCTCGAAGCGGTGCGCGCGGAGGCAGGGCCCGGCGTGATCGGCCGGCCGCACGTCGCGCGGGCGCTGGTCAGGCTGGGCGTCTGTGCCGATCCGGACGAAGCCTTCTCGCGCTACCTGCGCCGCGGCCGCCCCGCATTCGTGCCCTTACCGGGCCTCAGCGCGCGCGAGGCGATCGATTTGATCCACGCGGCGGGCGGGATCAGCGTGCTCGCGCACCCCCTGCTCTCGCTCGGCGTCGACGCCGCGGGAGGGATCGAGCGCTTCGTCGAAGCCCTGGTCGCGGACGACCTCGACGGACTCGAGGTCTGGCACCCGAGCCACACGCCCAGGCGACGCAGGCGTCTGCGACGGCTCGCAGAACTCCACGGCCTGGTCGCCTCGGGAGGCAGCGACTTCCACGGACCCGCGCGCCTGGGCATCCGGCTCGGTCGCGGGCGCGGGAACCTCGATCTCGGCGAACCCGTGCTGCGCGCGATCCGGGAACGGATCGAGTCCAGGCGAGCACAGGAAAGCGCCCTCAGTGCGGGGAGTTAGCTCGGTTGACCCCCCTACCCTCCGCAGATAACCTCGCGCGACCATGAGCGATCCGAAGGCCCCCCAGAGGGGCGGCGACTCCACCCGGGCGGTGCACGGCGGCGAGCGCGAGGGACGGCCGCGCGTCTCGGACGCGCTGTCGACCCCGATCGTCCAGACCTCGACCTTCTGGTTCCGCGACACCCAGGAGCTGATCGACTATCAGGAGGGCCGCCACCCGAGCTACGAGTACGGGCGCTACGGAAATCCGACCACCCAGGCGGCGGCCGATAAGCTCCGGGAACTCGAAGGCGGCGAGGCGTGCGTGACCTCGGCGAGCGGAATGGCCGCCATCACCACGCTGCTGCTGGCCCTGGTCCCACGAGACGGTCACATCGTCACCACGACCGACTGCTATCGGCGCACGCGCCAGTTCATCGTGACGGTGCTCCCCAAGCTCGGGATCGAGACCACGGTTGTGGAACCGTCCGACATCGACGCGCTCGAACGCGCGCTCGAACGCGAGACCGCGCTGTTCTTCTCGGAATCGCCGACAAACCCGTACCTGCGCGTGGTCGACATTCCGCGCGTGGCCGGTCTCTGCCACGCGCGTGGCGCCCGCGTCGTGATCGACGCCACCTTCGCCACGCCGATCAACCAGAGGCCGCTCGAACTCGGGGCCGACGTGGTGCTCCACTCGGGCACCAAGTACCTGGCCGGGCACAACGACGTGATGGCTGGAGCACTCGTGGGGAGCACCGAAACGCTGGCGCCGGTTCGCGAACTCCTCGGAATCATGGGAAGCGTACTCGACCCCCACGCCGCGTACCTGCTGCTGCGCGGGATGAAGTCCCTGGCACTTCGTGTCGGCCGGGCCAATGCGAACGCCAGCGCGATCGCACTCCACCTGGAGCGTCACCCCAAGATCGAACGCGTGCATTACCCGGGACTCGAGAGTCACCCGCAGTACAAGATCGCGCGCGCCCAGATGTCGGGCTTCGGGGGCGTCGTGAGCTTCGAGGTGACGCCCGACTTCGAGGCAACCGCCAAGTTCGTAGACGCACTGCAGATTCCGTACATCGCCCCGAGCTTCGGAGGCTGCGAGTCTCTCGTCGAGCAGCCCGCCGTCGCGTCCTACTGGGACAAGTCTCCCGAGGAGCGCGCCGAACTCGGGATCAAGGACAACCTCGTCCGCTACGCGTGCGGCATCGAGGATACCGGGGACCTGATCGCGGATCTCGACCAGGCGCTGGATCGGATCTAGCGCCTGCCGCGCGGCGCCGGCTCGCTCAGATCAGATCGGCGCGGGCGGCTTCACTTTCGAGCGCGAGCAGGCGGCGCTTGATCGCGAGCCCTCCCGCGTACCCGCCGAGTTTTCCGCCGGCCGCGATCACACGGTGACAGGGCACGATCAGTGGAATCGGGTTCGACGCGTTCGCGGTCCCGACGGCGCGAGCCGCGCGCGGCCGCCCTACCGCCCGTCCGATTTCTGCGTAGGTGCGGGTCTGCCCGAACGGGATCTCGCGAAGCGCGTTCCAGACATCCAGCTGAAACGGCGTGCCGCGCAGATCGAGCGGTACTTCGAAGTCCACCCGGCAGCCGTTGAAGTACTCGTCGAGTTCCCTCGACGTGCGCTCCAGGGCCGGCAGCCAGGCCACCTCCTCCGCGTCGGGCAGGTGCTGTCGAACCCAGCCAGAGAAGCCGTGGTCCCCGCCGCGCGGGAGCCCGAGCCGCGCCAACCCGCGCTCCGAGGCTGCGAGCCGCAGGCGACCGACCGGGGAGTCGAGTTCCGTGACCGCGAACCGCTCCCCCATGACGCGATCATAGCAGCGCCGTAACTGGAGCGGGGGCCCGACGCAGGAACGGGGGCAGCAGTAAGCTGCCCCCGCACCTTGATGCCCAACCTCTAGACGTGGTCTTGCGTTCGGTCTTCGATCCAGGATCCGACGGCCCCCGCCGGGGCCTCCGGACCCGTGCTAACGACGCCTGCCCGCCGCCTTCCGGCGCGGGGTCTTCCTCGCAGTCGTCTTGCGACGCGCCGTCTTCTTACGGGCCGTCTTCTTCCGCGCCGTCTTCTTGCGAGCCGGCTTGCGAGCCGGCTTGCGAGCGACCGTCTTCTTCCGCCGGGCCGTCTTCTTCCGCGCCGTCTTCTTGCGCGCGGTCTTCTTGGCGGCGGTCTTCTTGCGGGCGGTCTTCTTGCGCGCTGTCTTCTTGCGCGCTGTCTTGCGGCGTGCGGGTGCCGGACGTGCCGCCTTCCGGCGTCCGCCCGCGCGCCCTCGCCGCGCCATCTTGGCCTTGCAGATGTCGCCGTTCTTGTCGATGAAATAGAGGAAGCCGGACTCCCTCTTCACGCCCGCCCTCTCGACTTTCTCCGGCCGCTTCTTCTGCTGATTACCGCCGCCGCGAGCCATCGCGACACGCGAGATGTCGCCCTGCTTGTCGAGATAGTAGAGGAAGCCGCCCTCCCTCTTGATCCCGGTACTTGCAACCTTCGCTGCCATGTTCCCCCCTGTCCGCGCCCATGTCTGGCCGTCGGTCGAGCCAGCTCACCGCGTCCGGCCCAGTCCACGAAACCGACGACGAATCACCGTTCTCGACGGGACAGCCCAGAAGTTATGCAAGGTTTTTTTCCGGGTCAAACTTTTTGGGAAGAAAAATCCCTCAAATTCTCCCGGATCCGCGCCTCGGGCTCCTCGAGCGACGGCTCGAAGGGGCTCCCGGTAATCCGCTCGTACGCCTCGATGTAGCGCCGGGCAGCCTCGCAGCGAACGTTCTCAGGAAGCTCCGGGGGATCGCCGTCTCCTCGATAGCCCCGGTCGACGAGCCAAGTGCGCACGTACTCCTTGTCGAGTGCCTTCGGGTTTCTGTCGGCCTCCAGGCTCTGCTCGTACCCCTTCCGGTGCCAGTAGCGAGAGGAGTCCGAGGTGTGGATCTCGTCGACCACACACAGTTCCCCTTCGGGATCCAGGCCGATCTCGTACTTGGTGTCGACCAGGATCAGGCCCTGCTTCTCGGCCCAGGCCGTGCCCTCCGCGAACAGATCCAGCGCGATTCGCTCCGCGGCGTCGAAATGTGCCTCGGAGATGGCCCCGCTGCTCAGCAATCCTGCCCGGGAAGCCAGTTCGTCGTGCCGGCCGCGGGGGGCTTTTGTCGTCGGGGTGAGAATCGGCTCCGGCAGGCGGTCGTTCTTGCGGAGCCCCTCTGGCAGCCGGTGGCCGCAATATTCCCGCTCACCGCGCGCGTACGCGGTCCAGATCGAGGTGTCGGAGACGCCGGCCAGGTAGCCGCGAACTACGAATTCCACCGGCAAAACCCGGCATTCCTGCACGACGGAAACCGCGGGGTCAGGCACCGCAAGCAGATGATTGCGCGCGACCATGCGCGTCCGCTCGAACCAGAAGGCCGCCAACTGATTCAGGAGTTGGCCCTTGAACGGAATCGTGCCGACGATCACGTCGAAGGCGCTGATCCGGTCCGTGGCCAGCAGCAGGCGCCGGCCCGACTGGAGGTAGGCGTCGCGCACCTTGCCCGGAACTCGCTTCCCGAACTCGGGAAAATCGGTATCGAGAAGCGTCCGGCTGCACTGCTCTTCGAGGACAGAAGCTTCGACCATGATCGCTGCACCCCCGGCCAGACTAGAGCACTCGTCCCCCGGCTGACTACCCCGCCGACCGGAAAGCTGCCCGCAAGCGCGCGCGACCCCTCGAGAAGCGGTTCTGGCCTAGGCGCCCCTGCGGCGCTCCGCGACGAGCCGCTCGACCGTGTCCAGTACCTGCGCCTCGAGCCGGGTGCCGTCGAGGGCATTGATCTCTTCCAGCCCGGTCGGGCTCGTCACGTTCACCTCGGTGAGGAAGTCCCCGATCACGTCGATCCCGGCGAACAGAATCCCGTTCTCTCGCAGACCGGGCTCGAGCCGCGCGCAGATCTCGCGGTCACGGTCTGTGATCTCGGCCCTCGCGGGAACACCGCCGACGTGGAAGTTGGCTCGAAACTCCCCGTGCCGCGGGATTCGAAGCACCGCCCCAATCGGCCGGCCCTCCAGCAGCAAGATGCGCTTGTCGCCATAGCGGATCTCGGGAATGTAGCGCTGCGCGATCTGGGGTCGCGTCCCGAACTGCGTGGCGGTTTCGAGGATCGCGTTGGTGTTTCGATCCCCGGGGGTGAGGTGGAAGATGCCCTCTCCGCCGCGTCCGCCCAGCGGCTTCAGCACCATCTCGCCCCCGAACTTGTCCCGGAAAGAGAGCAGTTCCTCCACGCGGGAGCTGATCAGGGTTTCGGGAACCAGGTCGGGATAGCGGGTCGCGAACAGCTTCTCGTCGACGTTGCGGAGTCCCGCCGGATCGTTGACGACGAGCGTCGGCCCCGACACCAGGCTGAGCAGGTGGGTCGCGTAGAAGTACGCCAGGTCGTAGGGCGGGTCCTTGCGCATCCAGACCACGTCGAATTCGTGGAGCCAGCCGTGCACGGGCACGCCGACCTGGTACCAGGGCTCGGCCTCGGTCAATCGGATCTCCTGGAGCCACGCGAACGACCGACCCCCTTCGCCGACCCCGAGACTCCCGATCTGGCCGGTCCACAACGCGTGTCCCCGACGCTGCGCCTCGCGCATGAACGCGATCGAAGTGTCCTGGCCCGGGAGCAGTCCCGGCAGGGGGTCGACGATGAAGACGTGCCGCACGGCGCCCGAATCGTAAGATCCGGCGTCGTGCTCTGTCAAACGCAGAGAAATCACAAGTGGTTGATTCTAAAAGGAGACCGGCTCCGGCATCGGTTCCGAACCGGGTCGGGCTCAGGCTCCGCGGACGGTTTGAATCGGCCCCGGCCCTGGGGTAGGTTCGGTGACCCCCGTTCCCATCCCCCCAGCGAGGAACCGCCGTTGCGACGCTGGCTCTACCGCGCGCTCGCTCTTGCAAGCGCGGCCGTTCTGATCGGGAGCCTGAGCGCGGCGCTGTTCTACTCCCTGGTCCTTCGGGGCCTGCCGGAACTCTACTCGCTGACCGACTACCGGCCGAATCTCGTGACCCGCGTCTGGGCCGCCGACGGCACGCTGATCGGGGAATTCGCGCGCGAGCGGCGAGAGGTGGTCGCAATCGAGCGAATCCCGGACCACGTCGTCCGGGCCTTCGTTTCGTCGGAGGACGACGCCTTCTACGAACACGAGGGTCTCGACTATGCGGGGATCGCGCGCGCGGCCTGGGCCAACCTGCGCGCCGGGGGCATCCGTCAGGGCGGCAGCACCATCACGCAACAGGTGGCCAAGACCTTCCTGCTGAGTTCGGAACGCAGCTGGATCCGCAAGCTCAAGGACATGGTTCTGGCGATGCGGATCGAGGAGCACCTGAACAAGAACGAGATTTTGTTCCTGTACCTGAACCAGATCTATCTGGGCTCGGGCGCCTACGGCGTCCAGGCGGCCTCGCGCACCTACTTCGACAAGGACGTCGAGGAGCTCACGATCGCCGAGGCGGCCCTGATCGCGGGCCTGGTCCCGGCGCCGTCGCGCTACACGCCCTTCCGCAGCCCCGAGCGAGCTTTCGCGCGACAGCGCTTCGTGCTCAGACGGATGCGCGAAGAGGGATACATCACACCCGAACAAGAAGTCGCGGCCCTCGAACAGGAACTCGAATTCCGGGAAGCCGAGGTCGATCTCCTGCGTGTGGCTTCGAGATCCTTCGTCGAGGAGGTGCGGCGCTACCTGGTCGACCGTTACGGCGCCGCGGAGGTCCTCACGGGAGGCCTCGCGGTGCGCACCTCGCTGTGGCCCGCTCACCAGCTGGCCGCGTACCAGGAACTCCGGCGCGGGCTTCGCGCCCAGGACCAGCGGCGCGGCTACCGGGGCCCGATCCGAAACCTGCCGCTCGCGGCCTGGCCCGCCGAACTCTTGAAACTGGCCGCCGTGAACGGACCCGGGCCCTGGTCCGACGGCACCCGACTCCAGGGGCTGGTGATCGGCGTCGACGCGGCCGGCAAGTTCGCCCATGTCGCACTCGGCGGCGCCGAACTCGCACGGCTCCGTCTCGAAGAGCTTTCGTGGGCGCGGGAACCGGATCCGGAACTCGACGGGCTCGACCGCCGGAATCACATCAAGCACCTGCGGCAAGCGCTCAAGCCTGGCTACCGGATCGAAGTCGAGCGGACCGGAGAACGCGTCCCGAAGCCCCCGGACCCGAACGTTGCGGACGCTGCCGGCTACGACCCGACGCCGGTTCCGGTGTGGCAGCTCTACCAGGAACCGCAGGCCGAGGGTGCGCTGGTCTCGATCGCCGTGGCGACGGACGAGGTCCGGGCCATGGTTGGCGGCTACAGCTTCGACAGGAGCCAGTACAACCGAGCGGTTCAGTCGCGCCGGCAGCCCGGGTCGGCCTTCAAGCCCATCGTGTATGCGGCGGCCCTCAAAGAGGGCGACACGCCGGCCACGATCGTCTACGACACCCCGATCGTGTATGACGACAAGGAAACCGGAGGAACCTGGAAGCCTCGGAACTACGGGCGCAAGTTCTACGGACCCATCACCTACCGGCAGGCGCTCGCGAAATCCAGAAACATCGCCACCGTCAGAGTGACCCGGAAGATCGGGATCGACGCGGTCATGGAGATGGCGCGGTCCCTGGGAATCCGGGCTCCGCTCGAACGCAACCTCGGACTCGCACTCGGAAACAGCGAGGTGACGCTCGCCGAACTGGTCCGGAGCTACGAGGTCTTCGCAGCCGGGGGCCGGGAGACGATCCCGGTCTACATTCTCGAGATCCGGGATCGGGAAGGGACGCTGCTCGAAGAGAGGGTGCCGCTTCTCACCGACCGCAGCGATCTCGAGGACCCGAATACGCCGCGGCCTGAGGCGCCCGAGATCGACCCGATCCTCCAGCAACTCACCGAGCAGACGCTGTCCGAGGCCGAGTTCGAGGCCGACGGAGCCGCGCCCGAAGCCCGCGTCCCGGACGGTTACGCGATCGACCCGATCGATGCCTACCTGATGGCCGACCTGCTTCGCGCGGTCGTAGAGGAAGGCACTGGCTGGCGCGCCCGACGCCTGCGCCGGCCGGTCGCGGGCAAGACCGGGACCACCAACAACAACCATGACGCCTGGTTTCTGGGATTCACGCCCGGTCTCGTGGCCGGGGTCTGGGTCGGCTTCGACACCGCCCGGCCCCTCGGTAAGAACGAGGCGGGCTCACGCGCGGCCGCCCCCATCTGGGTCGCCTACATGGAACGGGTGCTCCGCGAACACCCACCCGAGGAGTTTCCGGTGCCGGGCGGCATCCAGTTCACACGCATCGACCCGAAAACGGGCCTGCTTGCGCGGCCGACGACCGACGCGGTGTTCCAGTCCTTCCGCGAGGGAACCGCGCCCGCGGAATTCGCACCCAACGGCGACGGCCAGCGCGGCCGGCCGCGACTCGATTAGGGAAACGCCCGGGGATGCCGCTCACAGTCCCGTTCAGGGCAGACCGCGGCTACACTTTCGGCTGATGCCGGAAGTGCGCGTGGTGGTGATCGGGGGAGGCCACAACGGCCTCGTCTGCGCCGCGTACCTCGCGCGGAAGGGCGCAAGCGTGACTCTGGTCGAGCGCCGCGACCTGCTCGGCGGAGCCGCCTCGACCGAAGAACTCTGGCCGGGATTTCGAATTTCGCGCGCCGCCTACGTGCTCGGGCTGTTCCGCCCGCAGATTCTCGAGGAACTCCAACTCGCGCGTTTCGGGCTGCGGCTCCTGCCCCGGTATCCGTCCTCGTTCACGCCGCTGCCCGACGGGCGCGCGCTGGTGCTAGGCTACGACCGCGAACACGATCTGGCCGAGATCGCGCGCTTCTCGAAGCACGATGCCGAGGCGTACCCGCACTACCAGGCGTTCCTCGAGAAGATCGCGCGAGCACTGGAGCCGACCCTCGACCGTCCTCCGCCGAGCGCCCATTTGGGTGGAGGCTCCGACCTCGTCCCGTGGTTCGAGGCGGCGCGACTCGGGGCCCGGCTCGGACGCGACTTTTCGCGCAGCCTCAAACTGCTGCTCGGCCCGGCCCGGGCACTGCTCGACGAATGGTTCGACTCCGAGCCGCTCAAGGCCACGTTGGCCACCGACGCGGTCATCGGTGCATTCGCCTCGCCCTCGACGCCCGGCACGGGCTATCTGCTGTTCCACCACGTGATGGGATCGGTCACCGGACGGCGTGGGGTCTGGGCCTACGTCGAGGGCGGCATGGGTGGCCTAGCGGACGCGCTGGAGCGCTCGGCCCGTGCCGCGGGCGTCCGGATTCGCACCGCGGCGCCGGTGGCCCAGGTCCTGGTGCGCGAGGAGCGCGCGGTCGGCATCGCACTCGAAGACGGGGAGGAAATCCAGGCGGACATCGTGGTCTCGTCCGCCGATCCCTACCACACCTTCAAGGGCCTGGTAGGCGAGAAACACCTCCCCGAGAACTTCGTGCGCGGGCTGAACGCGATCGACTTCCGCAGCCCGGTGTTCAAGATCAATGCGACGCTGTCGGCGCTGCCCGACTTCCACGTGACGGACCGGGACGCGCCGCCGCCCCTCGGCGGCACGATCCACCTGGGCGCGAGCGACCTCGACGCGATCGAGCGCGCCTTCGACCAGGCCCGCGGCGGCGAGGTCTCCGAACGGCCCCTGGTCGAACTCGTGCTCCCCACGGTGCTGGATCGCGAACTGGCACCGGAGGGCAAGCACATCGCTTCGTTCTTCGCGCAGTACGCGCCGGAGCTTCCGATGGACGATCCCGGCTGGGGCAGGCTCCGCGACCTCGCGCGCGACCGCGTCCTGGCGCTCTGCGACGAGGCGGCCCCGGGCTTCTCGGACCGGATCGAAGAACTCGAGGTCCTGGCGCCCCCCGACCTCGAGCAGATCTACGGGCTCACGGGCGGAAACATCTTCCACGGAGCTATGAGCCCCGATCGATTGCTGTTCATGCGGCCGCTCCCGGACTGGGCCAACTACCGCACCCCGCTCGACGGTCTCTACCTGTGCGGGGCGGGCACCCACCCGGGTGGGGGCGTGATGGGCGCCTGCGGTCGCAACGCCGCGCTCGAAATCGCGCGTGAGTTCGGACGCGAGCGCTTCTGGAACCGGGTGCGCACGACGCTGCGCCAGGATCTCCCAGCGACACTTAGCTCCTGGCGCAACCGACTCTCCTCACGCGCTACACCCAAGGCCGACTGAGCGGCCCGCCGGATCGCTTCGGCGGTCCCGCGCGGCGCGGGCTATGCTGCCCGCGCGCATGCCCCCGACGATCCTGGTACTGGTCCGGCACGGAGAGACCTCGGCAAACCTCGACGGTGTCTGGCACGGTTCAACCGACACCGCGCTCACGCAGCGGGGCAGGCTGCAGGCAGAGCGCCTCGCGTCCCACCTGGCCGAGCATCACGCCGCTGCGAAGGCGCTGTACGCAAGCCCGCTCACGCGCGCCCGGCACACGGCGGCCCCGATCGGGCGCGCGCTCGGTCTCGAAGTGCGGACCGATGCGGAGCTGGCCGAGTTCGACCTCGGAAGCTGGGAAGGCAAGACCTACCGGGAACTCGCCCGCACGCACCGGCTCTGGGAGCACATGCAGCGCGACCCCGACTTTGCCCCCCACGGCGGCGAATCACCGCGCCAGGTCACCGATCGCATCTGCAGAGCTCTCGCGCGCATTCACGCCGCACACCCGGGGGAGCGTGCGATCATCGTCACCCACGGCGGCGCGCTCAGCATGGCCATGGGACGGCTGCTGGGCCAGGACGACGCGGACTGGCACCGCGTCATGGACAACGGCGCGGTCTCCGAGCTTGTGCTGGAGCCCGAGCCAAGTCTGAAAAGCTTCAACTTCGCAGAACACCTGGAAGGGCTCTGAACGGCGCCCGGGCGGCGGAACGCCGGGCGGCCCGCGGTCGGTTCGTAGTATCATCCGCTGCAACCAAACGGAAAAGGGTGCCCCCCAACATGAACTTCGACTTCTCAGAAGAGCAGAAGCTCCTCCAGAAGACCGCGCGCGACTACCTTTCCGAGAACGCCCCGCTCGGTCTGTGCCGGAAGATCCTGGAGGGAGACGAACCGTACAGCCGCGAACTCTGGCAGGCCGCGGGCGAGATGGGCTGGCTCGGTGCCGCGATCCCGGAGAAGTACGGGGGCGCCGGCTTCGGCCACCTCGAACTGGCGCTGCTCGCCGAAGAGGTGGGGCGGGCGCTCGCGCCGATCCCGTTCTCGTCCTCCGTCTACCTGGCAACCGAGGCGCTGCTGGTGGCGGGTACGGATGAGCAGAGAGAGCGCTACCTGCCCGGTCTGGCCTCGGGCGAGCTGATCGGGACCTTCGCGATTGCGGAGCGGCGCGGGAGGCCGACGGCAGCCAGCGTCCAGACGACCTTCAAGGACCGCGAACTGGTGGGCGTCAAGCTTCCGGTCCCGGATGGCGACGTGGCCGGAATTGCGATCGTGAATGCGCGGGACGACAGCGGGATCTCGCTGGTCGTCGCCGAACTCGACGCACGCGGCGTCGAGCGCGAGAGCCTGGCCTCGATCGACCCGTCGCGCTCGCTCGCCAGGCTCAGCTTCCAGGGCGCGCGGGCGGAACTGCTCGGAGCGCCGGGCAAGGGACAGGAACTCGCGGACTCGATCCTGGATCGAGCGGCGGTGCTGATGGCGTTCGAGCAGGTCGGCGCCGCGACGCGCGCGTTCGAGCTCACCAAGGACTTCATGATGGAGCGGTACGCCTTCGGCCGTCCGATCGCGTCGTTCCAGGCGCTCAAGCACCGGCTGGCCGATCTGTACGTGAAGATCGAACTCGCCCGCTCCAACTCGTACTACGGAGCGTGGGCGCTTTCGAGCGAAAGCGCGGAACTCCCGGTCGCGGCCTGCGGCGCGCGCGCGAGTGCGAGCGACGCGTTCGAACTCGCCAGTCAGGAGATGATCCAGTTGCACGGCGGCGTCGGTTACACCTGGGAGTACGACTGCCACCTCTTCTACCGCCGTGCAAAGCTGCTGGGACTCGCGCTCGGCAATGCCAGCGAGTGGCGCGACAAGTTGATCGAGCGGCTCGACCACCCGTCGGCCGTCTGAGGAGACCTCCATGGATTTCAACGACACCCCGCAAGAGGCAGAGTTCAGGGCAGCGGCGCGCGGCTGGCTCGACAGCAACGCCGAACGACTTGGGCCCGACGAGTCTCCAACCGGGATGGCCGAGGGCCAGGACCGCGAAGACGTGATCAAGAGTTCCCAGGCCTGGCAGGCCCGCAAGGCCGACGCTGGCTGGGCCTGCATTACCTGGCCTAAGGAGTACGGGGGCCGCGGAGCCTCCTCGATCCAAAACGTGATCTGGAACCAGGAGGAGGGCCGCTCCCAAACGCCCCCGAACGTGTTCGGGATCGGCCAGGGGATGCTCGGACCGACGATCATGGCGCACGGCAGCGAAGCGCAGAAGTCGCGCTACCTGAACCCGATGCTGCGCGGTGAGGAGATCTGGTGCCAGCTCTTCAGCGAAACCGCCGCCGGCTCGGACCTGGCCGGGCTCCAGACGCGCGCGGTCAGGGAAGGCGACGAGTGGGTGCTGAACGGCCAGAAGATCTGGACAACGGGCGCCCAGTACTGCCGCTGGGGCATGATCGTGACGCGCAGCGATCCGGCCGCGCAGAAGCACGCCGGGATCACCTACTTCATCGTCGACATGGAATCTTCCGGCATCGAGATCCGTCCGATCAAGCAGATCAACGGCGGGAAGTCCTTCAACGAGGTGTTCTTCAACGACGTGCGCGTGCCACATGCGAACGTCGTGGGCAAGGTGAACGACGGCTGGCGTGGCGCGATCACGACGCTCATGAACGAGCGCGCCTCGATCGGGGGCGGCGGCGGATCGAATGGGTTCAGGGAGCTCATGCGGCTCGCGCGCGAGACCGACTGGAACGGGCGGCCTGCGCTGCAGGATCCGTACGTGCGGCAGCGCCTGGCCGACTTCTACATCCGCTCGAAGGGACTCCAGTACACGGGCTACCGGACCCTGACGGCTCTCTCGAAGGGAGCGACGCCCGGACCCGAGGCCTCGATCGGGAAGCTCGTCGGCGCCCCGCTCAGCCAGGAGCTCGCGGGTTTCGCCTGCGACCTACAGGGCCAGGCTGGAAGCCTGATGGAAGACGACTCGAGCTGGCAGTCGAGCTACCTGGGCGCCCCCGGAATCCGGATCGCGGGCGGAACCGACGAGATCCTGCGAAACATCGTCGCCGAGCGCGTGCTCGGGCTTCCGCCCGAAGTCCGGCTCGACAAGGGCATCGCGTTCCAGGACATCCCGAGCGCCCGAAACTAGGCGCGCTGCGCGCAAGGCCATCGTAGCCCGAGTATTCGTGGTTCGTCCGAGGTCGCTGCCCACGGGCCTGATTCGACCGGCTCGGTTGATCTCGAGGTGTCGGGTCTGAGACCCTCGTCCCTCGCAGCGGAGGACAAGCGCATGCCCGAGATGAACCGCCAGTGGTTGCTGGCCGCCCGGCCGCAGGGCCTCGTCAAACCCAGCGATTTCGAGTTCGTGGAGACCCCGATGCCCGCGCCCGAGGACGGGCAGGTGCTGGTGCGCAACCTCTATCTCTCGTTCGATCCGGCGATGCGCGGCTGGATGGAGGATCGTCCGAGCTACGTGCCTCCCGTGCAGATCGGAGAGCCGATGCGGGCGGGCTCCATCGGGCAGGTGATCGAGTCGCGCCATCCGGAGCTCAAACTGGGCGACTTCGTCCAGGGGACCTTCGGCTGGCAGGACTACGCACTCGCAGCACCGGGCCTTGCCAACCCGGTGCCGCCAGGAATCCCCCTGACCTGGGCCATGGGCGTCGTCGGCGTGACCGGACTCACCGCCTACTTCGGGCTGCTGGATCTGGGCAAGCCGAAGCCGGGCGAAACGGTCGTCGTCTCGGGCGCCGCGGGTGCGACCGGATCCGTCGCGGGCCAGATCGCGAAGCTCCACGACTGCCGCGTCGTCGGAATTGCGGGCGGCGCCGAGAAGTGCGCCTGGCTCACCCGCGAGGCGGGCTTCGACGCCGCGATCGACTACAAGGGGGAGCGGGTTCGCGAAAGGCTGCGCGAACTCTGCCCGAACGGCATCGACGTCTATTTCGACAACGTCGGCGGACCGATCCTGGATGACTGTCTCGCGCAGATCGCTCAGAACGCGCGCGTAGTGCTCTGCGGAGGGATCTCGGGCTACAACGAGAGCGAGCCGCCGCCCGGGCCCCGCAACCTGATGAACCTGGTGATCCAGCGCGCGCGCATGCAGGGCTTCATCGTGCTCGACTACCTCCCGCGCTTCGGCGAAGGCGTCGGAAAGCTGCTCGAATGGGTCCGCGCGGGCAAGCTCGCGCACCGCGAGGACATCCAGCACGGGCTGGAAAACGCACCAGCGACCTTCCTGCGCCTGTTCACGGGCAAGAACCTGGGGAAACAACTGCTGAAGATCGCGGAAGCCCCGCTCGGAAACGAGCCTCAGGCCTCCGAGGGATCCTGATGTCGGATTCCGTTCGAGTCGAGCGAGAGAACGGCGTTGCCTGGGTGACGCTGAACCGCCCCGACCGCATGAACGCGCTCACAGTCGAGATGATGACCGCGCTCCGCGATCGCCTGGCCGAGGTCTCGGAGGATCCCGAGGTTCGCTGCGTGGTGCTCACGGGTGCGGGTGAGCGCGCTTTCTCTGCGGGCGCGGACCTGGCGCCGCCCGCGACCCGCGCAGACCCGGGTTCACCCGCGGAGCGGACGCTCGAAGCCTCGATCGATCAACTCCAGCGTTTCCAGGAGTCCTCCTGGCTGCTGCACACGATGCCCAAGCCGACGCTGGCAGCCATCAACGGAGCCGCTGCGGGGGCGTCCTTCTCGATGGCGCTGGCCTGCGACCTGCGGGTCGTCGCCGAGCACGCGGTGATGACCACGGCGTTCGCCCGGATCGGCTTCTCGGGCGACTTCGGAGGCGC
The DNA here is from genome assembly GCA_013215565.1 of Myxococcales bacterium. Lineage (GTDB taxonomy): Bacteria > Myxococcota_A > UBA9160 > SZUA-336 > SZUA-336 > JABSQV01. The sequence goes on along the minus strand of JABSQV010000110.1, from coordinate 22,972 downwards.
CTACTTCATGACCCAGATCCTGGGCACCGCGAAGGCGCGCGAACTCTACCTGCTCGGGAGCCGTGTCGATGCCGAGGAGGCCCACCGGATCGGGCTCGTCAACCGCAAGTTCTCGAGCGACAGCTTTCGCAAGGAGACGCGTGCACTGGCCGAGAAGCTCGCAGCGGGCCCGCCACTCGGGTACCGCTACATGAAGCGCAATCTGAACCTCGCGATCCACAGTCACCTGCGCGACCTGCTCGACCTCGAGGCCGAGGCCATGATGCGCACGGGCCGGAGCGAGGACTTCATGAACGCCACGGCGGCGTTTTTAAAGAAGGAAGAACCGGTTTTTCGGGGACGTTAGGCGACGCTGCCAACCACCCCGGGATCCGGGTGGGGGCAGTGGGGGAGAAGTTCATCATGGGCATCGAGATCGATACGACCTACGGCAGCATCGAGGGAAGCCGCGCGGATACGCACCAGCGCTTCCTGGGAATTCCGTTCGCCCGGTCCCCCGTCGGCCCACGCCGCTTCCTGGCCCCAGAAGCGCTCGAGCCCTGGAGCGGCACCCGCGCCGCGACGGCGTTCGGACTCTCTGCGCCCCAGAACCCGAGCCCTCTGCCGGGCATGGAACCCGGCCCGCAGGGTGAGGACTGCCTGTTCCTGAACGTCTACACGCCGGCGGCCGACGCGGCCGCCCGGCCGGTCATGGTCTGGATCCACGGCGGCGGCTTCACGGGCGGATCGGGATCCCAGGCCCTCTACGAGGGCGGGCCGCTCTGCACGCGCGGCGACGTCGTCGTGGTCAGCGTCAACTACCGCCTGGGCGCGCTCGGCTACCTCGCGGTCCCGGGTGCAGACCCAAACCTGGGTCAACTCGACCAGATCGCGGCGCTCGCGTGGGTGCGCGACAACATCGAGCGCTTCGGGGGCGACCCCGGCAACGTGACGATCTTTGGCGAGTCGGCGGGCGGCATGGCGGTGGCGACCCTGCTCGCAATGCCGGGCGCGGCCGGCCTTTTCCATCGGGCGATCCCGCAGAGCGGAGCCGCGCATCACGTGCACAGCAGCGCGAGCGCCGCGCGCGTGGCCGAGCGCTTCTGTCGGGAACTCGGCTTGCCGGGCGCCGATGCGGAAAAGCTCAGACAGCTGTCGGTCGAGCGAATCCTGGAGGCACAGGCCCAGGCCCTGGTCGCGCTGCAGCGTGAACCCGGGCTCGCGTTCGCACCGGTTCTCGATCCGGACTCCCTGCCCCAGCACCCGCTCGAGGCGGTGAGGCTCGGAGCTTCGCGCGAGATCCCGCTGCTCGTGGGCACGAATCGCGACGAGTCAAAGCTGTTCCGCATGGGACTGGCGGCGGGAGACATCAGCGACGAGCAACTCGAAAAGCGCGTGCGGGCGCTGCTCCGGGCACGCCATGCAGAAGATCGGGCTCCGGCTCTGATCGACGCGTACCGACGTGCGCGCGAGGGACACGCCTCGACCGAGGCCGGGGAACTCCTCGATGCCATTGACTCCGATCACACCTTCCGGATCCCGGCGATCCGGCTCGCCGAGGCGCACGCAGCGCACCCCGCAGGAACCTATGGCTACCTGTTCACCTGGGAGTCACCCGCGCGCCGCGGCGCGCTCGGCTCCTGCCACGCGCTCGAGTTGCCGTTCGTCTTCGGGAGCTTCGACGCCCCGACCATGGACCGCTTCGCGGGCAAGGGCCCGGAGGCGGAACGGCTCTCGCAGCGGATGATGGACGCCTGGATCGCGTTCGCGCGAAGCGGCGACCCCACGCACCCGGAGCTTCCCGACTGGCCAACCTACGACGCCCGGACCCGGGTCACAATGCTGTTCGACCAAAACTGCGAACGCTGCGATGCGCCCCTCGACGCGGAGCGCGCCGCCTGGGACGGAATCCTGTAGGCACGGCCGCCGCGCGCGACCCCGACGGGATCAGCCGTCTGCGTGCGGGTCGCGCCAGGTCCCGCGGTCCAGGAAAAGACCCTGGTGAGCCGCTTGCGCGAACACGCGGTCGGCGCGGATGACCCGTGGCCCCGCGCGTTCGATCCAGAGCCGCGCGCGCTGCGCGGGTGCGAGCGTGTGCTCGCGATCGCCGTCGAGGGCGATGACGCCCGGTCCCCGGAACTCGACTGCCTGCTCGAGTTCGACGCGGCGCCAGTCCGCGACCCGAACCGTGCGGTAGAGGCCGGGCGAGATTGGCACGCGGAGTTCTCGCGACCCCTCCGATGCGTCGCCACACTCGACCTCCACCCCGAAGTCGTCATCGATCCCAGCTGGGTGCAACAGTCCACCGATCGGCGAGGTGCCGATCGCATCGGGTTCCGCACGTGCGAGCAGGAGCCGACGCAGACGCGCCGGCTCGAAGGGCAGGAGATTTCCGCGAAAGTCCCCGACCAGCAGCGTCGCATCGACCAGGGCCAGATCCCGCGGCCCGGCTTCGATCTCGACCCGGATGCACTTCGCGCGCGGCGCCACCTGCTCGAGCGCCACCTCGCCCGAGACCACCAGGGCGGCCGCCGATCCGGCCAGCGTGGCCTCGAGCATGAAGGGGAAGACGTTGTTCGTGCCAGTCGAAACCGGAACCATCGGGACGTCCGGCCAGGCCTTCGCAACCGTGCGTTGGGTGCCGTCACCGCCGAGCACCACCAGCGCCCCGCAGCCGGAAGCGCGCATCGCATCGGCCGCGCGGGCGCTGTCCTCGGGTCTGACGCGCGCGCCGATGTCGATCACCTCGATCTCGGCATCGAGGCGCAGGTGTCGTACCGCCTCCTCCGAGATTCGGAACGGATCGCGCGCGACGATCAGGCGCCGCGCCCCGCTCGCCACGGCCCCGATCGCGATCCGGGCGACCTGGTTACGCTTGCTCTGCGGAGTCGAATCCGCCGCGCGGGCCGCCACGCGGCGGACGTCCCGCCCCGAGACCGGGTTCACGATCACGCCCACTGTCGCTGACATCGATCCCCTTTCCCCCGAGATCCCTATGGTAGGCTGCGCCGATGGCAGGAAAAATGACACAGTTCTATCGGTTGCTTCGATACGGTCTGCCCCTGCGGCGGCTCTCGCCCGAAGGCGATCTGACGCTCGCGGACCTGATCGAGCGCCAGGTCGAGAAGCGCGGTGACCACGCCTTCGTCCTGTACGAGGACCGCCAACTCAGTTACCGCGAGTACAACGAAATTGCGAACCGGGTCGCGCATTGGGCGATGGCCCGCGAACTGCGCACCGGCGATGTCGTCGCGCTCCTGATGGAGAACCGGCCCGAGTTCCTGTGCGTCTGGGCGGGTCTCGCAAAGGTCGGTATCACGACCGCCCTGATCAACACGAACCAGCCGGGCCGGGCACTCCACCACGCGATCTCGGAATCCAAAGCCGGCCTCGCAATCGTGGGAAGCGAGTGCCTACCGCTCTACGAGACGCTCGAGAGGGACACGCCCTGGAAACTCGCCGTTCTGACGGAAGCGGGCGCGCACAACGCTGCCGCCGCGCGTTTCCCCGCAGGCGCAGAGGACCTGGCGGCGTCTCTCGGGACCCAGCCCACCGGGAATCCTCCGCGCAAGGTCCGCAGCGGCGCGCACACCGGAGACGAACTCTTCTACATCTACACCTCGGGAACGACGGGACTTCCGAAGGCGGCCCGGTTCAGCCACATCAAGTTCGTGAGTGCCGGCACCGCCGCACGCTTCGGGGGATTCGGGCCGACGGACACCATGTACTGCGCGCTACCCCTCTATCACAGCGCGGGAGGGGCGATGGCGGCCGGCGCCGTACTGCTCTCCGGGGGTACGCTGGCGCTCCGGCGGCGCTTCAGCGCGAGCCGGTTCTGGGAGGACATCCGCCGTTACGACGCGACCGCGTTTCAGTACATCGGCGAATTCTGCCGCTACCTGCTCAATCAGCCCGCCGATCCGAAGGACGGGCAGCATCGGATCAAGTTGATCATCGGCAACGGCCTGCGTCCCGACATCTGGGAGGAATTTCGGGATCGCTTCCGGCTGCCCAGCATCATCGAGTTCTACGGCGCCACCGAAGGCAACGTCGCGATGCTGAACATGGACAACAAGGTGGGATCCGTCGGACGCATCCCGCTCAAGAGCATGATGGACGCACGGCTCATCCGTTACGACGTCGAGAAGGGCGAGTATTTGCGTGACGAAAACGGCCGTTGCATCGAGTGCGAACCCGGCGAGGTGGGCGAACTGATCGGCGCGATGCCGGCCACGAGCAACGACGCGCGCGGACGCTTCGAAGGCTACACCTCGAAAGCGGACACCGAGAAGAAGATCCTGAGCGACGCATTCGAAGACGGCGACCTCTTCTTCCGCACGGGCGACCTGCTCAAGACCGATGCCGAGGGCTACTTCTACTTCATCGATCGGATCGGGGATACCTTCCGCTGGAAGGGCGAGAACGTCTCCACCCAGGAGGTGGCCGAGGCCATCGGGGTCTACCCGGGCGTGCAGATGACCAACGTCTACGGGGTCGAGGTGACGGGCGCCGAAGGACGCGCAGGGATGGCGGCCCTGGTGCTCGAGGATCCGTCGGCCTTCGATGGAGCGGCCTTCTACGAACTCGTCACGGGCTCGCTCCCCGCCTACGCGGCGCCCGTGTTCGTCCGCCTCCAGGAAGAGCCGGAGGTGACCGGGACCTTCAAGCTCAAGAAGGGGGATCTTCAGGCTCAGGGCTACGACCGGAGCCAGGTCGAAGATCCGCTGTTCGTGCGCGATGACGCCGCGGGGCGCTACGTCGAGCTCACCGCGGAGCGCCTCAGCGCGCTGGAGACGGGCGCACTCCGAATTTAGGGGCACCAATGACGGACCTGCTCTCGCTCTCCGCGCGCTTCATCGACAGCGGCACAAGCGACGGCCCGCGCTCGACGAACCGGGTCACGACGGAGCTCTCCGAGGTCGCCCCCGGGATCGCGGTCGTCGAGGCCTTCTCTCACGTGGTCGCCTTCGCGACCGAAGCCGGGCTCGTGCTTTTCGACACCAGCCTGGAACTCTTCGCGCCCAGGATCCTGAAATCCCTGCGCGCCTGGTCGGACGAGCGCGTACACACCATCGCCTACACCCACGGGCACATAGATCACGTGGGTGGTACTCAGGCCTTTCTAGAGGAAGCGCGCGAGCGGAAGCGACCGGCACCCAGGGTGATCGGCCACGAGAACCTGCCCGCTCGTTTCGACCGCTACGGCCAGACGCAGGGCTACAACGCTGCCATCAACGCCCGGCAGTTCCGTGGCGGCCGGCTGCTCTCGAATCCCGCCGGGGGCTTCGGACCCTCGGTCTGGGTGCGGCCCGACACCATGGTTCGGAATCGTCTGCGCACCCGGGTTGGAGGACTCGAGCTGGAATTTCGCCACGCCCGCGGAGAAACCGACGATCACCTCTGGGCCTGGCTCCCCGAGCAGCAGGCCATCTGTGCCGGAGATTTCGTCACCTGGGTATTCCCGAACGCCGGAAATCCGCAGAAGGTGCAGCGCTATCCGCTCGAGTGGTCGCGGGCACTGCGCGAAATGGCCTCTCTCGAGGCCGAACTGCTGCTGCCCGCTCACGGTCTCCCGGTGGGAGGCGCCGACCGCATCCGCGGGCTGCTCGAGGATCTCGCATCCGGCCTCGAAATCCTCGTCGAGGGCACGCTTCGACACATGAACGAGGGCGCGCCGCTCGACCGGATTCTGCACGCTGTGACGCTTCCGCCGAGCTTGCTCGAAAAGCCGTACATGCAGCCGGTCTACGACGAGCCGGAGTTCGTGATCCGAAACGTCTGGCGGCTCTACGGAGGCTGGTACGACGGCAATCCGGCGCGGCTCAAGCCGGCGCCCGATGCGGCGCTGGCGGCGGAGATCGCGGAACTCGCGGGCGGGACCCGGGCCCTCGCGAAACGCGCACGCGAACTCGCCGAGGCGGGCGAACTGCGGCTTGCCTGTCACCTGGTCGAGCTGGCGACGCAGGCGGCGCCTGAAGATCGCGACGCGCATGCGCAGAGAGCCTGGATCTACCTCCGGCGAAGAGAAGGCGAGCTCTCACTGATGGCGCGCGGGATCTATCGAAGCGCCGCGGAGGATTCTCAGTCGATCGCCGGGACCGTGGCCACGGAGCGCGCCGGCGGACGCCCCGCTTAGAAGCTGCGCGCGTACATGCCCCACAACACGTAGGAGGCGGTCAGGATCGCCAGCAGGCCGAAGCTCACCGATCCCCATCCAGCCCGGCGATGCATGCGGAGAAGCCGGGCCTCCGGGGGCTCGGGTGGGTCGGGCAACCCGAGACGCAGCGACAGGTAGCCGGCGATGCCGCCTGCGACGCACATCAGGAAAATACAGAGTTCGTGCAGGCGCAGCACCTGCACGTAGCTCGTGTGCCAGGTGTCGAGATCCTCCCGACCCAGCAGCGCGAGCTTGCCCAGGTAGGCCATCAGGAACAGCAGTATCAGCCCACACGCAATGAAGAGCAGCCGCCGGTGCGCCGCGAACGCCCCCCGCCGTACGCGCTGGATTCCGAGACCCGCACAGCCGAGCGCGAGCGCCATGTTGGCCCAGGCCCAGGTCCAGAACACAAGCTTCGCGTCCATGGCGGGGATTATCGCAGGGATTCCGGAGGAGCCCAGCTAGGCTAGGGGCATGTCCCGCTTCTGGATCCTGAGTGCGGCGCTGCTGTTCTCGACCGGGGGCGTCGCCATCAAGGCGACCGGCCTGTCGAGTTGGCAGGTGGCGAGTTTCCGATCGGGGGTCGCCGCCGCCGCACTGATGCTGCTGAGACCGGCCTGGCGGCGCTGGTGGGGGCCGAGACCCCTCGCAGTCGGAGTCGCCTACGCGGCCACGCTGATCCTGTTCGTGCTCGGCAACAAGCTCACGACGGCCGCTAACACGATCTTTCTCCAGGGGACGGCCCCACTCTACGTGTTGTTGCTCGCACCCTGGCTGCTTCGGGAACGCGTTCGCGGCCGCGAGCTCGCCTACATGAGCGGCCTCGCGGCGGGCCTGCTGCTGATTCTCTGGGGAGGCGACCCGGCCCACCCCACCGCGCCGGACCCCGCGCTCGGGAATCGGATCGCTGCGCTCGCCGGAATCTCCTGGGCGCTCACACTGCTGGGACTGCGCTGGCTGGGGCGCCGTCCCGGGTCCGGGGGCCACGACCCCGCCGGCGAGGCCATCGTCGCAGGCAACCTGATCGCCTTCGCCGTCGCGCTCCCCTGGGCCTGGCCGCTTGTCGAGAGCAGCGCGGTCGATTGGGGCATCGTCGCCTACCTGGGCCTGTTCCAGATCGGGCTCGCCTACGTCGCACTGACGCGCGGAATTCGTGGCGTCGGCGCCCTCGAAGTGTCGCTGCTCCTGCTCGTCGAACCGGTGCTGAGCGCGCTGCTCGCCTGGGCCGCATACCTAGAACGCCCGGGAGCCACATCGCTGGTCGGATACGGGCTGATCCTGCTGACGACGGCGGCGATCACGCTCCTACGCCGCGGAGCGCCCGGGGACCCGCCGGGGGCCGACTGATACGATGGAAAAATGGAACTTCACGGAAAGCACGCGATCGTAACCGGAGGGGCGAGCGGCATCGGACGGGCGCTGTGCAGGCGCTTCGCGAAAGAGGGCGTGCGCGGCCTGGTGGTCTCGGACCTCGACGCAGATGGGGCGACTGCGGTCGCGCAGGAACTCGGGGCGCTGGCGGTTCGGACCGACGTCGCGAGCGAATCGGACCTCGAGGCGTTGATCGAGCGCGCGGAGCAGGCATACGGTCCGATCGACCTGTTCTTCTCGAATGCCGGAATCGGTACCCCGGGCGGCGTCGAGGCCCCCGACGACGCGTGGCAGCGTACCTGGGACGTGAACCTGATGGCGCACGTCTACGCGGCCCGGGCGCTCGTGCCGCGCATGCTCGAGCGCGGCGAGGGTTACCTGGTCTCGACCGCATCGGCAGCCGGTCTGCTCACCCAGATCGGCTCGGCCCCGTACGCGGTCACCAAGCATGCCGCGGTCGCGCTGGCCGAGTGGCTCGCCGTAACCTACGGCAGCCGCGGCATCAAGGTCTCGGTGCTGTGCCCGCAGGCCGTGCGCACGGCGATGACGGCCGGACAGCCGGGCGCGGCGCCGGCGCACGTGGACGGCATGCTCGAACCCGAAGAGGTTGCGGACGTCGCCGTGCAGGCGCTCCGAGAGGAACGCTTTCTGATCCTGCCGCATCCCACCGTCGAGGAGTACATGCGGCGAAAGGTCTCGGACTACGATCGCTGGTTGCGGGGCATGCGCAGGCTCCAGGATCAGTTCGTGCCGCCCTCCTAGCCGACCAGCTGCCGGAAGATCTCGCCGCGCGTCACAGGGTCGCGCTCGGCGACGTTGACTGAGTGCATCCGGAAGCCGGCCTCTTCCGCCTCGTCGAGCGCTTCGATACAGCGGCCGACGTCTCCGGCCGTCCCCATCTGGGCGACGAGTTCGGGCGGCAGGGCCTGCGCCCCCGCGCCCGACCCGCCCTCGGCCCAGGCCTTTCGGACGGCATCCGCCTCGGCCTGGTAGCCCATCCGGCAGAAGTGCTCGTAGTAGAAGTCGCCCATCCGGGCGATGTAGAAAGCCGCGGCCGCCGCGGCCCCCATGATCGCGCGCTCCGGCCGGTCCGTCACCGTCACGCCGCTCGGATTTCGCACCATCACGTCGGTGGGATCCCGTCCGGCGGCCCGGGCCGCATCGAAGAAACCGGAGAGCTGCGACTTCCACTGCTCCTTCGGGAAGAAAATCGGGAACCAGCCGTCGGCGATCTCGGCCGTCTGCTTCACCGATTTGGGCGTGACCGAAGCGATCCAGATCGGAATGTGCTTGCGCACCGGCTCGAAGCGCAGCGTGAAACCGCGCTCGAGCTTGAAGAACTCTCCCTGGTACTTGAGCGGCTCCTGACGCATCAGGCTGTTGATGATGTCGACGTACTCGCGCAGCCGGGTGAGCGGCTTTCGAAACGGCACGCCGTGGAAATGCTCGATCACGCGATGACCCGAGGTGCCGAGGCCCACGATCATGCGGCCTCCGGAAAGCTCGTCGAGGGTCGCGAAGTGCTGGGCCAGCGCCGCTGGCGTGCGGGAAAAGATGTTCACGATGGAGGTCCCGAGCTGGATCTGGCTCGTCTCGCGCGCCAGCACCGTCAGGATCGTGAAGGCGTCCCGGCCCCACGCCTCGGCTACGAAGCACGAGTGGACGCCCGCGTCATCGGCGACTTTGGCCTGCTCGACCAACTTCTCGATGTCGAACTCGCCCTGCCAGTTGATGCCGATCGAAATCTTCCGCACCCGCGCCTCCTTTTCGCCCCCCCGGGGCAGGCGATGTTACCAGCTCGAGATTCGGCGTGGGTATAGTGGTCCCGACGACCACGGGATCCACATGACCTTGCAGACGCTGCGCGTACCCATCCACTACGACTTCGCCTCGTGCCTCTGCTATATCGCCCACCGCGTGCTGGGTCGGCTCGCGCCGGATCTCGCGGAACTGGACCTGGAACTCCACTGGACGCCGCTCGATCTCACCCGGCTCACGCACTGGGAGCGCGGCGCCCCACTCGAGGGGAGCGGCCGCGAGAACGTCCGCCGGGTTTCGAACGAACTCGAAGTTCCGCTCGTGATCCCGCCGCGCTGGCTCGACTCGCGCCCGGCGATGGCCGTCGCGCTGGTGCTCGAAGGCAGCGCGCGCGAGACCTCCTGGCGAGAGCGGGTCTGGACCGCGATCTACGAAGAGGGACGTGATCCGGGCACTCCGGACGAGTTCGCCCGGATCGCGCGGGATCTCGATCTGGCGGGCGACGCCCCCTCGAATCAGGGTTCGCTGGAGGCGCTCGAGTCACGCACGCGAGAAGCCCACGCGTGCGGCGTCACGGGAGTCCCCACGCTGATGCTCGACGGGTGGCCGCTCGGCGGAATCCACGCCGACGCCACCATGCGTTCGATGCTGGCGCGCTTTGCGGCACGTAAGCGAATGCCCGCCTGAGCGCGCCCCCGAAGCGGCGCCTCGGTTATACGATTCCGAGATCCCTCACACGCGACGCTTCTGGATCCGGGCCCAGGTGTCACGCAGCGAGACCGTCCGGTTCAGCACCCTCTTTTCGGGCGAGCTATCCGGGTCGACGCAGAAGTAGCCGAGACGCTCGAACTGGAAGTGATCGCCCGCGCTCGCCCCGGACAGGCTCGGCTCGAGCTTGCAGTCCCCGAGCAACTCAAGCGACCCCGGGTTCAGATTCCCGATGAAGTCACCGCCCCCATCCGGGTCGTCGGTCGTGAACAGGTGCTCGTAGATCCTGAGTTCGGCCGAAAGCGCGTGACGGGCCGAGACCCAGTGCAGGGTGGCCTTGGGCCTGCGGCCGTCCGGCGCGTCGCCGCCGCGGGTCTCCGGATCGTAGCTGCAGCGAAGCTCGACTACTTTACCCTCAGCGTCTTTGATCACCCCGGTGCAGGTGACGAAGTAGGCGTAGCGGAGTCGCACCTCACGGCCCGGGGACAGGCGAAAGAACTTGCGCGGTGGATCCTCCATGAAGTCGTCGCGCTCGACCCAGAGTTCGCGCGAGAACGGGACCTTCCGGGTTCCGGCACTCGCGTCCTCGGGATTGTTGATCGCGTCGAGTTCCTCTGCCTGGTCCTCCGGGTAGTTTTCGATCACGAGCCTGAGCGGCCGCATCACGGCCATCGCGCGGGGCGCCCGACGGTTCAGGTCCTCGCGAAGGCAGTGTTCGAGAAATGCCATCTCGATGATTCCCTGACGCTTGTTGACGCCGACGCGCTCCAGGAAGTTGCGCAGGGATTCCGGCGTGAACCCGCGGCGCCGGAGCCCCGCCAGCGTAGGCATGCGCGGATCGTCCCAGCCCCCGACGTGGCCTTCTTCGACGAGGACCCGGAGCTTGCGCTTCCCCAGGGGGACGTGTGTAACGCTGACACGGCCGAATTCGATCTGGCGCGGATGGAAGACGCCGAGTTCGTCCAGGAACCAGTCGTAGAGAGGCCGGTGATCCTCGAACTCGAGCGAGCAGAGTGAGTGCGTGATGCCCTCGATCGAATCCGACTGACCGTGGGCCCAGTCGTAGCTGGGATAGATGCACCACGCATCGCCGGTCCGCTGATGCTGCGCGCGTAGGATCCGGTACATGACGGGATCGCGTAGATTCAGGTTTCCGGAGCTCATGTCGATCTTTGCGCGCAGCGTGCGCGAACCATCATCGAACTCGCCCGCGCGCATGCGCGCGAACAGGTCCAGGTTCTCGGAAACCGAGCGATCCCTGTGCGGGCTGTTCCGCCCGGGTTCCGTGAGCGTCCCGAAGTGACCGCGAAGCTCGTCGGCACTCAGATCACAGACGAAGGCCTTCTCCCTCTTGATCAAGACGACCGCCCAATCGTAGAGCTGCTCGAAGTAGTCCGATGCGTAGTAGAGGTGCTCGCCCCAGTCGATCCCGAGCCAGCGGATGTCTGCCTGGATCGAGTCGACGAACTCCTGCTCTTCCTTGACCGGATTCGTGTCATCGAAGCGCAAGTGCAGCTGGCCCCCGAAGGCCGCGGCCATCCGCGCACTGATCGCGAACGCGTAGGCATTGCCCAGGTGGACGTAACCGCTCGGCTCGGGCGGCAGGCGGGTGACAATCGGGGCCGTAAAGCGTCCGCTTTCCAGGTCGGACGCGATTGCGTCGCGGATAAAGTCGGCGGGCGGCGTGGAATCGGAAGCAGTCACCGCCCTCCGACGATAGCACTTCCTCTGGCAGCCCCCAGAAGCTGCTCCGCCGAGCCCCGCAACCGGAACCGCACACCGCCCCGAAGACCGGCCACCGGCGGCCGCAGCTTGGTTACCTCGATCGTCAGCGCCGCGTCCTTCGCAAGCTCGGCAGCCGCAACCGCGAACAACTCGAAGGCCAGGTATTCGAGGGTGCGGTACTCGCGCTCGGCGCCGCGCGCGGCAAACAACTCGGCCAGCTTCCCGTAGCAAGTGGTGCCTCCGAGGGCGTCGCTCCGACAGGCGTCCGGGAGTCCCGGGGTGGTCGCCTCGAACCCCACGCGGACCGCCTGCGGGTCGGCGCGCTCGGCGCGCGAGCAGCCCAGACGCACCCAGATCTCCAGGTCATCGAAGCCGAGCAGTGTCTCCGGGCTTGCCATCCACACCCACGATTGCGCTATGGTCGTCATAAGGAAAGTTAACTGATCTAACCCTTTGGTTAAATCATACTGAAGATTCAGCGATGGACCTGAAGCGGCTCGACCTGAACAAGCTCTACACTTTCTTTGAGATCGCCGAGCACGGCGGGGTGGCGGGTGCGGCGCGGCACCTGGGGCGGACTCCATCCGCCGTCAGCCAGAGCCTCTCGTCGCTCGAGGGCGCGCTAGAGCTCCGGCTCTTCGATCGCGTCGGAAGGCGCCTCGTGCTCACGCGCGACGGTCAGCTCCTGCGCTCGCGCTTCGGCGAGTACCAGCGGGTGTTGCAGCAGACCGTGGATCAGATTCGGAATGAAGACGGAGAAGTGCGAGGACTGGTCCGGGTCGGGCTGTTTCCGGGATTTCCGTCCACTCGCCTCGCCGAGATCGTAACGAGCTTCACTTCAAACCATCCCGGGGCGCGCGTGCGGGTCGTCTACGACACCCAGCAGGCACTCACCGAACAGTTGCTCGCGAACCGGCTTGACTCGATCGTGACCTTCGAACCGCGCAGCGTCGCGAGTCCGCGGATCCGCTCGACGCGGCTCTTCGAGCAGGAACTGGTCCTCGTCGCCGGCCGGAAGTTCTTCCGAGACGGCTTCGACGCCCGGGAACTCCGCAACACCGCGGTGATCGATTACTACCGGAGCAATCCGCTGATCGGACGCTGGCTCGAGCACCATCTGGGCGAAATCCCCGAGGACATCACGATCCGCGTCTGGGCAGCGACGACCGATCTCGTGCTCGAACTGGTCCGGCAGCAAGCCGGGGTCGGCGTGGTGCCGCGCTACCTGGCGGAGCCCCTGATCCGGAGGCGCCAGATCCGGATCGTCGAGACCAGCCGCCAGGAACTGCGCGACACCGCCTGGTTGAACGAACTCGGAGAAAGCAATCGAGCGCCGGCGCTCGCCGCATTCCGCGAGGCCGTGCTGGAGGAGTTCTCGGGAGAGCCGCCCCAGCCCGAGGCCTGAAGTCCCGACCGACCCTCGCTAGAGGCGCTCGACCCCGTCCAGAAAACTCCAGAGCGCGCGCGAGGCGTCCACGGCGGCCTCCTCGGCACGCTCCTGTTCCTCGGGGGAGAGGCGCGCCATCAGTTGCTGCGTTGCATGCGCGTGGTGTACGTCGGCCTCGAGATGCACACGGAAGAACTGGAGCGAACGCTCGTCCGAAACCCCGTAGTGGCGGCGGAGCGACTCGATCTTCTGTTCCGCAACCGCCGGAACCTGGCGCTCGTAGGCAAACAGCGCCCCCAGGCCCTCTTCGTAGGAGCCGTAGGCACGCTCGAAGAAGGTGGCCACCAGCGACTCGGTCTCGGCCAGCGGAGTCTCGGCACGCACCTCCTCCCGGCTGGTCCCGACGCCTTCCGCGAAACGCATCCAGAGTTCGGGATGGTGCTCGCTGCCGGCCTCTTCGTCGCAGAGATTCTCGAGCAACACCTGGCGGGCCACGATGTCGGGGCAGCGCGAATGCGTGGCGCTCAGATAGCGCGGAAAGGCATCGACGTGGTGAAAGTACTGCCGCGCGTAGGCCCCGAGCTGTTCGCGCTCGAGACCTCCCTCGGTCCACTTCGTGTAGAAGGGGTGCCGCAGGAGAAAGTGATCGGAGAGACGCGTTTCGAGCCGCTTTAGAAAATTCATGCATGCAGGATAGGGAGCCCACCCGCGCTCCGAAAGTCGTTTCTTCTGAACAGGTCGGTCAATCTCGCTAAACGTCCGCGCGCGTTCCGCGCGGGTCCTGCATTTCGTAGCGACGAAGCTTCTTGTAGAGGCACTCGCGCGTAATCCCGAGGCTGCGTGCGGTCGCGATGCGCCGCCCAGCGTGACGCTCGAGCGCCCGCCGGAGCACCCAGCTTTCGAAGCGCGCCATGGTCTCGCGCAGGGACTCCATCCCCGGGTCGACGGGCAGCGCCGGGCCGAGGCCCTGGATGGTCTCCGACAACATCCGGGCCGTCACCTCAGGCTCGCCCCGCGCATTCGCCACGAGTCGCGCGATCTCGTTTTCGAGTTCGCGGACGTTCCCGGGCCACGCGTAGGTCTCGAGCAGGCATGCGGCATCCGGCCCGATGCCTCGGAGCGTGTTCGGCTCGCGCTGCTTCAGCAGAAAGTGTTCGGCCAGAGGGACGATGTCCTCGATCCGGCCGCGCAGCGGCGGCAACTCGATCGGAAACACGTGGAGCCGGTAGTAGAGATCGCGGCGAAAGCTGCCCGCTTCGATCATCGAGAACAGATCGCAGTTCGTGGCCGCGATCACGCGCACGTCGACCGGGCGCTCGCGCGTCGATCCGAGCGGACGCACTCTCCCCTCCTGCAGCGCGCGCAGCATCTTTACCTGAAACGACGGTGAGGTATCACCGATCTCGTCCAGAAACAGCGTTCCCAGACTCGCCTCTTCGAAGTGCCCGCGCTTGCCACGCGTCGCCCCGGTGAAGGCGCCGGGCAAGTAGCCGAACAGCTCGCTCTCTAGCAGTGTTTCGGGAAAGGCCGCGCAGTTGAGCGGCACGAACGCGTGCGCGGAGCGTGCGCTGCCCAGGTGGATCGCTCGGGCCACGAGTTCCTTTCCGGTCCCGGTCTCCCCCTGCAACAGGACCGTCGCATCGCTCGCCTGCGCCTTCCGCACCAGTTCCCGGCAGGCGCGCATCGCGGGGCTCTCGGCCACCACGTGCTCGAAACCCTGGATCTCTCCAGCTTCGGGTCCGGGACAGCTGCGGGCGCGCAGCCGGGCGACCACGCGCGCGTGGGTCTCGTTGCCGCGCATGACGATTTCCTCGACCCCTTCGGTCAGAAGCTGCACAGCGCGGCCGATCTCGGCCGTTGCGACCACCGCAAACACCGGCAGCCGGTTCCGGCGGCGTCTGAGCCAACGGGCGTCCGCGCGTGTCTGTTCGAGGTCGGCGCGATCGAGACAGATCGCCCAAATCTCTTCCTGATTCAGGCGCTCGGCGGCTCCATCGCGACCGGTCACGTGCACGAAGGGCCGAGGAAGCTCGGCCTTCCGGTCAGACAACCACAGAATCGGGCCCGCGTGATTCACGTGCGCACCTCCTTCGCCGCCAGGGAGAGCAAGCTCCGTGCCCGCTCGGACCCGCCCGGCGGCGCGGTCAGGGGACCGGGAGCGAGGAGCGGGCCCGTCGCGGAGCCGCGCTCGCAGAGCACCCGCTCAGCCGAGCGCGCCCCGGGCCAGCCGCCGGACTTCCGAGAGCCCGGGACCGCTGAAGAAGTGGTCCACCCCCTGGATCACATCCAGGCGTACGTTCTCGCGGCTGGAGAGGAGCTCGGAGAGTTGATCGGCGGGCGCGAACACGTCCTCGTCCCCGACGATCACGCAGATCGGTCCCCGGAAGCGCTCGATCGGGAGCTTGCGCAGCATCGAAACCGGCGGTGCCACCAGGAGCAGGCTTCCGAGCCTGGAATCCGCGAGGCCGAAACGCAGGGCCGCCGCCGCCCCGAACGAATAGCCAGCCCCGAATAGGGGCGCCGGTACGGTACGGTCGAGTTGATCGACCGCGGCCGCGAAATCCGCGTCGGCGGCACGCCAGTCCCCGGTCGGCCGGCCCTGGCTCGCTCCCACGCCGCGCCAGTTGAAGCGGAGCGATGCGCAGCCGGCGGACTCGAGCGCAAACGCGACCTCACTCACGACGGGGTTGTCGAAGCTGCCCCCGTATTCCGGATGCGGCGGCGCAATCACGCCGGCGCGACCGCTTCCGGGCTGCCAGAGCCCCTCGAGAACGAGGGCATCCGGAGCGACCTCGATCGTCACCGGGAATTCACTGGGCGCCATGCGACGCCGCGATGCTATCAGCTCGCGCGGAGAAGATCCGCGATGAGCGGCGCGGGATCGATCTCGCCCAGGCCGAGTTCTCTGGCAAGCTGAGCCGCCGTGTAGCTGCCGCCGGTGTTCCAGAGTTCCTTGAGCAGATCCCCAGCCCGCCTCTCCTTCCAGAAGCGCCGCCCGAAACGCTCGCGCAGCGCCTCGGCCAGCTGAACCTCGAGACACCAGGCCCTGAAGTAGTCGACGGAATAGAAGTCCGGGTCGGTGTCCTGGAGGTAACTCTCGCTCCGGTATCCAAACCCGGTCGCCTCCGAGAGTTCGCTCGCGTAGAGCTCAGACAGGGAGCGGCAGGACTCGTCCGCGCCCAGCGCGTTCAGCTCGAGTTCGTAGCGAATCTTGGCCGTGTAACGGCGCAGCAGCGCCAGCTTGCGCAGGCGCAGCGCCGCCGCGAAGGCTTCGGAGTGATCGGCCGCCGGACCCTCCGACATCCACGCGGGATCCGAGATCCGGTAGTGGAGCAGGAACGCAAAGCTCTCGGTGAGCGCCGGCTCGACGAGGCGACGGCGTTCCACCGGCAACTCGGGCGAGGTGAACGCGTGGTGGAGTGCGTGCCCGGCCTCGTGAAAGAAGGTCTCGTAGTCGTCGACCCCGCCCCGCGGCGCGAGCAGGATCCAGACCTCCTCGGGCACCTTGGGCGCGATACAACTCGCGCGCGGGTTCTTGCCCGGACGTGCGGTGGCATCGATCCGGATTGCGGGTACGCGGTCGAGCCGGAGCCCCATACCGTCGAGCGTAAAATCCAGACACTCGCGCATGCGCTGCGCCGGGAAGAGCGCGTCGAACTCGCCGAGACGACTGAGCCGCGCCGCATCGCCACGGCCTGCGGCCGATGGATCTACGCCGATCCCGGAGAGCGATCGGCGAAGCTGGTCCCGGTAGGCGGCTTCGGTCGCGAGCAGGAACTCAGACGCGTGGCGACCCCAGAGATCATAATCGAGGTCCGGGTGCTGGGCCTCGGCCCACGCACGCGGCGTTGCGTAGCCCTGCACGTTGCGAAGTTCCAAGCGTTCCCTGAAGAGTTCCTCACGCAGCGAATTCAGTTCGCCCGCCGCGGCGTCAATCGCGTCCTGGATCTGGTGCCTGCGCAGAGCTTCGGGCTCGGACCCGAGCCGGCTCTGCCAGCTGAACACCCTCTGCTCCTCGCCCGCGACACGCGCGATCTGCGCCGCTTCGCGCTCGCGCAGTTCCCGCTCGCGGGGCCGCACGCGCGCAGAGATCGCGATCTCCTCGAGGGCCCGCGCCAGCCGGCGTGCACCCTCGCGGGCGTCGGCGCCAAAAGCGCCCTCGGACTCGCCCCGCGCCGCCTCGATCCACTCTCCCGAACACAGCTCAGGGAAGCGATCGTCGATCGGATCGAGATCGAGCGTGCGCGATCGGCCGGACCGGAACCCGAGTCCCGCCCGGGCCATCTCGACCAGGTACGCCTCCAGCCGGTCGCGAAGTTCCTGCATCCTGGGACAGATTCTAGGCTAAGCTGCGCGGCGCGTGCCCCGCGGGACGAAGCGTACGCAAGGCAGACGGGCGGGACGCGAGCTTCTGAGGCAATCACATTTCACGACCACTCACCCGTAGCGCACGCAGCCTGGGGCTCGCGTCCGAGGAGCGGCGGTGAGCACAGCAGGGGCTAAGCCACGCGTGCTCCACGAGGGGCCCGTCGGACGCTGGGTCGAGGAGCTGGTGGTGCTTCCAAACGGCAACCGCGCCACGCTCCAACTGCTGCATCACCCGGGCGCGGCTGCCGTGGTCCCGTTCGTCTCAGGAGATCGGATCCTGCTCCTGCGCCAGTACCGGCACGCAGCGGGTGGCTTCATCTGGGAAGTCCCCGCCGGGAAACTCGACCCAGGAGAGGCTCCGGAGCGCTGCGCGACGCGCGAACTCGAGGAAGAGACCGGCTACCGTGCCGGCCGTCTGCAGCGGACCGGATCGATTCTGACGACGCCGGGCTTTACCGATGAGCGGATCCACCTGTTCTGCGCATTCGACCTCGAGCCCGGACGGCTCGCGCAGGAGTCTCAGGAAGTGATCGAGATTCACGAACTGGAATTCTCGCAGGCGCTCGAGATGATCGGTCGGGAGGAGATCGTGGACGCGAAGACGATCGTCGCGCTCTTCCACGCGACCCGTACGCGCGCGAACACGTGAGCCCGAAAGTCTGGGTCCCGTCCGGCGGACTCGGCGTCTCGTTGATTGGCCACTGGCTCGAGCCCGCGGCCACGCGGCGGGTCGCCCGGCGCGCCGATGCGCTCGGCTACTGCCTGATTTTCGTAGACGGCCGGGCCAGCGTCACTCCCGACCGCGCTGCCCGCCACGGGGAGCCGGGCGCGACTCGCACCGCAGAGGGATTCGACGGTCTGGAACGGGCGCGCGTCGGATCGATCCAACTGCCCTCGCTCTGGGACGCGCGCGAACTGGCGGGCTCGCTGGTCGCGCAGCGGGAGAGCGGCCGCGGCAGGCCCGTGGGCTTCTTCGGCGTCGGCGACGCGGTGCGCACCGCCGGGGAACTCGCGCCCGGCGCGCGCGTGCGCTGGCTCGACCAGGAACTCTCGCGGTTGCGCGATGAACTCCGCGGACGCGACGCCCTGGTTCCGCTGATCGTGGCGGCGCGCGGGCCGCGCGCGATGAGGGTCGTCGATCGTCACGCCGACCTGTGGGACGCGAACGTCGCACCCACCCGGGCCCGACTCGATCGCGCGCGGGCGCACCTCGCCCGCAGGGTCGAAACCTGCCTCTGGATCTTCGCGCGTCCCAATCGATCGTGGGACGAAGCCGGCCGCGCCTACCGGCGTGCATCGCCCTGGTTCGCAGACCTCTCTCCCGCCGAAGCCCGGAACGCGGTTCTCTGGGGAGAGACGCCGCGCTGCCGGGATCGCCTGAAGGCACTGCGAAACGAACTCGAGATCGACCTTCCCGTGCTCGATCTGGCCGGGCTCGAAGAGCCCGACTGCCTGGCGGCGCTCGAGGCCCTGGCCCCGGCAAATCCCCGCGAGATGGCCTAGGCTTGCAAGCGGAACGGGTCCCGTCCGCCCGGGTTTCATGCGCAGAATGCGCGGGATGCCGCGGGTCACAGAGAGGGCGATCGCTTGCAGCGCAGTCAGGTTCCGGGCCTCACTCCGATGGTGAAGTGGATCATGATCGCGAATGCGGTCGTGTTTCTCGCACAGAACCTCCTCGGCACCGAGTTCCAGCAAGGACTCCTCGAGTTCGGCGCGTTGAGCGTGAATCGCGTGGTGCAAGGCTACCTCTGGCAGCCCGCCACCTACATGTGGCTGCACGGCTCCTTGATGCACGTCGTATTCAACATGTTCGCGCTCTGGATGTTCGGGGGCGTGCTCGAATCCGTCTGGGGATCCCGGCGCTTCCTGCGCTTCTACCTGCAGTGCGGAATCGGGGCCGGCATGATCATCTTTCTGTGGAACGCGATGCTGGGATTCCCGTATCCGACGCTGGGAGCCTCAGGCGCGATCTTCGGCCTGCTCACAGCCTTCAGCCTGATGTGGCCCGAGCGCACGGTCTTCATCTTCCCGTTCCCGGTTCCGATCAAGGCAATCTGGTTTATCCCGATCCTGTTCGTGCTGCAGTTCATGTGGGGAGGAGAACAGATCAGCTACGTGGGTCACCTGGGGGGTGTACTGATCGCGGGCTTTCTGATGCGAAACGAATTGCTCCGCGCTCTCAAATTGCGAAATCTTCGCTACTACTGGCACCGTATGCGCATGCGTAGGAAACTGCGCACCGTGCGCAAAGACGAGTTTGAGAGGAAGCGACGCTCAAGGGACGACGACGATCGCCCGACCTTCCACTAGAAACCCGCAGCGTAGTTCGTGAGCGACCCGACTGCAGCCCCCGAACTTTCTGTGGTCTTCCCGGCCTTTAACGAGGCTCTGCGCCTCACCGAAACCCTCGATTCCGTACGCAGCTACCTCGAGCGACTATCGCTCGAATACGAAATCCTGGTGGTGGACGACGGGAGCCGCGACGCGACCGCGGGCGTGGGCGCCGAGGGCCTGGCCCGATGCAGACACGGGCGTCTGATCTCGTTTCCTGAAAACCGCGGCAAGGGCGCCGCGGTTCGGGCCGGCGCGCTCGAGGCCAGGGGACGCTTCGTGCTTTTCAGCGACGTGGATCTCTCGACGCCGATCGAGGAAGAGGCCCGACTCCGCGCAGCCCTCGACAAAGGGGCCGACATCGCCATCGGATCCCGCAGGCTTCCCGGGTCAAGAATCACAAAGGCGCAGAGCGGACTGCGCCGGGCCTCCGGCCGGATCTTCAACCTGAGCGTGCGTGCGCTGGGGCTCTCCACTTCTCTAGATACTCAGTGCGGGTTCAAGATGTTCCGCCGGGAGGCCGTGCGCAAGATCTTTCCGCGCCTGCGCATCAGCGGATTCGCCTTCGATGTGGAATCCCTCTTCCTGGCCAAGCGCGCCGGGCTACGGATCGAAGAACTCCCGGTTGAGTGGCGCAATGACGACGGCTCCCGCCTCGGAGTCGCGGGAGGGCTACACGCCTTCCTGGAACTCGTGCAGATCCGGTGGCTGCATGCGAGAGAGTCGTTTCCGTCGGACGAGACGGTCAACTAACACTCCCGCGGCGCGGAGTCCGGGATGCGTGAGATCTCGCAGACTCGCGATCCCCCACGCATCCCGTCTCTCCGACCCGGGAGACGGCGGCCGGAGCCAGACCGGCTGAACCCCTTCATCCCCGAGCATACAGCAGTGCAGCAGTGCAACGACTGGGCAGGAACCGCCGTCGAACCGGCCAGATTCTAATTCCGCCGACGCTGGCGTGTCAATCAGAGAGTGCAACGTCGCGGTGACCGATTCGCGTTCCGTGCGCGACGGCGACGCGATCGAGCAGCGGAATCAGCTCACTCCCCGAGAGTCGGCGTTTCCGTCCGCTTTCCGGTCCGCACTTCGACCGAGGCCGGGTGAATCCGGTAGATCAACACCCCGGCCACCACGTCTCCTTCGTGCAAATCGTAGGGACCGGACTGGTCGAACTGGATGCGCACGAGACGGCGCTCGACTGACGGATGCCAGCGCACATTCAGAACTTTGACGCGCGACGGCTCGCCCTGCGCTCCCGGGGCAGGTTCGGGAGACTGTGCCACGCGCACAGGCTCGGACGCGATCACGGGCTCGGGCGTTGCGGGCGCGGGCTCCGGTGTCCCGGGTCCGGCTCCAGCCGAGGCGGAGAGCACGGTCGAGCCTCCTGCAGCGCGGCTCTTCTGCACCGGTGGCCCGGAGCCGCCCGGTATCGGGCTCGCCGGCGGGCCGGCAGCCGCCGAAGCTCCCGCGGCACGGCGCGCCATGACCCGCTCGGCGCGCACCCGCGCCGAGGCCCGGCGATCAACCGGAGCAACGCTGCCCTCCGACGCATCGGGCGAGACGGACGAGGCCGCGCGCGCCTGGTCCCGGGGCGGCACGCGCTCGATGGTGCGTCTCGGAACCGGCGCCGGAACCGCGCCCGACGTCGGCAGCGACTCGGGCGGTCCAGACTTCGCCGTACCCGCGGCTCCGGCCTCGGCCCTGCTCCCGGCCGGGAACCCCGACGCAGTATCGCGCGGGCTCTGAATCCAGAGGTAGCCGAGCGTGAGCAGCGCGATGCCGGCCGCTGCCGCGACGAGCATTCCGAGTGCACGACGGCTGCGCCCCGACTGGACGGGGGCGCTCCCGGCCCCGGCCGAGATGTTCCGGTAGACCGGGTCTTCGTTGCCGCTGCGCTCGCGCTCGAGTTTCTTCAGCGCATCCAGGATCGTGCTCACGAGACCTTCCTCCCCGTCGCGATCGCGATCCGCGGAGAGCCGAAGCGCAATGCCTGATACAACGCGAGCAGCGTCGCCTGATCGAGTACACCCGTCTCCGCGAGACCGTAGCGTGACTGGAGACGCGATACGGCCGCCGCCGTCGCCGAGTCGAATTCGCGCGTGCCGCCACCCGGGCGCAAGTCGCCGAGTTCTCGCAATCGACCCTGTAGCCAGTCGACCCAGGCACCCGTCGCTCCCGGCGCGAGTTCCGGCACGGCCTCGAAATTGGTCCAGAGCCACAGCGTGCGCCCGTCCCACTGATGCAGCAACTCGGACCGGCTGAGGAGCCGTGCCCCCCGCTCGCCCAGAAGCTGCACGCGGCCTTCGTGGGTCATTCCAATCAGCGCCTGATAGCTGCGGCCGGCCCCGGGTTCCTGGATTTCGAGAATCGCGGGCAGATCGAGGCGCTCCAGTTGACCCAGCGTGGCGCGCGCCTCGAGCACGCGCAGCGGCGTCGAGGCTTCGACCACGCGCCCGATTTCCCCGGACGCGATCCTCGCAAGCCCCAGTGCCGGATAGCCCCAGGCCTCGAGCACCGCGTCGACGGCGCGGGCCGCAGAGCGCTCCTGGCCCTCAGCCGGACCCCGGGATCCCACGGACGGCGTCACCAGAGCCCGGGAGGCCTCCCCGGCCCCCGGCAGCACCGGGGCGGACCGTCCGACACTCGCGAGCCCGCCCCAGGCCGCGATGCCACCCCCGACGAGTCCCCCGAGGGCAAGCGCCAGCAGCGCCGCACGACGCGTCAGTCCCGGCGTCCACAGGCCGCCTGCCGCTTCGGTTGGCGGGAGTTCGCGTGCGGCGCGCCGAACCCGCGCGCGCGTCACGCGGCGTTGACCGGCCGCGTACGCGCCGAGCAGGGAACGATCCGCAACCGCGTTGATCAAGCGCGGCATCCCCCCGGACGCCCGGTGCAGCATCCGGATCGCACCCGCCGAAAACAGTTGACCTTCTCCACACCCGGCCACGCGCAGCCGGTGCTCCAGGTACGGACCAAGCTCACCGGATGGGATGGAACCCAGCTCCCAGCGCAATGCGATGCGCTCCCGGAGCTCCTGGTTTTCGGCCCGCGCCAGATTCTCGTCCAGCTCCGGCTGCCCGAAGAGCACGATCTGAATCAGCTTCCCGCTCTCGGAGCCGTTTTCCGGCTCGAGATCCGTGAGCAGCCGGATCTGTTCGAGCACCTCGGGATCCAGGTTTTGCGCCTCGTCG
>JABSQV010000011.1:0-115000 GCA_013215565.1 Myxococcales bacterium | reverse complement strand
CCTCCATGAACCGGAGAAATGAACAAAGAACCCGTCTCTGTCGACGCACAAATGTGCGCCATGAATTCGCGTACTATTCGGCTTTCAAAGACCGAGCCACCCCGCGCCTGAAGCTGGTGCACGCGAGACAGGCCTGGCCAACGGGGCCAGACGGCGCCGAACTGTACGCCACGCCCCGAGGGCTGTCAAACCGTAAAATGAGAGAAGTCCGGGATCCGAAACCGTTGATGCGGCCCTGGGTTACGGGATTCGAACCCGAACGCGAGTGAACCGGCGCCGGCCGACCTGGACCAGGTGAGATCCGGCCTCCACCCGCGCCTGCGGATCCCCCGCCCGGATCGCGTCCAGTTGAACGCCCCCCTGCACCACCAGTCGCTTGGCCTCCGAGCGACTCGGGGCGAATCCGGCCTCCACCAGCAGGTCCACGAGCCGCGGCCCCTCCGCGTGATTCGAGGCGATTTCGACCTCTGGTAGTTCCGCCGGGGGCTGGTGCTGGCGGAACACCCGGTCAAAGTGCGCCTCGGCCTCGCTCGCCGCTGGCTCGCCCTGAAAGCGCGCGACCAGGTGATACGCAAGTGCAGCTTTCTGGTCACGCGGCGAAATCGACTCACTTTTGAGCTGAGAGATCCGGGTGCCACTGTCCGACATCAGCAGATCGATCCACTGTGGCAGCGCCTCGTCCGGGATGGACATCACCTGGCCGTACATCTCGGCCGGAGCCTCCCGGATCCCGACCGCATTCCCGAGTGACTTCGACATCTTCTCGCGACCGTCGGTCCCGACCAGCAACGGGAAGGTCAGAGCGACCTGCGGGTCCTGCCCGTAGGCACGCTGGATCTCCCGCCCGAGCAGCAGGTTGAACAGCTGGTCGGTCCCGCCGACCTCGACGTCCGCGTGCAGCGCGACCGAGTCGTACGCCTGCACCAGCGGGTAGAGAAACTCGTGCATCCCGATCGAGTTTCCTTCCCGGTACCTGCGTTCGAAATCGTCCCGCTCGAGCATTCGCGCCACGGGCTGGTGCGATGCCAGGCGGATCAAGTCGGCCGCCTGCATCTGGTCCATCCACTCGCTGTTGAAGCGCAGTTCGATCCGTTCCCGATCGAGGACCTCACCCACCTGCTCCCGGTAGGTCTCGGCGTTCTCCTCGACCTGTTCGCGCGTCAGCGCCGGGCGCGTCTTTCTCCTGCCGCTCGGGTCGCCGATCCGGGCCGTAAAATCGCCGACCAGGAACACGATCACGTGGCCCAGGTCCTGATACCGGCGGAGCTGGTCGAGCGGCACCAGGTGCCCCAGATGCAGGTCCGGCGCCGACGGATCGCAGCCGAGCTTGATTCGGAGCGGGCGCCCGAGCCTGAGCTTTGCGCGCAGATCGGACTCAGACACCAGGTCGACTGTCCGCTCGGCAAAGACTCGCGTCTGTTCCTCTTCGCTCGCGCGACTCAACGCGCTCCTCCCTCGACCCGGATCACAACGGATTCGGCGACCAGGATATCCACTCGCTCGTCCCAGGCCTCCGTCGGAACCTGTTCGACGATCTGGCTCGCGTAGCACAGACCGACGCGGAGCGGCCGCGGACCCGCTCTCGCAAGCAGGCGGTCGAAGTGTCCGCCACCGCGGCCCAGCCGAGCGCCCGAACGATCGAAGCACACCCCGGGCACGACGAAGAGATCGACCTCTTCGGGCGAGATCGCCGGGCAGTCGGCGCCCGGCTCGGGGATGCCCCGGTAGCGACCCGAAAGCTCGAAGAAGTCACGAACCTCTCGCAACGAGAGTTCGCTTCCCTGGACCCGGGGCAGTGCCAGGCGAATCCCGCGCTGCAGCAACTCGCGAATCAGCTCGGAGGTCGGGACTTCTCTCGCCTGGCCCAGGTATAAACTGACCGTCCCGACCCCGGCGAGTTCGGGCAGCGCGAGCAGGCGCTGCTGGGCCGAGGTCGCACTTCCCGGAGGCTCTTCCCGGGAGGAGCGGCGCTCGCACGCGCGGAGTCGCTGCTTTGCGCACGCAGCCGACTCGGCCGGCACTACACCGAATCGACGAGTTCGATCAGCGCCCTGAGCCGTTCCTGAGAAACCGCCTGCGGGTGGTCGCGGACCTGCAAGAGGTCACTCGCGATCGTCAGCGCCGCCATGACAGCGGCGGTCTGGGGGTCGGCCGCCGAGCCCCGGCGAATCTCCCGGATCAGCCCGTCGACGTATTCGGCGACCTTCTCCAGATGGCGCGCGTCTTCGTCGCTCCGAACGCGATACTCGTGGCCCAGAACCTTGAGAGTGACCGGGCGCACCTCGGCCTCCTCCTGCTCGGCGGCCCCGGAACCGTTCCTCTTCATCTTCGCCCCCGCTGGCTCAACGCCGCTCGCCCGCCTTCGACTCGAGCCTTTCGACCTGCTTGATCAGGCTTTCGACCTGTTTCAAGACCTTGGCCCGCAGCTTCGCCATCGACTGCAGTTCCTTCGTGAGTTTCGCGACGCGAAGGTCCCGCTGCTCGAGCTCCCGCTCGAGATCTCTCGCGTTGGGGCCGAGGCCCGAAGAGCGTGCTACGAGCGCACGAACGCGCTCTTCGAGAAGGTCGACGAGTTCCAGGCTGGAAGCCTGGCCGGATCCCTGGCGCGCCGGGCGGCCCGGGTCGGCGGATTCCCCCTGTGGTTGCATGACGGGATCTCCCGGGGAGAAACGACCCGGGCGCCTCCGCGGTCCCCCACCCGGCGACGGCGCGCTCGCACGAGCGAATAGTTCAACTCTGGTTGCGTTGCGTCAAGCGAAGCACTCCGAGCAGGCCGCAGAAACAGAGGTTTGCGGCCGGATCCGCAGGCAGCGCTAGAGCTTGGCGCGGCATCGGCTTCGGGCCGGTGTTTCGCTTGACACCCTCTCGCGGCGTCGGGTAGCTTAGCCTGGGCCGATTTCACTAGGAACTGCACGGGTTTGCGAGTCCGCACGGCGATAGGTCCGGGGGCTCGGGCCAGAATGGGGGCGCGTCCCGGATTCTCGCGGGGGCTTCCGATGCCGGCCGACGGGCGGAGGCCTTCCACGTTGAGCGGGCATCGAGAGCGCGGCCAGGCCGGGATTCCGGCACGGTCGTCTCCGCGCGGATCGCATCAGATGGAACAAACGAAAGCCATGTCGCACCCGTACATGCCGCCCAGGCACGGACTTTACGATCCCGCGCTGGAGCACGACGCGTGTGGCGTCGGCTTCGTCTGCAACGTCAATGGCGTCCGGTCGCACGAAATCGTCCAGAAGGGCATCCAGGTTCTCGTCAACCTGACCCACCGGGGCGCATCGCTCGCGGATCCCGAGACGGGCGACGGCGCCGGCATGCTGATTCAGATCCCACACCGCTTTCTCGAAGCCGTTTGTGCGCGAGACCAGATCCGGCTTCCCGAGCCCGAGGAATACGGCGTCGGCATGTTCTTCCTGCCCACCGACGCAGCGCGACGCCGCAGCTGTGAAGCCACAATCGAGCAGATCGTGGAGGAGGAGGGGCAACACCTGCTGGGCTGGCGACAGGTGCCGGTCCGGCCCGACGCGATCGGAACGCTCGCACGGGAATCGATGCCCGACGTCAAACAAGTCTTCGTCCTGCGTGGGGCCGGGTCGCAGGATGCCACCGTCTTCGAGCGCAAGCTCTACGTGATCCGGAAGCGCGCGGAGCACACGATCTCGCGCGAGGAGCACCCCGAGTTCTACTGCTCGAGCTTTTCCTGCCGCACCCTGGTCTACAAGGGGCTACTTCTCGCACGCCAGATCAAGCGCTTCTATCCCGACCTGGCAGACCCCTCACTCGAAAGCGCGCTGGCTCTCGTACACCAGCGCTACAGCACCAATACCTGGCCTACCTGGGATCTCGCACAGCCCTTCCATTACCTCTGCCACAACGGCGAGATCAACACGCTGCGCGGGAACCAGCACTGGATGAACGCGCGTGAGCCGACGCTGCGCTCGGAGCTGTTCGGCCGGGACCTCTCCAAGACCTTCCCGGTGATCACGCCGTCTGGATCGGACTCGGCGAAATTCGACCAGATGCTTGAGTTCCTGGTGCTCACGGGCCGGCCGATGCCACACGCGATGATGATGATGATCCCGGAAGCGTGGGACAAGAATGATCTGATGCCAGATCACAAGAAGGCCTTCTACCAGTACCACCAGTTCCTGGCCGAACCCTGGGATGGGCCGGCCTCGATGGCATTCTCCGACGGGATCCGGATCGGCGCGGTACTCGACCGAAACGGCCTTCGACCTTCGCGCTACCTCGTGACCAAGGACGACTTCGTCGTCATGGCATCGGAGTGCGGCGTCTTGCCGATCGATCCCGCGGACGTCAAGTTCAAGGGCCGCCTCGAGCCGGGGCGGATGTTCCTGATCGACACCGAGCAGCGCCGGATCATCAGCGACACGGAACTCAAGGACGAGTGGTCGCTGCGGCGTCCGTATCGAGAATGGATCTCGGCGAACACGGTCTTCCTCCAGGACCTCGAGGCTCCGCGCCAGGTGCCGGGACGCGACGCGGATTCGGTGCTCAGGCGCCAGCAGATGTTCGGCTACACGCTCGAGGAAGAGAAGATCCTGCTCAGCCCCATGGCGGCGAACGCCGCCGAGGCCACGGGTTCGATGGGAGACGATACTCCGCTCGCATGTCTCTCCGATCGGCCCTGCTCTCTGTTTGCGTACTTCAAGCAGGCCTTCGCTCAGGTCACGAATCCGGCGATCGATTCGGTTCGCGAGGTGAGTGTCATGTCGCTCGTGACGACACTCGGCTCGGAGGGGAACCTGCTCGATGAGACGCCCGAGCAGGCCCGCTTGCTTCAACTCGAGCAACCGATCCTGCGAGACGAGGATCTCGACCGAATTCGGCAGAACGACCGGCCCTCGCTCCAGAGCGCGACCCTCGCCACGGTCTTCGACGTCGAGGGCGAACCAGGATCGAACCTGCGTGCCGCCCTGGATCGCCTGTGCGCCGAGGCGAGCGAGGCGGTCCGCTCCGACAAACGCATCCTGATCCTTTCCGACCGGGAGGCCGGCCCCGACCGGATCCCGATGCCGAGCCTGCTCGCGGTCAGCGCCGTACACCACCACCTGATTCGGGAAGGACTCAGAACGCGCTGCGGAATCGTGCTCGAATCCGGGGAGCCGCGCGAGGTCGCCCACTTCGCGCTGCTGATCGGCTTCGGCGTCTCGGCCGTGAACCCGTACCTGGCGCTCGAAAGCGTCGAGCAGATCGTCGAGGACGGCGCCTACGTCCCGGCAGAACTCACGCGCGAGCAGGCCGTAACGAATTACGTCAAGGCGCTCGGGAAAGGCTTGCTCAAGATCTTCGCCAAGATGGGAATCTCGACACTCTTGAGCTACAGGGGAGCGCAGATCTTCGAAGCCATCGGAATCTCCGACGCCGTCGTCGAAGAGTTCTTCACGGGAACCCCCTCGAAGGTCGGCGGGATCGACCTCGAGATCATCGCGGAGGAAGCGCTGCAACTGTACCGGCGCGCCTATCCGGTCGAGGGTCTCCCCGCCCCTGAACTCGATCTCGGTGGCGAGTACCAGTGGAGGCGCAGCGGCGCGGAGCGCCACCTCTTCAGCCCGAAGAGCATCCACAAGCTACAGCGGGCCGCACAGCACAACGATTTCGAGATTTTCAAGGAGTACGCGAAGCTCATCGACGACCAGAGCAGAAATTTGTTCACGATTCGCGGTCTGCTCCGATTCAAGCCCGACCGCAATCCGGTTCCGCTCGAGGAAGTCGAACCCGCCGAGGCGATCGCGATGCGCTTCTGTACCGGGGCGATGTCGTACGGGTCGATTTCGCTCGAGGCCCACGAGGCACTGGCGATCGCCATGAATCGCATCGGGGGCAAGAGCAACAGCGGCGAGGGTGGCGAGGATCCCGACCGCTTCATGAAGGACGCCAACGGAGACTGGAGGCGCAGTGCGATCAAGCAGGTGGCTTCTGGCCGTTTCGGGGTCACCAGTTGGTATCTGGTCAACGCGAACGAACTCCAGATCAAGATCGCCCAGGGCGCGAAGCCCGGCGAGGGGGGCCAACTGCCCGGCCACAAGGTGGACCGCAATATCGCCCGGGTCCGCAACTCTACGCCCGGTGTCGGCCTGATCTCGCCGCCCCCGCACCACGACATCTATTCGATCGAGGATCTGGCGCAGTTGATCCACGATCTCAAGAACTCGAACCCGGAAGCAGACGTGAGCGTGAAGCTCGTTTCGGTCAGCGGCGTCGGAACGATCGCGGCCGGCGTCGCGAAGGGACACGCCGAGACCGTACTCGTGGTCGGACACGATGGCGGCACGGGCGCCTCGCCCCAGACCTCGATCAAGCACGCCGGCGCCCCCTGGGAGATCGGGCTCGCCGAGACCCAGCAGGTACTGGTCGCCAACGACCTGCGCGGGCGAATCCGCGTCCACGTCGACGGCCAACTGAAGACCGGGCGCGACGTCGTGATCGGTGCGCTGCTCGGAGCCGAGGAGTTCGGCTTCGGCACGACCGCTTTGGTGGCGCTCGGCTGCATCCTGATGCGCGTCTGTCACCTGAACACCTGCCCGGTCGGGGTCGCTACCCAGAATGCCGAGTTGCGCGAGAAGTTCACGGGAGACCCGGCCCACGTCGTGAACTTCATGCTGCTGCTCGCGCGCGACGTCCGCCGCCACATGGCCGAACTCGGCTTCCGGAACCTGAAAGAACTGATCGGGCGCGTCGATCTGCTCGAGGTCGACCCATCGATCAGCCACTGGAAGCTTCGCAAGGGCCTCGATTTTTCGCGGATTCTCCACAAGCCGGTGCCGCCGACCCCGGACACCCCGGTCTACCGGGTCCAAGATCAGGATCACGGTCTGGACCGGGCCCTCGACAACGAATTGATCCGCCAGTGTGAGCCGGCGCTCCGGGACATGGAGCCGGTCGAACTGGCGGTTCCGATCCGAAATGTGAACCGAACCGTCGGAACCATGCTCGGAGCTCGCATGTCGCAGCGACACGGGCTCGAGGGGCTTCCCGACAATACGATCCGCATCCGCTTCAGCGGGTCTGCGGGGCAGAGCTTCGGCGCCTTCCTGCCCCACGGCATTACGCTGACGCTCTCCGGCGACGCCAACGACTACATCGGCAAGGGACTCTCGGGAGGGAGGATCATCGTGTCTCCGCCCCAGGAATCCACCTTCGATCCCGCCGAGAACATCATCGTCGGCAACGTGGCCCTCTACGGCGCGACCGGAGGAGAGGCGTTCTTTCACGGACTCGCGGGAGAGCGCTTCGGGGTACGCAACAGCGGTGCCCGGACCATCGTCGAGGGGGTCGGGGACCACGGATGCGAATACATGACCGGCGGACGGGTGGTGATCCTGGGCCGCGTGGGTCAGAACTTCGCGGCCGGCATGAGCGGCGGGATCGCCTACGTGCTCGATCCCGACCGGCGCCTCAAGGACTTCTGCAACCCGGGCATGGTGGATCAGGACGACGTGTCCGAGGATCAGTACCAGCAAGAATTGCGAAGCCTGATCGACGCGCACTATCGCCATACCCGAAGCCGTGTGGCTGAGCGCGTGCTGGAAAAGTGGGAGGCAACCCTACCCCACTTCGTTCAGGTCTTCCCGCGTGACTACAAGCGCATACTCCAGGGACTCGAGTTCGGGAGTGCCCACGTCGATGGGTAAGGTCACGGGATTCATGGAATACGCGAGGGAGAATCCTCCCAAGCGCTCCGTCGAGGATCGTCTCTCCGACTACCTCGAGGTGTACCGGGAGGCCTCCGAGGACGAGATGCGCGCGCAGGGCGCTCGCTGCATGGACTGCGCTGTGCCGTTCTGCAACGAGGGCTGCCCGCTCGGGAACATCATCCCGGACTTCAACGATCTCGTATACCGCGGACACTGGCGGGACGCGATGGTGCGGCTCCGCCGTACCAACAACTTTCCGGAATTCACGGGCCGCATCTGCCCCGCGCCCTGCGAGTCCGCTTGCGTACTGGGTATCAACGACGATCCGGTCACGATCGAATTCATCGAAAAGACGATCGCCGACCGAGCGTTCGAGGAGGGCTGGGTGGTCCCGGAGCCGCCTCGCAGTCGCACGGGCAAGCGGGTCGCGGTGGTCGGTTCCGGCCCGGCCGGACTCGCCGCCGCGGACCAACTGAACCAGGCGGGACACGAAGTCACAGTCTTCGAGAAGCAGGACCGCGTGGGCGGCCTGCTCCGCTACGGGATCCCGGACTTCAAACTCGAGAAGCGGGTCATCGACCGCCGCACCGAAATCATGCTAGCGGAAGGGGTTCGCTTCGAGACCGGCGTCGAAGTCGGCGTGGCGCTTCCGGCCCGAAGCCTCATCGACGGGTACGATGCCGTGCTGCTCGCAGGGGGCGCCGAGCAGCCGCGGGACCTCGAACTCCCGGGCCGGGAACTCGAGGGCATCCACTTCGCCATGCCCTTCTTGAAACAGCAAAATCTTCGCGTCGCGGGCAATTCGCTGGATCCGGAGTGCGACATCCTGGCCGGCGGCCGGCGAGTAGTCGTACTCGGGGGCGGAGATACGGGTTCGGACTGCATCGGAACCAGCCACCGGCAGGGCGCGGCCCACGTGCAGAACTACGAGTTACTCGACCGACCGCCGGAGCAAAGAAGCGACGCCGTTCCGTGGCCCGTCCACCCTGGTCCTTCTCAGATCCTGCGCGTCTCGACCTCGCACGAGGAGGGAGGCGACCGCGACTGGGGAATCTCGACCTCTCACTTCTCGGGCCGCGACGGACACGTCACGCACCTGCACGCTAACCGGATCCGCTTTGGCGAGCCGGATCCCGAGACCGGCCGGCGTCCAATGGAGACGGTGCCGGGCAGCGAGTTCGAAGTCGAGACGGATCTGGTACTGCTGGCGCTCGGCTTCACGGGCCCCGTCCGAGAGGGGCTGCTCAAGGAGCTCGGGGTCGAACTCGACGCACGCAGCAACGTAGCCACCAACCAATTCGCCAGCTCCATCCCCGGCGTCTTCGCGGCGGGTGATATCCGCAGGGGCCAATCGCTCGTCGTCTGGGCCATCCACGAGGGGCGAGAGGCGGCCGCCGCGATCCACGAATTTCTGACGGGCAGCGGATAAACGCGCGCAACCCGGAATCAGGAATTCCGCGCGCCTCGCAGATCGGCAGCCGCGACTCGCTCGAGCTGCTCCCGCAGCCGACCGGGATAGTTCGTAAAGAGTCCGTCCACGCCCGCTTCGAGCAAGCGGCGGGTATCGGCCTCTAGATCGACCGTGTACACGTGCACGTCGAGACCCGCCGCTTGCAGTTCCGCAATCCGCCCCGGCGTGGCAAGAACCAGCCCGGGGTTGACGGCCTCCGCGCCGAGCCGCCGGGCTCGCTCCTCGACGTCGGCCGCAGTCCCCGGCGCGATCAGCAATGCGATGCGTGCGTCGGGCTCGAGCTCACGCAGGACTTTCAGGACCCGGTCGTCGAAGCACGAGAACAGAGTGCGCCCGAGCAGGTCGAACCCGCGGACGGCTTCGAGCACCCGGCGCTCGAGGCCCTGGTAGCGCCTACCGCGAGGGCTCTTGAGTTCCAGGTTGAACGGGATTCGGGCTCCGCAGAGTTCGAGCGCCTGCTCGAGCGTCGGCACCGACGGCGCCCGCCGCTGCAACTGTTCGAGGCTGAGCGTTCCGATCTCGACGCTGGCGAGCTGCGAGTCGTGCGCGAGCACGATCCGGCCGTCCCGGGTCAGGTGCAGATCCGTCTCGATCATGTCCGCGCGCTGCTCGATCGCGAGTTCGAAGGCCTCGAGGGTGTTCTCTGGCGCCTCGCCCGACGCCCCCCGGTGTGCAATGCAGAGCGCGCTCAATCCGGGAGCCAGTTGCGCGAACGCCCGACGGCCCGCAGCCATCCCTGGTACAGGCGCTCGCGGAGTTCAGGCGCGATCTGGGGCTCGAAGCGCCGTTCCTCTTCCCAGTTCGTCTCGATTTCCCGCCGGGACGAGAAGAAACCGACGCCAAGCCCCGCCAGGTAGGCGGCCCCCAGCGCCGTCGTTTCGAGGACGTGCGGCCGACGCACCGGCACTCCGAGAAGATCCGCCTGAAACTGCATCAGGAAGTCGTTCGCGGTGGCGCCCCCATCGACCTGAAGCTCCGAGGCGCGAAGACCGGTGTCGGTCTCGAAGCAGGCGAGCACGTCACGGCTCTGATAGGCAATCGATTCGAGCGTTGCGCGGACCAGGTGCGCGCGGCTGGATCCGCGCGTGAGTCCCACGATCACGCCGCGGGCCCGCGGGTCCCAGTACGGGGCTCCGAGCCCGGTGAAGGCGGGCACCACGTAGACGCCTCCGGTATCGGGCACGGATTCGGCGATCGCCTGGCTCTCGGCGGCGTGCCCGAGCAGGCCGACCTCATCCCGCAGCCACTGCACCGCCGCACCGGCGTTGAAGACGGAGCCCTCGAGCGCGTACTCCACCTTGCCATCAAGTCCCCAGGCAATCGTCGTGAGCAGGCCGGAGTCGGAGGCGCGTGCCTCGCTGCCCGTGTTCATGAGCATGAAGCAACCCGTCCCGTAGGTGTTCTTGGTGCGGCCGGGCTCGAAACACGCCTGGCCGAACAGGGCCGCCTGCTGATCCCCGGCGGCGCCCGAAATCGGGAGCGACCGGCCCAGGAGTTCCCGGTCGCTCTCCCCAAAGCTGCCACTCGAGTCCCGGACCTCGGGCAGCATCGACTCGGGAATCTCGAGCGCCTCGAGCAGATCGGAGTCCCAACACAAGCGCCGGATGTCGTAGAGCAGGGTCCGCGAGGCGTTGCTGTACTCGGTCGCGTGAACGCGCCCCCCGGTCAGCTTGTAGATCAGCCAGCTGTCGATCGTCCCGAACGCGAGTTCGCCCCTCGCGGCGCGCTCCCGGGCACCTTCCACTCGGTCCAGGATCCACTTGAGCTTGGTCCCTGAGAAGTAGGCATCCACGACGAGCCCGGTCCGCTCGCGGATCAAGGGCTCGAGGCCTCGCCGCTTGAGTTCTTCGCAGATCGACGCCGTCTGCCGCGACTGCCAGACGATCGCGCGGTAGACGGGGACGCCCGTACGACGATCCCAGACCACGGTCGTCTCGCGCTGGTTCGCGATGCCCAGGGCCGCGATCTCGTCGACCGTCACACCTGCGCGGTCGAGTACGCCGCGCAGCGCGCGAAGCTGCGAGTCCCAGATCTCGTCGGCGTCGTGCTCCACCCAGCCGGGCTCCGGGAAGTGCTGCTTGAACTCGTGAGCCTCGCTCGCAACGATGCGGCCCTGCCGATCGAACAGGATGGCACGCGAACTCGTGGTGCCCTGATCGAGCGCGAGAATGTACTGGGTCAACGGGTGCCCCGGCCGACCGGCGTCAGCGGCCGGTGACCGTCTCGCTCTGCCGCTTCTCCAGATGGCGCTGCCGCAACACTTCGGCCGCCTGCATCAGGGTTTCTCGCTTCGGCCCTTCCGCGGAGAGATCCGCGAGTTCGCGAAGCTCCGCTTCGGTAAACCCGGCCTCCTTGCGGTCTTCCCATGCGATCCGAATCCCGGCGTCCTCCCGGTCGGAGCGCGCGCCCCCGAACGAAAACTGCCGGTCGACCTCTCTCTGGTACTCCTTGGCCCGCCGGGCCCGTTCGGGATCCTGGCGCGTGAACTCCTTGACCCACTCGCTCCCGAAGCGCACGTGCGTCAACTCGTCCGCGAGCACGAAATCGATCGCCTGCTCCATGATCGGGTCGTCCGCGTTCTTGGAAAATTCGATCATGTCCCGAAAGACGTCACAGGCGAGGCCCTCGAGCCCGCGGTTCACGCCCGCCACCCGGAGCGCCGGATCCTCGGCGCAGCAGGCTTCGAACAGAAAGGTGCTCTCGGGATAGTCGCCGGGCCCCGCGCCCGCCTCCGAGAGCAGCTTCTCGTAGACCTGGACGTGGCGCGCCTCGTCCCAGCACTGGCGCGCCATGTTCAGCTTGAACTCCCAGGGCGCCTCCGGAAAATCCCACAGGCTCCGTCCGGCGCCCTCGAGCGCCTGGAGCTCCCCGACAAAGATTCCGTGCAGTCGGAGCTTCAGGCGCAGATCGAGGTCCGGTGCTCCCGGCACGAGCGGCTGAAAGTTCACCGACAGCATGAACCCCGGACCGAGCCGGTCGAAGACCTCTTCGAGGGGTGTTCCCCGGACCCGTTCCTGAATCACGGGCGCCAGTTCTTCGACAAGCTTGATGATTAGTTCCTGGTCGTCCGGCAGGTTCAAAAAAAGCTGATTCGTCGCGTTGTTCCGGACGAAGCGCCGGTCGCGCGCGAGTTCGGTATGGTCGATGAACTGCTTCATTTCGGGTTCCTCCACTGCCGGGCGTGCGAGACCTCTAGTGTAACCGCAGGCGGCGATTATGCGGGCATCGAGGCGGCGCGGGCCGGTTCCGGACCCTCGCTCGCTTCGCGCACCTCCGAGGCGAAGAGCGCCCTCACGAAGGCCTCGGCGTCGAACTCACACAGATCCCGGAGCCCCTCCCCGATGCCCACGAAGCGCACCGGAATCCCGACTTCCTGCGCGATCCCGAGCACGACACCGCCCTTAGCGGTCCCGTCCAGTTTCGCGAGCACGATTCCGGTCACGCCGACGGCGCGCGAGAACTCGTGCGCCTGACGGATCGCGTTCTGGCCGGTGTTTGCATCCAGCACCAGTAATACCTCGTGCGGAGCACCCGGGAGCTTGCGTCCGATCACGCGCGAGATCTTGGTGAGTTCGTCCATCAGGCCCGCGTGTGTCTGGAGCCGGCCCGCCGTATCCACCAGCACGAGGTCGACACCGCGTGCGAGCGCAGCCTCGACCGCGTCGAATGCGACGGCCGCAGGGTCGCCGCCGGGCGAACCCCTGACGAGTTCCACGCCCGCCCGCTCGGCCCACACCGCGAGCTGGTCGATCGCGGCAGCCCGAAAAGTGTCGGCTGCCGCGATCAGTACGCGCTCTCCCCGCGTTCGCGCGAGTGCCGCGAGCCGCCCGACCGTGGTGGTCTTGCCGGATCCGTTCACGCCCACGACCAGTACGACACGGGGCGGCCCTCCGCACTCCGGATCCGATCCCGGCTCGCCCTCGGTGGCCTGCAGAATTTCGAGGGCCCGGGCCTGCAGGCGTTCCTTGACGCGGTCGGGCGAACCCGCGTCCCGCGCGATCCCCAGCAGGTCATCGGCGGTTCGAACCCCGAGGTCGGCGCCGAAGAGCAGGTTCTCGATTTCGTCGAGCGTCTTCGCGTCGAGTTCTCGCCGACCGTGGAGCAACCGCTCGAGCTTCCCGACGAATGCGCGCCGGCTCTCGCGGAGCCCGGTGCGAAGATCCGGCGGGCGCCGCGCCGGGTCTCCGGAATCCGCCGGGACCCGGGCCCGCGACTCGGCCCGGTCGGGGGTGGCCGGGGGCGGCGACGGCGCCTCCGCGGGATCCGACCGCTTGGCTTCGGTCGCCCGCAGCTCACGGACCGCACGCGGGAACGCGATCGCGAAGCAGACGAGCGCCCCGGTCAGGCCGACGGCCACCGGAATCAGAAGGAGCGGTTCGATCGGGAACCCCGGCACGGGATCCGAGTCTACGCCACCAGGTCGACGGTGACGAGCTTGGAGAGACCCGGTTCCTGCATCGTGATGCCGTAGAGTGTGCGCGCCCGCGCGATCGTCGATCTGCTGTGCGAGATCAGCAAGAACTGCGAATCACTCGAGGTCTGCGTGACCAGGTCGTTGAAGCGCTCCACGTTCGCCTCGTCGAGCGCCGCGTCCACCTCGTCGAGCAAAAAGAACGGCGACGGCTTGACCCTGAAGACGGAAAAGAGCAGCGCAATCGCCGTCAGCGACTTCTCTCCCCCGGAAAGCAGATTGACGTTCTGCAGGCGTTTGCCCGGGGGTTGGGCATCGATCTCGATGCCGGCTTCGAGCACGTCTTCGGCCTCGGTGAGCGTCAGCCGCGCACGCCCGCCGTCGAACAGCTCGGGAAACAGCTTCTTGAACTCCTTGTTGATCGCTTCGAAGGTCTCCCGAAAGCGCTTTCGACTGGTGCGGTTGATCCGCGCGATCGCGTTGCGCAGGCGCTCGACCGACACCTCGAGGTCCGCCTTCTGTTCGCGCAGATACCGGTACCGCTCGGAAACCTCCTCGTACTCCTCGATCGCCCCGAGGTGCACGTCTCCGAGGGCGCGCAGCGTCAGGCGAAGTTGAGCGACCTCCGCGCGGCGCTGCTCTGCGTCCCCGGCGAGTTGCTCGGGCGACGGCTCGAAGCTCGCTAGATCGACGCCGGATTGTTCGCGGATCCGGGCCACCAGTCCGTCGCATAGCATGCGGGCCTCCGCCACGGCCAACTCGCCCGCCGAAAGACGTTCGCGCAGCTCGTCTTGCTCGCGGCGCGCGACGCGCGAACGTTCTTCGACTTCACCGAGGTCGGCCGAATCCGACTCGAAGGCGTCGCGCAGCGACTGCTGCTCGTCCCGAACGACCTCCTCCCGGAGAATCAACTCCGCGAGCTGTTGGGAGGCCTCGGCCGCAGAAGCTTGCAGCGCCTCTGCCTGCTCCCGGCCGGTGCGGATTTCTTCGCGCCGCCGCGAGATCCACCCCAGCGTCTCGTCGATCGCCTGCTGCGTTCGATCCCGGCCGACGCGAAGTTGGTCCCGGGTCGCGCCGCATTCGGCAAGCTCGATCCGTCGGCGGACCACGGCCTGTTCGGCCTGCTCGAGTTGACGGGCCAACTCGGCGATCTCGAGCGCGAGCCGCTCCCGCTCCATCTCGTCTTGCGACAGCAAACGATCGAGTTCGCTGAGACGCCCCGAGATCGCGAGCCGTTCCTCCCTCGACGCCTCGATGTCGGCCTCGAGTCCGGACTTGGTCCGACGGTGCGCCTCGAGTGACTCGCGGGCGTCCTTGCCCCGCTCGCGAAACCGCTCGAGATCCTTTTCGAGCTGAAGCACCGCGAGTTCGGCCGTGTGCCGGCGACTGCGCGCGTTCTCGATCTCGCTCTCCCGCTCCGTCGACGCGACCGCAATTCCGACGGCCGCGCGCTGCGCCTCGCTCACGACGGCCTCCGCCTCGGACAGCTGGTCCTCGAGCTTGCGGATCTCGCGGACGCGTGAGAGCGCACCCGGGGTTGCACCCCGACCCACCGTCAGCGCCCCGCTTCGGTCGAGAAGCTCGCCCTCCCGGGTCACGAAGGTCGCCGGAACCTCGCCCAGCCCGTAGCGGCGCACGACCTCGCTCAGCCCCTCCTCGATCAGGTAGACGTCGCGCAGCAGCCGACGGACCAGCGAGTCCACGGGCGCGCTCGCGCTGACGAACTCGGCGAGTGGGCGGCCGACCGGTACGAAGCCCCGCGCCGGCGCCGGGACCTCCTCGCTCAAGCAGAGCACGGTGGTGCGTCCGACGTCCGCACCGCGAACCCACTCGAGCAGCAATAGCGCGCTTTCCGGGTCTTCGGCCACCACCGCGTCAAGGCGCAGCGAGAGCACCGCTTCGACCGCGGTCTCCAGGCCTTCCTGGACCCGAAGCTGGTCCGAGAGCAGGCCGCGAATTGCGCGGCGTTCAGCCTCGGGGACGCGATCGAGGAACTTCTTCACGTGCAGCGACTTCGTCTCTTCGAGTTCGCGCAACGAACCCAGGCGCGCAGACAACTGATGCACGCGATCGCGCGCCGCCAGCAACTGCGTCTGGGCCTGCTCCAGGCGCCGGGCCGCTTCCGCGTGCGCTCGCAGCGCCTGCGCCAGCAGGCGCGCGTGCTCGTTCTGCTCAGCCAGTGCGCGCCGGCTAAGGGCGTCCAGCGAAATCTCCTCCCGCTGAGAGCCCTCGACCTCGCGGGTCCGAGCCTCGAGTTCCTCTTCCAGTTGGCGTAAGCGGCGCTCGAGTTCCTCGCGCCGTCCCTCGAGCGTCTCCACGCGGCTCCGGAAACTCGCTGCTTCGACCGACCCCTGGACCAACTGCGATTGCAGCGCCTCACGGCGCCCCTGGCGGTCCGCGAGCTTCCCGTCATTCTCCCGGAGCAGGTGCTCCTGGGCCTCGACGTCCGAGGTCTCGCGCTCGAGGCGCGCCTCGGCCGCGGCGAGCCGGGTGACCGCTTCGTGCAGCCCGCTCCGATTCGACTCCATCTGCTCTCTGAGCTGCTCTGTCTCGTCTTCGCGCTGCTTCACGAGCCCCAGCAGGCTCTCGCGCTCTCGGCGCTCGTACCCGACGCGGCTCTCCAACGACTGGATCTCGGTGCGCAGTGCGTAGAGCCGCTCGCTCGTCTCGCCCAACACCTTCTCTCGGTCGAGACGCGCCCGGCGGCCCGCCTCGAGCGCGGCCTCCTCGCGCGCCACCCGGGCGTCGAGCGCGACGACCTCCACCCGCACGTTCTCGGCTTCGCGCTCCGCAGTGCGCTGGCGAGCCAGCTCAGCGTCGAATTCTTCGCGGGCGACGACGAGTTCCAGGTCCCGAACCCGGCCAGAGAGTTCCTTGTAGCGGTGGGCGCGTCCCGCCTGGCGGTCGAGGGAGTTGATCTGCCGCTTGAGCTCGCCGAGGATGTCGCCCACCCGCAGCAGATTCTCTTCCGTCGAGCGGAGCTTCCGCTCGGTTTCCTGGCGCCGCTGCCGGTACTTCCCGATGCCGGCCGCCTCCTCGAAGATGAAGCGCCGCTCCTCCGGCCGGGTCGAGACGATGCCCGCGATCTGACCTTGCTGGACGATGGTGTAGCCGCGGATGCCGATCCCCGTGTCGAGGAAGAAGTCGAGCACGTCTCTCAGGCGGCACGGGACCCTGTTGATCAGATACTCCGACTCGCCGGAGCGGTAGAGGCGCCGGGTGATCTCGATCTCGGCGAAGCCGGCATACGCGGCCGGAACCGCACCCTCGCTGGCGTCGAGCCTGAGCGTCACCTCGGCCATGCCGACCGCGGCCCGCTTCTCGGTGCCGGCGTAGACGAGATCCTCCATCACCCGGCCCCGCAGGTTGCGCGGGTTCTGCTCGCCCATGACCCAGCGGATCGCGTCGACGACGTTCGACTTGCCGCAGCCATTCGGGCCCACGATCGCGGAAACGCCCCGGTCGAACTCGAGCGTCGCCCGGTCCGCAAATGACTTGAAGCCCACTATCTCAAGGGAACGGATCCGCACCGGCGCCTCGCGCATCCACGCGATCGACCAGCGGCGGGGAGGGCTACCGGTGGCGTCTGCGAACGGGACGTATTGTACGTCGGTGAGGGGTAGCACACCCGACGCGGCCACGGAAGGGGATGGCGCTCAGCCGGATTCCAGGAATGCCATCCCCGTCTCTGGATTCACCCGGACCCGCGCGCGCAGGCGGAAGCAAAGCCCGCGGCCATCCGCGCTCTCGCCGGAGCGCAGGTCGAAGCGGTAGCCGTGCCAGGGGCAGGCCACGACGCCGGCGGCCCCCGGAGCCTGGCCCAGCGGCCCGCCGAGGTGGGGGCAGACCACCGGGTAAGCGTGCAACTCCCGCTCGACCGCGACCACCCGGAAGGTCTCGTGTTCCAGTTCGACCTCGAGTGGCAGGCGTTCGCGGAGCCCGGACTCCGGACCCAGCGGCACCGACGCGCTTCCGACAGGGCGACCGCGCGGCCGGCTTAGCACCTCGGTGCGGCGGACCATCATCTCCTCGTCCTCGTCCCAGAGCTTCGTGTACAGCCGTACGTAGGCGCGGCCGACCTGGGCGGCGATCTGGGCCTCCAGCCGGGGTACGCAAAATTCGACGCGGATCCGCGTTCGCTGCTCGCCGATCGGCTCGAGCAGGGTCCAGATTTCGGTTCCGGCCCCGCGCCCGGAGAGCGTCCGGGTCACGTAGCGGGGTCCGGAGGGGTCCAGAACCAGCTCGATCTCGGCGTCCTCGGATGCTTCTGCGGGCTGACCGCGCACGCGCGCCCGCCAGCCGCCGGACGACGCCTCGATCAGGTCGACGCGCGAGAAGCTGTCCCCGTGGAGCCACGGAAGGTGCTCCCAGTCGAGGGCGTTCTCGAAGATCCGCTCCACCGACGCGCGGATCGTCCGGGCGTAGGCCGCGGCGGGAACCAAGGGTGCCGGACCCATGACTCGGGTGATACTACTGCGGGTACATGTCGAAGGCGAAGAAAGCACCGCCGCCCCGAGCCCGCGTCCAGCACGCGGGGGCGCTAGGTCCCGGCGGCATCGGACTTCTCGCGGGCAAGTTCGTGGTCTGTTACGCGGCGCTGCTCGGCCTGGTCTACCTGCTGATCCCGGTGATCTACCCGGTCTTCGCCCGGCTGGCCCGGGACCTGCTGATTCTGGGGTCCGGGGTCCCCCGCATCTCGGGGCTCTCGATGCAGGACAGCCTGCCGTTTTTTCAGGTCGTGTTCCGGATCGATACGCCACTCCACGCAGGTCCGCTGTTCGTGCGCGAGCCCGCGCTCGCCTTCACACTGCTGTTTCCGCTCGCCCTGATCTTGGCGTTGCCTCGCGCCGCAGGCCTGCAGCGCTGGCGGCGCTTCGCCTGGGTGACACTCGGCGCGGTGATTTACGGCGCCGTCGTACTCGCCTACGTCGCCGACAACTACCTCGCGGGCGAACTCGCAAGAAGCGGAATCCGCGTCCACCCGGTGTGGCGTGACCAACTCTACGCCTGGACCCACACCTGGAGTTGGAGCCTCTCGACCATCATCTTCCCACTCACGGCCTCGCTCTACGCCCTGGGACCGCTGCTGCCTCAGAACCGGCAGCCCCCCAACGATGAGTCTGGCGCCGCAGCCCCCGGAAAAGCCGGCCGCAAGCAGGCGCGGCGCCGGCGGCGACTCGAAGCGACTGAGCGCGCGGCCCGCGACCGCCGCGTGGGCCGCAGGCTACTCTGGGCCTTCGCCTCAATCCTGGCGCTGGCGGTCGCGCTCGACGGCCTCGCCCAGTCCCGGATCTCGGCGCTCTCGTCCGCAACGCTCGCGCGTTCGCTAGAGCCCCTGAACGCGGATGTCGGAGGGTGGTTCCTGAAGGTCGGGCAGGAAGAGTTCGAGTTGGGCCGTCCCGGCCGCGCGCGCGAAGGATTCGCGGCAGCCCTGCGCTATCCCGAACACTCCGAGGCCGCCGCGCAGGGCCTTAGAGCGCTGGACGCACCGCCCGGCGCGGCCTCGGGCACGCGCCGGAATGAGGCGGGCGGCTGATGCGGAACCATCGGCTCGCATTTCCGCTGCTGTTCGTGTTCTGGCTGTTGGTTCTCGGGTACGGCGTCCAGACCGACTGGTTTCACGCGTGGGTACGCCTGCCGCTTCAGGAGTGGCTGGCCTCCTCGTCCTCGGTCGCGCTTTCGCTCCTCGGCATCGAGTCGCACTCGAACAAAACCGTGGTCTTCGCGGGCAGCTTCGGGGCGCACATCATCCCGGACTGTGACGGCATCGTGCTCGTGGTGCTGTTCCTGTCGGCGGTGCTGGCGTTTCCGGCGCCCAGACGGCTGGCCCTGATCCCTGCGACCCTGACCGGCCTCGCGATCGTGATCGCGCTCAACTGGGTCCGCGTCTTCGCGCTGGTCCTGACGGGTTACTTCAATCCCGCGATCGTAGAGTTCAGCCACGTGTACGTCTGGCAGGGGGTCCTGATCCTCGGGACCGTGCTCGTGTGGCTCGGATGGGCGAACTACTCGCTCCGGCTGGAGGAGCGCAGCCCGCCTGCGCACGAGCCGCCGGACTAGCCGGACCGGACAGGCACGCGTAGGCGCGGCTCAGGCAGCGTCGGCCCCCGCGTACTGCAACTGGTAGAGCCGCCAGTAGAGTCCGCGCTCCGCAAGCAGCGTCTCGTGTGTCCCGGTTTCCTGGATCCGTCCGTGGTGCATCACGAAGATCCGGTCGACGTCCTGGATCGTCGAGAGCCGGTGCGCGACGACGATTGAGGTCTTCCCCTGCAGCAGCTGGTGCAGCGCATCCTGGATCAGCGCCTCGGTCTGCGTGTCGACGTTCGCGGTCGCCTCATCGAGCAGCAGGATCTGCGGTTGCTGGGCCAGCGCCCGGGCGAAGGAGAGCAACTGCCGCTCTCCGGCCGAAAAGTTGAGTCCGCGCTCGAGGACCTGCTGCCCGTACCCGTTCGGGAGTCGGTGCACCACGTGATCGGCGTGCACCACGGCCGCCGCCTCTCCGACCTGCGCATCCGAAATGTCGGGGCGCCCCAGAGAGATGTTGTACTTGAGGTCGCCCGTGAACAGAAAGACGTCCTGCGGGACGTAGGCGAGGTGAGTCCTGAGTTCGCGCCGCGAAAGCTCCCGGATGTCGACTCCGTCGATCCGAATGCTCCCTCGCTGCGGCTCGTAGAGACGAATCAAGAGCTTGAGAATGGTCGTCTTTCCGGCCCCGGTGGGGCCCACGATAGCCACGCGTTCTCCCGGAGAGATCCGGAAGGAAACGTCGTCGAGTACGGTTTCCTCGCCGTACGCAAAACTGACGGAGTCGAACTCCACCTCGCCGCGGAACTCGGCGAGTCGGGTCGGGGCGTCATTCGAACTTTCCGGCTCCACGTCGAGCAGTTCAAACACCCGCTCGCAACTCGCCATGGAAGACTGCATCACCGAATAGCGCGCGGACAGGTCCTGCATCGGGCGGAAGAATCTCCGCATCCAATCGACGAATACGAACAGGACACCGATCTCGAGCGACCTACCCAGAACGGCATTGCCCCCGTACCAGAGAATCAGCGCGATCGTCAGGTTGGTAGCAAGCTCGACGCTCGACGAGAGCAAGGCGTCGTAGCGGATCGACCGGAACCAGGAATCGCGATGGCTCGAGTTCGTCTCTTCGAAGTCGGCCAGGTTGCGAGCTTCGCGAGCGAAGAGCTGAACGACCTTCATCCCCGAAATCGTCTCCTGAAGGTGG
Organism: Myxococcales bacterium; assembly: GCA_013215565.1. Lineage (GTDB taxonomy): Bacteria > Myxococcota_A > UBA9160 > SZUA-336 > SZUA-336 > JABSQV01. Next base: position 94,232 of record JABSQV010000011.1, on the reverse strand, counting down.
GTATTCAGCCGTGCAATCTTGATGCGGACCTCTCGGAACGCCTGCCGGACCTTCCAGCGAAATATCGTGGCCGCAACGGCCAGGAAGGGCACGACGCCCATGGCCACCGCGGCCAGCCTGGGATCGACCCAGAACAGCATGCACGCGAAAAACGCCATCAGCAGCAGGTCCCCGATCAGCGCCACGACGCCGCCGGTGAACATTTCCGAGACTGTCTCGATGTCGTTCGTGAGCCGGGTCACGAGACGTCCGACCGGGTAGCGGTCGAAGAAACTCATCGGGAGGCGCTGCACGTGGTCGAAGAGCAGGGAGCGCAGGTCTCGCATCCCGGACTGACCGAGCCAGGCCATGGCCAGCATCCGCGCGAACTCGAGACCGAGGCTCAGCAGCGTGAAGATCCCGAACAGCAGCGCGAGCCACGCGATCACGGAAAAGCCATCGGGCGGAGACGTGAGCGCGGTGACGCCCGGAATGCGGGCCAGCATGCCCCCGACCGTCTCGGACGACGCTGCATCCGCCGCGGCGCCGAGGCTCAGACTGTTAAGCGCGACGCCGATGAGAATTCCGGGCACCGACTCCAGCACCGCCCGCACCGGCACCAGCAACAGTGCCGCGATCAGCAGTCCGCGATAGGGGCGCAGGAAAGGCCAGAGTCGCTGAATCAGCCGGGCGTCGTAGACCTTGCCGACGGCCTCTTCTTCGTGAAGACCCAGTTCCACGCGCTAGTCCCCCGCCTCGATCTCGGCTTCCAGCCGCTGCTGCCTGTGGAGCTCCGCATACGCGCCACCCTTGCGCAGCAACTCCGCGTGTGTCCCCTCCTCGGCGAGCTCGCCATCCTCGAGTACGAGAATGTAGTCCGCGTCTCGAACCGCGGTCAGGCGGTGCGCCACAATGAAGCAGGTGCGTCCCTCCCGCGCACGCCTGAGGTCCTTCAGAATCGACTCCTCGGTTATCGCGTCGACGCTCGAGAGCGCGTCGTCCAGGATCAAGATCGCGGGGTCGAGAATCAGCGCACGCGCGAGCGCGACACGCTGACGCTGTCCACCCGATAGCGTAATTCCCCGTTCCCCGACGGGAGTCTCGAGTCCGAAGGGCAGGTCTTCGATCTCATCGAGCAGATGCGCCCTGCGGGCCGCGTCGCGCACCTCTTCGAGCGGAGCATCGGGACAACCGAAGCGGATGTTCTCGCCCAGGCTCGTCGAGAACAGGAAACTCTCCTGCGGCACCATCGCAATGCTCGACCGAAGCGCCAGCAGAGGCACGCGATTCACATCGACCCCGTCCATGAAGATGGTCCCATCGGGAACCTCGAGCACGCGCGGGATCAGGTTCACGAGCGTGCTCTTGCCCGATCCAACCCGCCCGACGATCCCGATCGTCTGACCCGGTCTGGCGCGGAAGTGGATGCCCGAAAGCGACTTCAACTCGCGGTCCGGATACACGAACGACAGATTCTCGACCTCGACGCGTCCGAGCACACCCTCCATCGGCTCCACATCGGGCCGGTCCCGGATCGAAGGGACCCAATCCAGGACCTCACCGAGACGCTGCAGGCCCGCGAGCCCTCGCTGCGCCAGCGCAAAGACCCAGCCGAGCATAAAGGTCGGGAAGGTGAGCATCGCGACGTAGATGTAGAAGAGCCAGAGGTCCTTCTGCGAGAGCGCGCCCGCTTCCACGCGCCAGCCACCGACGAGCAGCACCATCAGCAACGCGATCGCCGGAAGCATTCCGATCGTCGGCTGCATCAGCCCCTGCACGATGGCGAGTCGCATATGGCGCCGGTAGAGGCGCTCGTTTTCGGTTTCGAAGCGTTCCCGTTCCCGGTCCTCCATGTGGTACGCGCGCGCGACCAGGACGCCGGCGGCGTTCTCCTGAACCGCCGTCGAGACCTCCCCGAGTTGCTCCTGCGTCGCAAGACTCGCGGCATGGAGACGGCGGCCGTAGAGACGCACCACGAAAGTGAAGATCGGGTAGGGAATCGCGACGGCCAGCGTGAGCCGCCAGTCCACCCACATCATCACCGAGAGCGCGCCCAGTATCAGCACCGGTGTCTGGAAGATGTTCATCAGGCCCATTCCGAGGAAGAGCCGGATGCTGTTGATGTCGTTCACGCCCCGCGACATCAGGTCCCCGGTACGGTTCCGGGCGAAGAACGACTGCGGCAGTGTCTGAAGGTGATGGAACAGGTCGTTGCGGAGCTGAAATTCGATCTCGCGCGCCGTCCGGAACAGCACCATCCGAGAAGCCATCCGGAAGATCGCCAGGAGCAGCGCGGCTCCCATCACCCAAAGGGCGCCGAGAGCGAGCGAGGGCTGGGACTCCGGCGACTCGAAGTGGCCGACCAGGTTGCGCACGGACAGCGGGACGAGCTGGAAGCAGCCGGCGTACACGACGGTGAGCGCGGCGCCGAGCGCGTAGCTTCCGGGCACACGACGTACGTAAGAGAGCAGGCGAGTGATCGGCGTCAAGCTAAACCCGTTCCCCCCCTGCGCGCGGCGAGTACGATACCACAAGGCCCCGCGACGCCGAGAGCCGCTCGGAAGCGCTGCCTCTGTTGCAGGCGACTTCGAGCAGTCCCGCCGACCCGACGAGTGCGACCAGGGCTCCGTCCGCCGCGTCGGAATAACTGCGAACTAGCGGGAGCACCTGTTCCCCGACGGTTACGCGCCCCCCGCCCGGAGCATCCGCGGGGTCCGGCCGGATGTTCGTGATCAGGTTTCCGAAACGGTCGACGTGGACCACCTCGCCCCGCAGCGAGCGGCCGACCCGTTCGGCGCGCGGCCAGGGGCTCGGGACCAGCGACATGGGCGAGAGCGCGGGTCCGACCTCTTCGAGTCGGCCTCCGGCCGCCAGCCAGGCGGCCACGGGCGCGAACAGGTCGCGGCCGTGGAAGACCGGGCTCACGCTTTCCCTCCAGAGTTCGCGACGCGTGAGTTCGAACACTTCGATCACGCCCCGGCCTTCGAGCGCGAGCGGGAGCAGACCGTTGTCGGGGCCGACGAAGATCGATTCCGCAACCCGACAGGCGACCCCACGGCGCTCCGAGCCGACGCGCGGATCGACCACCGCGAGGTGAAGCGTGCCCGGCGGGAACTCGCGCGCGGCCAGCGAGAGAACGTACGCGCCGGCGCGGACGTCTCCGGGCGGAATCTCGTGCGACACGTCGACGATCTGCAGTTCCGGCGCCCGGGTCAGAAGTACGCCCTTGACCGCGGCGACGTAGCCGTCCCGGGTTCCGAAATCACTCGTGAAGCTGAGCAGCATCAGCGCGTCGGTGCCCGGCGGTACCAGATGGAGATCCGCTGCCGAGGAAGACCCAGCCGCCAGGCGGCGATCGCCAGCAGGTTCCGGAGCACGGTGCGCCAGACTCCGTTCCGCTCGTAGCGTCGCGGCGAGGTCAGGGCCCCGGCCTCGAGCAGCGCGAGCCTGCCCGAGCGTCGAATCAGGCGCACCAGATCCAGATCCTCGAACAGCGGAACCGGCGCAATTCCGCCCTCCCGCTCCAGAACCCGACGCCGGACGAACAGCGCCTGGTCGCCGTACGGGAGCCGGAGCAGGCGGCAGCGCCAGNCAACCGCGACCTCGATCAGCCGAAGCGCCAGCCTCGGCGGCTCGAAGCGGAGTGAAAAGGCGCCTCCGGCCACGCGCGGATCGCGCAATGCGGCCCGGAGCGACTCCAGCCAGCCCGGCTCCAGGCGCGTGTCCGCGTGCAGGAACAGCACGACGTCCCCGCTCGCACGGCGTCGCCCGAGTTCGAGCTGGAGCGCGCGTCCCGGGGGCGAGTCCAGCACCAGGTCTGCCCCCAGCGCGCGAGCGAGCTCGGGGCTGCCGTCGGTGGAACCCCCATCCACCACGATGCGCTCGATTCCGGGCAGGTCGATCGAGCCGAGTGCGCGCGCGAGCCGATCCCGCTCGTTCAATACGGGAAGGACGACGCTGACGTCGGGCAAAAGCGCGGACACGGGGAGAAAGTGCGGCGCCGCAGACCGCTTGACAAGGAGTCGGCCGAGCCCGGGGCCGCGGCGATTGACAAGCGGGCAGACTTCCCGGGATGCTGGGCACGGGTGAGCCCGGCCACGCTCCGCTTTGACGCCCTGATCCTCGGCAGCACGCTCGGTGCTGTCGTCGCAGGGGCGTACCTCGCGCGCGCCGGGCTGCGCGTGGCCCTGTTCGAGGAACAGCTTCACCAGCAGCGCCCGCCGCTGTTGCGCGAGCCGTTCCTGCTCAGCGGACTCGATGCTGGCGGTCCGCTCGATCGGGTCCTGGTCGAACTCGGCGTCGGGTTCCACGAGCGCCGCTGGATCGTAAAGGAGCCGATCACGTTGCAGTTGCTGCTGGAAGAGGCGCGGCTCGACTTCGGCAAGGGCAGCGTCGCACTGGCCCGGGACCTGGAACTCTACGGGCTGTGCGGGTTCGACGAGGCGCTTCGCTGGCTGCGCGGCCTGGAGCAACGTGGAACGAGCCAACGCGAGGCACTCGCGAACGATCGGCCGATCCGGCGCGAAGCCGGCTGGACCCGGATCCGACCCGGGCTCTCGGGCACCCGCCACGAGTCGCCGCCCCCTCCACGCGGAATTCTGGACGGTACGAACGCGCTCCGAACCGCGCTCTGCGCGGTCGAGCCCGGCTCGCTCGCCCAGGCACCCGCGGTCTTCGGGCCCGTGCTTGCGGACGGGGGTTTCCGCATGGACCACGCGGGACATCCCTTCAGCGACCTGCTTCGCCAGCGCTTCCTGGCCTTCCACGGCGAAATCCGGACGATCGAGCGCTTCGCGCTCTTCTCCGAGCAGGGCGAAGTGGGCATCGACACCGGCCGGCAGCAGCTCTTCGCACCGCTTCTGGTCGTGGGAGCCCCGCGGGCACTGCTGCGGCGCTTTCTGGAAGAGCACGAACCGGCGCCGCGCTGGCTCGCGGGCACGCCCGATCCGCTCGAGGTCCCGGTTGCACTGGTCCGCTGCGCCCGCAGCGCGCTGCCCTCCGGAATGTCCGGCCGCGTGGTCGAGGCCGACCGGCCGGCGCTGCGCTGGATCTCCCGAAGCCCGGATCCGAACGACCCCTCGATCGAGTGGCTGGTGCTCTACGGTCCGGGCGCCGAGAAGACGCCGCAGCACGAGCCCCTGGGACGCCTGGCGCCCTTCGCGGGAGATCGGAGCCTTGCCATCGAGACCGGCCCGGCGCCCCGCTGGGACCGCGACGGCGTCAGCCTGCGCTTCCTGGCGCCTCACGCGCCTGTTCTGCTCGAACGGCGCCCCCTGGTGGTCGCGGCGGGCCCCGAACTGGCCCCCGATCTGGGCCTCGAAGGCGAGATCTGCGCCTCCCGGCGCAGTGCGCTTCGCGCCATCGAGGCCCTCGGCGCCTGAGCCCAGCGTTCGGCGCTTGAGCCCAGCGATCGAGTTTGGTAAGAAGCCCTACCCTGGAGGAATCCTCATGGCGCAGGTGTGTCAGCTCTGCGGTCGGCGGCCCGGCTCGGGCAATCACGTGAGCCACGCCAACAACAAGTCCAAGCGGCGCTTCAACCCCAATCTCCACCGCGTGCGGGCCGTGGTCAATGGGTCCACCAAGCGCGTCCGGGTCTGCACGCGCTGTATCCGCTCGGGGAAGGTGACCAAGGTCGCCTGAGGCGCGCGTGACATCCGGCTCTCAGGGACCGGTCGCCACGATCTGGCGGCTGCTGGGCTTCGCACGGCCCTACCTGTGGGTGATCGCGCTCGCGGTCCTCTTCTCGCTTCTCTACGCAGGCGGAATCGTGGGGCGGGCGGCCCTGATCGAGCCGCTCTTCGATGGGATTGCGATCCCGGCCGCGAAGCTCGACGCGACCGCCGGCCTGTTCTCGAGCGTCGTGCCCGAGAGCGATGCCGCGACCAGAGAGATCGAGCGCGAGCAGCTCCGCGCCAACATCGACCAGAGCTTCACGCGCATCCTGCTCGCCGGACTCCTGCTCGTGCTCGGCATGCCGCTGGTGCGCCTGGTCCGCGACTACGCGAGCGACTGGGTGATGACGCGGCTGCTGGTCGATCTGCAGCGGAGCCTGGGCGGAAAGCTGCTTCGCCTCCCACTCGGACGTCACAACCAGGACTCGAGCGGAGAGTTCCTGACCCGCGTGACGAGTGACACGGCGCTCGCGAACGGGGCCCAGGCCCTGATCTTCGGAAGCGCGCTCCAGAACCTGGCCGTGGTGGTCGTGGCGATCGCCGCCGCCTTCTGGATCAACTGGCGCCTCGCGCTGGTCACGCTGGTCGTGGGCCCGCCGATCGGCGTGATTCTGCAGGTGTTCGGGCCCAGGATTCGGCATGCGAGCGGACGCAGGCAGCAGCAGACCTCGGAAGTGCTCCAGCGGCTGGTGCGAATTCTGGGCGGCATCAAGGTGATCAAGGCGTTCCGGGCAGAGGAGCGCGAGCAGCGGGAGCTCGAGGGGGAAATGCAGCGCTACTTCCGGCGGGCGATGGGCGTAGTGCGCAATCGCATCTACTCCCGGGTGCTCGTCGAGGCCGCGAGCCAGTTCGCGATCATCGCGCTGCTCCTGGTCGGGATCTGGGCCCTGCTGGGTCACAGCTGGGGCGTCACGATCGGCGAACTCGGCGCCTTCGTCTTCATTTCTGCGGCGCTCTACAGCCCGATGAAGAGCCTCACCCGATCCTGGAACGCAATTCAGGACGCGCTTCCGCCGACCCTCAGAATTTTCGAGATCCTCGACGCCGACGAGGAGCCCCCCGACGCCGAGGGGTCCGTCCAGATCGAGGAGCTTCGGCACGGGATCTCGTTCCAGCAGGTGGGCTTCAGCTACGGACGCGAATGCGTGATCGACGACGTGAGCTTCGAGATCGCCGCAGGACAGGTCGTCGCGCTGGTCGGCCGCACGGGCTCGGGCAAGACCACCCTGGCCGACCTGCTGCTCGGCTTCTACGAACCGGACTCGGGCTCGATCTCGATCGACGGCGTCGATCTCCGGAACATCAAGCGCCACTCGCTGCGCGAACTCAGCGCCACAGTCACCCAGGAAGCCTTCCTGTTCGACACGACAATCCTGGAAAACATCCGCTACGGACGGCCCGACGCGACGCGCGAACAGGTGATCGCGGCGGCCCAGACCGCGAACGCTCACGAATTCATCCAGGGACTGCCGAGCGGCTACGACACCCCGGTCGGCGAGCGCGGGAGCCAGCTCTCGGGCGGCCAGCGCCAGCGGCTGACGATTGCGCGCGCAGTCCTGCGCGATCCCCAGCTGCTGATCTTCGACGAAGCGACCTCGGCCCTCGACGCCCACACCGAGCAACTGGTTCAAAGCGCCATCAGGCGGCTGATGCACAAGCGCACGGTCCTGCTGATCGCACACCGCCTCTCGACCGTGAGGGCCGCCGACCGCATCATCGTCCTCGAGGACGGCAAGGTGACGATGACGGGCACACACGAAGAGCTGCTGCAGAAGACCGGCCTCTACCGAGAACTCGTGGAGCTTCAGCTCGTAGAGCTTCCGAGCGAGGCGTAGAAGCGCTCGAGGCGGGCGGCGTGAAGCGGCAGCGCGTAGCGGGCGCGCGCCCGCTCCCGCGCGGCCTTGCCTCGAACGGCCCAGTCGACCGGATGCTGGACTACGTCGACCATCAGCTTTGCGAGCGCACCCGCTTCCTCGTCGCACAGAACCCCGGTCGACCCATCGGCCACGATCTCGGGCAGGAGTCCGCGCCGGCTCGCGATCACGGGCACGCCCGTAGCCATGGCCTCCAGCACCGCCCGGCACGAGCCGTCGGATCCGGGGACCAGAAAGACCAGCGCATCGAACAGGCCGAGCACGGCTGGAAAGTCCGCTTCCCGGTAACCGGCGGAGATGACCGCATCGCCGAGGCCGAGCCGCGCGACGGGGGCGTGCAACACCTGTCGCGCGCGGGTTCCGCGTCCGATCACGATCAGCCGAAGCTCGGGGGCGTCACGGAGCGCTCGACGAAACGCCTCCAGCAGCAGGTCGAAACGCCGGTGGGGCTGAAGACGCGCGACGACGCCGACGACCCGTTGCCCGGACTCCAGACCGAACGCCCGACGCAACGCAGGATCCGGCACGTGCGGGCGGAAGCGCTCCAGATCCACCACGCCGGGCAACACCGCGACGCGGTTTTCGGCGAAGCCCAGCGCTTCGCGTGCGCGCTCCCCGATGGAGGCTCCGAGCACACAGAGTGCGTCGCTCGAGCGAGGCCCGAACAGCCAGCGGTTCGCGGGATTGAGCGGGAGCGGATCCCCGTGGTGCCAGCTCGCGACGAGCGCTGCCGCACGGCGTCCGCGGAACCCCAGTGCACGGCGGGCGAGCAGATGATCGCGGGCGTGATGCACGTGGACGACCTCGTAGCCGGTAGCGTGAATCAACTCTCTCAGCCGGCGCACTTCTGCGAGATCCCGGAATAGGCGTACGCCGCGAGCGCGCTCGAGCAGCAGCGGCGGTGTCACACCGCGCTCCAGCGCCCGCTCCAGCAGGGTGCCCTCTTCGCCCGGCGGACCGTCGGGGCAGACCAGATCGACCTTGTGACCGCGTGTCCGAAGCCCGGTCACGGCGTGCAGCATCGGCTCGGCGGGACCCGTCCACTTCCAGTCCGCCGTCAGGTGCAAAAGCTTCATCGGCCCGGAGATCGCTCCGGACGACTTGGCCGACCCCTCACCCGCGGAGCCGCTCCACCTTCAGCACCCCCTTGATCTTGGAGAGCACGCGAATCAGGTTTTCGAGATGCTTGCGGTCCTTGACCATGAGTTCGAGGTCCTGCACGGAGCGATTGGGACCGCTGCTGGTGATCCGTCCCCCCTGGATGTTGATTCCGGCCGTGCTGATCTGCTTGGACACGGCCGCGAGCAGCCCCCGCCGGTCGTCGGATACGACGCGCACCTTGACCCGCCGCAGTTCCTCGACCGCGTTGTTCCATGTGACCGGCACGCGCCGCTCCGGATCGAGGTGAAAGATCTTGGAGCAGTCGCGCGCGTGCACTGTCACGCCGCGCCCGCGGGTGATGAACCCGGTGACCGAATCTCCCGGCAGGGGACTGCAACAGCGGCCGAAGCGGACCAGCACCTGATCCATTCCGTCCACCTTGACGCCCCCCGAATCGCGAAGCGGCCCGAGCACGCGGCTGATCAGGCTCGGCGGAGTCTCCTCTTCCGGGCCTCCGAGCTTGCGCACCACCTGGCGTGCACTGAGCCGCCCGTAGGCCAGTGCCTGAAGCATGGCGTCGAGGGTCTTATAGGAGAGATCGGTCGCGACCCGTGTCAGGTCGCCCGCACCGCTCAGCTTCTCGTACTGGAGGCCGCGCGCCTGCAGTTCCCGCTTGAGAATGTCGCGGCCCAGGCTTCGCGCGTGATCGACCTGCTCGAGCCGAATCAGGTGCCGGACCCGACTCCTCGCCCGGCCGGTCACGATGTGGTCCAGCCATTCCCGGCGCGGTCGTTGGTGCGGCGAGGTGATGATCCTCACCGTGTCCCCGTTCGAGAGTTTGTGGCGCAGTGGGACGAGCTTCCCATTGACCTTCGCTCCCGCACACTGGCTTCCCACCTCGCTGTGGACGGCAAAGGCGAAGTCGATCGGTGTCGCTCCCGCGGGAAGCGCGATCACGTCCCCATCCGGTGTAAAGACGTAGACCTCGTCGGGAAAGAGGTCGATTCGAACGCTCTCCAGGAACTCGTTCGGATCCTGCAGGTGCTGCTGCCACTCGAGCAACTGCCGAAGCCACACGAACTTCTTCTCGTCCGTCTCCTCGAAGCTGTCCTGCCCTCCCTTGTAGTTCCAGTGCGCGGCGATTCCCAGTTCCGAGACCCGGTGCATCTCCTGGGTTCGGATCTGTACCTCCATTCGCTCACCAAATGGGCCGATCACCGTCGTGTGCAGCGACTGGTAGCCGTTGGGTTTCGGCATCGCGATGTAGTCCTTGAAGCGTCCCGAAACCGGCTTCCACAGGCCGTGGATGACTCCGAGTACCTCGTAGACGGTGGCGTTTGTCCCGTCGAGCACCACCCGGAAGGCGATCTGGTCGTAGACCTCGTCCAGCGTCAGGTGCTGCTCCTGCATCTTCTGAAAGAGGCTGTACACCTCCTTGAGGCGGCCGGTCACCTCTGCCCGAATTCCCGCGTCCGCCAGGACCCCTTGCAGGCGGCGCTTTACGTCTTCGACGTACTTTTCGCGTTGCTTGCGCGTACCCTTGACCGTCTCCCGGATCTCACGCGCCACTTCCGGATGGAGGACCTCGAACGCCTTCTCTTCCAGTTCCTGCTTGATCCAGTAGATTCCGATCCGGTGAGCGAGCGGCGCGTAGATGTCGAGGGTCTCGCGAGACACCCGTCGGCGCGCCGGCTCGTCCATGTATTCGAGCGTGCGCATGTTGTGCAGGCGATCCGCCAACTTGATCAGGATGATGCGGACGTCCTTCGACATCGCGAGCAGCATCTTGCGGAAGTTCTCTGCCTGGCGTTCCTCCTGGCTCTGAAAGGCCATCTGCGAGATCTTGGTGAGCCCGGAAACCAGTTTCTCGATCTCTTCTCCGAACTGTTCGCGAATCTCTTGCTGGGTCGCGAGGGTGTCCTCGACCGTGTCGTGAAGCAGGCCGGCCGCGACCGTCACGGGATCGAGTCGCATCCTGGCCAGAATCTGCGCAACCTCGAGAGGATGAGTCAGATAGGGCTCGCCCGAAAGGCGCTGCTGTCCCAGATGTACCTTCGCCGAGTACACGTAGGCGCGCTCCATGACGGCTGTGTCGAGATCCGGGAAGTTCTGTTGAACCTCGTCGACGATTTCGTTGATTCGGGCCATTTTCCGAAAGGATAGCTCTCCGCCGCTTAACCGAAATCGAAGCGATCCCGGCAGAGCGGCAGCACCCGATCCCGATCGCAGCGACACGCACTGATGATGTGCTCGAGCAGCACCACGGTCCGCTCGAGGTCATCGTTGATCAAGACGTAGTTGTAGATATGAACTTCCCGCAATTCCCCGTGTGCCCGGCTGAGGCGGCTTCGAATCGCCCCGTCTTCGTCCGAGCCCCGTCCGCGGAGGCGGCGCTCGAGCACCTCCATCGACGGCGGAAGTACGAACACGAAGACCCCATCCGGGAGTCGCTCACGCAGCTGACGCGCACCCTGAACTTCGACCTCGAGCAGGACGTCGATGCCCATCCGCACCGGTTCGGCGACCGCCTCCCGGCTCGTTCCATACAGGTGACCCTGATACTCGGCCCACTCCAGGAACCGCCGTTTTTCGATCAGTTCTCGAAACTCCGCTTCGCTGACGAAGCAGTAGTCGCTCCGGTCCCGCTCGCCGGGGCGAGGCGGGCGCGTCGTATGCGAAACCGAAACATTGACCTGCGGGTCTCGCTCGACGATCCGGCGCAGGATCGAAGTCTTTCCAGTCCCGGAGGGCCCGGAGATGACGAACGGAATCCCCTCGGCGACTCCCGGGCCCGGGGAAACTTCGCTCAAGTGTCTTCCTCGGAATCATCGGGCGCGAGCAGACGATCGGCCAGTGTCTCCGCGTGAACCGCGGAGAGCACCACGTGATCCGAATCAATCACGATCACCGAGCGGGTCTTGCGACCCTCGGTCGCGTCGATGAGCTTTCCACGCTTGCGCGACTCCTCTCTCAGACGCCGAATCGGAGCCGCGCCCGGCCCGACGATCGCCACCACGCGTCCCGCTACCACGACGTTTCCGTATCCGACATTGATCAGCTTCACTCTATGTTCGCAACCTGCTCTCGAAGTCGTTCGATCTCGGCCTTGAGTTCGATCACGGCCCTTCCTGTCTCGCTGTCGGAAACCTTCTGGCCGATTGTGTTCGCCTCTCTCGCCATTTCCTGCAACAGAAACTCGAGCTTGCGCCCCACCGTGCCCGGAAGATCCAGAGTCTCCCGAAACTGCTCTAGGTGGCTCCGTTGCCGGATGGTCTCTTCCGTCACATCCATGCGCTCGACGTAGAGGAACACCTCCTGATCGAGTCGGGCCGGATCGAACTCGAGTTCCGAGCCAAGTGCCGTCAGCCGCCGCTCGAGCCGGTCGCGGAGCCCCTGCTTGATCTCATCGGCGCGTGTCTCGATTTCCTCGAGGCGCTTCTCCACTTTGGCGAGCCGATCTCGCAGTTCCTGGTCGAGCGCGCGCCCTTCCCGTTCCCGCATCTCGCGCGCGTGAAGACAGGCGCTGCGGACCACGTCGAACAGCGCCGGAGCGACTTCCTCTCCGGGCCCGTCGGGCTCGCGGAGCCGGGCAACACCGGGAAGACCGAGCATGCCCTCTGCCGAGAGTGGGCCCTCGATCCCGAAGCGATCCCGCAGCGTCGCGGCGGCCTCCGAGTAGCGGCGCGCGGTGTCCAGGTCGAGTTCCAGTACCGGCTCGTGTGCACCCCCCGAAAGCCGGATGCTGATCTCGACCTGTCCGCGGCCAAAGAACTCACCCGAGACTCGCCGCAGCTCGGCCTCCTGGGAGAGCAGTTCGCGCGGCAGCCGAGCGCGCACCTCCCGGCTCCGGCCGTTCACGGCACGCACCTCGACACGAATGGCGGTCCCGGCGTGGCTCGCCTCAGCTCGCCCAAAGCCCGTCATTGACCGAATCACGGTTGGACTCCGAATTGCGCCAGCAGTTCGTCGCGCGTGACGGCGGCGGTCCCGGGCACCGAAACCACTGCCGCGGCCGCCGCGTTCGCAAGTTCGGCGGCCTCGGGCCAGGTCCCGCCCGCGGCGCGCGCCAGCGTGAGAGTCGCGATCGCGGTGTCACCCGCGCCCGTCGCTTCCCCAACTGCGAGCGCCCGTGCCGGAAAGTGCTCGCTGGGACCGTCGCGGTGGAACAGATCCATGCCCGCAGCGCCGCGCGTGATCGCAATCGTGCGCGCTCCGGTCCGGTCGAGAACTTCTCGCCCGAGGCTCTCGAGGCCGGCGGCATCGACGACGCGGCGGCCGACCAGCTCCTGCGCCTCTCGCAGATTCGGCTTGACGAGTTCCGCTCCGGCGAAGCGCGACCAGTGGGAGGCTTTGGGATCCACGAAGACGGGAACGCCGGCGCCGGAGAGGATCTCCATGGACCGTCGGATCACGGCGTCCGACAGCAGGCCCTTGCCGTAGTCCTGGAGGATCGCGGCCGCGGCTCGAGGCGCGCGCGCGCGGAGCGATTCCAGCAGCACATCGGCAGCCTTGGGAGAAATCTCCGTCTCCGACTCCCGGTCGAAGCGCACCAACTGCTGCGCGCGCGCGATGATGCGCGTCTTCACGGTCGTCGGACGCGCTGGGTCGACGGTGACGAAACTGCTGTCCACCTTGGTCTCCGAGAGCAGGCGCTCAAGCTCGCGGGCGCTCGGATCCTCGCCGACCACCGAGAAGAACTCGACCTGCGCCCCGAGGCTGGCGAGATTCCAGGCGACATTGGCCGCGCCGCCCAGCATGGTCGACTCTCGGGTCACCGAAACCACCGGGACCGGCGCTTCGGGAGAGATCCTGTCGACGTCGCCCCACACGTAGCGGTCGAGGATCGCGTCCCCGAGAACCAGCACACGCAGTTCCTCGAAGCGGTCCGCGATCTGGTGCAGACGTTCAGCTTCCATCAACGGCAGCGCCCCCGCCCAAGCAGTTCTTCCGCAGCCCCCTCGGAAGCGGCCCACGATCTCGGGCTCGAGCGCCGGATCGAGACGCTCCGCAAGCACCTCGGCCAACCGCCGAATGCGCGTCGGGCGTCCGGTTCCGACATTCTAGACGCAGCCCTCCTCCGCCGGGCAGTGCAGCGCGGCGGGATTGGCTCGCACAACGTCCGAGACATGCATGAAATCGAGGGTCTGCCCCCGGTCTTCGTGGACGCGAGGTCGGCGTCGGTTGGGCAAACGGGAGCTGAAAATCGCCGCGACGCCCGGGTAGGGGCTGGAGAGAGCCTGGCGCGATCCATACCCGTTAAAATACCTCAGCGCGACAACCGGGATCCGATACGCGGACCCGACCGACCCAAAGAGTTCCCGGTAATCCCGCCTGGTGATCGCGTACACCGACGTCGGCTGGAGGGGTCTGGAGTGCGGCGTGCGGGCCCGCTTGAGGGCGTCCCCGGCGGAAACCGAGTTGGCCTCGAGATCGCGCGCACTCCGGTACAGCGAACGGGCCAGACCGGTCAGCGCCGGCTGGCGGTACACCACCTCGATCCCAGCGAGGGCGGAGCGAACCAGAGCGGCGTCCCGCAGGTCCCCCCGAATCCGCTCGGCTTCGGCTGCCGGCGAACCGGGCCAGTCTGCGTCGGGGCCCTGGACCGGGGGGCGTCCGGTTCTCCAGCACACGGACCTCTTGGCCGTCCGCGAGCAGCGCATCGGCCAGCTGAGAGCCGGTGAAACGCGCGCCCCGCCTGACCAAAACCCTCAAGCCCTCCTCCCCGTGCCGACCTCGCTGGCCCCGCTCCGGCAGCCGTCATCCGGCGCTGCCCGCGTCCCCGGGGCCCGCCGGAGCCCCAGGATCTTGCGATACTCCACGGCCCCCTGCCGCCCCGGGAGCCGGGCCCAGCGCGCGCGCCTCGACACGCCGCCGCACCCCTTGGCCGGGGTCCGGAGTGATCCGGTGGCCCCGGCGCCTCCGAAGCGCTCGCGCCGAAAGCGTGGGGGCGCCTCAGGCGGAGCCTTCGAGCGCGGAGTCTCCGCTCCAGGCAGGGTCGTCCAACGCCGCGAGCGCTTCCTGCGAAACTCGCTCCGGCAGCAACTGCGTCATGCAGCGATGGTCGATCGGACAGACCTTGAGTTGACAAGGCTGGCAGGGAAATTTCGTCCGCAGAATCCGGGTGCGACCGAGATTGAGGCTGGTGTAGTCGAGGCTGGTCGGACCCATCAGCACGATCGTGGCAACTCCGAATGCGGCCGCGATGTGCCGGGCGCCGGCGTCGTTGCAGATCACCAGATCACTGCGGCGAACGATCGACTTGAGCAGCGCCAGCGTCATTCCGGCACCCCCGAGCGAAACGACGCCGGGGCCGGCTGCCGCCAGGATCGCATCCGCCAGCGGCTGCTCGCCGGGTGCGTGAATCAGTGCAACCTGGGCATCGGCCGCCACCAGGCCTCGCGCAACCTGGGCGAAATACTCCATGGGCCATAGCTTCGAGGGTCCGAAGGCGGCGCCCGGGGCGATGCTCACGAGCGGCCGGCCCGATCTCATACCCCCCGCTCGCAGAAGTTCCCGGGCCTCGCGCTCCGCCTCCGGCGCGCAGAAGAGTTCCAGCCGGGTGTCTTCGGAGGAGACACCGAGAGGCTCCAGGAGCGCCAGGTAAGCGCGCTCCATTGCGATCGGGACCACGCGGCCGTTGCGGCGCGGCAACTCGACGCGTTCGGTGAGCAGCCAGCCGCGCGCGCGGCGGCGGTAGCCGATCCGGGCCGACGCCCGGCTGAGGGCCGCGAGCAGCGCACTCGAAAACGAGTTCGGGAACACCAGGACCACGTCGTAGCCAGACAGTTCGCGGGCCAGTTGCAGCCGAGCACGCAGCCGGCGGGCGGGGTTCCGCGACCGGTACACGGCGTGCGGCCGCAGTGCGTCGAGCCAGGGGCCGCCCTCCAGCACCGATGCCAGTTCCTCGCGCACCACGCCCAGGATTCGAGCCTCGGGGCGGGCACTTCGCAGGGCGCGCAGCGCGGCCGTCGACATCACCACATCGCCCAGATGGTTGGGCAGAATGACCGCGATCCGGTCCGCCCGGTGCATGCGTTAGGGCGCCCGCCCGGGCGAGTTGTTCGTCGCCGGAACGGCCTCGAGCAGGTCGCGCACGGCTCCCAGTACGTCGCGGGGCAGGATCGCCGCCATGCAGGCCCGGGCCGGACACCCGTCGCGGCAGGGGTTGCATCCGGCGTCGTGGCGGACCAGGCGCGCGGGCAGGCCCGGGAACGGCGCATTTTCGGTCGGATCGGTGGGGCCGATGAGTACCACCACCGGCCGGCCCGCCAACGCCGCCAGGTGAAGGGGGCCCGAGTCGCTCCCGACGAACAGCCGCGAGCGTTCGAGCAGCGCGATCAGATGCGCCACGGACGGCGTCTCGGGAGCCAGTTCAGCGGCTCCCCCGGAAGCGGCGACGACGCGTTCGGCGGCCGGCCGCTCTCCGGGACCGAAGGTCACGAGCGAAGCTTCGCCCAGTTCGCTCCGAAGCTCCTGCGCGAGTCGGGACCACAGTTCGAGGTTCCAGCGCTTGTGGGCCGTGCGCGCACTGGTCCCCGGGTGCAGCACGATGCGGCCGGTTTCGACGCTTGCGGCCAGAGCCAGGGCGGCCGCCGGCAGTTCGAGCGGCGGTGGAGTTGTCGGCACCTCCCCTCCCAGGAAGCGAATCAGTGCCGCATTTCTCTCGAAGCGTGAGACGTGCAACCGAGGAAGCGCGACCCGGTGCGTGTAGAAGCGGTGGCTCTGCTCACGCGCAGCTCCGGCAGCGTATCCGACACGAACGCGTGTAGAACTCGCCCGCGCGAGGACGCCGCTTTTCAGGACTCCGTGAAAGTCCAGTGCCAGATCGTAATTCCCATCGCGCAGGCTGGCGACCAGTTCCCGGAGCCGACGCCCAGCCAGTCGAGGCGCACCCGGACGCAGCATGCGGCGGGGGACCTCGATGATCCGATCGATCCCCAGGATGCCGTCGAGCCCGGCGCGGCAGCGATCCTCCACGAGCCAGTCGAGGCGCGCGTCCGGATACAGCTCACGAAGGCCGGCCACTGCAAATCGGGTCCGGACCACGTCACCCAGCGCACCGAGACGGATCACCAGAATCCGGTCTGCCGCAATCCGGGGCACGGGGGGCCGGTGGTCCCCGCGCGGGCTCGCCTCGTCGGGTTCCATTTGGCGCTGTCCCGGATTTACCGATAGCATAGCGGCCCGATGCGCGCTCCGCGGATCCTCTGGCTGTCGATCTTCAGAGATCTCCTGATCCACAGTCTACTGGGTCTCCTGATCTTTACGATCGTACTGGTCGCACAGAGTTCGCTCGCGTTTCTCGACGACCTGCTGGCGGCCGGGATCGGACTCGAGGAACTCTGGGTCCTGCTCCAGATGCGGGTCCCGACCTACCTGTCCTACGGGATCCCCACATCGATCTTGTTCGGAATCCTGCTCACCTTCGGGCGGATGTCTTCGGACAGCGAAGTGATTGCGATGCGCGCCTCCGGGATCAGTGTTCGGACACTGCTCGTCCCCGTGATGTTGCTCGGCCTGATCGCGACCGGCGTCACCGGATACCTGACCTTCGAAGTCGAACCAAAAAGCCGGGAGAAACTCAAGTCCCTGGTCCGCAGCCTCGGTCGCAACCAGAAGCTGATCCAGCCGGGGTCGTTCGTGAACGTCGGGAGCCGGACACTGTACGTACACAGAGTAGACAGCGTAGACACCGGAGACTGCCCGCTGCGCGGCGTTCTGATCGGCGACTTCAGCGATCCGGAACGCTCGCTCTACATCTCGGCCGAGTGTGCCCTGATCGACAGCGATCCTCAGAGCCCACGACTCTCGATCCGGCTGCGGCGCGGCTCGATCCACCTCGCCGACCCGGATGCCCGTCGGTACCGGAGAATTCGCTTCCAGAAGATGGCAACCCACATCGATCTCGAGGGCTACATCAAGCCGGGGCGCCGCATTCGGGAGCTGCCGACCCGGGAACTCCTCGAACTCCGGCACCAGCTCGCGCTCGGCCAGGAACTGGACGTCCTGGACAGCTCTCCCGAGTACAGGCTCCCCACCCAGATCCACCGGCGCTTCGCCTTCCCGCTCGCCTCGCTCGCACTCGCGCTGCTCGCCCTTCCGCTCGGAATTCGTCCGGTCCGGAGCGGGCGCTCCTGGGGCGCCATTGTCGCGCTGGCGCTCACGGCCCTCTACTGGGGCCTGTTCTCGTTCGGCGAGAAGGCCGGCGACAACGGCTGGCTACCGGCCTGGATCGGAATGTGGATCGCCAACGTCGCCGTGGCCGGGCTGGGGCTGTTTCTGCTGAGCCGCATTTCACGAAGCGACCTTTGAGACA
This sequence comes from Myxococcales bacterium, assembly GCA_013215565.1. Taxonomy (GTDB): domain Bacteria; phylum Myxococcota_A; class UBA9160; order SZUA-336; family SZUA-336; genus JABSQV01. The sequence goes on along the minus strand of JABSQV010000011.1, from coordinate 76,290 downwards.
CGACCGCATCGGAGAGGTTCCGTCCGGCTACGTCGTGCACCGGGTCGGGGATACCTGGCTGGTGCTCGATCGAAAGCGCGCGCCTGAGCTGGTCGAGCTGCGCCTCGCCGACCCCGCCTCGCGGGCCGAGCTGTTCTCGCGCAGTCCCCGGCGCGGCCGCGGGCCCGCGCCCGTGGTTCCGCTCGGCGGGGGGGGCGCCGTGGTCCTGCGACGCTACAGGCACGGGGGCCTGTTCGGCAGGCTCACGGGTCCGCTCCTGCTCGGCCCCGGGCGAGCGCTGCGCGAGCTCGCCGTCACCCACGCTGCCCGGGAGCGCGGGGCTCCTGTCCCCACCGTGCTGTGCCTGGTGCTCTGGCCGAACCTGGGTCCCCTCTGGTCGAGCGCAATCGGGACCTTCGAGGAACCGGACGCGCGCGACCTGCTCGAGCTTCTGGCTTCACTCCCGGAGCCGGCCGACCGTCGCCGCCTAGCTCGGCACGCTGGCACCGCAATCCGCCGGCTGCACGACGCGGGCGTCGACCACCACGACCTCCACCTTCGCAACATCCTGGCAGTTCCGGAACCCGGGCAGGCGTCCGACAGGATCGTGATCGTCGACCTCGACCGGGCCGCGTTTCGCGGAGCCGGAGCTCTCGCGGCCGGGCGCCGTGCGCAAAACCTGGGGCGGCTCTGCCGCTCGGTCGTGAAGGCCGGCCTGTGGCGGAATCAGCTCGGGCGGCGCGAGTTCGCGAGCCTGCTCGCGGGCTACACCGCCGGGCGCCGCGCACTGCGGCGCGAGCTACGCGGCTGGGTTGCCCGGGAGCGTGTCATTCTCTGGCTGCACCGGCTGAGCTACGGACTCAGGCCTACGCGCGCGGGTCGGAGAGCGACGTCGCTTCCTCGACGAGCATGACCGGAATCCCGTCTTCGACCGGATAGGCGAGCGCACACGCCGCGCAGTCGAGCCAGGCCTCGGCCCCGTCGTCGCCGTGGCGCACCGCGAGTTCCCCCTTGCAGCGAGGACAGACCAGAATCCGCAGCAGTTCAGGATCGACGCGGGCCGTCACGCGTAGCCCCGCAGGCGCATCCAATCAGCGAGTCCCCGCAGTTCCAGCATGAGTCCCTCCAGCTCCTCCAGCGAAGGCCGGCCGTGACCCGCAGCCGCCCAACCGGGTCCGGTTTCGAAGGATACGGCAGCCGCGCCCGCCGCGATCGCGGCCCGCAGCAGGGGCACGAGCGACTCGCGAGCCCCGGGAAGCCGGGAGGCCGCGCGGCCTCCGCCCAGGCAGCGGCAGAGCGGCGCAACGTCGAACACCACCGGCCACCCGAGCGCCCGCAGTCTCGGGATCATGGTCATGTCTGCGAGCGTGTTTTCGTAGCCGAAGCAGACCCCGGCTTCGGTCAACAGCAGGCCGGAGCCGCCTCCCCGCGCAAGCTCGGCGACCGTGCGCGACAGGGCCTCGGGAGACAGAAAGCGCGCCCGCTGCACACTGACCGGCCGCCCGGTCGCGGTCGCCGCAGCCAGCAGGGAACTCTGTTCGCACAGGAAATCCGGAATCTGGATCACGTCGAGCAGCTGGCCTGCTGCCTCGAGGTCGTCGGCGCTCTCGACCTCTCCGAGTACGGGAAGTTCGAACCGGCTCCGAATCCACGCGAGCTTCTCGAACTCGAGTTCGCGCCGATTCTCCCGGCCCGGGTCGTCCAAGCTCTCGCGACCGCGACCGAGCTTGAAGACGAGCGGGACGCCGAGCTTCTCCGAGAGCTTCTTGAGCCTCTCGGCCGTCGGGGCCAGTTGGGACTCGTCCTGACTGTCGCCCGGACCCACGATCCAGACGAGCGGACGGCCCGAACCCAGACACACCTCACCGCCGATCTCTACGTCGCGCATGGATCTCAGCGATGGTCCCCCGACAGCACCGACAGTCTAGGGGATCTCTGTAGCGACGTCCGGTTTCAGGATCCGCTCACTCCCGAGCACGCGAAACTCCTCGTCGAGCCCGAGTTGCGCCCAGCTCGCGACCTTCCCGTCCGGCAGTTCCACCTCGAAGCCAGCATCGCGAATCATCCGGTAGGTGGCGAGCGCGTCATGGCCCAGGGTCGTCAGGTAGCCCCCGACGAAGAGTGAATTCGCGGGCCAGAGCGAGAGTGCCTCGAGCGAGCCGAGGTGGCCCTCGCGGCCCCCGGCCGCCCGCACCTCTGCGCCCGGATTCGCCAGCCGCAACATCGCGAGCGCTCGCAGGCAGCGCTCGGGGTTCAGGCTCCCGTCGGACTGGACCGGGTTGCCTTCGATCGGGATCAGGAAGTTGAGTGGAATCGAGGCCACACTGCGCTCGCGCAGGTCCAGCGCGACCTCGACGAGATCGGCGTTCGATTCGCCCATGCCCATGATCAGACCCGAGCACTGCTCGAGCCCGACCGCCCGGGCTGCGTCGAGCGTCGCGCAGCGGTCGGCGTGTGTGTGGGTCGTGCAGATCTTCGGGTAGAGCGCGGCCGTCGTGTTCAGATTGTGATTCAGGCGATCGACGCCCGCCTGCTTGAGTACCCGAGCCTTCTCCTCGTCGAGCAGCCCGACCGACACACAGACCTGAATCGGAAGCTCCCGCTTGATGCATCGAACGGTCTCTGCGAGAGCCGCGGTCTGCTTTCGGGTCGGCCCCCGCCCACTGGCCACGATGCAGTAGCGGTAGGCGCCCAAGTCGTACGCAGCGCGCGCATTCTCGAGCATCTCGGAGCGACGCTTCCACTCGTAGGGGTCGAGCGGCGCGTCGCTGATCGCGGACTGCGAGCAGTAGCCGCAGTCTTCGGGACAGCGCGCATTGCGCGCGTTGTCGAGCACGTGCACCTGCACGCGGCGGCCGAAGGAGTGCTCGCGCACCACGAACGCCTGGTGCAGCAGTTCGAGCAGCGGCAGCTCGTCGCCGAGCAGCGCTTCCAGTTCGCTGGAACTGAGCACCGGGCCGCGGAGACTTCGGTCCGCAAGACTCATCGGGCCGGGAGTCTATCAGATCGGCCTGCGGCGTCGGCCCCCGCGAGGCCTCCAGGTCCTGAGCGCGGTTCCGGGCCGGACACGCGATCAGTTCCGCGCGGGATACGGATTGTGATCGAGATCGGGGCTGTATCGAAAGCGCCGGTGCCCCCACATGTATTGCTCTGGGTAGCGGCGGATGATCGACTCGATCGCCGCGTTGCAGCCTGCGGTCAGGCTCTCGATGTCGCGCCTCCGATCCCCCGAGGGATCGAATTCGAGCGCCGGCTCGAAGCGCACCACGTGGCGATCGGGTGCCTCCCGCACACTGTAGACCGGAATCACCGGAGCGCCGGTTCGCAGTGCCAACAGGGCGACGCCGGTGGAAGTGGCGCAGCGGGCCCCGAACAAGGGAACGAATACGCGGCTCCCGCGACGCGAGTACTGGTCGTTCAGGAAGCCCACCAGCCTCCCGTCGCCGAGCGCTCGAAGTACACTACGGACCGCATTTTTGTTGTCGATCAGTTGGTGTCCAAAGCGCACCCGCTGCTCGGCGATGCGCGCGTAGATCCGGGCGTTCGACATCCGGCGCGCGACGATCGCGCCCCGAATCCCACTGAGCGCGGTCGCGGCCGAAATGAACTCGAAGTTTCCGAGGTGAAGCGAGAGGCCGATGATGCCGCGCTGCTCGCGGTTCCAGGGCTCGATGTGCTCGAGGCCCTCGAGACCCAGCCGGCTCGCGTAATCCTCCCGGGACCAGCGCTGCGCGCGCAACACGTCGATCAGATTCCAACCGAAGTGAACGAAGCTCTCGCGGCCGATCTCTCGCCGCTCGGCTTCGCTGGCTTCGGGAAACGCGATCCGCAGGTTCGCGAGGGCGATCTCTACGCTTCGACCTCCGTGGTCGAAGATCCGCCGCGCGATCCGGGCCGCGAGCGGCTGGACCCGCGAAAGCGGTACGCGATCCACGACCGAGGCAGCCGCGGCCAAGCCCCAGGCCTCCGACGCGTGGCGCAGATTCACCCCCGTAACCTCACCGATTCGAGTCGCTCGAGGAGCCAGTCGACCAGTTCGTCGCCGTCGTCGGCCCGGAGTTCCTCTTCGAGAACCCAGAGCCGCAGGTCGTCGAGCCACGCGTCCGGAATCTTGACGGCGTCCTTGGCCGTGGTCACCCAAGGAATCGAACGGTCCAGCCTGCGAATCTCGCGCGGCCGGTAGCGGTGGTGATCCCGAAAGCAGCGCCGCTTCACCACGCGGGCACCCAACCGCTCGAGGTCCCGCAGCATGCGGTCGGGGCGCGCGATCGCCGTCAGCAGCCCGACCTCGGCCCCCTGCAGATCCTCCACCGGCCTCAGGCCGGGAGTTCCGGGTACGCGGAGCCCCACCGGGTCAATCCCGAGACGAAAGCACGGCACGCCGGCCGGAAGTTGCCCAGGGAGCCCGGGCGCGTCCTCGGAGGGTTCCGAAACCCGCGTCAGGACGATCGCGTCTGCGCGCCTCAGCGCCCGCCCGGATTCCCGGAGCGGTCCGCGCGGCAGTACGTGGCCGTTTCCGAGCCCGAGACGGGCGTCGAGACACACCAGGTCGACGTCGCGTTCGAGCCGGTGGTGGTGGAAACCGTCGTCGAGAATCAACACCTCCGATCCGAACACCGCGAGCGCGCGAAGCCCCAGCGCCAGACGGTTGTGCCCGGCCAGCACCGGGATCCCGGACAGGCGCCGCGCCAGCCAGACCGGCTCGTCCCCGACCGTGCCCGGACCGAGCAGCACGCGCTCGCCATCCGAGACCACGTGGACGTCGGCACCGCCGCGCCCTCCGACCCCGCGCGAGAGGACGGCCGCCTTGTGCCCCCGGGCACGGAGACGCTTCGCAAGCCACGCGACGACGGGCGTCTTTCCCGAGCCCCCGACCGCCAGATTTCCGACCGAGACAACCCGGGCCTGCAGCCGCTTGCGCTCCGCGAGGCCGCTCCGGAACAGCCCCCGGTGCAGGAAGACCCCGCACCGGTAGAGCGCCTCGAACGGGAGCAGTGGCGCCAGAAGCGTCCGGCGGAGGCTCGACTCCTCCCGCTGCCAGAGCAGGTCAGGCACCGTTCGCCCCGAGGGCGCCCAGCCCACCCGCAGCCTGGAGTTCTCCGAGCATGAGCGCGAGGCTGCGCTCGACCGCGCCGCAGTGGGCAGCCAGGACCGTGCGGGCCCGCTCGGCGGGTCGGTTTCGGTCCGGGTCGGCCCAGAGCCCGCCCAACTCCAGCTCGAGGCCGCGCGCGTCCGCGACCTGGCGGAGCACGCCCAGGGACTCCAGCAGCGCCACCTGGTGGCGTTGATTCTCGGTATGCGGGCCGGCGACCACGACCCTGCCCGCGGCCGCCGGTTCGATCAGATTGTGACCCCCGACCGGTGCGAGTGTCCCGCCGACAAAGACGAGGTCGGCGCGCAAATACACCGCGGCGAGTTCTCCCAGGGTGTCCAACACCACGACGTCGGCGTCCCCGGGACCCTCGGATCTCAGACGAGCCGAGGCCTGCTTGCGGCGCGCGGCCGCCAGGACCTGCCCGGCTCGGTCGGGGTGACGCGGCGCGAGCACCAGACGCAGCTCCCGCGCTCCCTGCTCGCGCAGCGCCGCCCAGGCCGCAAGCAGGGCCTCTTCCTCGCCCGGGTGGGTACTTCCCCCGACCAGGAGTGGGCCCGGTCCGAGCGCTGCGTCGAGTTCTGCCGGGACCGCCTCCGGGAGCGGGCGGTCGAACTTCGGGTCTCCGACGATCGAAACCCGCTCGCGCGGGACCCCCAGCGCCCGGAAGCGATCTGCGTGCAGCTCGGTCTGGGCCCCGACCGCATTCAGGCAGCCGAGTACCGGGGCGAGCAGCGGACGCAGCAGTCGATAGCGCGGCAGGCTCCGGTCGGAGATCCGAGCCCCGACCACGACCACGCGCGCCCCTCCCCGGGCCGCGCCCGTGATCAGCGCCGGCCAGAGTTCGGTCTCGAGCAGCACCAGCAAGGCGATCCGGGCTCGCCGCACCGAGGCCGTCGCCAGCCCGGGAATTTCGAGCGGTGCCAGCCGGACCCTCAGGCCGGGAAAGTACTGGCGCATCCTCGCGCGCCCCGTCGTCGTCGCTGTGGTGGCCACCACCGGGATGCCGCGGTCGAGCAAGCCCTGAATCAACGGAACCCCGGCCTCGACCTCCCCCACGCTCGCCGCGTGGACCCACACACCGGACCCTGCGTGCTCGAGCGCCCGGCCGAGCGGCCGGAGCCGTTCACCGAGCCCCGCACGTCCGCGGGACGAAAGCGCCGCGATCGCCAGCAGGATCGGGCCGACGAGGACGACGACGACCCAGAGCAGCGCGCTGTACAGCCAAATCACGGCGCGCTCCCCCTAGCTCGCGAGCCCGATCGCAATCTCGGCCACGCGCTCGGCGGCCCCGGGCCCGCCCAGGCGGGCCGTCGCCGCGGACAGACGCGCGCGCATCTCGTCCCGCGCCCTCGGGTTCCGGAGCAAACGCCCGAGCAGGCTTGCGAGCGCGACCGGTCGTGCCTGCTGCTGGAGGCGTTCCGGAACCACGCCGGCTTCCGCAATCAGGTTGAGCATGCAACTCGAGGCGACCCGCGTGACACGCCGCGCGAACTCGAAGCTCAGGCGATTCAGCGTATGGGTCACGACGATCGGAGTCCGGAGCAGCGCTGCTTCGACCGTCACGGTTCCGGGCGCGGCGAGCAGACAGGTGGAGATCGCCATCGCCTCGTGCGTCCGGCCCCGGACCTCGCTCACGTGAGCCGGAAGCGCCGTTCCCCGGTCCCCGAGCGTTTCCGGGCCCACCAGGTTAGGCGCGCGCATCAGGATCACCTGCAGCTCCGGGAAGGCGCCCCGCAGCAGCTCCGCGGTTTCGAGCATCGGCGGCAGGTTCCGTTCGACCTCGTTGCGCCGGCTCCCCGGCAGGAGTCCCAGGATCGGCCGCTCGAGATCGAGTCCGAGCGAGCGGGCGACCCGTTCCGGCTCGAGCTTCTTGGAAAAGTCCTGAAAGCGGTCCACGAGCGGGTGGCCCACGAAAGTGGCCGGGACCCGGGCCTTCCGCAGCAGCGGCTCCTCGAACGGAAAGATGACGCAGACGCGATCCACGCGCCGCCGCAGCTTCCGCACCCGACCGAAGCGCCACGCCCAGACCTGGGGCGCCACGTAGTAGAGCACCGGAATCCCCAGCCGCCGGGCCACCGACGCCAGCGGCAGGTTCAGGTCGGGCGAATCCACCAGGATTGCCAGGTCGGGTTGACGCTCCCGGAGGGCTCGCCGCAGCGTCCGGTAGGCGCGCAGGATCCGGGGCACGCTCCGCAGCACCTCGACCCCACCCGCAATCGCGAGTTCCGACTGGGGCACCAGCGGCGCGAGCCCGGCCGCCTGAAGGCCGGCGCCGCCCAGCCCGAACGCCTCGACGCTCGGGCGACGCTCCCGGAGCTTCGCCAGCACCGCCCCCGCGTGGAGGTCTCCGGAGGCATCGGCGGTCGAGATGAAGACCCTCACGAGCCCGACTCCTCGAAGGCCGTCAGGCTCTCCTGGATGCGCAACGCGAGTTCGAGCGCGCGGAGTCCGTCTCCGCCGCCGACCACGGGCGCCGCGCGGGTACGGACCGACGCTGCGAACGCCCGGTCCTGGGCCAGCAGCGCATCGGCCGGGTCGAGGTCCAGCGTTTGTCCTTCGATCTTGAGCGGGGTGTCCCCGCCGGGCGTTCCCTCGCGCCGCACCACCTGGATCCGGTTGGCCGCAAAGTCGATCGAGATGTAGGCGTCGGACTGGAACAGCCGCAGCTTGCGCAGCGGCTCGAGGGAAACGCGGCTCGCGGTCAAATTCGCGACGCAGCCACCCCGAAAGCGAATCCGGGCGTTTGCGATGTCCTCGGTCTCCGAGAGCACCGGGATCCCGACCGCGTCGATACTGTCGACCTCGACGCCGACCCAATCGGAGACGATCTCAAGGTCGTGAATCATCAGATCGAGAACCACACCGACGTCGGTGGCCCGGCCCGGGTAGGGCCCGATGCGGTGCGCCTCGATGAAGCGCGGCTCCGCCAGCATCGGCCGCACGGCCTCGAACGCGCGGCTGAAACGTTCGATGTGCCCGACCTGCACGATCCGGCCCCGGGCGGCCGCGACTTCCAGCAGCCGCTGCGCCTCGCTGCGTGTGGTCGCGATCGGCTTTTCGACGAGCACGTCGAGACCGGCATCGAGCAGCTGCGCCGCAACCGGCGCGTGCAGGGTCGTGGGTACCGCGATGCAGGCCGCGTCGGCCACCCGAGCCACGGCCTCGAGCCCGTCGAGCACGGGTGCCTCGAGACGCCGCGCGACCGCGCGACCGCGGTCCCGATCGAGGTCGTAGACCCCGGCGAAGTGGAGCGCGCCCTCTCGCTCCAGCGCCCGGAGCTTCTCGGCGTGCAGTGAGCCCATGTGACCCACACCCACAACGGCCAGAGCCGGGCGCTTCACGGCTCCCGAGACCGGAGCCCCACGATCGGAATCCCGGCTGCCTGGGCAAGCTCGCGAACTCGGTCGCGTTCGAGCACGAGCGTCCGCTCCGCCTCCAGTCCGATCCCGCAGATGCCGACTTCGGCCGCCAGTTCGAGGGTCTCGGGCCCGATGGCGGGAACGTCGAAGCGCAGATCCTGACCCGGCTTGGCGGCCTTGACCAGCGCGGCCCCGGGGCCCCCGAGCTCGGCCCCCCGGCGGATCGCGGCGTCCGTGCCCTCGGCCGCTTCCAGCGCCAACACGCTGCCTCGCTTGACGACCGCAGTCTGTCCCACGTCGTGAAGGCCCAGGCTTCGCGCGACGCGCAGCCCGAGTTCAAGATCCTCGAGCAGCGCCTCCGAGGGCGCCAGCGTCCCGAACACCCCCGGCCGTGTGAGGCGGTCGCCGAGGTAGCGCGTCGACGCGACCACCGAGAACCCCTCCGACTCGAGCTCCCGGGCGAGCGCCGACAGGATCGTATCGTCGCCCCGCTCCTGCAGCTTCGCGAGTAGCGCCAGCGCCCTCGCATCGGGGCGCAGCGCGGCGGGGTCGCGCAGCATCGCGCGCTTGGCGATCGCGCCGGCCAGGATCACGTCGTCGGCACCCGCCGCCCCGAGAAATGCGATCAGCTTCTCGAGTTCGCCCGCCGCGACCCAACCGAATCTTCCGGTGGCGAGCCGCTCGATTTCGGGGTCGGTATTGCCCTCGATCGCGACGATCGAGACCTCGCTGCCGGCCAGCGCCGCGGCCTCGGCCACCTCGAACGGGAGCCGGCCGCTTCCCGCAATCAAGCCGAGGCGACGGGACACCAGACCGTCTCTCGCTACCGCAGCATGCGGCAGAAACCGCGCTCCGACTTTTCGAGAAAGGCGACCATGTGCTCGACCTCCGGAGATTCGGGAAGCGCGCTTCGGACCTCCGCAAACGCTTCCCGCGGCAGCTTGCCCGAGCGGAAGATGATCCGAAACGCCTGCTCGATCGCGCCGATCCGCTGCGTGGAGAAGCCGCGCCGCTCCAGGTTGATCCGGTTCAGTCCCATCAGCTTCGCATAATTCCCGATGGCCGTAGTGTAGGGAGCCACGTCCTGCACCACCGCCGACATCCCGCCCAGCATCGCCGACTCGCCGATCCGCACGAACTGATGCACCCCCGCCATCCCCGCGAGGTAGGCGTAATCCTCGACCAGCACGTGACCCGCGAGCGCGCAGCCGTTCGAGATGATCACATGGCTGCCCACCTGGCAGTCGTGGCCGACGTGGCAGCCGATCATCAGCAGACAGTCGCTTCCGACCGTCGTCAGGCCACCGCCTTGGGCGGTTCCGGGACTCAGCGTCACGTGTTCCCGGATCTGGGTTCGCGCGCCGATCACGAGCCGCGTCGCCTCGCCCCGGTACTTCTGATCCTGCGGAATCTCGCCCACCGAAGCAAAAGAGTAGACGGCCGCCCCAGCGCCCAGCTCGGTCCGGCCGGTCACGAAGGCATGCGGCTTCAGGACCACATCGGCGCCGAGACAGACCTCGGGCCCCACCACCGCGTACGGGCCGATCTCGACCGACGAATCGAGCTGCGCGGAGGGATCGACCACGGCCGTGGGGTGGATGCGGCTCATGCGGGCTGCTCCCAGTCGACAAACGCCGCCATCAATTCCGCCTCCGCCGCCGTCGTCCCGCGCACCCGCGCGAAAGCCCGAATCCAGACCAGGTCGCCGCGCGTCCGCGACATGGTCGCATCGATCCGGAGCACGTCTCCGGGAACCACAGGCCGGCGGAAGCGCGCCTTTTCGATCCCCACGATCGCGACGCCGCGACCCCGCAGCTCGGGGCGTTCGTGAATGATCATCAGCCCGCCCGCCTGCGCCATCGCCTCGATGATCAAGACCCCGGGCATGATCGGGCGTCCGGGAAAGTGGCCCTCGAAGAATGGCTCGTTCACGGTCACGAGCTTCTCGGCCGTGATCGACTCAGGCCCGATCTCGATCACACGATCCAGCATGAGCATCGGGTACCGGTGGGGCAGCAGGCCCTGGATCCGGTCGATGCCGAGCGGGGGGTCTGCCATGCGCCTAACCCTCGTTCAGCCGCTTCACGACCAGGTCGGTGATGTCGAGGCTGTCGCGATGGTAGACCACGCCCGGGGCCCCGCGGTCGAGGATCACCGAAAAGCCCTTCTCCTTGCCGATCTCCTGGATCGCCTGGATGACCTGCTTCTCCACTGGCTGCAGCAGCCGCACCTGCTCGAGTTCCAGGTCTTCCTCGGCCGAGCGCATGTCGCGTTCGAGGTCCCGCTGACGCTTCATCAGGTCGAGCCGCTTCTCGCTGAGCGCGCTCTCGGAGAGCACGTACTTCTGGCGTTCGAACTCCTCCCCCAGCCGCGTCAGCTCATCCCGGAGCGGGACCAGCGTGTCGCGCTTCGACTCCTGGAGTTCGGAAAACTGCTGCTGCGCGTTCCGGCCCTCCTTGGATGTGAACAGCGCCTTGCGGACGTCGACGAACGCGATGGTCTGCTCCTCCGCGAACGCTGCCGCAGGAGCCAGAGCCAGCGCGATCAGCGCTCCCAGGATCCAATGAAACGGGATCGCCGAACGGTCCAGGAGCCTCATACCTGTTCTCCTTCTGATTTCTCAGGGGCCGGATGGGAGTTTGGCGGCGACCGCAGCGCTTTGCCAGCCCGGGCGGGGCGCGCAGTTGGCCCTAGTACTGGCTGCCGCCCATCGAGAACTCGAAGACGGATGAATCCTCGACGTCGAGCCGGTCGAGCGGGAAGCCAATCTGCATCAGCAGCGGCCCGAACGGGCTGAACCACTGGATCCCGCCACCCGTCCCAAAGCGGAATTTGGTGGGGTCGATGATCTCGTTCTCGGAGAAGGCGTTGCCCATGTCCAGGAACACCAGGCCCTCGAGTCCCATGTCCTCGATCAGCGGGAAGCGCAGCTCGAGATTGATCAGGAACATCTTGTTGCCCCCGATCACGTCCGTCAGATCGAGGTCCGCGAACTCGTCGATCTCGGTGTCGTTGAGCGAGTTGCACTCCCGGCCGACCGGGGGCAATCCACTCGGATTGCACCCGAAGGGAAAGAAGACGACGTCGCCGGTGTTAAGGTCCGGCACCGGGATCAGGTACGACCTGCGGGGCCCGAGCGAGCGCTGGCGAAAGCCGCGCAACTGGAAGGCTCCGACCCCACCCAGGAAATAGCGCTCGGTGAGCGAGAGCTTGATGTCGGTGTCGATGTTCGTAAGCGGCTGCCTGTTGGGGTTCACCCGAGGGAAATCGCACGCCGGAAAGGTTGTACATCCCGGCAGATCGAAACTTGCGATCGTGTTCATCGGCAGCGCGTAGCCGATCCGGCTGTTCACGACGAAGGTGGACTCGAAGCCGAGCCAGCGGCGCATCGGGAAGTACCAGGTGGTGCGGGCCTCGAAGCGCAAGAACTGGTTGAGCCCCCCGAGGCCCGCGTACTCGAGCGCGAAGCCGGTGGTGTAACCGCTTCTCGGAAAGCGCGGGTCGTCGCGCGTATCGCGCACGGCCGAGAGGCTCAGCATGCTGGTGGTGTTCTTCGGGATGTACTCTTCGCGCTGCACGACCGAAGAGGCATTCACGTCCTCCGTGAACGCCTCGCGCGCGGCGTAGGAATAGCCCAGGAACGCACGCGTCTCGCCCTCGTCGAGCGGGTAGCCGGCGGTCACGTTGAAGCCCAGGATGCTCTCGTCGAAATCCTGGTACTCGACCCTGTTCTGAGAGAGGGTGCCGGAGAGGCTGGTCACGCTTCCCAGCAGCGATGGGTTCGCGAAGCGGATGTAGCTGTAGTGCGTGTTGGCTCCGAGGTTGAGACTCGCGGAGAGCTGATACCCCTTGCCGAGCAGGTTGTCCTGCCGGACCGAGCCGGTCACCACGAAGCCGTCCGTCGATCCGAAGCCCGCGCCGAAGCTGAAGGCGCCGGTCGGGCGCTCGACGACATCGATGTCAACGTCGACTCGGTTCGAGGTTCCGTGCTCGCGGGTGTCCAGGGCTACCTCCTCGAAGAAACCCAGCCGCTGCACGCGCGCGCGACTGCGCCGGAGCGAATCCGCCGAGTAGAGGTCCCCCTCGGCCAGGCTGAGTTCTCGGCGAACCACGTCGTCGCGCGTACGCGTGTTTCCGTGCACCTCGATCTGCTCCACGAAGAAGAGGCGCCCCTTTTCGACCTCGAAGTCACAGTCGACGACCTGGGTTGCCTCGTCCACCTGGGTCCGGGGCGTCACGCTGGCGTAGTAGAAACCCCGGTCCGCGTAGTAGCCGCGCAGACGCTCCACGTCTTCGGTCATCGTGCTGCGGTTGAAGACCTGGCCCGGGGCGAGCGCCAGCAGTTGCTCGAGCGCCGAGGCATCCATGCTGTCGTCCCCCAGGATCCCGACCTCGCCGACCGTGTACGGGTCCCCCTCTACGATCTCGACGCGCACGCGGAGATCCCGGCCCTCGTGCGTGACATCGGGCTCGCCCACCCGCGCGCGGATGAAGCCGGCGTCCATGTACTTGCGGACCACGCGATCGAGATCCTGATAGAAGATCGGCTCCGCATAGCGGCCCGAGTGATCGAAGTAGCTCGTGACGATCGAGTACCAGCGCCACGGCTTGGTCTGCATCACGCTGAGCAGGTCGCTTTCGCTGAAGTGGCGGTTTCCCACGAACTGGATCGAGGTGAGCCGGAGTTCGTCTCCCTCGAGGATGTCGAACGTGATGCCGACGGTCCCGGGACCGAGCGGTTCCACCTGGTAGTCGACGACCGCGAGGTGATAGCCCTGGCTCGCGTAGATCGCCTCGATCCTGCGCTTGTTTTCGAGTAGCAGCGGATAATCAATGGTCGAACCCACCGAGAGCGTCAGGTTCTCCTTGATCTCGTCGCCGCCGACGCTGTCGTTTCCGATCACGCTGACCTGCCGGATCACGGGGTTTTCCTCGACCACGAAGGAGACGGCGACCCCGCCCGGGACCTCGCGGGTGGTCACGCGCACGTCACGGAAGAAGCCGAGGGAGTAGATCCGCCGCACGTCGCCTGCAATCTGCTCCGACGAGAGCGGCTCGCCCGCGCTCGTCGAAACCCCTGCGAGTACCGCGTCCGCCTCGATCCGCTGGTTGCCCTCGATCTCGACCGAGACCACGGTCTCCCCGGCCTGCCGCTCGTCCAGCAGCGCCGCGGCCTCGGCGCCGGCCTCGGCGTCTGCCAGAATCGAGAGGAGCCCCGGCTCCGCCGCCCCCGCGACCGGCGGGAGATCCGCGGCCGGGTCCGGACGCCGCTCCGACGCCGCAGCGAGCCGGGCTCGGGCCCAGTTCGCGGCCCGATCGAGCGCGAGTTCGAGACCGACGTCATCGGGCGCCTCGAGCGCGGTGTAGGACGTACCCAGGCTCGGGTCGACCGGGATCAGCTCGAGTTCGAGGCTATAGGCCCCGGCCAGACGCGTGACGCTCGCGATCAGGGCTGCCCGGGCGCCGGCCGTGGTCGCAGCCTCGAGAATCTCTCGCCTGGCCTTGACCACGTCGGTCCCGTCGAGGACGCCACCGCCGAGCAGAAGTCGCCCGCGGACCCGCGCGCGGGGCCCGGCCTGACCCCCCCGCTCGAGACCCTCGGCCAGCCGCGCCAGCCAGGCCTCGGGCGCCGCCGCGGCTCGAGCCGTGACTGAGTGGACGGGCGCGAGCACCACCACGAGCGGCAGCCGATCCGGCGTGGCCGCAGCCGCGTCCGAAACGCCCGGTGGAGTGCGCAGATCCCGGAGCTCGGGGCCGGGATCCGCCGCGGCCACCCCCGCCCGGGCATGCCCGACGGCCAGCGCCAAGAACAGGCCCAGCGACACCCACAGCGGCCGCGCGGATCGAATCAACGAAGTCCCTCGTGTGAGCCCGAGCCGGCCCGGAATCCCGACCTCCAGGCCTGCGGGCAAGCCGCACTCGAGCGGCAGGCGGTCCCTTCAGGCCCTCTATTCTACCAACCCGAATCCGGCCCGCTTCCCGCGGCGCCGGCGGGTCTAGGAGGTCAGGCGGCCCTCGACGAGAAACAGCTTCTTGCCGAGCCTTCCGGCCAGCCTCTCGTTGTGCGTGACCAGGATCAGCGCGGTCCCGAGCTCCGCGTTCAGCTGCAGCAGCAGGTCTTCGATGACGCGGCCGGTCCCCGGGTCGAGGTTTCCGGTCGGCTCGTCCGCCAGCACTATCTCGGGCGACATCGCGAGCGCGCGGGCGATCGCGACCCGCTGACGCTCACCGCCCGAGAGCTTTCCGGGCCGGTGCTGGGCCCGCTCGAGCAGGCCCACGGCTTCGAGCAACTCGCGACCCCGTGCGTGCGCCCGGGCGCGCGGCCAGCCCGCCAGCAGGCACGGCATCATCACGTTCTCGCAGGCATCGAACTCGGGCAACAGGTGGTGAAACTGAAACACCAGACCGACGTGCGCACTCCGGAAGCGCGCCGCCTCGGCTTCCTCGAGTTCGTAGATGTCGAGGTCCCCGTAGCTCAGCTGGCCCGAACTCGGGCGCTCGAGGCCCCCCAGGATGTGAAGCAGGGTCGACTTTCCCGACCCCGAAACGCCCAGGATTCCGAGCGTCTCTCCCGGCCGCACCACCAGATCGATCCCCTGGAGCACGTCCAGCGTCCGGTCGCCGATCGCGAACGACTTGGTCAGCGCCCGCGCCCGAAGCTCACTCATACCGGAGCCCCTCCGCGGGATCGAGCCGCGAGGCCTGCCACGACGGCAGCAGCGTCGCGCCGATCGAGAGCACCATCGCGATCAGCGAGATCATGAGCAACTGAAAGGCATCGATGTGGTAGGGCAGCTGTCCGAGTTGATAGACGTCTGCCGGAAGTACGTCGAAGCCCACTGTCTGCTCGACCAGGCGCTGAATCAGCTCGAGGTTCGCCGTGATCACGAGACCCATGGCGAGCCCGAGCCCGATGCCCGCGATCCCGATCAGACAGCCCTCGATGGCAAACACGCGCAGAATGCCCCGGTCCTCACAACCCATCGCCTTCAGGATCGCGATGTCGCCTCCCTTCTCCATGATCATCATGATCAGCGTCGCGACGATGATAAATCCGGCCACCACCATGATGAAGGAGAGCAGCACGAACATCATCACGCGTTCCATCTTGAGGGCACGGAAGAGACCGGGGTAGAACTCCTTCCAGTCGCGCACCGTGAAGGGCCCATCCAGCGAATCGAGGACGCGCGCTCCGATCAGGCGCGAACGGTAGGGGTCGGCCGTGCGAACCTCGATCCCGGTCACGACATCGCCGAGTCGCATGAACTTCTGCGCGGCCGGGATCGTCGTGTAGACGAAGGACTCGTCGAACTGGAAGAAGTTCGCGCGAAAGATCCCGGCAACCCGGAACTTCTCCATGCGCGGCGCCGGTCCGAGCGGCGTGGCCGGTCCCCCCAGCGGGGAGATGAGCAGGAGCGGATCCCCGACGCGGAGAAAAAAACGGTCGGCGAGTTCGGAACCGATCACGATCCCGGACCGCCCGGCTTCTGCGTCGCCCCGCGGGGCTGGATCCAGTTCGTCGAGGGAGCCGGCGACGAGATCCTCGGCCAGGCGGGTGGTGCTGCGGACGGTCTCCGGGTCGATCCCCTTGAGCAGAACCGCCTGAATCTGTCCGCCGCGACCGCGCACGATCGCTTCGGAGAGCAGATAAGGCGTGGCACCGAGCACCTCGTCGCTCTCGCGCACGAGTTCGCGTAAGCGCCCGTAATCTTCGACGGGCCCGAACTGAGACTCGACGACGAAGTGGGCGCGCGTGCCCACGATCTTCTCCTCCCAGACGTGCGCAAAGCCGTTCATGACAGAGAGCACGACGGTGATCACCGACACCCCGAGGGCCACGCCGAGGACACAGATGACGGTGATGATGGAAATGAAGGTCTGGCGCCGCTTCGCGAACAGGTAGCGAAGCGACAGAAACCACTCGACCGGACGCTCGCGCGCGTGCTGCACGAGCCCCGCGAGCACGAGCGGCCACAGTCCCATCAGGAGTGCAACGGCCAGAAAGACCACAGCCTGGAGCGCCCACTGCGCCGCAGACTCGAGTCCCGGGAACACAAGGCTCGCGAGAAAGAGCAGACCCGCCATAAGCACGACCGCGCCCGCCCCGATCCGCAGCGGGCGGTGGGCCCGCTGCCAACGCACCAACCCGAAGCCGAGCACGCCCCAGACCAACTGAGAACTGGGCAGCGCCCAGACCGGTTGGAGGTCGAACACGATCCCGCCGAACGCGAGTACGGCAGCAGCGAGAACGAGTGCGGGCAGCCCGACGCGGGGGGCGCGTGCATAGCGCAGGAATTGGCCGAGCACGAGTGCGGCCGCGACGGAGAAGAACACGAACATCGCAGCGAAGCCGAGCGCGATGAGCCCCAGCAGGCTCGCCGACAGCACGCCGAGCGCGGGTTCGAGCAGGTCCCGGATCGCGTCCAGCATGCTAGCTGCCCGCGCGCCGCATGTACGGAAAGAGCTTGACTTCACGGATGTGGCTCGCGCCCGTGAGCATCATGGCCACACGGCCGATCCCGATGCCGATCCCGCCCGTCGGAGGCATGCCGTGCTCGAGCGCCCGCAGGAAGTCCTCGTCGAGGGGCTGGGCCTCTGCATCGCCGGACTCGCGTTCGCGGCGCTGGGCCTCGAAACGCTCCCGCTGATCGAACGGGTCATTGAGTTCCGAGAAGGCGTTGGCCAACTCCGTGCCACCCGCAAACAACTCAAAGCGCTCGACGAAGGCAGCCNGGCCCGGCACGCGCTTCGCCAGAGGCGAGAGCGCGGTCGGGTAATCGACCACGAGTGTCGGATGCAGCAGCCCGGGTTCGACCCGCCGCGACCAGACGTCGTCGACGAGTTGCGCCCAACTCGACGCGCGCCCCGCATCGACATCGGCAAGGCCCGCACTCCGGACCGCCTCTCTGAGTGCGCTGAGTTCGGCCGTGCGCTCGATGTCGATGCCGGTCTCGCGCTCGATCAACTCCTTCATCGAGATCCGGGGCCAGGGCGGAGCGAAGTCGATGACCTCGCCGTCGCGCTCGAGCCTCGTGCTTCCGCAGACGGCATGCGCGGCCTGACTGATCAGTGACTCCGCCAGCTCCATCATGTCTTCGTAGTCGGCGTATGCCTGATAGACCTCGAGCATCGAGAACTCGGGATTGTGGGAGCGGTCCACGCCCTCGTTGCGGAAGTTTTTGCCAATCTCGTAGACGCGTTCGATCCCGCCCACGACGAGACGCTTCAGGTGGAGTTCCAGCGAGATTCGGAGGTAGACCTCGTCGTCGTAGGCCTTGTAGTGCGTCGTAAACGGAGTGGCGTTCGCGCCCCCGTAGAGGTTCTGGAGTACCGGCGTCTCCACCTCGAGAAAGCCGCGTCCGTCGAGAACCCGGCGAAATGCCGCGACCATCCGGCTTCGCCCGACCGCGATCCGGCGAGCCTCGGGATTCATCAAGAGGTCGAGATAGCGCTGGCGATAGCGCAACTCCTGATCCTGAAGCCCGTGCCACTTCTCGGGCAGAGGGCGGTACGACTTCGCCAGGAAGCCCAGTTCCCGCACGTCGACGCTGAGTTCGCCCTTGCGCGTGCGGATCAGGGGCCCGGCGGCCCACATGAAGTCCCCGATCTCGTACAGCTCGAAGCGGGCGTAGGCCTCTTCGCCGACGCCGTCCCGTTTGACCCAGACCTGCAGCCGCGCCCCATCGGAGACCAGCGTGGCGAAGACCGCCTTGCCGAATGAGCGCAGCGAGAGAATTCGGCCGGCGATCCGAGCGTTCGGAGCTTCGCGCTCGAGCGTTTCCGCATCGCTTCCCGCGTATCGCTCCAGCAGCGCGGACACCCGATCGAGTTCCCGGGGCACGCGGGCCGGAAACAGCTCGACCCCCTCGGCGGCCAGCCGCTCGGCTCGCCGCCGTCTCGATGTGAGGATTTCCCCCTCGGTCGCCATGCCTATTTGCCCGCCGACTGGAGCAGGTAGCTTCGGATCAGGGAGTCCAGATCTCCGTCCAGCACCCGCTGGGCGTTTCCGATCTCGGTCCCGGTTCGGTGGTCCTTGACCCGCTGCGACGGGTGAAGGGTGTAGGAACGGATCTGGCTGCCGAAGCCGATCTGCTTCTTCTCCCCGGCCAGGTCTTCGAGCTCCGCCCGGTGTTCCTCCGTGGCCAGATCGAAGAGCCGGGCCTTCAATACCTTCATCGCCGTCGCCTTGTTCTTGTGCTGGCTGCGCTCGTTCTGGCACTGCACGACGATCCCGGTCGGATTGTGCGTGATCCGAACCGCGGAATCCGTGCGGTTCACGTGCTGGCCGCCCGCACCGCCGGCGCGGAAAGTATCGATGCGCAGATCCTTCTCGTCGAGCTCGACCTCGACCTCGTCCCCGATCTCGGGAATCGCCAGGAACGAGGCGAAGCTGGTGTGTCGGCGTTTCTGCGCGTCGAAGGGCGAGATCCGCACCAGCCGGTGAATCCCGTTCTCGCTGCGCAGATACCCGGTCGCGTACTCCCCTTCGACCGTGAAGGTGATGCTCTTGATGCCCGCCTCCTCGCCCTCCTGAAGATCGAGTTCCTGCACGGCATAGCCTCGGCTCTCGCACCAGCGCCGATACATTCGGTAGAGCATCTCGGCCCAGTCGCAGGCCTCGGTGCCGCCTGCGCCGGCATTGATCGAGACGATCGCGCCGAGCCGGTCCTGCTCTCCCGAGAGCATCCGGCGGAGTTCGCTTTCCTCGACCCGCGATTCGAGTTCGTCGAGCCGCTCGACGGCCTCGCGCGCCGTCTCGTCGTCCTGCTCCTGCTCTGCGAGTTCGAGCAGAACCGCCGCGTCGGATTCGAGTTCCTGTGTGGCCGCCTCGTACTCCAGGTCGCGCTCGAGCCCGCGTTTCTCACGCAGCAGTTCCTGCGCGCGCTCCCGGTCATCCCACAGAGCGGGGTCGGCCGAGAGCCGCTCTAGTTCCTCGAGTCGGGCGCGCCTGCTGTCGAGGTCAAAGATGCCTCCGCAGTTCGTGCGCCCGAGCCTCCAGAGTTCGAAGACGATCCTTCGCGTCGCGGATGCTTGCGGTTTCTTGCAACAAGGTAACGTCCTCCCAGTCCGATCAGAATCGACCACGAAATCCAGAGCACCCAGTTCCCGAAGCGGGTGTAGAGGGTGGAACCGCTGCGCGCCGCACCCACGACCCCGCGAAGCGCTCGCCGTTCAAAGATCGGGGTCTCATCTACGATCCGGCCTCCAGGAGCCACGAGCGCACTGACCCCCGAATTCGCAGCGCGCACCATCGGAAGCCCGGTCTCGGCCGAACGGGCCACGGCGATGGCCAGGAACTGATGCGGGGCGCTCGTAGATCCGTACCAGGCATCGTTGGTGATGTTCACGAGAACCCGCGCGCCATCGCGCACGGCACGCCGAACCAGATCGGGATAGATCACTTCATAACAAATGAGCGGCGCGAGAGCATGGTCCGGACCCAGCCCGGGGAGGACGATCGCCCGCGGCCCGGGACCCGGGCTCACGTCCCCCGAGGCGAGGCCGGTCGCGACGCCCGAGAGCCAGCCCAGGAGCCCGCGCAGCGGGACGTACTCGCCGAAGGGAACCAGCAGCGACTTGTCGTAGCGATCGAAGAAGCGCCCGTCCGGCAAGACGAGAAAGGCGCTGTTGTAGAAGCTCCTGGCACGCGGAGCCTGTTGGCGCTGCTCGACCGCCATGCCTCCCAGAAGCAGTGAAACCGAGCCTTCCCGCGCAACCTCCGACACCTCGGCCCGGGCCTTCCGGTCGGACTCGAGCAAGATCGGGACCGAGGCCTCCGGCCAGACGATCAGGTCGAGGCTGCCGGAGGCCGCCAGCAGGCGCGAGCTTTCGAGGTGTGCCTCGAACGAATCCCGGGCGCGCGCCGGATCCCACTTCTCATCCTGGGGAATGTTGGCCTGCACGATCCCGACCCGGAGCTTCGAGTCCGAGTCCGTCGCGGCACGCGTGTGGCCGACCCCGAGCGCGAACCCGGTGAGGTGCGCGGCCGCCACCAGTACCGCTGCTGCCAGGATTCGGCGCTCTGCGACGAGAGCCGCCGTGAGCGCGAGCAGAAACGAGACCCCGTAAACCCCGCCCAGCTGCAGCAGTTCCCGGGCCGGGCCGTTCTTCCAGACTGAGTAGCCGAGGTAGCCCCAGGGAAAGCCCGAGAACAGGTCGAAGCTGCGCAGTTGCTCGGCCACCACCCAGGCCGCGGGCAGGACCAGGAACCCCGCACGGCCCGCCACCCGCGTGAGCGCCGCGACCACCGCCCCGACCAGACCGATGTGGATGCCCACGTAGAAGGCCAGAAGTGCCACCGACAGAACGCCGACCCAGGCTGCGGCGTGTCCGTGGACCGTCACGACGACGTAGATCCAGAACAGAATCCCGGCGTAGGCGAGCGTTCCAGAAGCGGTCCCGAGCCAGAAGGCACGGGCCGGCGTGAGGCCGCGCAGCGCGAGCGCAAACGGAACCAGGGCGATCCAGCCGAACAAGATTCCGGCTTCGAAGCGGAAGTCTCCGGCCCGGAACGGGAACGCAGCCACCAGGCAGAGCGCGAAAGCCAGGGCGGCAAATCCGCGCAGGCCGCGACCTAGGCGGGGAGCCGCTCGAGTTCCCAACGCAGGTGCTTCTCCATTTCCCGCATGCGACGCGCGTCTTCGGGCCGCTCGTGATCCATCCCCAGCAGGTGGAGCAGCCCGTGAATCAGCAGCTCGCGGAGTTCCTGATCGATCGGCACCGAACGCCGGGCCGCCTGCTCGGACGCCCGCTCGATGGAAATCACCACGTCACCCAGGAGCTCTCCTCGAAACTCCGCGCCCGCCCCCTCGCACATCGAGAATGAGAGCACGTCGGTGGGCGCCGCCGGACGGCCGAAGCGACCCGCGAGATCCGCAATCGCTACGTCGTCGACAAGCGTGATCCCGAGTTCCGCCTCAGGGAAGCCCAAGACGCTTAAGGTCGTCATCGCGCACTTTCGCAGGGCGCTCCGATCGCTCCTTCTCCCGCGGGCTTCGCTGTTCAACCACACCTTCACCTTCCGTCTCCTCGAGCCTGCGGCCCCCGGGGTCGGTCGGATCCGGGTAGTCGATCCTCGCGTGTTTGATTGCGGACAGCGTCTCGATGAAGCTGCGCGCGATCGCGTTCAGGTCCCGGAGCGTCAGGTTGCACTCGTTCAGCTGCCCGTCGCGAAAGTAGTTGTTGGTGATCCGCTGTACAAGCTGCTGGATCCGTGCGGGCGTCGCGTCGGTCAGGGTTCGAGAGGCGGCCTCCACGGAGTCCGCGAGCATCAGGATCCCGGCCTCGCAGGTCTGGGGCCTCGGGCCGGGGTAGCGGTAGTCGTGCTCCTGGACCAGGCCTTCCTTGTCCTGATCCGACTGCTCCTTGGCCTTCTCGTAGAAGAACCGAATCACACTCGTCCCGTGGTGCTGCGCGATCCCGCTCATGATCGGACCGGAGAGCTTATTCTCTCTTCCGTATTCGAGTCCGTCCTTGACGTGCGCCTTGATGATCTTGGCGGAGATCGAGGGCGCGAGCTTCTCGTGGCGGTTCTCTCCGCCGTGGATCGTCACGTTCTCGACGAAGAAATGCGGGCGCCGCATCTTCCCGATGTCGTGGTAGTAGCCGGCCACCTTACATAGTATCGCGTTGGCCCCGATGATCTCCGCAGCGCGCTCCGCAAGATGTCCGACCATCATGCTGTGGTGGTAGGTTCCGGGCGCCCGCATCTCGAGTTCTCGCAGCAGCGGCTGATCGCGATTCGAGAGTTCCAGAAGCTTCACGTCGGTCGTGTAAGAGAAGATGCCTTCGACCAGCGGGGTGACGCCGGCGACGACGACGCCCGAGAGCGCGCCTCCCACGAGCGACAACGAGACCGCGGTGAGAAAACGAACGGGCGCGCCCTGCGCCTCCAAAAGCTCGAGTGCGGCGACGACCAGGGCATTGGCGACCCCGACCCGGACCCCGGCTCGGAGCAGGGTCCCGCGCTGCGTCACGCGAGCGACCCCGACGGCGGCAGTGAGCGAACCGACCAGCACGAACAGCGCATAGGACAGCTCGTTGGCCATCTGGAGACCCGCCAGCATGGACGCGGCCACGGCGAAGACTGCGGCCGTCTCCGCGCTGTGAATCGTCCGGACCAGCATCGTCGCCGCGGCGACCGGAATCACGTAGTAGAGAGGCTCCGGGGTGTCGGGAAAAAGCGGGGCCAGGTCGCGCGAGTTTCCGACGGCCTCGCACAGGAAGAGCCCGAGCCGCGTCCCGAGCGCGGTCACGATCAGCACCGAGAGGAGAAAGCCCGCGTCCTTGATACCTCTCGGAAAGCTCTCGATCCCATGGCTGGCGAAGCGCCACAGCACCGAGACGACGATGAAGATCAGCAGCGCAACGGCGATGAAACCCGCGAGTTGGTTCGTGGTCCGGGCCTGATCCTGAATCCCTTTCAGGATCCAGACGTGGCGCTCTGTGAGCGGGTCCCCGTCGCGCGCGATGATCTCGCCCTTGCGCAGCGTGATCGTCACCTCCTTGACCCCGTCCGCGGCGGCCTGACGGCGCTCGTCGGTGGCGCGCAGGTTGATCTGCAGGTTGGGCCGCAGCATGCCCTCCGCAATCGCGACAAGCGCCTTCCGCTCCCGCCTCGGACGGCCCTCGAGGACCGAAGCCGCCTGGCCGCGAAGCTGGGCTACCGCCTCGGGCTGTGAGAGTACGGCCTCCGAATCCAGAAGACGCTGCTCGTCCTCGGCACCGAGTTCTCGCACCAGGACGGTTCGGCTTGCGCCGTGGCGCGCGAGTTCCTGTGGATCGCCCACGATCATGCGCGCGACCACGGGGACCACGAGCGCCACCAGTCCGCGCTCGTCCTGCTCGCGGAAATCCGACTTCCCGAGCACCGCTAGGCCGCGGGCCGACACTTCGACTTCCTCTCCGAGCGCAGCGACGAAGGCCTCACCCGGATCGATCGCGGCTTCCGCCTCGCCTCCCTCCGGGGCCTCCTTCTCCAGGGCCGCCCGCGCCGCCGCAAAGGCGTCCCCGAGCCTCCCCCGAAGTTCGAGCGCACGGCCGGCGTCGAAGTCGTACACGATCGAGGCTTGTTCGAGCGCAGCTCGCCGAACTTCTTCCGTCGCCTGGCGATCGACGAGCGTGACTTCGTTCGGTGCCTTGTAGCTGCGTTCGGCGATCTCGCCCGGCTGCTGAATACTGGCTCCGATCGGAACCGGGCCACCGTTCGAAACCTGGAGCGTCAAAATCGCGGCCAGGACAAGGCTCGCCGCGACGGCGCAGAGGAGCAGCAAGCGCCGCCGCCGCGCTCTGAGCCGCGCTTCCTCTAACTTGGGATCGTTGCCGAGCGTCGATTCCGCTTTTGCCACGACGCTTCCCCTAGAGCTCCCGAGACTGGTCCCGCCGCTCGTACGCGAGAACGATCTGCTGGACCAGCGGGTGGCGCACGACGTCCCGCTCCGTGAACTGGACGAATTCGATGCCCTCGACCTCGCGCAACAAGCCCTGGGCCTCGATGAGCCCGGAGCGCGTACCGCGCGGCAGATCGACCTGGGTGACGTCACCGTTCACGACCGCCATCGAGTCGAAGCCGAGCCGCGTCAGGAACATTTGCATCTGCTCCGAGGTCGTGTTCTGCGCTTCGTCGAGGATGACGAAGGAATCATTCAGCGTGCGGCCCCGCATGAACGCGAGCGGCGCCACCTCGATCACCCGCTGCTCCATCCGGCGTCCGACCTCGTCGGGGTCCATCATGTCGTGCAGCGCGTCGTAGAGCGGCCGTAGATAGGGATCGACCTTGTCGAACAACGTGCCGGGCAGGAAGCCGAGCTTCTCGCCGGCCTCGACTGCGGGCCGGGTCAGGACAATGCGACCGACCTCGCGCTGGTGCAGCGCGTGCACGGCCATGGCCATCGCCAGATAGGTCTTGCCGGTTCCGGCTGGCCCGATCCCGAAGGTCAGGTCCGAAGCACGGATCATCTCGATGTAACGCCGCTGGTTCGGAGTCCGGGGAATGATCCGGCGCCGGCGTCCCACCCGGATCGCGGTCCCATCGAACAGGGACTTCACACCGACCGAGGCATCATCCAATCCGAGCCGCAGCGCCTGGACCACGATCTCCTCTTTGATCTCGATCCCGGCCCGGGCCATTTCGTACAGGTCCAGCAGCACGCGCTTCGCGAGCTTGGTTTCGAGCTCGGGGCCCTTGAAGCGCACCCGGTTCCCGCGCGCCTGCACCTCCACGTCGATCTCCTCCTCGAGCGCCCGCAGGTTGGAGTCGTTCTGACCGTAGACGAGCTGGGCCAGGCTGTTGTCTTCGAGAACCAGGGTTTCCTGCTCGGTCAAAGAAAGCTCCGTTTCTGGGCAGCGGGCGGGGCCCGGGGAGCCCATTCCGGGCTAGCGAAGCGCACGCGAGAGTCGGTAGCCTGCCGCAGACCTGAAATAAATGTACTGGCCGCGCCCGCGGCCCGCCAAGCGCGCGCGCGCGTCCCGGCTGAGCTGATCGAGCGCCGACGGATACTGCCCGGTCCGCCAGCGGTGGGCTTCCAGTTCCAGCCGGATATGCTCCTCCTCCAGCCAGGAGCCTGCCTCTCGCAGTACGCCTGCTGGAACTGGGTGGTCTTCCCTACGGACGTCGGGCAATAGGGCCATCAGCAGCACCACGCCGGCCGCGACCGCGATCACCCCAGCCGCAAAGCCGGGCCGCCTTCGGGCCACCGGCTGGGCGGGGTCGGAGGCGTCCGGTTCCGGCGAATCGAGGCGGAGCAGGCCGGCTTCGAGCATCGCGCAGAGCGCCTGCGTCCCCGAGAAAGTGCCGAGCCGCGACAGCGCAATCACCCGGCGCGCCGGGAGACGCCCCTCCGCGGCCGTGAAGAGTCGCTCGAGTCGCTCGGCCGAAATTCCGGTTTCGGCTGCCAGCCGCGCCTTGCGGGCATGAAAGTCCTCGATGCTCACGGTCGTGACGGCCCGCAGCGAGCCGTCGGGGAGCTTGCGCGCGAGCCCGGGCCACTCGTCGCGCATCCGCAGCGTGTCGAGCAGTACAGCTTCGGTACCGAGCAGCTCCGCGTCCGGGGCGGAGTCTCGCTGTTGCGCACCGAAGCGGAAGCTCCCGTCGTCCCACCCGAACAGGCCGAACAGTGTCTCCCGCGTGAGCAACGCCGCGATCTCGTCAAAGTCCGCCGCGGGAAGCTGCCCCGAGCCGTCCAGCAGCTGGCGCAGGGGCTTGAGCGTGCCCGCCTGCTGGCGGAACGCCTGCTCGAGCGCGGGTTCGGAAAGCGCGCCGGACTGAACCAGGAATTCGCCGAGCGCGCCGTCCGGACGGTCGGAGGCCGGCGCCGCACTCTGCACGGATCCCTCGAAGAACCCGACCGTGATTACGCGCCCGTCGTGCGTGACCTCGAGCGTCCCCGACTTCCGCTGGTGGGAGATCAGTTGAAACACCTCGGCCAGGCCGAAGTCCGAGAGCACCCCGTGCAGACTCATCTCAGGTCTCGCGGCTGCGTGAGTCGCTGGAACGCCTCCCGAAGCGATGCGGCATAGAGCAGCGCAAGGCTCCCGAGCCCGAACACCAGGACCGCGCGCGCCAGCGGCAGACCGATCTCGCTCGGCATGGGAGCCTGAAGCACCAGCATGCACAGGGCGGCCGCCAGCGTGGTGGGCAGCAGGCGTGCCAGTCCCGCGAGGCTTCTTCCCTCCAGGACGTGTGCGGCACCCGGAAGCAGCAGCGCGAGGCCGGCCAGCGCGCGCCTCACGTGACCCTGGCGGGAACGAATCCGCCCGATCTGCCAGGCCCGAACCGCGGCATCGGTCTCGGGATCCGGGGTCCGGGCGCGCTGGCAGCGGGCACAGACCCGGTCCGCGCTCTTGCCGCCCGTGCAGCGCGCGCAGATCTGGCCAAGACAGGCCGAGCACAGTGTCAGGGACTCGCGGCGGAGGAGCAGACCGAGCACGGCCAGGCCCGGCAGCAGCATCCAGCCCCAGTCCGGAATCGAGACCCCGAGCAGCGCCTGCCGCACCGAGGAGGCGAACGCCGCACCTGCGTCGGAGGGCGCGAGCGCCGCGGCCAGATAGGCCGTGACGGGCAGCGGGGCATCGATCAGGAAGCGGTGGACGTTGGTGCCGCTGAAACGGGTGTAGTTCGCGATCAACTCGGGCTCGAGTTCGGTCGCACGCGAGTACAGGGCGGTCTGCTCCCCAAGCCGAAGCGCCCGCCCATGTGCCTGCGAGAGGTTGTACAGGGTCACGGCAGAAGGTTCGGCTGCGCCGGCCATCTCGAACGCCGCGACCGCACGCTCGACCTGCCCGCGTGCGAGCCACACGATTCCGCGCAGATTCTCCGCCCGCGCGCGCACCGGGGTCGCAGCTGCCGGGTCCAGGTCTGCCAGCACGTCGAGCACGCGACCCAGGTCTCCGGCCCGCTTCCAGATCGAGGCGAGCCCGATCGAGAGCAGCGGATCACCGGGCCTCTGACCGAGAGCCCATTCCAGTCGCTCGAGATCGCCCGGAAGCGGCTGCCCGCGCTCGGCCCTCCAGGCCGCGAAGCTGCCCGCGTCGCGGGCCGGCGCGCTGGCCAGGCTGCCCCAGCGTTCGAGCGGCGGGCCGAGCAGGCCCCCCGAGAGTGCCAGCCCGGCTGCGACCAGGGCCGCCGTGGATCGCGGCAGGTAGACCATCGCAGCCACCCCGCCCACCGCGAGCACGAGCAACGGCCCGATCCCGAACAGCGGCAGCAGCGCGAGGCCCGTGAACAGCATCAGGACCCCGGACCAGGCCGGCTGGATCCGCACCACCGAGAGGTGGCCCAGTCCATGGGCCAAAAGCGCAACCGCGCGGCCGAAGCAGATCGCCACAAAGATCCCGGAGCTGGCGAGGATGGCGATTCCGAGCACGCCGCCCGCGAGCGTCAGGACCCAAACCAGCGAAGGAAAATCGGAGGAGATGGCGCGCAGCCCCGCCAGGGCCTGCTGCGGACTGCGCGCACGCAACGCTACCTCGAGTCGGATCGCCGGAACGTCCGGGGCGAACTCCGCGGCGCGCGCCAGCAGAACAGGATCCCAGCCGTCCTCGGAAGCCGCGAGGCTGGCCCAGGCCAGCACGGGCAGGTCCCGGTAGCCGCGCTCGCGCCAGGCCTCGGCGGCCGCATCGAGTTGGATGCGCGGGTCGCCTTGAAGCTCCGGGGTCGGCAGGGGCCCGCGAGGCACCTCGAGCGGGTCGCTCTGGCTCGCCCCGGCTGGTGCGGGCGTCAGGGACGCGACGAGCCAGAGCGCAAATACGCCCGGCCACAGGAAGCTCCGCCCAAAGAACACCCGTGTCCCCCTCTAAAGCTCCGACACCGAGCTTCTTTTCGGAATTGCAGGGCCGCCGCTGAAGAAACGCAGGCCCCGGCCGGAGTCGGAATTAGCGGCGGCGCAGCACGCGAACGAGGGCCTCGAGTTCAGGGCTGCCCAGGACACGAAGCATCAGCAGATAAACGGCGAGGCCCCCCGCCACGTAGCTCCCGAGCCGTGTAAAGCCCCGCAGCGATGCCTCAGGCGGAACCGGCCAGAACTGCTGAGCCGCGCCAAGGACAACGCCCATGACGGCGCTGGCCACGACCAGCCGCAGCAGTCGCTCGAAGTCCGGACGCCGGAGCCGGATGCCGTAGCGCTGACGAACCACCAGCCCCAGGTAGGCCGCGTTCGCGAGCGAGGCGATCGAAGCCGCCAGCGCGAGGCCCGGATACCCGAGATCGAGAACCGTCCACCACGACTGCAGGAACGCGAGCGCGGCCGGGAGTCCCTCCGGGGGCAACGGGCCGATCAAGAGCAGGGCGGCGCCCGCGTTCACCAACAGCGAGAACACCGCGGCCCGTGCCGGATCGCGCGTGTTCTCATGCGCGACACACAGGCCGACACAGATGCGCGCAACCCCGATCGGCGCCAGGCCGAGCGCGTAGAGGAAGAGCGCGCGGCCGGTGCCCGCAACCGCAACCGCGTCGAAGAGTTCGACCCGCCAGGAAAAGAGCACCCCCATCAGCGGCTCCGAGAGAAGCACCAGCCCGACGGTGGAAGGCAGCGCGAGCGCCAGCACGAGGAACTGGGTGCCGAAGAAGGTCTCGCGCAACGCCGCCTGGGAACCCGCCTTTGCCAGTCGAGAGAAGGTCGGAAGGCTGCCCGTGCCGAGCGCGACGACGAAGATCCCGAGCGGCAACTCGAGCAGACGGTCGGCGTAGTAGAGATACGAGACCGCTCCGCTCCCGAGGAAAGACGCCAGGATGCGCGAGATCAGAATGTTGAGCTGAAACACCGACGCACCCAGCACCGCGGGCAGCATCAGGGTTCCGAGGCGCCGAACCGCGGGCGCGCGGACCTCCAGGGCCGGACGCGGAAGCATCCCGCGCGCGCTCAGGAACGGCAACTGGAGCGCGACCTGGAGCGCGCCCGCGACGATCACCGCGGGGCCGAGCACCAGAACCGGCTGGGCGGGAAAGAAGAACCCGGCCGCGCCCAGGGCGGCCCCCGTGATCAGCGACAGGTTGAGCAGAACCGGGGCGATCGCAGGAGCCAGAAAGTGCCCGAGCGCATTCAGGGCCCCCATCGCCAGTGCGACCAGAACCAGGAAGAAGATGTACGGGAAGCACAAGCGGAGCAGCATCACCGTGAGGGCGTGCTTGCCGGGCTCGAGCGAGAAGCCGGGCGCAAACAGGCTGACGAGCGGGTCGGCCAGCAGGATTCCGCCGAGCGTGATCGCCAGGCCGAGCCCCGCACCCAGCGCCCAGGTGGTGCTGAAGAAACGGCGGGCCTCGTCTCGTGAACGGCGCAGACAGCCCGTGAAGACCGGCACGAACGCGGTCGTCAGCGAGCCCTCGCCCACCAGCCGCCGAAACAGGTTCGGAATCATGAACGCCATGAAGAAGGCGTCGGTCACGCCCCGCTCGAAGACGTTCGCCAGCACGATGTCCCGTCCCAGGCCCAGCACGCGACTTACCAGCGTCGCAGCCCCCACCTGGGTCGACGAGCGGGCGACCGGGGCGAGCGCCGACGTTGACACGCCGGCCTCCTCGGGGTAACTACCCGATTCCTCGGAGGAACCCATGGCGACTCACGCCTCAGCCAAGAAGCGCCACCGCCAGTCGCTCAAGCGCCGTGCCCGAAACCGGCATTGGCGGTCGCGGGTCCGGAACGCCGTGCGCCTCGCGCAGGCGGGAGCGGAGTCCGGGGATGACGCCGCCCCGGCCCAGTTCCAGGCTGCACAGAAGCTGCTCCGAAAGGCACAGGGCAAGGGCGTCATGCACACGCGCGTGGTCTCTCGCATGGTCTCACAGCTCCAGCGCCTGCTGAATCGCGCGCAGGCCCGCTCCTCGTAGCAGCGCTTCGGCGAAGCGGTCCTTCGCGGCCCCGGGCGGCGAACCGGAGCGTCACGCGCACACGGAGAGGACGAACCGCTCGATCACGAGGTGAGGTGGCAGCGAGACGCCGCCCTTGAGCGCCGAGTCCGCATGCTGAACCGCGGCGAGACAGCGGCGCAGGGTCTGAGGTTCGAAACGCCGCGCCTGCTCGGCCAGCTTGCGGGCCGCATACGGATGCACGCCCAGGCGCCGCT
Source organism: Myxococcales bacterium (assembly GCA_013215565.1). Lineage (GTDB taxonomy): Bacteria > Myxococcota_A > UBA9160 > SZUA-336 > SZUA-336 > JABSQV01. Next base: position 46,302 of record JABSQV010000011.1, on the reverse strand, counting down.
GCACTTCCCCCGGTTCCAGCGGCTGGCACTCGCGCGCGCGCGCCAGCCGGCGGAAGTGGCCGGCGAGCGCTCCCAACACGGCCAGAGGGGCCTCTCCCTGTGCTCGGAGCTGGGCCAGGGTCCCGAGCGCGGGCCCCAGCCGGCGCGCCCCGATCGCGTCGGTGAGTTCGAAGACGGATCGTGCCCGAAGCTGGCCCGCGACCCGGGCGACGTCCTCGGGCCCGATCTCGTCCCGCTCGCCGACGTAGAGCGCGGCCTTCTCGATCTCGTTCGTCAGTTGCGAGACGTCCGTCCCGACCAGGTCGAGCAGCGCCGCCGCCATGCCGCGTCCGGGCCGCTTTCCCCGGGCTTGCACCCGCTCCTCGATCCAGCGCCGTAGATCGGCCGGCCGGGTCGGCCCCTCCAGAACCCGAACCTCGCCCAGCTTGCCGATCTGCTTCACCCACTTATTTCTGCGATCGACCTTCTCGGCGATCAGCACCAGGCAGGTCGACCGCAGCGGATCCTCCAGGTACGCGGGAAGCAGCGCCTCTCGAAACTTCTTCGCGCGCCGATCGTCGCAGCCCCGGGCCAGCACCAGCCGACCCGGCGCCATCACCGGCAAGGTCCCGGCCGCGGCCAGCACGTCTCCGGGATCGGAACCCGGGGCGGACAGATCGAAGCGGTCCTCGTTGAAGTCGCCCGCCCCGTCTCCGATCACGCGCGTCCGAAGTTCCGCGATCGCCGCGTCGCGCAGCACACCGCCCCCGCCCACCAGAAGCAGCACCGGCGGGAAGGCTTCGCTCGTCTTAGAAGCTCTGGAGGAACTCATCGTGGATTCTGCCCGCAGCGCCCCACGCGATCCGGCGGAGCGCCTCTTGCTTCTGATTCTCATAGACCTCGTTGTCGGAACTCGCCAGGAAGCGCGCGTTTAGCTCGATGCTCCCGTTCCTCCAGACCGACTCGAAGCCCGGGCCTCTTACCATCTCGACGTCGAGCACCACCACGATCCGCTCCTCCAGCGCCAGGCCGACCGAAGAGTACGCCACTGGATTCACCCGAACCTCGAGGATCCGGCCCCTCAGAATCAGAGCCTGCTCCCCGCCCGCACGCACGACGGGCTCGAAGTTGCCCCGGCGGGCGAACTCCTCGGCCAGCGCAACCGCGAACAGACCCTCGACGCCCGCCTGGTCGCTCCGGTTCTCGAACATGCGAATTTCGACCTGCTCGGAACCCGGGCCCGCCGAGGTCCCCGCAGCCGGCCGCTCCAGCAAGCGGTAGCCACAGCCGGCCAGGGCCAGACAGAGCAGCGTCAGTAGAAACGTCCGCCGAAGCATCGCCCCCCTTCAGAAGTACTCGAGCTTTACCATCATCTGACGCTCGAGCACCGGAATCGCACTCCGCAGCGCAAACAGGACCACGCGGTCCCCGGATCTAATCTCGTCGTCGCCCGACGGGATGATCACCTGCTCGCCGCGCACGATCGCACCTACGACGGTATCCCGGAATCCGACGTCGCGCAGCGGCCTGCCGACGATCTCCGAAGTCTCGAGCGCGACGATTTCGAGCGCCTCCGCGGCTCCGTCCGCGATCGTCGTCACCGACAACACCTTGCCTCTGCGAATGAACTGGAGGATCGCGGAAACGGCCGCGAGGTTCGGGCTGACCACGGCATCAATGCCGAGGGCCGGGACCAGCCCGGCGTAGGAAGACCGGTTGATGAGGCTCACGACCCGGGACGCGCCCGCCCGCTTGGCAAGCAGTCCGGACAGAACGTTTTCCTCGTCGTAACCGGTCAGAGACACGAATACGTCCGCTTCGCCGATTCTCTCCTCGCGTAGCAACGACGGATCCGAGGCGGTTCCCTGGATGACGACGCTCCGCTCGAGATGCTCGACCAGAAACTTGCAGCGTTCCTCACGCGGTTCGATGATTTTGGCCGCCAGTTCACGCTCTTCGAGCATCCGGGCCAGGTAGTAAGCGACGTTGCCGCCGCCGTTGATCACCACGCTCCGGGGAGCGGCGCCCTTTTTCCCCACGAAGGCGGCGAGCGCTCGTTGCGCGTCGGGCTGCCCCGCGGCGTAGATCCGGTCGCCCTCGCGGAGGTCGGTCGAGCCATCTGGAATCAGCAGCTTACCCCGGCGCGAGACCGCCACGATATTGCACTCCGCGCCGAGCTTCGAACGCAGGTCCGAGAGTCTTACGCCGTCGGCCGCGCAGGGGCCGTCGATCGCGAAGCAGACCACCTGCACCCGTCCATCTGCGAACTCGAAAACGCCGGCCGCTCCCGGCACGCGCAGGACCTCGAGCATGTCGCGCGCGGCGACTTCCTCGGGATTGATGGCCAGGTCTAGCGGGTGGGCACCGAAGATCCCGGGGACCGCTTCCGCGAGATCGGGATCGCGCACGCGCGCGATCTTCGTCGGAATCACGGCCTCTTGGGCGGCGACGAGACACGCGACCAGGTTGACCTCGTCCGACGCGGTGACCGCGATCAGCATGTCGACATGCTCGAGCCCGGCGGAGCGCAGGACCCCGGGCTGCGCGCCGCTGCCACAGATGACCTGGATGTCGGCGCTCTCCCGAAGTTCGCGGCAGCGCGTCTCGCTGGACTCGATGAGGATGACGTCCTTGCGTTCGGTGGCCAGACGGGACGCCAGGGTCGACCCGATCTCCCCCCCGCCCACAATCAGGATGCTCACGTCCGGGAGTATAGGTGTCGGCCCGTTGGGGCGCAGGCCGGCGGGGACAAGCTCGGCCGCTAGCGACCGGCCTGCTCGCGCCTCCGACGACGCGATGCCTGCAACTCGATTTCATCGTTCAGGAAGTCCCTGTCTGCACGCAGCGCGGGGGACACCCGGGCCTCGAACAGCGCGCGGGCCTCGGAGAGTTCGGGCTTGAGTCGTTCGCCGAGGTCGCCCTGCTCGACCGCGGCGTCGAATCTGGCTTCGTTGTAGAGGATGATGTCGGCGATCACGATCCGCGCGAGCCGTTCGGCGGCCGCGACCTCGGGATCGGCCGCCGACGCTGCCCGCGCCGCGTTCACCAGCGGCGCAGCCGGCCGCGGCGCTGCCTGCGCGTTCGCTCCGAGATCGAGCGCCGCGAGAACGGGGGCCAGGCCCTCGGGCAGATCCGGCGGCTCCAGCAGCTGGACCGACTCGCTCCCGGGGGGTATGCGTGCGCCTTCCACGGACGCGACCCGCACCAAAACAACCTCGCGCAGATCGGAGGCCAGGCACGTGGCCTCGATCAGATCCCGGGGCCCGAGACCCGACGCGTAAGCGCCGATCAGGGCCAGGCGGGGCGGATTTCGGAGCAGCGAGAGCAGCGCGACATCGCCATCCGTCACGACCTCGCAGCGCAGCCCGCGCGCGTACAGGAAGTCGGAGCAGCGCTTGGCCAGGTTCTCGTCTGCCTCGACGAAGAGTGCGCGCGGCGCGTCCGGGTCGAGCCCCGACTGTTCCGCCGGCTGCTGCGAAGCGGAGCGGTCAAACGGGACTTCGATCCGGAACACCAACTCGCATCGGGTACAGCGCAAGCGCGAGCCACGGGGCCCGATTTCCTCGCGCGCGACCTTGTAGCGGACCTGACAGCGTGGGCAGCGAGCGACCAAACGAGTCTCCCGGAAAGTGATCTGCCAACTCGTTGCATCGGAGACTTCGACGACCCTCTTTACCGGGAGCCGGCGCAACTCCGCGCGAACCCCCGCGACCGAAGGCATCGCGCGTTTCAGCGGGGCGCAGTTGCTGGCGCGCGCTTCCGCTGGCTACGCGAAAGGACCCTCAGCGGACACACCCGGGTCGGCGGGATCCCGGATCCACTCCACCTCGAGCAGGACCCCGGAGCGCGAAGCCGCCCGCGCCACCTCGTTCGTCGCGTGGCGCAGCGCCGCCGTATGCTGGTCCGCATTCGGAAGCACGGCCCGCATCCGCAGCGACCCGTGCTCGGCCGAAATCCCCTCGAGCAATCCGCCGAGCGCACTCGAAGCGTGCCGGGCGAGGTCGATGCTCTCGGGAAACGCGATCGACAGGTCCCGGGTCCCGATGGCCAGGAGCCTCGGAACGGCCGCACGCAGGCACCGCCAGACCCCGTGGGATTGCAGCGCTCGCGCGTCGCCGACGCCGAATAGCAGAATCCGTTCGGCCGGAAGCAGCGGGCCCGCGGGCAAGAGCGTCGCCTCGCCGAAGTCCCCGCGGGTGAACTCGGAGAGCAGCAACTCCGAGATGCGGCCGCAGAGACGCCAGTCGACCCGTCCCGCGTCGCCCCGGAGAGGCCGCTCGTCCCGCGGCACCAGCAGCATCAGGGTCGCGGCGGGCGCGCGGATCGCGGGCCCGCGAAACAACCCGAGTTCGAGGACCTTGCGTGGCTGCGGGCCGGCGCGTCTCACTCCACGTGGCCCGCCCGATCGCGCGCGATCAGGTCGAGAACCCCGTTCACGAACGCCTGGGACTCCTCGCCGCCGAAGCGACGCGCGATCGCAACCGCCTCGTCGATGATCACCTCGTGCGGGGTCTCGGGTTCGAAGAGCAGTTCGTACGTCGCAATCCGAATCACGTTGCGATCCACGCGGGCGAGCCGGTGCAGCTTCCAGTGCGTGCTCGCCGTGGCCACCCGCTCGTCGATTTGCTTCAGGTTCCGGGTCACGCCTGTCGTCAGCTGCATGGTGCGTTCACGCGCCCGAAGTGGCAGCGTAAATGCGTCGCGGATCCTCGCAAGCGCCTGCTCGGCCAACTCCGGGGTCAACCTGTGTGCGCTATCCAGGGAGTAGAGCACCTGAAGCGCCGCCTCCCGCGCCTGCCGGCGAGGTCCCGAGCTCACGGCTCAGTCTCGGCCGCGCAGCGCGGCCAGCAGATTCGCCATTTCAACGGCAACCTCGGCCGCCTCTACGCCCTTGTTGAGGCCGGAGGAACCGGGCGCCGCCGCACGCGCGAGCGCCTGATCGAGCGTGTCGGTCGTGAGCACCCCGAACGCAACCGGAAGTCCGAGCGCGGCCTGAAGCTCGATCACACCGTCGGTCGCCGCGCGACAGACGTAGTCGAAGTGGGAAGTCTCACCGCGAATCACGGCCCCGAGCACGACGGCCGCATCGTAGCGACCGGTCTCGAGCGCCGCGCGCGCCGCGAGCGGGAGCTCGAACGCACCCGGTACCCAGAGCAGATCGACCTCGGCACAGCCGAGTTTCGAGAGCCGCTCGAGGCAGCCATCGACGAGCTTCCGTGCGACTTCTTGATTGAAGCGGGCCGCGACAACCGCGACCCGAAGCTGTCCGGCGGAGAGGTTCGACTCGAAGGTCCGCATTTGGCGACTCTATCATCTGCTCCCGAGCTCCGCCGAGAGCAAAAGGTCGCAGCCCAGACGGCGCACGCGCAGGTCTCGCAGCGCGCGCGCATCGCGCAGGCGCCCGACCCCGAGCGATGCCAGCACCGCGCGGCCGTCTCCGCCGATCAGGCTCGGAGCCAGGAACAGGTGCAGGCGGTCGACCAGCCCTGCGCGCAGCAGCGCCGCGGCGAGGCCGCCGCCCCCTTCGACGAGCAGGTCGTTCACGCCGAGGGCTCCGAGCTTGCGCCAGGCAGCGCCGAGGTCGAGGTGGCCCGCGCGGCGCCGGACCGGGACGATCCGGGCACCCAACCGCTCGAGCCGCTCCCGCGCTTGCTTCGCGGCGTTCCGGGCGGTCAGGATCCAGACCGGGCCCGGCTCGCGCAACAGCTTCGCCCGGACCGGAAGCGTGAGCCCGGAATCGATCACGATCCGGATCGGCCGGTGCACCACACGGCCCCGACTCCGAGCCGAGAGCCGAGGGTCGTCGGCGAGCGCAGTCGCGGACCCGACCGCCACCGCGTCGGTTTCCCGCCGCAGGCGGTGAACGAAGGCGCGCGACTCCGGACCCGTGATCCAGCGAGACTCGCCGCGCGAGGTCGCGATGCGCCCATCGAGACTCGCCGCAAGCTTCAGCGTCGTGAACGGCCGGCCGCGTTCCAGTCGAGAGAGGTAGCCCGCGTTCAGCGATCGGCAGGCCTTCTGCTCGACCCCGACCCGAAGCGAAACCCCCGCCCGGCGCAGCCTGCGCAGCGATGTCCCACGCGTGCGGGGATCCGGATCCCGCATTCCGACGACGACCCGGCTCAGCCCGGCCGCGAGCACCGCATCGATGCAGGGTGGCGTACGGCCGACGTGCGCGCAGGGTTCCAGGGTGACGTAGAGCGTCGCCCCGCGCGCCGCGCTGCCCGCGCGCGCGATCGCGCGCGCCTCGGCGTGCGCGCCGCCCACGCGCGCGTGATAGGCCCCGGCGAGCCGGCGGCCCGCGCGAACCAGCACCGCGCCGACCATCGGGTTCGGTGCCGTGCGTCCGCGGCCCCGACGAGCCAGGGCCAACGCCTCGCGCATCCAGCGGGCGTCTGCGGAAACCGGTTCAGCCTTCGTCACCGCGTTCGGCATCGAGTTCGTCGAGCGCCGCGCGAAATTCCTCGATGGTACGAAAGTCCAGGTACACCGAACTGAAGCGGATCCAGGCCACCGAATCGATCGCGCGCAACTCCGCGCGCACCTCTGCTCCGATGCGCACGCACGGAACCTCTCGCTCGCCGAGGTCGAGCAGGACGCGCTCGACCCGCTGCGTGGCTTCCTCGATCATGTTCGCGCTCACCGGTCGCTTCTGGCACGCCTTCCGGATTCCGGCAATGACCTTGCGTCGATCGAAGATCTCGCGGCGTCCATCGCGCTTGACCACCATCGGAAGCAGGTCCTCGATCCGTTCGTAGGTGGTAAAACGGCGGCCACATTCGGAGCACTCCCGGCGGCGGCGTTTGACGGGTGCATCGCGCTGGTTGCGCGCATCGATCACCTTCGTATCCGAGTGATCACAACGTGGGCAGTGCACGCCGAACTCCTGCGGACGATCCGCTCAGTCCTGCTCCGGGTCCCAGCGCGCCAGCGCCAAGGTGGTGTTGGTCCCGCCGAACCCGAACGAATTCGAGAGGGCCGTCCGAATCGCTGCCCGGCGAGCCGTGTTCGGCACGTAGTCCAGGTCACACTCCGGGTCGGGGTCCTCGTAATTGATCGTCGGGGGCAAAATGCCCTCGCGCAACGCCAGCACTGTAAAGATCGCCTCGATTCCGCCGGCCGCACCGAGGGCGTGCCCGATCATCGACTTCGACGAGGATACGGCGAGTCGCTCGGCGTGCTCGCCGAACACCTGCCGGATCGCGAAGGTCTCGGTTCGGTCGTTGAATGGCGTGCTGGTCCCGTGCGCGTTGATGTAATCGATGTCGGCCGCGTCGAGTCCCGCATCCGAGAGCGCGCGCAGCATGCTGTCCTGCGCGCCCTGGCCGTCCGTGGGAGGGGCCGTCATGTGGTGGGCGTCGCTCGACATGCCGTAGCCCACGATCTCGGCGTGAATCCGGGCGCCGCGCGCGAGCGCAGCCTCCAGGCTCTCGAGCACCAGGATCCCGGCGCCCTCTCCCACCACGAATCCGTCCCGTCCCGCATCGAAGGGGCGGCTGGCGCGCTCGGGCTCCTCGTTCCGCGTAGAAAGCGCGCGCAGCGCTGCAAACCCGGCCATCCCGAGCGGCTGGATCGGAGCCTCGACCCCTCCCGCAATCATGACCTCGGCATCGCCCCGCTGGATCAGCCGGAAGGCCTCCCCCAGGCAGTGGCTCCCGGTCGCACAGGCCGTCACCACACACGAGTTCGGTCCCCGGGCCCCGAAGCGAATCGAGATCAGTCCGGCCGCCATGTTCGTGATCAGGTGGGGAATCAGGAAGGGCGACACCCGGCGGGGTCCGCGCTCGAGCAGGATGGTGTGGTTCTGCTCGATCGTCCGGAGTCCCCCGATCCCGGATCCGACCAACACCCCCATGCGCGGCAGGAGTTCTTCGGAGAGCTTGAGACCGGAATCGTCCACCGCCTGCTGAGCGGCGACCAGCGCGTAGAGCAGCACCGGATCCAGGCGGCGGATGTCCTTCTTGTCGACCACGCCGCTCGGGTCGAAGTGCTTGAGCTCGGCCGCGATCTTGACCGGGAAGTGCTCGGTGTCGTAGGACTGGATCAAGCCCACGCCCGAGGTGCCGGAGAGCACGCCCTCCCAGCTCGTCGCCACGTCGTTCCCCAGCGGCGTCACGCTCCCCAGGCCCGTGACGACGACGCGCCGGAGTTCGATCGAACGGCTGGTCAAACGCGGTGACACCCGAGCCTCACTCCTTGCTGGTGCGCTCCTCGACGTAGGAGATCGCGTCCTGGATCGTCTGGATCCGCTCCGCCTCCTCGTCCGGAATCTCGAGGCTGAACTCCTCCTCGATCGCCATCACCAACTCTACGATGTCGAGCGAATCCGCACCGAGATCGTCGATGAAGGAAGCTTCCACCACGACTTCTTCGGCCGTTACCCCGAGCTGCTCGACGATCATATCCCGAATCTTGTCCTCGACTGCCATGCTGTTCTCCCCAGCCACTCGCGCTCTCAGGCGAGAAGCCGTCTACGCCATGCCGCCGTTCACGTGAATCACCTGGCCGGAAATGTAGGCGGCGTCCTCCGAGGCCAGGAAACGTACCGTTCGGGCGACCTCCTCGACAGACCCAAGACGCCCGAGCGCAATCCGGTCCAGCAAGCCGGCCCGCACCTCGTCCGAGAGGCCCCGGGTCATCTCGGTCTCGATGAAGCCCGGAGCGACCGCATTCACGGTGATGCCGCGGCTCCCGACCTCCTGGGCGAGCGATCGGGTCAGCGCCTCGATGCCGCCCTTGCTCGCGGCATAGTTGCTCTGGCCCGGATTGCCCATGCTCGCGATCACCGAAGAGAGATTGATGAGCCGTCCCCAGCGAGCGCGCAGCATCGGTCGCAGCGCGGTGCGGCAGAGGTTCCAGGTGCCGCGCAGGTTCGTGGCGATCACATCGTCGAAGTCCTCGGGCTTCATTCGCGCGATCAGCTGGTCGCGCGTGATCCCGGCATTGTTCACGACGATGTCGAGCCTTCCGTGCCGCTCCTGGACCGAGGCGACGAGGCCCTGCACGGCCTCGAGGTCGGCCACGTCGCACTCGAGCGCGGTGGCCTGGCCGCCGCTCTGCTCGATCTCCTTCCGCGTCTGCTCCGCGCCCTCCGGGCTGGTGCGGTAGCTGAACACGACCGCCGCCCCCGAGCGCGCCAGCTCGAGCGCGATCCCGCGGCCGATTCCGCGGGAGCCCCCCGTGACGAGGGCCACGCGGTCTGCGAACGAATCGAGACTCAAGCCAGGGCCTCCTCGACCTGCCGCAACGCCGCGTCGGCCTCGGCCACGGTCGAGACCCGCGCGCGCGCAAGGCCGCGGTCGATCCTGGACGCGAGTCCGGTCAGCGCCCTTCCCGGACCCAGCTCGAGCTGCACGCGGACGCCTTCGCGCACCAGCCGCTCGACACACCCGACCCAGCGCACGGGCGCACAGACCTGGCGTCGCAGGAGCTCGCGCGCCTCGGCCGCGGCCCGGTAGGGCTCGGCCGTCACGTTCGAAACCACCGGCACCGCGAGGTCGCGAAATCCCGCGGCGGCAAGCTCGGGCGCCAGCTTCTCCTGCGCGGAAGCCATCAGCTCGCAGTGAAAGGGCGCCGACACGTCGAGCGGAACCACGCGTCTGGCGCCGGCCTCGCGCAGCGCGGAGGCCGCGGCCTCGACCGCGCCCCGGGCTCCCGCGATCACGGTCTGAGCCGGCGCGTTCAGGTTGGCGGGCGACACCACCCCCTCGGTCGCATCGCAGATGCCGGCCACCTCGTCCGCCGAAAGTCCGAGCACGGCCGCCATCGCCCCCTCGCCTTCGGGCACGGCTTCCTGCATCAGCGCGCCCCGGCGGCGGACCAGCCGCACGGCTTCGGCCAGTTCCAGGCCACCGCCCGCGACCTGGGCCGTGTACTCGCCGAGACTGTGCCCGGCCAGGAACGCCGCGGGGCCGGGGAGCCGCGGCGCGATCGCCCGATACACCGCGATCGAGGCCGCCAGGATCGCCGGTTGCGTGACCTCGGTGCGGCGCAGTCGCTCCTCGGGGCCGTGCTCGATCCACTCGCGAAGCGGACCGCCGAAGGCCTCGTCCGCCTCCTCGAGCGCTGCCCGCGACTCCGGGAAGCGCTCCGCGAAGTCGCAGGCCATTCCGAGCGTCTGCGAACCCTGTCCCGGGAACACGATCGCGAGCATGGCTTGCGTGGGCGGGGCCGGGGCATCCCGGCCGGCCTAGACCTCCGACTCCTTGGCGACTTCGAAGACCTGCCGGCCGCGGTAGTGCCCGCACTCCGGGCAGGCGCGGTGAGAGACCCGGCCCGCCCCGCACTGGGGACAGGCAGAGCAGTTGGCCGGCTTCAGCGCATGGTGCGAGCGCCCCATCCGACTGCGGGCCTTTGACTTGCGCTTCTTGGGTTCGTTCATCGCCTTCGCCTTCGTTCCCCGGCCTCGTCCCGACCGGAGCGGGATCGCTCGATCAGCTCACGAAGCCCCGAGAACGGCCTCCTGGCCGTCCCTGCTTCGCACTCGCACGAGCGCTGGTTGAGGTTCGTCCCGCACCCGGAGCAGAGCCCCCGGCACGTCTCTGAACATAGCGGCTGCACGGGCCACGCGAGCGCGAGCAACTCGAGCACCGGCGCGTCCAGATCGATCTCGTCTCCCTGGTAACGCCCGAGCGCCGCATCCTCCGGGTCGAGCTCCAGCCCGCCTTCCGGCAGGCGCTCGCCTGCGGGTGCGGGCTCGAGCAGCAGCTGCAGGGGCTCGTCGAACGCCTGCACATAGGGTTCGAGGCAACGCCCGCAGGTGAGGGTCGCGCTGCCCGCGATCGATCCCCGAAAGAGCAGCCTCGCCCCGATCCGGTGCCCCTCGATCGCGAGCCGAAACGGATCCTCGATCACCGACTCGGGCTCTTTCAGAATCTTGCGGCAACGGCTCCACCAGTCGTGATCCCCTACAAGCAGAAAGCGCCTGGGCGTTTCCGTCAGGTTTTCGAGGCAGATCGAGAGGGCACCCATCAGATCCAACCCGCAGCACCCTGCGCCCGCTGGAGCGGAGCCGCTCACGAGCCTGCCGGGCGCGCGAACTGTCAATAGACCGGGCCTGATTCGATGTCAAGCTGGCAGCCTGAAGGGCGCAAACTAGAGTGTGGGCGATGGGCATCGTCACCCGCTTTCCGCCGAGCCCGACCGGAGACCTCCACATCGGGGGCGCGCGCACCGCGCTCTTCAACTGGGCCTTCGCCCGCCACCACGAAGGGCAGTTCGTGCTGCGCTTCGAGGATACCGACCGCGCGCGCTCGAGCCGCGCCTCCGAAGCGGCGATGCTCGAGGCGCTGGACTGGCTGGGCCTGGGCTTCGACCCGGCGCCCGGGCCCGACCCGATCCCGCGCCAGAGCGAGCGTCTGGAGCACTACCGCGCGGCCGTCGAGAAGCTGCTGGCCGCCGGACACGCCTACCGCTGCATCTGCACGCCCGAAGAGGTGGAGGCGATGCGCGAGCGAGCCCGCGCCGAAGGGCGAAACCCGGCCTACGATCGGAGCTGCCGCAACCGTTCCATCGGCGCCGACGAGCCGCGCCCCTGGTGCGTGAGGCTCCGCATCCCCGAAGACGGCCAGGCGCGCTGGATCGACCTGATCGCGGGTCCGAGCGGTCAGGAACTCGCCGAACTCGACGACTTCGTGCTGGCGCGAACCGACGGGACGCCGGTCTATCACCTGGCGGTCGTGGTCGACGATCACGAGATGGGGATCAGCCACGTGATCCGCGGCCGCGAGCACATGACCAGCACTTCGCGACAGCTTCTGCTGTACCAGGCGCTCGAGCTGGAGCCCCCCCGGTTCGCGCACGTGCCGCTGCTCGTCGACGCCAGCGGCCGCAAGCTCTCGAAGCGCCAGGCCTCGGTCTCGGTGCAGAGCTACCGGGAACGCGGGTTCCCGCCCGAAGCCGTGCTCAACTTCCTCGCACGGCTCGGCTGGGGATCCGGCGATCTCGAGGTCTTCGACGCCCGCGAACTGGTCCGGCGCTTCACGCTCGAGGGCGTCGGCCGGAGTCCCGCCGGCATCGACGAGGACAAACTCCTGTGGCTGAGCCAGCAGTACATCAAGAGCCTGCCCGCGGAAACGCTCCGGCGCTACGCGCGCCCGTTCCTGGAGCGCGAAGCCGGAGGGCCGGTCGAGTTCGACGCCGCGCTGGTGCGACTGCTCGAGTTGTTGCGGGAGCGCAGCCGGACTTTTGAAGAAATGGCGCAGCGTGCGCGCTTCTACCTGCACGACCCGGTCGAGTTCGAGCCCAAGGCGGCGCGCAAACACCTGAAGCCCGCAGCGCGCGAGGTGCTCGCGGACCTGCGCTCGACGCTGGCGGAGCTTTCGAACTGGACCGACGCGGGGCTGGAGGCCGCGATCCACGAGGTGCTCGCGCGCCGCGAACTGCCGCTCGGCAAGCTCGCGCAGCCCGTACGTGTCGCGGTCACGGGCAGTGCCGCGAGTCCCGGAATCTTCGAGACGCTGTGCGTTCTGGGAAGCGCCCGGAGCCTGGTACGCATCGACGCAGCGCTCGCGTACATCGACGCGCACGCGTGACCACGAGCGACCGGCGGGATTGCTCCCACCAATGCCGCACTTATACTCCCGTCTCCGCTGGCGGGTCGTTCAATGGTAGGACGACGGGTTCTGGCCCCGTTAATCTAGGTTCGAATCCTAGCCCGCCAGCCATGCCTGCCCCCGGCCAGGCGCCGGTCGGGCGCCGACTGGTAGACGGCGCGAACGTTTCAGGGCGCCGCCAGCGGCTCGCCCGCTCGGTAGACCTCGAGCAGCTCGAGCGCCGGCCCGAGCAGCAGCAGATCGGCGTCGTACCCGGCCTCGAGCCGGCCCTTGCGGGTGTCGACCCCGATCACTTCGGCCGGGGTGAGCGTCGCCATCCGGAGCGCCTGCGCCAGTGTCAGAGGCGACCGCTCGACCGCGGTGCGAACCGCCCCGAGCAGCGGAATCAGGCTGCCCGCGAGGCCCTGGCCGCTGGTGGCGTAGCCCTCGGCGTGGACCCGGAGCTCGAGGCCCCCGAGCTCGTAGTGGCCCGGGGGCTGTCCGGCGGCCGGGGTCGCGTCGCTCACCAGGGCCAACTGGGTGACGCCGCGCAGCGCGACCAGGGCCGCAGCGAGTTCCGGGTGAAGGTGGAAGCCGTCCAGGATCAGGCTTCCGCGCAGCCGCGGCTCGAGCATGAATCCGCCCACCAGGCCCGGCTCGCTGACCCGGAAGCCGAGCTCCGGGTCGACCGGCCGCGAGGGCCAGTCCGAGGCATTCCCCAGGTGGGTGACAAAGGAGAGTCCGCGGTCGACCGCGCGCCGGAGTTGATCCAGGCGCGCCACCGAGTGCCCGGCCGCCACCACCACGCCCGCCCGGGCCAGCCGCTCGGTCGCCTCGAGCGCACCCGGCCGCTCGGGTGCGAGGGTCAGCATGCGAAGCCCCGGACCCGCCGCTTCGAGCAACTGCTCGACCCGCGCCGCGGTCGGATCGCAGAGCGCCGCTTGCGCGTGTGCGCCGGACTTCTCCGGGGCCAGAAACGGCCCCTCCAGGTGGATCCCGAGCAGCGGCCCGCCCGGGTCGACCTCGGGCGCCAGCCGCGCCGCCGCTGCACATAGCGCCTCGAGCGGCGCCGACACCAGCGTTGCGAGCAGGCTGGTGGTCCCGTGTTCGAGGTGAAAGCGCGTGGCGCGTATGCGCTCCAGCGGATCGGCCGTTGCATAGGCGGCGCCCACGGCTCCGTTCACCTGCAGGTCGATCAGGCCCGGCGCGAGCTTCGCATTCTCGAAGACGCGGTCTCCCGGGCCGGGCGCACAGCCGGCTTCGAGCTCGGCGATCTTGCCGCCCTCGATGCGGAGCCGGACCCGCTCGAGCTCCCGCTCGGGCGTCAGCGCGGCCGCCGCCCAGATCGAGAAAGAACTCAAGGCTTCAGAATGCGCAGCATCGCGTCGGTCGCGACCTCGATACACGCATCCATGTTGCGGTCGATCGCGATCTCGGAGGGACCGGGCCAGGGGGTGCGGTCCGACACCACGCAGATACAGCCGGCCCGGAGCCCGAACAGCCCCGCCAGCGTGAGCAGCGCGCCGCTCTCCATCTCGCAGTTCTTGACGCCCGCGGCCTGCATGTCGCGAATGCGCGGCTCGAAGTGCGAGGGCCAGTACCCGCCCACGCTCATCGAGCTGAGCGATCCGTCGCTCGCGACCACGGCGTTGCGGGCGTAGAAGGCGTCGAGCGACCAGGTGATGCCGGTCGAAAAGCGAAGCCCGCGCTCGCGCGCCGATGCGACCAGGGCCGCGACGATCCCGTGGTCGGCAACCGCCGGGTACTCGGGAATGACGTAGCTGCGCGAGGTCCCATCGTCGCGAACCGCGCCGGTCGTGATCACCAGGTCGCCCAGTTCCAGATCGGGCGCCAGCCCCCCGCTGTTTCCGACCCGAAGAAAGGTCCGGGCCCCGAGCTTCGCGAGTTCTTCGATCAGAATCGCGGTACCGGGCGCACCGACCCCGCCCGAGGCCGCGGCCAGTTCGACGCCCTCGCACACCCCCACCACGATTCGGAATTCACGGACGTTGCAGACCTCGCGACAACTCGACCAGCCGCGCGAGATCCGCCCCACGCGCGCGGGATCTCCAACGACGAACACGTGCTCGGGGATGTCCCCGGGCCGCAGACCCGTGATCGGCTGTGCTGGTTCGTCCGACATCGCGCTCTCCTCGGCCACCCCGCCTCAGGCACCCGCAGCCGCGAGGTCCATCCTCGCGATCTGCAGCCACTTCTGCCGCCGATCTGCGGCAGCCATTGCTGCCCGGGCCGGACCCCGACGCCACGCCGGATCCTGTACCACTAAGCGGCGGCGTTTGCACGCCGCCGGAATCGCTAACGCTCGACGCAACTGCATCCGAAGAAGGGCAAGGGCATGAAACGGCCCGAGAGGAAACGCAATGAACATCGCAATCGCCAAGAGCAAGTGGTTCATGAGTTCGCACACCCGGGCATTCCGGATGCTCGCCAACCATGTGGCCAGCCACTACCCGAAGGACGCGAAGCTCCACCAGCTGCTGCGCGGTTCCTTCAAGACTTCCGCGGACGCGTGCGCGCGCATCGAGAAGTCGTTCAAGTCGGGCAGCCGCAAGACCAAGTCTTCGGTCTCCCGGACGAACAAGCGCCGGACCGTCGCACGACGTCGGCCGACCGCCCGCGGGCTCACCGCAAAGCGGCGCACCACGGCTCGAAGAACGCGCAAGACGCGGCGGGCTGCCTGACCCGGCAACCCGCTTCGGATCCGAAACCCCCGGCGATGCCTCGTCGGGGGTTTCTGATTTAAGCCCCTCGGGGACCCGCGAGACCGCGCAGTCGGCCTCGTTGACACGCGACCGGCCGGACACTAACTTGCGCGCCCCTTCCCGATCCCATCGTCTAGAGGCCTAGGATACCAGGTTCTCACCCTGGAGACACGGGTTCAAATCCCGTTGGGATCACCAGCCGCCGCGAAGTGTTTCCCGGTTCTCGTCGAGATCAGACGCCGCAGTGGTTGAACGCAGTCGCCAGCGTCGAGACGCGGGCCTCGCCGTCACGCACAGCGCAACGAACTTCCGCTTGACCCCGCAGTCGCGCGTTAGGGTGAGGGCTCGGGCGTGTTCTCTGCGTTCTCGGTCCCGGCCGATCCGGCCGAGCCCGCCCGGGCACGCGCTTTGGCGAGCAGCGCGGCCGCGCTCTTGTCGGACGGGTCCAGTTCGAGTGCGCGCTCGAGCGGGGGAATCGCCTGCTGGGAGCGGCCGGTGTCGATCAGCGCCAGGCCCTCGAGGACGAAGCCGATCGGTTCCTCGGGCTCGATCGCCTGGAAACGGCGGATTGGCTCGAGTGCGGCCTGTGGCTGCCTAGCACGGAACTGGAGCTGTGCGATCACCAGCAGGAGGTCCGGCTGCTCCGGGGCGACCGCGACGGCGCGGCTCAGCAGCGCGAGCGCGTCCGCCTCGCGCCCGGCCGCGCGCAGGCTCTCGGCCGCTGCGAGTATCCGGTCCAGCCCCCGCCAGTCGACGCCGGCCAGTTGGACGGAACCCGCCCGGTCGCTGTCGCGGACGCTCGCCAGCGAGCCGGCGGGGAAGCCGCGGACATGGTAGCGGAGCCGTCCCTGGTGGGTGACGACGGCTTTCAGGCGGTCGGCCATCTCGAACTTCTCGGCGCCGATGTCGTCGAGCACCTCGAACGGGTCGTAGCTGATCTGCGAGGGCTCGAGCGGACTCACGAACAGGTGCGAGAGATCGTTGTGCTGATCGCTGATCAGGCGTCCCTCCCGGTACTCGCGGCGGAGTTGCTCGTGACCTTTGACCACGCGGGCGACCAGCGAGAGCGGGCTGCGGATCAGGATCCGCCGCAGATCGGCGACCACGGCCTTCGACTCGCCGAACCTCTCCTCGAAGGTCCCGAGTTCGATCGGCGATGGACTCCCCACCAGGATGAACTGCTCCCGGTATCCCGCGAGCAGCAGCGAGTAGGGAAACACGTCGACGAAGGTGCGCACGACCAGGTCGACCGCCTGTGGCGGCATCTGATCGATCGGCACCCACTGGGACATCATTCCCCCGGGGCTCAGGTGGGCCAGCACCTGCTCGTAATACTCCTTCGAGTAGAGCCGGTAGATGCCCGTCCGCATCGGCGGCGGCGGCTCGCTCGTGATCAGGTCGTAGGTCGCGTCGGTATGGCTGAGGAAGTTCCGGCCGTCGTCGAGGATGAAACGCACGCGGGGATCGAGTTGGACGTTCCCGTTCGTCCGTTCGAACTCCGGCGCCGTCTCGATGACGTTGGTGTTCAGTTCGACGACGTCGAGCGTCCGGATCGTATCGTGCGCAGCGATGGCAGAGGCCGTGTTTCCAACCCCGAAGCCGATCAGGAGCGCGCGAGACGGATTCTTCTGCGCCAGTAGCGGGAAGTGCGCATGCAGGCGCATGTAGATCTGCCCGGCCATCACGGCCGCAGACATCGCGTGGTTGTCGAAGAACAGGATGTCCCCCTGCGGAGACGCCACGACGTAGGTGGTGTGGGCGCCGTTGCTCTTCAGCGCACGGACCGGGAAGCGGGCGGCGGGACTGCCCGGATTGACGTAGCTCGCATCGAAGCCTCTCGGGATCAAAAACGCGGCCACCGCAAGCGCGCACACTCCGACCAGCGGAGCCCAACTCGGAACCGGCCGCCGCTCCGAGATCGCGATCAGGTAGAGGGCGCCGAGGCCGAGGAGCAGCATCGCGAGCTTCATGGAGTAAAACACGCTCACCAGCGGCGCGATCCAGGTGAAGGCGACGGTTCCGACGCAGAAGGCCAGCGTGTTCAGTCCGTAGGCCAGTCCGAGGTGCCGGCGCTGCCCCTGGATCCGGTTGCAGACGTAGGGGAGCAGGAGGGAGATCAGCAGGAACGGTGGAAAGATCATCAACCCGACGACCGCCAGCAGCGAGGCCATGTCGGCCGGGAACGCCACCTCAACGCCCCCCGCCAGTCCGGCCAGCGACCGGACCAGGAGCCAATCGATGATCGGGTTGATGTAGTACCAGACGCCCGCGTACAGAACCGCCGCCAGGACGAACGCAATCTTGATGTGCGTGAGTCGGAGCGCCGGGAGCGCGCGCACCGTCGCGCTCCCGAGGAAGATCCCGAGGATCGCCCAGAACGAGATCAGCGGCAGCGCCATCGACGAGTTCCCGGCGATGAAGTTGATCCGCTTGAATGCGTCTCCCTCGAGCGCCCCGGTCAGGAAGCCGCCCAGCACGGCAGCGGTCAGCAGCACGCTCTTCGGGCCGATCGGCACACCGGCCGGCGCGGTCGGCTCTGCTGACGCTTCCGGCCGCGCCGGGGCGCCTCCCCGGAGCAGGAAGAATGATCCGATCAACAGGTTCAAGCCGGCCATCAGCCAGAGTGTGCGGTCGTGGCCGATCGAGGGGAGCAGCACGAACTGGCAGACGAGCACGGCGCTGGCCGCCCCAAACGTGTTCCACGCGTAGAGCGCGGACGGGAACGAGTCCGCACCCGATTGCCCCCGGTACACGTCGCAGAGCAGCGGAAAGGTGGCGCCCATGAACAAGCACGGAACGAACACGGTTCCGGCCGCGATCGCGAACTCGGAGAACTGGTAGGACCAGGTCTGCGTGTAGATTCCGTCGCTCAGCTGGTATGGGAATACGCCCCAGGTGTCGGCCGGAATCAGTCCGGCCAGCCCGGTCAACAGGATCGAGGCGGTCACGCAGATCTCGAGCGCGCCGTAGGCGCGCAGCCCGTCGACGAGGCCCAGGCTGCGAAGACGATCCGTCAGACGTCGGCTGATCAGCGCGCCCGCACCCAGACCGCCGATGAAGCTGCATAGTACGAGTACGAAGGTCAGATTCGTGGAGCCGAATCGATCTACGTAGATGCGGTACCAGGCGACCTGATATCCGAGGCTCACGAAGCCGGAGAGCGCATACAGCAGGAAGACGGCCCTCAACGCTTCCTCCTCACGCCCACACCACTCCTGGGTTCATCCGAGCGAGTCTGGAATGCCGTCACGGTGTTCTCGGGGCGGTTCCGGTCTTCGGGCTCGCAGCCGGTCACTCTATCGGAGCAGGCGGGATAGTTCCACGGGACCGGACGCAGACCGTCACGCGCGGGCGCGAAGCGCACCCCGGAGACCCCGGGGTGAAGCTGATCGGGGTCAGCGGGAAGGCGTGCGGCCGGCGCTTCCGTTCGGGACGCGCGACGGGTTGCCTGGGCGTCGCGCGTGACGGACGGAAGCGCCGGCCTTGGGAGCTCGGGTGCTAGCGGGAACGCCGGTTGTGCTTGGCGCGGTAGATGTGACGGTCCGCGCGAGAATGGGCGCGTCCGAGCCGCGCCTTCTCTCCGCGGGACAGCTTGCCGTCCTTCAACGCGCGGCGCTGCATGCGTTCGACGCGCACCTGCTCGTGCGTGAGTCGGCGCGTTTCGACGCGGGTGAGTTCACCGCTCTGGACCCCCTGCTGGATCCGAGCCCGTTGATTCTTCTGAACCCGATCGATGGGACCGGCTGCCGCAGCTGGGAAACTCAGGCTGAGCATTCCAAACAGGGCCAAGAGTGTAATTCCGGTGCGAAGCATGATGGTAGACCTCCTCTTTCAACACCTGAAACCGGCCTCAGGCCGAAAGGTTGCACGAGCCCACGCCCGGGAGCCGGCAGTTCGCGCGCCGACCGGCCCGCGCGCGCGCGCATCGACCGATCGCGAGGCGGCAAGCCCAGGGGCAGCGGGCGGGTTATGCTGCGCTTATGGAGGTCCGCGGGTGAGCGAATTTCACTACCAAGAGATCTTCGAACTCGGCGCCGACGAGACGGCCTATCGGAAGCTCGGCAGCGATGGCATCTCGCTCGGCGAGTTCGAGGGCCGGCCGATGCTCAAGCTGGAGCCCGAAGTGCTCGAGCGGCTCGCGTTCGAAGCCATGAGCGACACCGCGCACCTGCTGCGGCCCGGGCACCTGGCGCAACTGCGCAAGATTCTCGACGACCCGGAGGCGTCGGAAAACGACCGCTTCGTGGCGCTCGAACTGCTCAAGAACGCGAACATCGCCGCCGGGAGAGTGCTGCCGGGCTGCCAGGACACGGGCACCGCGATCGTGATCGCGCACAAGGGGCAGCGGGTCTTCACCTCGGGCAACGACGCCGAGAGCCTCTCGAAGGGGATCTACCGCGCGTACCAGGAGAACAACCTGCGCTACTCGCAGATGGCGCCGCTCGACATGTACGCCGAACAGAACACGCGCACGAACCTGCCCGCCCAGATCGAGATCTACGCGGAGCCCGGGGACGAATACCGGTTCCTGTTCCTGGCCAAGGGCGGCGGTTCCGCGAACAAGACGTTCCTCTACCAGGAGACGCGCGCGCTCCTGAACCCCGAGTCACTGCTCGGCTTCGTGGCCGAGAAGATCCGTACGATCGGCACCTCTGCCTGCCCGCCCTACCACCTGGCCCTGGTCGTCGGCGGGACCTCGGCCGAGATGACGCTCGAGACGACCAAGCTCGCGAGCGCCCGCTACCTGGATTCTCTGCCGACCTCGGGAAACGAACTCGGGCGCGCGTTCCGGGATCCGGAACTCGAAGAGCAGATCCACAAGCTCTGCAACGAAACCGGGATCGGGGCCCAGTTCGGGGGCAAGTATTTCGCCCACGACGTGCGCGTGATCCGGCTGCCGCGGCACGGCGCATCCTGCCCGGTGGGGCTCGGGGTTTCCTGCTCGGCCGACCGCCAGGTCCTGGCCCGGATCGACCGGGAGGGCGTCTTCATCGAGGAACTCGAACGCAATCCCGCACGCTTTCTTCCCGAAGTCACCGAGCTAGAACTCGGCAGCGAGGTGGTCCGGATCGATCTCGGGCGTCCGATGCACGAAATCCTGCAAGAACTCTCGCGCCACCCGGTCGCCACGCGCCTGTCACTCAGCGGGCCCATGGTCGTGGCGCGCGACATCGCGCACGCGCGCTTGAAGCAGCGGCTGGATGCGGGGCAGGAACTTCCCGACTACCTGAAGCAACGGATGGTCTACTACGCTGGACCCGCCAAGCGGCCCGAGGGGCACGCATCGGGGTCGTTCGGCCCGACGACGGCGGGACGCATGGATTCCTACGTGGAACTGTTCCAGAGCCACGGCGCGAGCCTGGTCATGCTCGCCAAGGGAAACCGCTCGCGCTCCGTGCGCGAAGCCTGTGCAAAATTCGGGGGCTTCTACCTGGGATCGATCGGGGGTCCCGCGGCGCAACTCGCACAGCACTCGATCCGCAAGGTCGACGTGCTCGAGTTCGAGGACCTCGGCATGGAAGCGGTCTGGCAGATCGAGGTCGAGGACTTTCCGGCCTTCATCGTGATCGATGACAAGGGCAACGACTTCTACGCCGACCTCAGCGAGAAGCCTGCGGGAGCGCTGGTCCAGATCTCCTGACGCGGACCGGGCCGGAGCGGATTAGAGCCGCGGGTGCGGGCGGGCCGGCCGGCAGCGCGTCCGGCTCAGGCGCCGAAGGGCTCCGGATCCCCGCATTCGGGACACTCCGAGCTCCCGGAGAGAATCCGCTCGCCGCAGACCGAGCAAGCCGCGAACGGCACCTCTCCGCATTTCGGACAGTGCCGGGCGCGCCTCGAAATGCGTGAGCCACACCCCGGACACAGCATCAGCAGCAACTCTTTGGACTCGGGCAGGTCGAGTTCGATCGGCGCCTGGCTCGCGGCGTTGGACGCGATGGTCGCACGGACCTTGTCGGCCCGGGAGGTGCCCGACGAAGCCGATCGGGCGCGTTCCGCCTTTCCCGCCGGCTTTACCCGCTTTCGGAGCCGCTCCGACCAGCTGCGCGTGACCTCGCGCGCCGCCCTGGCTCCCGGGATCTCGGGGCCTTCCGATTGGAACTTGAACCCACAGGCACAGCGCGCTGTGTTGTCCGGAACCTTGTTGCCGCAGTGGGGGCAGCCCTTGGTTGGCATGTGTCTACTCCGGGCTTCGCTGCTTCGTATCGGCCTGCGGCGCAGGGACTGGAGTCGGCCACGGGACCCAGAGCGCCGCCCCGTGCACGTCTGACACCGGCGCGGCGCCCGGCGGGGTCCGGAAGCCTCCGCGCGCGACCCTTCACGCACACGCGGGCTGGGATATGCTCCCCCGGGGAGGACGCGCATGACGGAAGCGATGCTGCCTGCACAGCTGTTTCGGGACCGCTTCGGCGTGGACGACCACGCGCTCACCCGGGTGCTCGAGTCCGCGCTGGAGCGCCCTGTCGACCACGCCGACCTGTTTCTGGAGTACTCGACGCGCGACTCGGCTCAACTCGAGGACGGCATCGTCCGGCGGGGCAGCCGCCAGATCGAGCAGGGGATCGGCGTCCGGGTTCAGGCCGGCGAACGACAGGGCTACGCCCACTCCGACGAGATCACGGTCGAGAGCGCGATGCTCGCAGCCTCGACCGCGCGCGCCATCTCGGAGGGCGCAGGCCAGGCGCGGCCCGTAGCGGTCGGCGCGGTCACGGCGCCCGCCCACGACCTCTACCCGGTAAAGACCCCACCCACGGAGGTTCCGATCGAGCGCAAGGTCCAACTCCTCGAGCAGATCGAATCCTACGCAAAGCGCCGGGACCCGCGCGTGGCTCAGGTCGTGGCCAGCGTCGTCTCCGAACAGCGGCAGCTGCTGATCGCGGCGACCGGGGCCGCGACCCAGGACACGCTGGTGGCAGACGTGCAGCCGCTGGTGAGGCTTAACGTTCAGGCGATTCTCCAGGGGCCCTCGGGGCGCCGCGAGGTCGGCGTCCAGGGAATCGGCGGCCGCTACGAACTCGAGCGCGTGCTGGATCCCGCGGCGTGGCAGCCGATCGTCGATGAAGCGATCCGAATCGCGAGCGTAAACCTCGAGGCAGAGCCGTGTCCGGCCGGAACCTTCGACGTCGTACTCGCCCCCGGATGGGCCGGCGTGCTGCTTCACGAGTCGGTCGGCCACGGGCTCGAGGGAGACTTCAACCGCAAGGGGAGTTCCGCCTTCTCGGGGCGGCTGGGCGAGCAAGTCGCGGCACGCGGCGTCACCGTGGTCGACGACGGCACGCTGGAGGCACGCCGCGGCTCGCTGAACGTTGACGACGAAGGAACGCCGACCGGGCGAACGGTGCTGATCGAGGACGGCGTGCTGTGCAGCTATATGCAGGACCGCCTGAACGCGCGGCTGATGGGGCTGCCGGTCACCGGGAACGGACGCCGACAGAGCTACGCCCACATGCCGATTCCACGCATGACGAACACCTTTCTGCTCGCGGGCAGCGAAGAGCCCGCCGACATCCTTCGCTCCGTCGCGAACGGGATCTACGCGGTGTCGTTCGGCGGCGGGCAGGTCGACATCGCAAGCGGGAAGTTCGTGTTCCAGTGCAGCGAGGCGTACCGGATCGAGAACGGGCAGGTCGGCGCCCCGGTTCGCGGCGCGACGCTGATTGGAAACGGGCCCGAGATCCTGCAACGGATTTCCATGATCGGCCACGACCTCGAACTCGACCTGGGAATCGGTACCTGCGGAAAAGAGGGCCAGGGTGTCCCGGTCGGAGTCGGACTTCCGACGGTGCGCATCGACGGACTCACGGTCGGGGGAACCCAGGGATGAGAGACGCCTCGAGCTCCGTCATCGAACGCGCGCTGGATCGAATGCGCGGCGCGGGCGCCGACCAGGCCGACGCGAGCCTGGTCGAGGACGAGTCGCTCGCGATCCGGGTCCGGGCCGACGAGATCGAGTTCGTGAAGCAGGCGACGGGCAGAAGCCTGCGCCTGCGCGCCTTCGTCGCGGCATCCGGGGGCCGGCGTCAGGGTGCGACCCACACCAGCGATCTCTCGAACGCCGCGATCGACCGAATGGCCGAAGAGACGGTGGCACTCGCCCGCGCGACCGCGGCGGATCCGGCGGCCGGTCTCCCCGACGGGGGCTTTGCGAGCGAGGTTCCGGACCTCGAACTCTTCGATCCCGCCGACCGGCCGTGGAAGCTCGAGGAGCGGATCGAGGCTGCGCGCAGGATCGAGCAGGCTGCGCTGTCCGTCGATCCGCGGATCTCGAACTCGGGCGGGTCCGAGGCGAGATCGCGCTTCTCCCACCTGAGCTACGGGAACACGGCCGGCTTTCTCGAGCACTACAGTCGCGCCAGCCATGCGCTGGTCTCGATGCCGATCGCCCAAGCCGGGGACGAGAAGCAGGGGGACTACTGGATCTCGCGAAGCCTGACCCTCTCGGAGCTCGCGGAGCCCGAGAGTGTCGGGCGCACCGGGGCCGAACGCGCGCTGCGGCGGCTCGGCGCACGGCCCGTGGCGACCTGCGAGGGCCCCGTGATCTTCGAGTCGCGCGTGGCCGCGAGCCTGCTCGCACACCTGTTCGCGTGCACGAGTGGGGACGCCATCTACCGCAAGAGTTCGTTCCTGGTCGACCGGCTCGGCGATCGGATCGGAAGCGAGACGCTCAACGTGATCGACGACGGCCGCCGCCGCGCGGGGCCCGGCAGCCGGCCCTACGACGCCGAGGGGTTGCCGACGCGCCGCAACCCGATTCTCGAACAGGGACGACTCGCGCGCTACCTGTTCGATTCCTACTCGGCTCGCAAGCTCGGAGCCGAAAGCACCGGCTCTTCGGGCGGCGACGGCGTGACGCTCTCCAACCTGTGGCTCGAACCGGGCACGGGGTCCCTGGAGTCCCTGATCGAAGACACCCCCCGGGGTCTGCTGGTGACCGAGATGATGGGGTTCGGATTCAACCCCGTCACCGGAGACTACTCGCGCGGGGCCGGCGGAACCTGGATCGAGAACGGCCGCCTCGCACAACCGGTTCAGGAAGTCACGGTCGCCGGGCACCTCGAGCAGATGCTGGGCGCGGTGGACGCGGTTGCCGGGGACCTCGACTGGCAGGGCCCGGTCGCATCCCCATCCCTGCGCATCTCTCGGATGACGATCGGCGGCGTCTAGCGCCCGGCTGGAAGCCGGAGCCCCGCCACCGCTCGCAACTCTTAGAATGGCGGCATGAGCTGGAAGTCCGAGGTCGAAGGCATCGAGGAGCGGCGGCGGCGGTCGCGCGAGCTCGGCGGCTCCGAGGCGGTCGAGCGCCAGCACCAGCGCGGTCGGCTCACGATCCGGGAACGCATCGACGCGTTGCTCGATCCCGCCAGCTTCCGGGAGCAGGGCCCGATCGCGGGCCACGGCGAGACCGACGAGGCGGGGCAGCTTCGGAGCTTCGCGCCCGCCAACTACGTGCTCGGCTTCGGCAAGCTCGGAGGGCGACCGTGCGTGGTTGGCGGCGAGGACTTCACACAGCGCGGCGGATCGCCGAACGCAGCGGGGCTTCGCAAGAGCGTCTTCGCCGAGGAGTTGGCGTGCCGCTACCGGCTCCCGCTGGTGCGTTTCCTCGAAGGTGGCGGCGGGAGCGTCGCCGGGACCGCCGGTCCGCGGGCGAAGAGCCGGCCGCCGGCGCCGAGCGCCGAGCCGCTGACCGCCGAGCCCCGTTTCATGTCCTTCGGCCGGGCGATGGCGACCGTGCCGGTGGTGTCGATGGCGGGCGGCGCCGTTGCGGGCCTGCCGGCCGCGCGGCTGGTCGCCTCGCATCTCTCGATCATGACCGCCGAGACCTCCCAGGTACTGATCGGCGGACCTGCGCTGGTGGAACGGGCGCTCGGAGAGAAGCTCAGCAAGGAAGAACTCGGAGGACCGGGCGTTCACCTGCGAAGCGGCGTGGTCGACAACGTCGGACGCGACGAGGCCGAGTGTTTCGAGATCATCCGGCGCTTTCTGGGCTACCTGCCCACCAACGTCTGGGAGGGCGCCCCGACCGTCGAGTGCGAGGACGACCCGGGCCGGAGCGAGCCCGAACTGCTCGAGATCATCCCTCGCAACCGGCGGCGCATCTACAAGATGCGGCGGCTGCTCGAGTTGGTTCTGGACCGCGGCTCGATCTTCGAGATGACGCCGCTCTACGGACGCTCCCAGATCACGGCGCTCGCGCGGCTTCGAGGACAGCCGGTGGGTGTGCTGGCCAACGATCCCAACTTCTACGCCGGCTCGATGACCGCGGACGGTGCGCAGAAAGTCCGGCGCTTCGTCGACTTCTGCGACACCTTCCACCTTCCGATCGTGAGCTTCGTGGACGAGCCCGGGTTCATGATCGGGTTGGAAGCCGAACGCCGGGCGACGATTCGCTACGGCACCGCCGCGATCTTCTCTGTGATGCAATCGACCGTTCCCTGGATCTCGATCATGGTGCGCAAGGCCTACGGCGTCGCCGCGGCCGCACACTTCGGACCCGCCGGGACGGTGCTTTCGTGGCCCTCGGTCGAGACCGGGGCGCTCCCGATCGAGGGCGGCGTGGCGGTCGCGTTCCGGCGCGAGATCGAAGCCGCGCCCGATCCGGAACAAAAACGCGCAGAACTCGAGGAGCGCCTCGCGGCGGGCCGCTCGCCGTTCCCGCGGGCCGAGGGCTTCGCGGTCCAGGACCTGATCGACCCGCGCAGCACGCGGCCCGAACTCTGCAACTGGGTCGAACTGATCCAGCCCGGACTGAGGGGGCACCGGGGCGAACGGAGCTACACCTTCCGTCCCTAGCCCGCGGCCTGCGCCCGGGCCGAACCCGCGCTAGCGCAGGTCCGACAGGATCCGGTCGAGATGCTCCTTGGGATCGACCTTTTTGTAGACGAGCAGCACCTTCCCGTCCTCGTCGATCACGTAACTGATCCGGCGCGCGTAACCCTCGTCCGCGCTTCGCGCCGCAGCGTAGGCCATGCCGATCGAGCGGTCCGTGTCGCACAGCAGACGGAACGGGAAGTCGAACTTCTCTGCAAAGGCGCGGTTCTCATCAACGGAGTCGAAGCTGACCCCGAGCACCTCGAGTCCAGCGGCCTCGGTCTCGCTCTGGCGGTCGCGCAACGCGCAACCCTCAAGCGTTCAGCCGCGGGTGCCGGCCTTGGGATAGAACCAGAGCAGGACCTTCTTGCCGCGCAGTTCCGAAAGCCTGAGTTCCTGCCCGTTCTGATCCTGGACCGTGAAATCGGGCGCCGCTTCACCGACCTCGAGCATGTGATCCCCCTCCCGCAGGCCGCCAGTATACGCCGCCGCCTACGGCGTGGCTTCGGGCCGTCGTGGAGGCGAAGCCACGGAGAGCACCAGGGCCGCGACCAGCGCGATCCCGGCCAGGACACCGAGCGCCCCGCGGTAGCCCCCGTAGTGCTCCACCAGAAGTGCGAGGCCGAATGGGCCGAGCCCACTCGCAAGCTGTGTCACGAACTGAAGCAGTCCGAAGACGCTCCCGAACGACACCATCCCGAAGAACTCCCCGACGAGCAGGGACTGCAGCATGAAGATGTTGCCGATGGTGCAGCCGAATAGGAAAGAAACGGCGAAGAGCGAGGGCGTGTCGGGGGCCCAGCCGAAGGCGTAGAGGGCCAGGGCCTGAACCGCGAACAGTCCGACCGCGAGCCGCCGGCGGTCCACCAGGTCGGCCACGAGACCCACCGCGATCCGGGCCAGCGCGGATCCGAGCGGTGTGAGACCAAAGGCGACCGCGGCGCTCGCGAGATCCATGCGTTCTCCGAGCAGCGCGAGTTCGTGAACCAGGACGCCGACCTGCGCAAACATGATCCCGCTGAACGCGATACACAGCAACCAGAAGCTGGGCGCCCGCAAGACTTCGCGCGTCTCCCAAACTCGCAGCTGTCCGGCAAGGGAAAGCCGGTTGCCCTGCGCGTCTGGTTGCCGACCGCCATCGGGCTCGAGCCCGCAGTCCGCGGGGCTCGAGCGGAGAACCCAAAGGCTGACCGGAATCGCGATCGCGAGCACCAGGCCGGCCAGCACAACCATTGCAGTCCGCAGGCCCGCGACGATCATCAGCCAGGTCGCGAGCGGGACGACCAACATGCCACCGAGGGACACGCCGGTCTGCGAAAATGCCATCGCACGCGCACGCAGCGCAACGAACCAGCGCGCGATCAGTGCACCCGAGGGAATCGCCGAGCTCAGGCTGAAGCCGAGCGCCATCCCCGGGTACACGAGGTAGAGCTGCCAGGGGTGGTCGAGCCACGCGACTGCGACCAACGAGCCGGCGAGCAGGCAGGCGCCGAGCACGATGCAACGGCGGGGACCGTCGCGTTCCATACGCCGCCCCACGAGTGGGCTCGCAAGCGCCGAGACCACGAAGAACAGGCTCGACGCACCTGCCAGGGACGCAACCGGCCAGCCGTGGGTGCTGCGGAGCCCGTCGAAGAGAAAGGTCTGTCCGTAGAAGCCAATGCCCACGCTGACGAAGGAAACCGCGCCGGTCCCGGCGGTCACGAACCAACCGTAGAAGACATGCGGAAACCGCCGGCCGAGCCAGCCGACGGGCTCTCGAACGGACTCCGGAATGATGCGGCCCTCCTCGCGGAAAAGCTCGCCGGGCCGCCCTCCCGTTGCGGGCGCCATTCTAGTCGGGTGGAAGACCGTAGACGCGAATTCCCTCCCGGCGAAGCCGGCTGCGAAGCACCGCGCGCAGACGCAGCTCGGGTGCAACGCGTGCTTCGAACTGCCTGCTTCGAGGGCCGGGGCGATCGATGATGAAGAAGTCCGGGGCGTAGCGCCGGTATCGATCGGGATCGTCGGGAAAGCGGTAATGGAAGTCGTAGGTATAGACGCGCCGGCCCGTGAGCGCTGCATAGATCGGTGCGCGTCCCGAGACCAGTACCGCATCGGGAGCGGTTTCTTCGCGGATCCAGCGCGCGACCACCTCGGAATCGATCCAACTGTTCAGGAACCCGTAAGATGCCCAGCTTCGCAGCTCGAGCCCGCTCGGAAGCTGGACCAGATTCAGGGCGAAGAGCACCAGAAAGAGGCTCACGCTGACCGGACGCACGAAACCCACGCGCAGCCGACGCTCGGCCAGCGACCCCAGGGCGGCAGCGAGCACGAACAGATACAGGTAGAGCACTGGCACGAGCGGGATCGCCAGACGGTAGGCGTAGGTCAGCCAGACCAGCGCCACGGCAAGGTACGAAAGTGCATACCACTCCAGGATCGAGGCGCCGCGGCGCAGCGCGACGAGCGGCCCGACGACGAGCGCGGCTCCGACCACCGCGGAGAGCCCGACCCAGGGAACTCCGAAGGTCGTTTCCGCCAGTTCCTGGAGCAGCAGCCGGCCATTGCGCATGACGCGCGCGATCCACGCGGAAAGCGGCACCAGCGGAGACCCCGGGTCACCCGGATCCGCTCGAAACAGCGAAGTGAGGTAATCGTAGTTCAGCATCTGCTCGACCGGCGTTTCGGCGCCGGCCGCCGCATCGCGCGCCCAAACTAGCCAGGGGGCAATCAGCGCCAGACACAGCAGCACCGGGAACGCCGCCCGCAGCCGCTGGCCCCTGCAGCTGCGGGCCCACCCGAGCAGGAGCATCCCGGGGAGCAGAATGATGCCCGCGCTTCGCAGGTAGATCGCAACCGCGAGACACACCGCTGCGGCGATCGCGAGCCAACCCCCGCCCGCTTTGCGCAGGTTCGCTCGCTCGAAGAGGGCGATCGACAGGAACAGGAAGGTCAGGAACGGGAATTCGGCATAGATCCAGTTGAACAGGCCCACCAGCATGGGATGCGTACCGCTGAGCAGCGCGACCGCCAGCGCCAGCCAGGTTCCGAGTCTCGGAGAGAGCGCGAACCAGATCGCGGCCAGGGCGGTGGGTACGAACAGGAGCAGCAGGCGATTCACGCGCAGCGGGTCGAACTCGCCCTCCGGCATCACCAACGACAGAAGCCAGGGAAGCCCGGGCGGGCGCAGAAAATACGGCTCGCCCAGGTAGGTGTAGCCGTCGCCGAGCGCAAGCGCGCGGCCCAGGAGCACGTAGACGGCGCTGTCCCATTCGGGCACGAACTCGGCGCGAGCAAAGAATCCGACACACACGACGCCGTACGCGGCAAACATGGCCAGCGGTACCCAGACCTGCAGCGTCGGGCGAGTGTTCGACGACACTTCAGCCCCGGAACAGCCGGGAGAAGGTCCGGAGCGCGCGTGGCATCCGGGGCCCGTACCAGCTCAGAAGTTCGCCCTCGCCGACGTGGATGCGCCGGCTGCGGGCGGCCGGGCAATCGAGGGATCCGAGTTCGCGACGCTCCGTCTCGCAAAATGCGTAGGGTTCCGTCGGCAGCAGAATCACCTCGGGATCGGCGGCCGCCATCTCGGCTTCCGAGATTCTGGGGTAGCGTGTGTCCGCGTCCGCGAACGCGTTCTGTCCGCCACTCGCCACGATCATGTCGTGCGCGAAGGTGTCGCAGTTGAGGGTCATCCAGGGCTTCTTCCAGATGAGCGCCAGCACCCGGGGCGCCGGGCCGCCGCCGACCTCTCCGAGTGCGGCGTCCAGCTCGCGCGCGATCGCGGCCGCCTCCGCGTGTCGGCGCACGATCCGGCCGAGCGTCCCCAGATCGCGGACGGCCTCCGCGAGCGTGCGGACGTAGGTCACGAAAACGCGCAGCCCGCGTGCCTCCAACGCCTCGACGTTTCTCCGCCGGTTCTCCTCCCGATTCGCAATCACCAGGTCGGGCTCGAGGGCCGCGACTTCATCGACCCGAACGTTCTTGGTTCCTCCGACCCTGGGAACCCGCGCAAGCCGATCTTCCGGATGTACGCAGTAGTCGGTAGCGCCGACGATCTCGTGCTCGAGTCCGAACGCGAACAGCGTCTCGGTGATCGAGGGAACCAGGGAGACGATTCGGCGGGGCGCGGTATCGAAGTTGAACTGCCGGCCGCGCGCGTCCTCGAACTTCAAGGCCCGGCCCAGGGGTCGGGGTCGAGGTGGAGCAGGCTCTCGGCCCCGGGGGCGAGGTCGGCGAGCCAGGCGTAGAGCGTGCGCAGTCCGGGAGCTTCGGTGGGGGCGTGTCCGGCGTCGATGACGGCCAGGCCGCGATCGAGCGAGGCCCGCGCCGCGTGGTGGGAGACGTCGCCCGTGACGACGACGTCCGCACCCAGCGCCGCCGCCTGGGCGAGATAGTCGGTACCCGATCCCGGAACGACCGCGACGCACGCGATCTCGCGCGAGGCGTCCCCCGCCACGCGCAGCCGCGGTTGATCCAGTGCCCCGGAGACGCGCTCCGCAAAGCGGGCGAGCGTCGAGGCGTTCTCCAGACGCCCGATTCTGCCGACGAGTCCGCCGGATCCGCCCCGCGCGTACACGTCGTAGGCGGGCTCCTCGTACGGGTGGGCGGCCAGCAGCGCGTTTACGACCTCGGCCTCGCGCTCGCGCGGTGCCACGAACTCGATCCGCTGCTCCCGCTCCTGGTTGAGGGCCGCCCGCTTCCCGACTGCCGGATCGGTTCCGGCCGCGGCGAAGAAGCTGCCGACCCCGTCCGAGCGAAACGAGCAGTGGGTATAGTTCCCGATCCTGCCGGCGCCCGCCTCGGAGACTGCCTGCAACACCCGCTCCGCGTGGTCTGCGGGCAGAAAGCTCACCAGCTTGATGCTGTCGGGACCTTCGAGCGGCGCGAAGCCGCGCACTTCGGCCAGGCCGAGCGCAGCCGCGAGCGCGTCTGCGGCACCGCCGGGCGCCACATCGAAGCTCGTATGCACGACGGCAAGCGCAACGCCGGCTCGAAGCAGACGGTACGCACGTCCCGCGGGCGTGGGCCCGGCGAGGATGCGGAGCGTGGGCCGGAACAACAGCGGGTGGTAGCTGACCAAGAGAGACGGGGGCGCCGCCTCGAGCTGATCCACGACGGCCTCGGTGACCTCGTGACAGACGGCGACCCGCTCCGCGACGCAGGACGGATCGCCGAGCTGGAGCCCGACAGGATCGGCGCCCCAGGCCTTGCCCCACGGGGCCCGCCGTCCGAGTTCGCCGAGCAGTTCCCCGAGCGTGCGCGCGGCCGGCATGGCCCGGACGATAGCGCGACCCCGGGACTGGAGCCTCCCCGCTTCGGGCCCGCTAGAATGGGGACCCGGCAGAGGAGGACCCGTGAAGATCTCGATCGAATATTGCGTGCGCTGAAACTACCTCCCCCAGGCCACCAGTTTGGCGGCCGCGATCAAGCAGGCAACCGGCGTGGATCCGGATCTCATCAAGGGAGACAACGGGGTCTTCGACGTCGTCGTCGACGACCGTATGGTGTACTCGAAGCACGAGACCGGTCGCTTCCCCGAACACCCGGAGGTGCTCTCTCAGCTTCGCTGAGGCCGCGCTTACTTGTCCCGGAAGACGGCGATCAACCCGAGCACCGCCGGAAGCACGAGCGCCCCGAACAGGAGCCCCGACATGATCAACAGATCCTGGATGCTCGATTCCATCGCTTCTGGCCTCCCGATTCCCGAAGCTACCACGCGCGCACGCACCTTGGCGGGCGCGAAGCGTAGCGGATGACAGGCGGCGTGAAAGGGCGCCCGGCGGGCCGCCTGCTGTTGATTTTCGCGCTCGGTCTCCAGGGCTGCCTCTGGAGCGGGGGCGCGGCCCCGAACCACTGCAGCATCGAGATCCTGGGCGTCGCCGAATTCCAGTCCGGATCCGGCTACTTCGACGCCGCCTACCGGGTCCGGGGGCAGGCCGGCTCGGCCGGCGTGGTGTGGCTGGCCGCCAAGGCCGGCTCCGGGAAGTTCCTCTCCGGGAACGGGGTTTCGGTGGGGCCCGGTCCGTTCGAGGCCCGGGTCGACGTGGATCTCACGGGCCGGCCGCTGGAGTACATCGCGGTGCTGGAGGTCGAGGGCCGCCGCTGTCGCAGCAACGTTTCGCCTCCGGGGGGCTAGGCCGCCGGACCCGGACGGAGCTCAGGAAACCGTCCAGGTCGACCCGGCTTCGAGCAACTCTCGCAGGCTCCCGGGGCCCGACTCTTCGCGGTCTCGCGCCTCCTGCGCACGCGTCAGGCTGTCGAAAGTCGGCTCCCGCACCGCCCGGAGCACGCCGATCGGGGCAGGAAACTCGGGCATCGCGAGGCTCGCGAGCATGAGCGCCAGCGCCGGGTCGGGCGCACTCCGGTCGTGGGCAACCTCGACCAGGCCGTCCTGCTCGCCGCGCCTGCCCGGTACCAGCCGCATTCTCTTGGTGTCGAGCCTGAGGATCCGATCGGACTCCTTGCCGTAGACGAGTGGCTGGCCGTCCTCGAGCGTGAGCAGGTGATCGGCCTTTACGTGGCGATCCTTCAGCGATTCCCAGACCCCGTCGTTCAGAACCGGGCAGTTCTGGTAGATCTCGAGAAACGCGCTGCCCGGATGCTCGGCCATCTCGCGGATCAGGCCCTGCAGGTGCTGGATCTCGGTGTCGATCGTGCGCGCGACGAAGGTCGCACCGGCGCCGAGCGCCAGAGACAGCACCGAGAACGGACGATCCACCGTGCCGAGCGGCGATGACTTGGTGCGCGTGCCTGTGGTCGAGGTCGGCGAGAACTGCCCCTTGGTCAGGCCGTAGGTCTGGTTGTTGAAGAGCAGGATCTTGAGGTCGACGTTCCGGCGCAGTGCGTGGATCAGGTGGTTGCCCCCGATCGAGAGCCCGTCGCCGTCCCCCGTCACGACCCAGACCGACAACTCGGGGCGCGACACCTTGAGACCGGTGGCGAGCGCGGGCGCGCGCCCGTGGATCGTGTGGAAGCCGAAGGTGTCCATGTAGTACGGGAAGCGCGAGGAGCAGCCGATCCCCGAGATGAACACGATGTTCTGCTTCGGAATCCCGAGCTCCGGCATGACCTTCTGCAGCTGGGCCAGGATCGCGTAGTCCCCGCAGCCCGGACACCAGCGCACCGCCTGGTCGCTCTCAAAATCCTTCTTAGTCAGCACCGGCGCCCCATTCCCGACCGCCCCGCGGCTCACAGCGAGACCTCCCTGGCACTCGGGCCCGAGAGCCGCGCCTGACCCGCCTCGACGACCTCGCACACCTTGAAGGGCCGGCCCTGAATCTTGTTCAGGCCGTGGGCGTCGACGAGGAAACGCGCCCGGAGCAGGTCCCGGAGCTGGCCCCGGTTGAGTTCGGGCACCAGCACGCGCTCGAAGCGCGAGAGAATCTCCGCGATCCCGTGCGGGAACGGATTCAGGAAGCGCAGGTGCAGGTGGCCGACGCGGTGGCCCTGGTTGCGGAGCACGCGGACGGCCTGGTGGATGGCTCCATAGGTACCGCCCCAGCCCACGAAGAGAAGTTGGCCCGCGTCGTCACCCTCGACCTCGGCCGCTGGGACGTAGTCGGCCACCCGATCGACCTTGGCCTGCCGCATCCGGACCATGTGCTCGTGGTTCAGAGGGTCATAGGAGACGTTGCCGGTCCGGTCCTCCTTCTCGAGTCCCCCGATCCGATGTTCGAGGCCCGGCGTCCCCGGGATCGCCCAGGGCCGGGCCAGCGTCTCCTCGTCCCGCAGATAAGGCATGAAGCCCTCCGGGTCGCTGCGGTAGCGGACTTCGATCGGCTCGAACGTTTCGGGATCCGGCAGCTTCCAGGCCTCCGACCCGCTCGCGAGCGATCCATCGGACAGGAACACGACCGGGCACATGTGCCGGACCGAGATGCGGACGGCCTCGATCGCCATGTCGAAGCAGTCGGCCGGCGTGCGGGGCGCAAGCACGACCACGGGAGACTCGGAATTCCGGCCCGACAGGGCCTGATTCAGGTCCGCCTGCTCCGCCTTGGTCGGGAGCCCGGTCGAGGGCCCGGCCCGCTGAACGTTGAGCACCACGAGCGGCAGCTCGGCCATCACCGCGAGCCCGATGCCCTCCTGCTTGAGCGCAAAGCCCGGACCCGAGGTTCCGGTCACGCCGATCGAGCCGCCGAACGACGCCCCGATCGCCGAGGTCACGGCCGCAATCTCGTCCTCGGCCTGGAAGGTCGTCAGTCCATACCGGCGGTGGTTCGAGAGCGAGTGGAGCACGTCGGAGGCCGGCGTGATCGGGTAGCTCGCGTAGAACAGGTGCTGGTCGGCGAGCTGGCTGGCGACGACCAGGCCCAGCGCAGTGGCCTCGTTCCCGGTAATGTTGCGATAGGTCCCGGGCGCGAGCTGGGCCGACGGTACGCGGTAGCTGGCATCGAAGAGTTCGCAGGTCTCGCCAAAGTGGTAGCCGGCCCGAAACGACCGCACGTTGCCTTCCGCGATCGCGGGACGCTTCCCGAACTTTCGCTCGATCGACTCGACCTCGGTCTCGGGCGGACGGCCGTAGAGCCAGAACAGCACGCCGAGCGCGTAGAAGTTCCGGGTGCGCTGAATCTCCTTGGTCGAGAGCCCGCTTCCCTTCTGCGTGGCCTGCACGTTCTTGGAAATATCGATGTCGACGAGCCGGTAATCCTCGAGGCTGCCGTCCTCGAGCGGGCTCACCTCGTAGCCCGCCATCGCGAGACTCTTCTTGCGAAAGGTCCCGGAGTCGACGATCAGGAGCCCACCCTTCGGGAGATCCGGAAGGTTCGTCCTGAGTGCCGCCGGGTTCATCGCGACGAGCGCGTCGGGCGCGTCGCCGGCGGTGAAGATCTCCTGGCTCGAGAACTGCAGCTGAAACCCCGAGACCCCGGCGAGGCTGCCGGCGGGTGCGCGAATCTCCGCGGGAATGTCCGGAAAGGTCGCGATGTCGCTGCCGCCGAGCGCCACCGCGCGTGTGAACTCCGTGCCGGTGAGCTGGATCCCGTCCCCCGAGTCACCCGCAAGGCGGATCACCACGGAATCGAGATCCTCGAGGACGGGTCTCGCCGGGCTCGCATGCCCGTTCGATCGGGAACCTGGGGTCTTCCGCATCTACCTAGCTGCCAGCCGCTCTCACTCTCAAACAGGCTCCGCCTGGAATCGCCTTGTAGAGCGGTCCGGTTCAGAGACCCGCGCGCACCCACCAGAAGGGTGCCATCAGCACAAGAATAGCCCCCGCTCCCGTCTCCTCAAGCGCGGCTGGACGCCGCAGCGGCCATGCCAGAATCCGCGAGTCGGCGGACCCGGGGGAGGCCAGCGTGCGAGCTCCGGCCCGGAGAGCCTACGAGTCTCATCCACGGGAGTCCAGCGACGCAGGCAGCAACCATCCTCGAGGCGGTTCGCGGTCCCTGGGGCGGCGCGGGGGCACGCGGGGGCGCGCGGGACGAGGGGCTGTGGCAGAGCTCGCTCCAAAAGCTCGCGCAGCTCGAGCCCGGTCGCGGCAACGCGCCCTGCGGGACCCGCTGCAGGTAACCCGGCTCGCGCTCCTGCTAAGCTCGGCCCGAGTCGATGCAATTTCGGAACACCTGGGTTCCCGCTCACCGGGCCGCGGTCCGCGGGTTCGTTCAAGGGCGGCTTCGCACGCCGGCCCTGCTGCTGACCCTCGGCCTCGCGGCTGGCTGTTCGCCCGACGCTCCGCCCGGACCGGCGCTCGAGCAGGTACTCGAACTTCAGCGCTCGGCGATCGTGATCGACACGCACTCGGACACGACCCCGTGGTTCGAGGATCCCGACTGGGACTTCTCTGCGCGCCACACGCAGGGGCACATGGATCTGCCGCGCATCCGGGAGGGGGGTCTCGACGCCCAGTTCTGGTCGATCTACATGGGCAAGACCGAGGGCGAAGGCCGCGCGATTCGCCAGGCGATCGAGCAGATCGACGCGGTCCACCAAATGGTGGCCAGGCACGCCGACCAGGTCGAACAGGCCTACACGGCCGCCGACATTCGCCGCATCGCCCGCGCGGGAAAGCTCGCGAGCCTGATCGGGCTCGAAGGCGGACACATGATCGAGGACAGTCTCAGCGCGCTCCGGACCTTCTACCGTCTCGGGGTCCGCTACATGACCCTGACACACTCGTTCAACACGAACTGGGCCGACTCCTCGGGGACCAACGAGGTTCCGGAACCGACGCACGGGGGGCTGACTGACTTCGGCCGCGAGGTGGTGCGCGAGATGAACCGACTCGGCATGATGGTCGACGTCTCGCACGTCTCCGACGATACCTTCTGGGACGTGCTGGAGGTGTCGGAGGCCCCGCCGCTGGCGTCGCATTCATCGGCACGGGCCATCGCCGACCACCCGCGGAACATGAGCGACGACATGCTGCGCGCGCTCGGGGATCGCGGCGGGGTGATCATGATCAACTTCTACTCCGGCTACATCGACACCAGCCTGGTAGAAGCCTCACGCCGCAACTTCCAGACGCTCCGCGCGCCAATCGAACTGCTGCGCGACGAACTAGACGGTGATCCCTTCGGGCTTCGACGCGCGATCGCCGAACTCTACGCCGAGAATCCGTTCCCGCAGGCGCCGCTGGCCGTCCTGCTCGACCACTTCGATCACGCGATCCGGGTCGCGGGTCCGGACCACGTCGGACTCGGATCCGACTGGGACGGCGTACCCAGCATGCCGACCGGACTCGAAGACGTGAGCAAGCTGCCGCGCCTGACGCAGGGATTGCTCCAGCGCGGCCACTCGCGAGCTACCTTGGTCAAGCTGCTCGGCGCTAACCTGCTGCGGGTGATGGAGGAGACGGAAGGCGTCGCGCGCCGACTCCGCCACGCGGGAGACTCCTAGCCCGGCTCCGATCATGACCGCGATGGGCTCGCTGCGCCGACGCGAGTAACGGCCGCGCTTCGGTTGACACCCCCCAGGGCGAACTCGATACTCCGCCGCGTTCCGGAGGGGCCGAACTTGGACGCGATGGAAAGGTTGACTGCGCTCTGCGCGAACCGCGGATTCGTCTATCCTTCAAGCGAGATCTACGGCGGGATCAACGGCTTCTGGGACTACGGCCCGCTCGGGGTCGAGATGCGCAACAACGTGAAGGCCGCCTGGTGGCAGCGGATGGTGCGCGAGCGAGACGACGTGGTCGGCCTCGATACCTCGATCATCGCAAATCCCGAGACCTGGGTCGCGTCGGGTCACGTCGACAGCTTCCACGATCCGATGGTGGACTGCCGGCTCTGCAAGAAGCGCTTCCGGGCGGACCAGATCGACACCGCAGACCGCTGTACCGCAGCGAAAGACCACCAGCACGACCTGACCGAGCCCCGCCAGTTCAACCTGATGATGCGCACCTCGATCGGGGCGACCGAGGACTCCTCGTCGCTGGCCTACCTTCGCGGCGAGACCTGCCAGTCGATCTTTCTCGACTTCCGGCGCGTCATGCAGTCTGCGAGAAAGCGGCCGCCTTTCGGGATCGCCCAGATCGGCAAGGCGTTTCGGAACGAGATCAATCCCCGGAACTTCATCTTCCGCTCGCGCGAGTTCGAACAGATGGAACTCGAGTTCTTCTGCCTCGAATCCGAGGCCATGGACTGGTACGAGCACTTCCGAGAAGTCCGCTTCCAGTGGCAGGTCGACATGGGACTCGACAGAGAGAAGCTCCGCTGGCACGAACACGGCCCCGAGGAGCGGGCCCACTACGCCCGAGTCGCCCACGACATCGAGTTCGAGTTCCCGTTCGGCTGGAACGAATTTGAGGGCATCCACTATCGCGGCGACCACGACCTCTCGGCCCACACCGCGCACTCGGGCAAGGACATGGCTTATACGGATCCCGACACCAAGGAGCGCTTCGTTCCGCACGTCGTCGAGACCTCGGTCGGCGTGGATCGCACCATGCTCGCGCTGCTGTGCAACGCGCTGGTCGAAGATGAAATCGCGGGCGAGAAGCGGACGGTCATGCGGCTCGCACCCGCGATCGCACCGATCAAGAGCGCCGTGCTCCCCTTGTCCAAGAAACTCGCGGAGCCGGCCGGGCGGATTGCGCGGGATCTGAGCCGGCGCTTCAACGTGGACCTCGACACCGCCGGCAGCATCGGGCGCCGCTATCGCCGCCAGGACGAGATCGGTACGCCCTATTGCATCACCTACGACTTCGAGTCGGAGGAAGATCAGAAGGTGACCGTACGGGATCGCGACACGACGGCGCAGGAACGCATCTCGACCGATCAGCTTGCGGGCTACCTGAGCGAGCGGCTGCTGGGCTACTGACGAGGGGCGCGCGCTGGGCCTAGGCTTTGTCGAGCGCCTCGGTCCATGCATCGATCGCGGCACGGCGTCCGACGCTGCGGGGAGAGAGGTCTCGACCGAGCGCGTCGAACCCTGCGTGAAGGCGCCACTTTCTCAGTTGGTGAGGTCTCGCGTATTCGGCTTCGCCCAGGATCTCTTTGGAACTGTAGTTCAGCTTCATCAGGTTCCGGTCTCGATGCTCTTCATCCGAGCATCACGACGCTCCGGATCGCCTCGCCACGATGCAAGAGATCGAAGGCCCGGTTGATCTCCGCTAGAGGCAGGGTGGTCGTGATCATCTCGTCGATCTTCACCCGCCCCTTCATGTAACGGTCGACCAGCCCGGGCAGCTGTGTCCGACCTCGCGTGCCCCCGAACGCGGTCCCGAGCCAGCGCCGTCCGGTGACAAGCAGGAACGGCCGCGCGTGGATCTCCTCGCCCGCGCCCGCCACCCCAATGATCACAGCCTGGCCCCAGCCGCGCGCCGTGCACGCGAGCGCCTGACCCATGACCTCGACGTTGCCGATGCACTCGAAGGAGTAGTCTACGCCGCCCTGGGTCATCTCGACGATCGCCTCGACGATGTCTCCCGTCTCGGCAGGATCCAGCAGATCCGTCGCCCCGAGCCGACGCGCCAGTTCGAACTTGCCGGGATTCACGTCGATCCCGATGATCCTGTCGGCGCCCACCATCACGGCGCCCTGAATCACCGAAAGACCAATCCCGCCGAGCCCGAACACGGCCACGCTCGACCCCGGCTCCACCCTGGCTGTATTGAGAACCGCCCCGATGCCGGTCGTAATGCCGCAGCCGAGCAGACAGACCTTGTCGAGTGGAGCGTCCTTCCGGATCGAGGCAAGCGCGATCTCGGGCACCACCGTGTACTCGGCAAAAGTCGAAGTTCCCATATAGTGGTGGATCTGCTTGCCGCCCCTGGATAGCCGACTGCTCCCGTCCGGCATCAGCCCCTTTCCCTGGGTCTCCCTCAGCACCACACACAGGTTCGTACGACCCGACAGGCAGTAGCGGCACTGGCGACACTCGGGAATGTAGAGCGGGATCACGTGATCTCCGACCGCGACCTCCGTCACGCCCGGGCCGAGTTCTTCGACGACGCCCGCGCCCTCGTGGCCGAAGACCACCGGAAACAGACCCTCGGGATCGCGCCCGCTCAGCGTGAAGGCGTCCGTGTGGCAGACCCCGGTCGCGGCGAGGCGCACCAGGCACTCCCCGTCTCGCGGGCCCTCGAGTTCGATCTGCTCCACCTCGAGCGGCTTACCGGGCTCCCATGCTACGGCGGCCTCGATCTTCACCTGCTAGTGCTCCCGAGCCGCCGGCACCGCCCGCGCCTGCGCGCGCGTCCGGGCGCGCATGGACGCATCGACCTGGACTGGAATCTGCAGTCGCTGACCCGGGTAGATCATCGCCGGGTCCTTGATCTGGTCCCGGTTGAACTTGTAGATCAGCGGCCAGAGCAGCGGGTCGTCGTAGACGTCGGACTGTGCCGAAATCGACGCCAGCGATTCCCCGGCCTCGACGACGTACTCGAGGTTCTGTGTGTGGCCCGGCAGCGCGAACGCGAAGCAGCAGAGCACACTCAGCGCAAACGCCGTTCGCATCACTTCGGCTCACCGCGCGGCAGACGCACCCGGAGCCCGAGTTCCTGGAGCTGCTCGGGATCGATGCGGCTCGGCGCATCCATGATCAGGTCCTGCATCCGCTGAGTCTTCGGAAAGGCGATTACCTCGCGCAGACTGTCCCCGCCTGCGATCAGCAGACTCATGCGGTCGAAGCCGAAGGCGAAGCCGCCGTGAGGGGGCGCACCGGCGTCGAGGGCGTCGAGCAGGAAGCCGAAGCGGTCTCGCGCCTTTGCTTCCGAGTAGCCGAGCGCCTCGAGTATTTCGAGCTGGACGCTGGAGCGATGATTGCGCAGGCTGCCGGAACCCAACTCCACACCGTTCAGAACCAGATCGTAGTGCGTGGCTCGAACGCGCAGGGGCTCGCTCGAAATGAGTTCGATGTCTTCTTCGAGCGGGGCCACGAAGGGCATGTGCATGTAGCTCAGCTGGCCCTGCTCGTCTTCCTTGAAGAGCGGAAAGTCCACGACGAAGAGAGGGTCCCAGGCCCGGCCGTCGAAACGCTCGAGCCGCGCGCCGAGTGCCTCGCGCAGCCGCCCGAGCACCTTGCAGACCACGGGCTCGCGGTCCGCCCCGAAGAAGACCAGGCTCCCGGGCCGCAGCGAACTGCGTTCGGCGATCTTCTCGCGCTCCGCGTCGGACAGAAACTTCGCGATCGGCGACTGCCAGCTTCCGTCGGCCGCCACCCGAACCCAGGCCAGACCCCGAGCACCCCAGTTCTTCGCCTCGCTCTCGAAGCGATCGAGATCCCCGCGCGTGAGCGAATCGGCGTCGTGGACCGGGAGCGCCCGCACGACCCCACCACTCGCAATGGCACCCGAGAACACCTTGAACCCGCTCCCGGCGAGCACGTCGGAAAGATCGACGATCTCGAGTTGGATCCGCGTGTCGGGCCGGTCGGAGCCGAAGCGCGCCATCGCCTCGGCAAAGGAAAGGCGCGGAAAGGGGCGCTCGAGCTCGACCCCGAGCGTTTCTCGAAATCCCCGAACCGTGATCTCTTCGAGCAGTTCCAGGATCTCGTCCACGCCGACGAACGAGAGTTCGAGGTCGATCTGGGTAAACTCGAGTTGGCGATCGGAGCGCCCGTCCTCATCGCGAAAGCAGCGAACGATCTGGAAGTACGCGTCGAAGCCTGCCGCCATCAGCATCTGCTTGATCAGCTGCGGCGACTGCGGGAGCGCGTAGAAGCTGCCGGGCTGAAGCCGGCTCGGAACGAGCAGATCGCGTGCCCCCTCGGGCGTCGCCCGCGTCAGGTTGGGTGTCTCGATCTCGAGCAGGCCCAGCTCCGTACACGTGCGGCGCACCGACTGAAGCAGTCGGTGCCGCAGTTCGAGACTCCGCTGCATGCAGGGGCGGCGAAGGTCGTGTACGCGGTGGCGAAGCCGGACCTCCTCGTCGATCTCTATATCGTCCTCGATCGGGAAGGGCGGCGTCGACGCGGTGTTGAGAATCCGAACTTCGTCTGCGAGCAGTTCGACCTCGCCGGTCGGCAGGTTCGGGTTGGCGGCATCGGGTGCCCGCGCTTCGACGCGACCTCGCACCGCCAGCACGAACTCGGAACGGAGCGACTCGGCGCGTGCGTGTGCGGCGGGCGCGGTATCGGGCTTGAAGACCACCTGCGCAATGCCGGTGCGGTCACGCAGGTCGACGAAGATCACACCCCCGTGATCGCGGCGGCGCTGCACCCAGCCGCACAGGACCAGCTCCCGGCCCACGTCCGAGGCCCGCAGCTTCCCGCAGTATTCACCGCGGCGGAGATCGCCGAGTGGGTCGATCCGATCCATGTCGCGCGCGTCCCCCCAGAAATCGAAGCCCGGATCCGATAACTCCCCGGAACGACGGAGGAAGCGCAGGCGAGGCTACCAACCCCTCAGGCGCCGGTCAAAGGTGCGCCGCCCCGCGCGGGATTGCTGCGAGCTTCGGGAGCCAGGGGACACGACCGCGCCCTGCCACGAGCGACAACTGGATCCCCCACTCCGGCAGCGGGGGGGGCCGGCCCCGGAGGCGGGGCCGGGATCAGGCCGGCGGCTCCGACGCCTCCGCACAGCAGACCCGGTTTCGCCCCAGCTCCTTGGCCCGGTACATGGCCCGGTCGGCGCGATCGACCAGGGCTTCGGCCTCGGTCCCGTGACCGGGAAAGGACGCGGCCCCGATGCTGACCGTGACACGGCAGGAAAGCCCGCTCCCGCCCCCGAAGCGACTCGCCTCGACCTGGCGTCGGATCCGCTCGGCCACGCCGCGCGCCGCCTCGAGCGGGGTGTCGACGAGGATCATCGCGAACTCGTCCCCGCCGTAGCGGCCGACGGTGTCGATGCTCCG
Organism: Myxococcales bacterium; assembly: GCA_013215565.1. Classification (GTDB taxonomy): domain Bacteria; phylum Myxococcota_A; class UBA9160; order SZUA-336; family SZUA-336; genus JABSQV01. The sequence continues at coordinate 4,044 of JABSQV010000011.1, read as the reverse complement.
AACCCACTGCTTCAGGAGATCTCCGAACTCCCGGAGAACCGCCGAGCCCACCAGGTGCCCGTGGCTATCGTTGACCCGCTTGAACCAGTCGAGATCCAGAAACAGGACCGATAGATCAAGCTTCGAACGCCGGGCACGTTCGACCTCGCGCCGGAGCGCCCAGAACAGGTAGCGAACGTTGTGGAGCGAGGTGACGTCGTCCCGAAAGGCTCGCTCGCGGATCTCGGCAAACCGGGCCGTGGTCGCGAGCGCCAGATTCATCTGCGTGGCAACCACCCGGGCGGCCCGGCGCTCGGCCACAGAAAAGGGCTGTCCCTCCCGGAGGATCCAGACTGCACCCGCGGTCCCGGACGGCTCGCACAGCCAGAACTCCAGAACCTCGGGCGCGTCCATCCCCAGCCGGAGCCACTCTCGCTGCAGCGCGGCCCCGCGACGCTCCGCCCCCGGCTCCCCGGGCTCCCCGGGCTCCAGAGAAAAGAGCTTGCCCCACTCGGCCTCCCGCCGGATCGTCTCGGCCAGTTCCGGCGCGAAGCCACGCAGGCAGAGTTCGTCCCCGGCCTCGGGACCCACGAGCTGCAGCCGTCCCACGGCCCCCCCACCCTCCAGCAGCCCCAGCAGCATCTCGAGTCCGAGCGGCAGGACGTCGGAAGCGTCCACACAGGTCGACAAGACGCGGGTCTGCTCGAACGCGCGCGTGACGGCGCGAAGCGAGGCATTCTCTGCGCGAAGCTCACGCCGCTCCAGGATCGGCGCCAGCAGCCGCGGAAGCTCCGGGGACGCGAGCGCTTCACGCAGCCACTCGGCAGCTCCGAAAGCCGGGGCCGCGGGAGGTCCCGCGTCGGGACCGAGCGCGAGCACGAGCGCCGCAGCACGGAAGGCGGGCCCGGCCTCGAGATCCGCAGGGCTGAGGGCGAGGCTCTCGAGGTCGAGCAGGATCAGATCAAATCCGGGCTCCCGGTCCGCGAGGTCGCGCAACTCGGGCCCGGACTCGACCACACAGACCGAGAACCCGCTTCGGACCAGATGCTGCCGCGCCCGCTCCCGGGCCCCCGCATCGCCGCTCGCGACGAGGATCCGCTGCGCGTCCAATCTTGACCTCTCTCCGCTTCGGGAAGCCTCCCGACAGCCCCCCCGCCCCCGCCCATCGGCCGCAGGCACGGATCGCCTTAGCTCGGACCGCCGGCCGGCGAGTCGGGGCCTCGCAAAGCCCCGGTAGCCACCCGGTCCCCGCGGCCGGGCGGCCACGCGAACCGGGGGCCCGAGAGCGCCGGACCGGATCTACCAGGTGTAGCGGAAGGTCATGGTCGCGACGTCACGGTTCTGGACGGCCCCGGTTCCCCGGAACACCTCGCTCTTCTCGTAGGGGGTCGTGCGCAGGAACTGGAAGTAGTTGCCCCTGGCCAGGTTCTTGCGCCCCCAGAAGTAGTTCAGACCCAGGCTGGTCGAAAACCTCTCGTTCCAACGGTATCCGACGCCGGTCAGCATGCCGTAGGTCCCACTCATCGGGAACCAGATCATCGTAACCCGTGGATTCAGACGATCCTGGAAGTAGCCGGTAAAGAAGGTCAGGGTGACCAGTCCGTCGAGCTGGTACGGACGCGCACCAAAGTTCGCCTCCTTGTCGTAGCTGGACAGCCAGTTGAGGAAGAACTGGAAGTTGATGAAGAAGGTCCGGTTCGGATTCAGGAAGTTGATGAAAGTCGGGCGATCGACGGACACCGTCAGCACGTACTCGTCGGCAAGGTTGTAGCCGATGGGCTCTTTGACGTTCGAGACGATCGAGTCCTTCGACCACGAGAACTCGAGACCCCAGCTGGACTTGGTAGTGTCCTCCGCGAAATCGAGCCCGAGGCCGAAAACGTTGCGCTTCTGGTAGAAGATCCCGAGCTGACTACCGCCGTGCCACTGGAAGCTCCGCCTTCCGACGAGGCCGTTGCCTCCCGCCTCCTTGAAGGCATAGGTTCGGCCCGTCGCCGACATCAGGCCGACCAGCGAGCTGCAGAAGATGGGCGAGCGAGGCGGCAACCACTGGACCTCGCCCGCGGCGTTCATAATTCCGTTGTTCGGGAATCTCTCCTGCAGTTTCTGGAGGTCCGTGTTTTCGAAGATGAAGTCGAACTGCTTCACATCCTGCAGGATGTCTCCCGGGAGCCCGCTGCCGCAGAGTACGTTGTCATCGCTGACCGGGCCCGGCGTGTTGTTGTCGAGGAAGTCCAACACCCCGTCCCCGTCCTGGTCCAGGTCCAGGATGAAGTCGTTGTTTAGATCCAGATTCTTGAGGCCCCACACGTTGGTCGCCCCACCAATCCTGGCCTGGCCGCAGACCCGACGGGTCACTCCGTCTACTTGCTGATTCGCGCAACGGATCCCGTCCACGATCGTGATTGCGCCGGACAAGACGGGGTCGTTTTTGATCGGGTTCTGCTCCGCGGTCAGTTCCACCACCTGGCCCAGGTCCAGGGCCATGAGTTGTTCCCCCGTGAGCACGCGCGGATCGATCCCGATGTTGTCGGTTTGGTCGTCGCAGCCGGACGCGAGCGGACACACGTTCAGGTTGATCGGGAGCGCAGCAAGGAGCGGTCCGTTGTCCAGGGATGGGCTGGCGGCAGCCGAGGGGGTTTGCGACAGACGCGGGATGCCGCTCGGAGCGAGATACTGGAAGCAGTAGCCGCGGAAGAATTGATCGCCCGACGCCAGTGTCACCGTGGGCTGGCACGCCCGCCCGGGAGTTCCATCAGCTTGGGGGGGGATGGGGATGCTGGGGTCGAGCGGATGGACCCGGGCGTTGCTTGCGTCCAGCACGGCGTACGTGTCTTTGATGTAGTCGCGATCTAGGTTGTAGTCGCTGTTGGGATTGCCGGGATCGAAGTCAGCCGCGTCCTGGATGAAGAGAAAGGTATCCGGGGTGTAGAGCGAGGATCCCGCAGCCGGCGGGACTGTGATGTCGAGATTGATAGACAGCAGGCCATCCGGGCCCGAATGCGGGTCGCCCGTGATGTCGTTTTCGGGGTCTTCGTCGAGCATGGCCGAGAGTTCTGCGAAACTCTCCGGGGGATCGAAGTAGCGGTCGCTCCCGGCGATGTCGCGTTCGATCAGCAGTCGCTCCAGGTTCGCCGAGTAGCTTTCGAGCACGCTGCAGCCGGGATCTATGAGCCTACGGGGGGTGGCTCCTCCAGAATATTTAACCGCGTCCGGGAACGGCGTGCAGTTCTCGATCCCGGGAACGCTTCCGTCGCTCCCGTTGTCCAGCCGGTCTTCCGGCTGGGTCTTGAAGAGCAGAACCCCGCGCGCCGCCCACTCTTCATTGATCGGGAAGGTCATCCCCTCGATGGCGTAGTCGGTTGGGGCTAGGGATTGGGGGTTAGCTAGATCGGGAAGTTTAATTCCGGGCAGGAAGCACTGACCGCCAAACTTCCGGTCCGCCGGGCAGTCCCCGAGCGCCGTGCCAATGTACCCACCCGCTTCCATGTACTTGATGAGCGTGAAGTCCTGCATGAGGACATCTGCGCGCGCATTCATGAAGTCGATGCCGCCGATGACTCTAATCTCGGCTGGCGCCGTGACCGGCAGGCCGTCCACGAAATTGTCGGGGTCACAGGCCTCCGGGTTTTGGAGCGTCACCCCGGTAGAGTCCTCAGAAGCCCAGGTACACATAAATGCGAAATCCGTGGTCATCTCCGCGAGACCGGGGCTGTCGCAGGGCGAAAGGAACAGCGGCCCGCAGCCGAGCAGGGCCTGCGTCTCTGCGGACTCTTGGCTGAGGTTGAGTGGGCTGCTGTTCTGGGCATTGGCAAAGATCGCATTCTGAAAGCTGAACAACGAAAACCCGGTGAACGGAAAGCTTGCGCTCTGCATCGTGAGCGAGTTCGGACTGATGAATGTCGTCAACGCCCCCGTCCCAAGCGCGTCGGAGACCAGGTGCCAGGTCTCGGGGGTGTTCAGTTGATCAAAGCCGCAGTAGCCCGCATCCGGACTGAACTGAAGCGTGCAGATCACGTGAAACAGGCTCAGGTTCGCATAGTGGTTGAGAGAGATCTCGGCCGC
>JABSQV010000109.1 GCA_013215565.1 Myxococcales bacterium | reverse complement strand
CCGAGGCGGGCCTGCCCGGACTGCTAGCCCTGATCCGAGAATAATCTGAGCCCCAGCAGTGTTGCCAGCGGGGCGCGAGCGATCAGGCAGCGCGGGCCACGGCGCGCTGAATCCCCTGGATGCGTCGGCGTGCCGCGGGGGAAGCCGCGAAGCGAAGCTCGGGTCGTCCCTGCGGGCGGACGAGCCGCAGCGGCTGCTGGATCAGCTCGAAGCGCAGCGTCTGCATCGACTGGAAGACGAAGTCGAAGGTGCGCTTCCAGGTCCGGCCCCGCTCCCGAGCGCCCACGGTGATCTGGAAATAGCGCATCAGATTCAGGGTCAGCACGCTGATCAGTTGCCAGGCGCTGTTGGCCGCCTGGTCGTTGCTGGGGATCGCCGCGAAGCCAAAGTGCTGCTTCAGCTCGGCGTAGGTCTTCTCGTGGGCGCCGCGACCCGCCATGAAGTGCCAAAGCGGCGCGATCTGGAGCGACTTGTTCGTGGCCACCGCCGAGTACTCGTAGTGGCCATCGTCCGGGCTGTAGAGGTCGAGCTGGAAGTTCTTGCGGCTCTCGTGGGAGACCCGCTTGCGGTAGACCACGACGCGCTCCGTCCGGTCCCACCTCTTCTGCTCGATCCGCAACGTCGTCTCGAAGCCCTCGACGTAGGCGTCGACCCGTGCCCAGCGCTTCTGGGACGCGATCCGCGGCAGCAGCCCCAGCCACTTCCACATCGGGACCTTGACCGCGTACTCGACCCCCTGGCCCAGTTTTTCGTCGAGGAAGCGGAAGACATCAGGGTGGAAGAAGGCCCCATCCATCCGCAGCTCGAGCTTCAGACGTCGGCCGAAGCGTTCCCGCAGCTCGCGCACCACCACGCGCAGGAAGCCGTCGGCATTGTGGGAGTCGTGCACATTCCCGGGCCGATTCCGGATCCGCAGGATCTGGCCCAGCTGAGCCACCTGGACGCTCAGCGGGTAGTAGGAGGGATCCTTGGGGTGATGGGGGTTGAAGCCGCGCGCCGCGCCCTCCACGTGGCTTCCCGTGCGCAGTACGGAGCCGTCCAGATCGAGCGTCACGCGCCGCAGGCCCAGCCACTCGATCTGCTCGTAGACCAGATCGCGGATCACTTCACTCAGCGCTTCCAGCGCGAGTGGCGTAAACGCCTTGAGCCACGCCACCACCGTGCGGTCGGAAGGGAGTCGGTGCAGACCACAGAAGCGCAGGAAGACGGGATCGGACCCGAGAAACGCGAGGTGGGTGACCCGAGCCCCGCCCACGATCAGCAAGCCGATCAGGGCCAACAGGATGCGCGTGAAGCCGTAGTCCCCATCCGGCACCACGCCCCGCAGGCGATCCCGCACCCGAGCGCGCAGATCGATGAGATCGAAGAAGTGCCGCACGATCTCGAGGCCGCCGTGCGAAGAGATCCGCTCGTCCGAAAAAGTGATCGGCAGGTCCCGTGTGCGAGCACGAATCGCGTTCTTCGATATCCTCACCCCTGTGGCCCCCCGGTGTGGTGATGAAGTCTGCTAACTCCATCCGTAGCACCGACGGGGCCACGTTCAATAGGTCCCTACACCATCCGATTCTTTTCTCGGATCAGGGCTAGGAGGGTGACCCAAGACTTGCTCGTAGAAATCGGGGCAGGGTGATGGGCGAGGGATCTGAGCGGAGTCGGAGAATCTGGTGGGAAGCCGAGGGGGTGTTGCGGCCGCTCACGCGAGTGCTGCGCTTCTGAGGGCCATGAGATTGAAGGCCGAGGAAACGAGGTCCCACTCCCCCCGGGTTTTGCGTTTGCTGCGGAGCATGAAGCGACGGAGAGCCATCGGCCCTTTGATCACCGAGAAGGGGCGCTCGCCCTGGGTCTTCCGATGGCGGTAGAGGGCTCGGGCCCAGGGCAACCTCAGGACACGGTGCATCTTCTGGGTCTGGCGGCCTCGGGGCCACTTCTTTGCTTTCCCCTCGCGACCCACAGCGATCAAGCACTTTTGATCGCGTGCAGCCATCGTCTCGAGCGTCGCCTCGGTCAGATACCCTGTGTCCGCCAGCACTCGATCCGGGCGTTCCCCGGTGTTGCGCTCAATTTCATCGAGCACCGGGGCAAGGGACGCTTCGTCGCGCGGCGTTGCCGTCAGATCGGTCGCCACGATGATGCCATCTTCGCTGACCGCGGCCTGGGCGTTGTAGCAGTAGGTCAGCGACCCCTCGCCCGTCTTCATCATGTTGGCTTCGACGTCCGCGAAGCTCTTCTGATGCCGGTCCTCGAGCTTGTCGCCCTTCTCCTGCTCCAGCTGCTCCTGGGCGGCGCGAATGCGCTCCCGACGCGCCTCGCGACTCTGCAGCTCTGCCGGGAGGCCGCCGCCCCCATCGTCATCTCCGTGCTCGTCGTCCTCTGACGCGTTCTCTTCTTCGATCTGCATCAAGATCTGATCGATCTCGTCGTCGAGCCGCGCCTCTGCCTCGTCCATACGCCCTCGGCTCATCGCCTTGTACCGAGACGTGTTGGCCCGGATCTTCGTCCCGTCGATCGCCACCCGGCCGAGCTTCGCAAGGCCCGCTTGCCGCGCAATCCGCACCGTCTGACGGAACACCGCACGGAAGTCCTCCACATGCGTCATCCGAAAACGATTGATCGTCCGAAAATCCGGGCGAAGGTCGCCTGCCAGGTATCGGAAACGCAGGTCGTAGTGCACACGACGCGCAATCTCACGACCGCTGTGCACACCCGCAATGGCCCCCAAGAGCCAGAGTTTCAGCAGCATCCGAGGTCGATAGGCCCGCTCCCCCATCCCCGCGTAGCGGGCCTCGAAGGCCTTCAGATCCAGCCCTTCCACGATCTCGTCTACGAAGAACGACGGATCCGAAGGATCGAGCGCATCTGCCGTAAAAGACGGCAGCAGCTCCCCCTGACCCGGCGAATACGACTTGAACTCGATCTCACCACCCATGACTATCACCAGTACCAGATGATGAATCTTGGGTCAGGCTCCTAGCCTACTTCCCGTCTTGAAAGTGGGCTCAGGTGGGAAGCGCCGCGGCTGCGAGGCATTGCAGCGTTGCAGGGGTTAGGTGATCTCAGGGTCTCTTGCGTGCGCCGCGCGGTATCCAGGGTGCGCGAATCGTGCTTTGGAGACACTTCGCCTGTGAGAGGGCGGAAGCCGATGTCCTACGCGAATTCGCGGGCGAGCAGGTGTCTGGCGATCGCGATCAAGTTGAAGCTCGCGACCGAGCTCCAGACGTAGGCATGGAAGGACCTCTGGCTGCGCCAGTTGCATCGATCCATGTGGAAGGCGCGTTTGAGAGTCGAGATGCAGCCCTCGATCCCAGAGCGAAAGTCGCGGAGGCGCCGGAAGACCCAGGCGCTGCGGACCATCTCGGTGATCTCGATCCCTCTCTTTTGGTGAAAGGCAATGTCCTGGACCCCCAGAGCCTTCGCGGTGGCGACGTTTTGCTTCGAAGCGAAGCCGCCATCGAAAGCCGCCTGGCGCGGCGCTTCCCCGAAGAGGTCGATGTGGCGCTTGAGGGTGCGTTCGATGAGGGTTGCGTCGGCAGGGTTCCCCTCCTCGATGACGCAGTCGAGGATCAGCGACGACTTCCCGCCCGTCAGGCAGACTTTGTGCCCGTAGCGGGTCTCCCGTTGGTCTTTGACGATGATGTCGGTGTGGGGTTCGAAGATCGAGACGATCTTCTCGGTGGACGGCACCTTCTCCCCATGGATCACGCGTCTTCGGGTCTGGTCGATGACGCAGGCCATGAGCGGCAGGAGCGCTTGGAGTTCGCTCACGCAGGAGCGCAGGTCCTCGATGCCGGTCGTCCGTTCCACGACGGTGCCCGCGTCTGCGTGGACGGATTCTGCGACACGGATCAGGTCGCGATATTGATCCACCATGTCCTTGCGGCGGCGATGAAATTTGATCGCATAGGCGCGCCGCTTGGCGCGTCGGGTGCGATCGGAGAAAGCCTTGCGCAGCACCGACCTGCGCTTCGCGATCCGGTGCATCAGCCGCGTCGCCACGCGGACGCAGTCCCAGAGCAGACTCGAATCGGCGGGCTCGTGGATGGCGGCATCCACCACCGTGGTGTCGCCCCGGATCGTGCGACCCCGCTCGATGCCCTGGTCTCGGGCGAAGCGGATCAGGGTCTGGTTGATCAGCTCCCAGGTCTCGGGCCGCATCCGCTTCACGTTGGCCTGGAGCGCCTGGTAGCTCGGGCGGTCGTCGAATCCCAGCCCTACGAAGGCGCGGAAGGCTGCCGAGTCCTGGAGGTGAAACTCCAGCTCGAGGTAGCTCAAGCCGTGCATCTGCTTGAGCATCACGATGCGCGCTACCTGATCCCCGGAGAGTCCAGGCCGCCCGCGGTCCCCACGCCGTCCTTGCAACAGGTCCTCGTGGACACGCTTCGCGATCTCAGGCGATGCATCCAGGATCCTGGCCGACATCTGCAGCTCTCGGGTATGCTCGTGCGGTCCCCAGGTGGGCGTCAGTGAGAGCTGAGTTTCTTGGAATTGGCGCATCGCTTCACCCCCCGGTCGGCGATTTGATGTGTAAGTTCGGGCGTTTGGCAACACCTAACATACACGAATCGCATCCCGATCGGGAGTCGCGATTGCGCCAATTCCTTTTCTTTTCACCTACTTCCGAGTTTCAAGACGGGAAGTTGCTAGCACGCCGGCGCTGAGCCATTTCTGAAGCAGCCGCACGACGCGCCAGTCCGCGATTCGGTGCTCCACAAATCTCACCAACCACGAGTGGTCGAGGGTATCGAAGAACCCACTAATGTCGGCAT
>JABSQV010000108.1 GCA_013215565.1 Myxococcales bacterium | reverse complement strand
CATGGCCCCGCACCCGATTCTGGCTGCGGGGCTTTTTCGTGGCGCTCGTAATTGAATCGCCCGCATGCGCGGTTCTAGCCGAACGAACCGCAGAGATCCTCTCAGGGATTTGAACGCGGTGCCTCGCGCTGCTTCCAGCGCATGGGCCGGGCCTCTTCCTTGGAGCAAGCGTTCGCCCCACGGCTCTGCTCAGCCTTAGCCCAGCTTCCACTTAACAGAACACTCGTACCCGGAACTCGAACCCAGGCCCAAAAGCCCGCTTATTTCTCCTATCCTTCGCCGCCCGCAACGATGTTACCGGACCCGTGCGCTGGATCGACCAGTCCGAGAACTAGCAGTATCGCTCCGATCCACAACGAGTACGGGCGGCCCTGCGGGACACCCTCGGTAAGCGAGACTGACGACTCTCGCCGATGCCTCGATGGCACGTCCGCCACCGGGCCGTGCGCGTGCCCTGTACCGTTGGGCGCGCGGCGCTGCTATCGTAATGCGATGCGCGAGGCGTGTCGAATACGGAGGGCGAAGGGAGTCGGTCCCATCAATGCCCTCGTGATGTTGGCTCTGCTCTCCTGTGCGTGTACGCCGCGTGAGCCTGAAATTCGAAACGTCGTCTTGGTGAGCATCGACACCTTGGGCGCCAAGCACGTGAGTGCCTACGGATACGAACGCGATACTACGCCGAACTTCGATCGGCTGGCCTCTGAGGGTACGTTGTTCGAGCACGCGTACACACCACAATTCTGGACGATGACCGCACATCTCTCCATGATGACCGGTCTCTATCCACTGGCGCACGGAGCGGCCCAGCGACGTCGAGTGAGCCCGGGAGCCACCGCCCTGCCTACACTCCTGCGCGACGCCGGGTTCACCACAGCGGCCTTCATGGGAACCAGCGGCTTCGCGGGGCCGGGGTACGGTCTGAACAAGGGATTCGACCGCTTCGAGACCGGAACGATCAACGCGGAGCTCGACAATGAAGCGATCTTCACGTGGCTCGAAGAGCAGGCGGAACAGGGTCGGGCTACGCCCGATCACCGGTTCTTCTTGCTCGCGCACTACTACGATGTGCACTCGGATTTCCTTCAGAAGGTGCCGTACTCGGCCCCCGAGCCCTTTCAGCTGCGCTACCTTCCCGAAGGTCTGCGTTGGCATCGCACGGGAGCCACCGCCCTGCTCCAGAAGCTCGAGGAGCGCGGCGCCAGTGCGAAGGATCGATACGTGATCAACGCGCTTCACGATGGCGGCGTACGCTACACGGACGAGAAGGGGCTCGGAGCCCTCCTCGACAAGCTAGCGGCGCTCGACCTGCTCGATGAGACGCTGCTCATCGTCACCTCGGATCACGGCGAGGAGATCTTCGAGCACGGAGCGGCGCTGCACCAGCAGCCCTACGAAGAGACGGCGCGAATCCCCCTCGTCATGCGGGGCCCACGCGTCCCCGGCGGACGCCGCGTGCCGGATCTCGTCGAGCTGGTCGACTTGATGCCGACCATCCTCTCCCTGCTGAAGCTTCCGATTCCCGCCCACGTCCAGGGAGAGGACCTCACGCCGCTGTTCTCGGAGGCAGGCTCCCTTGCGAGGAAGCAAGCGCATGTCGATGGGATGCTCGGTGCAGTCCCCCCTTTCCTGGACCACAAGCAGAGCGCCTTGATCCGGGAGATCGACGGCGTGCGCTGGACGTATGTGAACACAGTTCAGCCGCGCGACTCGGAGCAGGGCCGGGTCTTCGAGACCCATTCCCCGGGAGAGCTCTACCGTCTCGACCGTGATCCCGACCAGATGAACGACGTCGCTGCCGAGTATCCCGAGATGGCGCTCGATCTCGAGGGTGCCTTGCTGGCCTGGTACGCCGAGAACGAGAAGCTCGGCCGAGAGCTGGGCCGGCAAGAGGCCACCAAGAGCATCCTCACGAAGAAGCAGCGCGATCTCCTGCGCGCCCTCGGGTACGCCGAGTAGAGGACCTCCGCGCCGTCCCGGTCCATTGGGTCGCCCCACGGGCCCTAACGACTCCAAACTCAGCTTCCATTTAACAGAACACCCGTTACCGGAACTCGAACCCAAGCCCAGAAGCCCGCTTATTTCTCCTATCCTCAGAGACGCATGAGTCCGATCGAGCGGATGATCAAACGCGTGTTCGCCGTCGCGGGCCTGGATGTCCGTCGGGCCACAGGGACACCGACGGTCGGATTCGAGGTTTTCGAGAACGTCGGACCGGGTCTCGGGGATGCGCTCGTGTCCCCGGATCGGAAATTCATCTTCACTCTCGTTCCGCCACGCCGCCGTACCGTCGACGTAGTGGCCGTGCGAGTCGATCACGAGACCGTCCGGGGCCAGGATGGCGGTCGAGTTGGCCAGGCCGAAGCCGACCGCGCAGTGGACGCGGTCGGTGACCGTCCAGAGTTTCGGGGTGAACCTCTCGGAGTGCTCGATCAGGTCACGGTTTGCGATCTCGCCGCGCGGTACCGGTCGGCCGTATGCGCCGGAGGGAACTTCGCAAGGACCCGGGCTCAGCGGTGGCGTCGCGCGGGTCGCAGCGCCGCGAGGGTTCCCAGAGCGAGGAGCAGTCCGGCCGCCAGGGTTCCGCCCTCGATCGACACGGCCGGAAGCGGTGACATCGCCGAGAGTGCGGCGAATGCGGCCGCGATGTTCAGGCGACCGTGGCCCATGAAGTCGTCCCGCCCGGGCGTATCCTCGGCCGGAGCGCCGACCTGGTCGTCCGCTGTCGTCATCAGGAGCACCGCGATCTCGTCGTGCGTCAGAGATGGATCCTGTGAGAGCAGCAGCGTGGCTGCGCCGGCCACGATCGGGGTCGAGGCGGAACATCCGTTGAACGTGCTGCTGCTGTCCTCCCCCGAGTTGTAGATGACCGTTTCAACCGCGAGGCCCGGGGCCACCAGGTCGAGCGCGGCGCCGGTTCCCGAGAAACTCGCGCGGCTATCGTCCCAGAGGGTCGCACCCACCGAGATCGTGAGCGGAGACGCGCTCGGGAGCCAAAGGTCCGCGGCACCGATGCCTTCATTCCCGGCGCATGCGATCAAGATTGCCCCTGCGTCCCGGGCGCTTTGCAGCGCGTCTTTGATCACGACCGATTCGAGGGGATACCGGACCAGGCTCATGCTAATCACGTCGGCACGGTCCTTGGCGAAGTCCAGGCCCTGTGCCAGCGCGAAACTCGTGCCAAGATTCAGGCTACTGAGAATCTTGACGGGAACGATTTTTACGAAGTGGTCGACCCCGGCGACTCCGAATGCATTGTCGGCGTTTGCGGCCAGCAGTCCGGTGACCCAGGTTCCGTGCGAGTGGTCGTCTTCGGGGTCGGCGTCCCCGTTTACGAAATCGAACCCGGGTTCGATGCGGCCCGCGAACTCCGGATGGTCGGAGTCGATCCCGGTG
>JABSQV010000107.1 GCA_013215565.1 Myxococcales bacterium | reverse complement strand
GCGCGCCCCGTACGCGCGCGATGCGGTCGCGCGCTGCGGCGCGATCAGCGAGACCTTCGAGACCGCCGTGACCTGGGACCGCTTCCCTGTGTTTCACGCCACACTCCTCGAGGCGGCGCGCGACGCGCTGCGTCGGGTGTGCGGCGCCGGAGAAGTGACGTGCCGCTTCACCCACGTGTATCCCGACGGGCCCGCGCCCTACTACTCGATTCTCGCGCCCGGGCGCGCCGGGAGCCAGCTCGAGCAGTGGCGTGAGATCAAGTCCCGGGTCTCGGAAGTGTTGATCTCGCTCGGCGGGACGATCACCCACCATCACGCCGTGGGTCGCGATCACCGGCCCTGGTACGACCTGCAGCGGCCCGACGGTTTCGCGCGAGCACTCAGAGCAGTCAAGCGCGAGCTCGATCCCGCCCGGGTCCTCAACCCCGGAGTGCTGATCGATCCGTGAGTTGCAGCGAGTTTCGCGGCGGGGCCCACGCGCCATCCGAAAGGAGTGCGCGACCTGCGTTTGCTCTCCTGGCGCGAGCTGGTAAAGTCCGCGCCGCACCGGGGATCCAGCGTGAATTCCGAGCGCTGCGGGTAGCAACAGGACTGCGATCGAGCCAGGAGGTCTGGGGGTGGACCTGACTCTGATCCTGGCGCTGGCGCTCGGCCTCTACATGGCCTGGGCGATCGGTGCGAACGACGTCGCAAATGCGATGGCGACGTCCGTCGGGTCCCGTTCGCTCACGCTCGCGCAGGCGGTGGTGGTGGCCGGGATTCTGGAGTTCCTGGGTGCCTACCTCTTCGGTGCCAACGTGACCCAGACGATCCGCAAGGGGATTCTGGACGCGAATGCGGCGGCCGCGTCCCCGGACCTGGTTCTGTACGGCATGCTGGCCGCGCTCACCTCGGCCGCGACCTGGCTGCTGCTCGCGTCTCGTGCGGGTTGGCCGGTCTCGACGACACACTCGATCGTGGGTGCGATCGCGGGCTTTGGCGTGGTGGCGCTCGGAATCGACGCGGTCAACTGGGCGGCGCTGAGTTCGATCCTTGCGTCCTGGGTGGTGTCTCCGCTGATCTCGGGGACGATCGCGTTTCTGCTCTTGATCCTGATCCGGCGAACGATCCTGGACGTCGAGCATCCAATCGAGGCGATGCGGCGTATCGGGCCGCTCTACGTCCTTGCGGTGGTCGGCGTGATGGGACTCGTAACCCTGTTCAAGGGACTCAAGCACGTGGACCTCGAACTCGGCGCGGTCGAATCCTTGCTCCTGATAGCCGTTCTCTCGCTCGCGGTTTCGTTCGTGGCGGCGTACTTCATCCGCAGAGTTCCCGTCGACCGATCTGCCGACCACAGTCAACAGTTCCAGACCGTGGAGCGAATGTTCGCGGTGTTGAACGTTGCGAGTGCCTGCGCGGTCGCCTTCGCGCACGGCTCCAACGATGTCGCCAACGCAGTCGGTCCGGTCGCGGCGATCCTGTCGATCGTGGAGACAGGGACGCTGGCCGCGTCCAGCCGCGTCCCGGCCTGGATCCTGGCCCTGGGCGGCGTCGGGATCGTAGTGGGGCTCGCGACCTACGGGTATCGGGTGATCGCGACCGTAGGAGAGCGGATCACGGAACTGACTCCGAGCCGCGGCTACGCCGCCCAGTTCGCGGCTGCGATCACGATCGTCCTGGCCAGCAAGCTGGCGCTGCCCATCTCAACCACGCACGTGCTCGTGGGCGCTGTGCTCGGCGTCGGTCTCGCGCGCGGCATCGGCGCGCTCGATTTCCGGGTCGTGGGCACGATTGCCCTCTCGTGGATCGTGACGCTCCCGATGGGCGCGGGACTCGCGATATTATTCTTCTACATCTATAGCTTTCTTCTACCGTTCGTCGGTGGACCTTGAGGAGGGTCGCAGCCGTGTCCATTCTCGATCTCTTCGCGCGTTCGCCGTTCAAGCCGATGCAGGAACACATGCGGGTCGTTCTCGAGTGCGTGCGCGAGGTTCCGCCGCTCTTCGACGCGCTCTGCAGCGGAGACTCGGCCGCACTCCGGGCCCACGCGGAACGCATCCACGAGCTGGAGGGTCAGGCCGACCGGCTCAAGAACGACCTCCGCGCGCATCTGCCGAAGCGTCTGCTGCTGCCGGTGGACCGCCGCGACCTGCTCGAAATTCTCGCGGTTCAGGATTCGATCGCGGATACGGCTCAGGACGTCGCGGACCTGCTGATGCAACGGGCCATGCCGGTTCCCGATTCGATGCGGCAGCCGCTGATCGAACTGGTCCGCCGCGTGGAGCGTGCTTGTGATCAGGCCGGCCAGGTGATCGGCGAACTCGACGAGTTGGTTGAGATCGGGTTTCGGGGGCGGGAGGCCTCGCGCGTCGAGGAGATGATCAACCAGCTCGGCTCGATCGAGGGCGAGACCGACCGGCTCGAGTCCTCGCTGATCCAGGAGCTGTTCCGGATCGAGGACAGCCTGCCCCCCGTGACGGTTATGCTCTGGTACGACCTGATCGGTCGCATCGGGAACCTGGCCGACCACGCCGAAAAGGTCGGGAACCGGGTCCGCCTCTTCATCGCGAGCTGAACGCACAGCTCGCGAGCTGGCCCGGCTTCGGCGCCAGCAGCCCCGGTCGGGGTTGTACGCAGCGCGGCCCCGGGACCGCCGCCGGCCTGCTAGGACTGCTCGAGCGCGATGTAGAGCGAACTGCCGCGGCGCTGTATGAAGAGCACCAGCTGGCTCGGGTCCTCGGCCAGCACCGCATCGAGGTCCTCGAGGTCCTGAATCGTGGTTCGATTCGCCTCCACGATCACGTCGTTCGACTCCAGACCGGCCTTCGAGGAGGGAGAGCCGGGCGCGACCCGGGTCACGACCACGCCCTCGGTTCCGGAGGGGAGACTCAGCTGTTCTGCGAGTTCGCGCGTGAGACCGTTCGCTTCGAAGCCCCACTTCGAGCTTTCCGTGGGCTCACGCGAGGTGAGCTGGACGGCCTTCTCTTCTTCCATCGTGTCGAGCTTCGCGCGGAGCGTCTTCGGCTTGCCGTCTCGGATCACGAGGACCGGAACCTCGGTCCCGGGTGGGACAGACGCGACCTTGCGGGGCAGGTCGTTGAAGCTCTCGATCTTGGAACCGTCGAACTCGATGATCACGTCGCCGCGTTCGAGCTTGGCCTTCGCTGCCGGGCTCCCTTCGAAGACTTGGGAGACCACGGCGCCCGCGGTCGAGTCGAGGTCGTACTGATCTGCGAAGGCCGGTGTGACGCGCTGAATCTGAACGCCGAGCCAGCCCCGCGTGACGCTGCCCTTCTCGCGCAGCTGCGGAAGCAGGTCCTTGGCCATGTTGATCGGAATCGCGAAGCCGATGCCCTGGCCGGCCGCGTTGATCGCGGTGTTGATGCCGATCACGCGCCCATTCATGTCGATCAGGGGACCGCCCGAATTTCCGGGATTGATGCTCGCGTCGGTCTGCAGAAAGTTGTCATACGGCCCGGTACCGATCCTGCGCCCGCGCGCTGAGAGGATTCCGACCGTGACCGTGTGCTCGAGCCCGAAGGGATTGCCGATCGCCATCACCCAATCGCCGACCCGGGTATCGCTCGAGTCTCCGAGCGGCGCGTGGGGCAGGTCCTCGCCGGCGTCGATCTTGATCAGGCCGAGGTCCGTCTTGGGGTCGACGCCCACGATCTCGGCCGTGTACTCCTTGTCATTGGCGAAGGTGACCATGACCCGGGCGGCCCCGTCGACCACGTGGTGGTTGGTCACGATGTAACCGTCCTTCGAGATCACGAAGCCCGTGCCGCCCGCCTCGCCCCGCGGGGGACGCCGCCGGCCGAAGAACTCCTCGAACGGGGACTGCTTGCCGCTCGGCGCCGGCGGGTGCCGCTCTGACCGGATGTTCACGACCGCGGGAGACAGGGTTGCTGCCAGCTCCGCCAGCGAGTCGGGGCGGCCCGTCGCCAGTTCCGAGCTCCCCTCCTCCCAGAAGACGCCGGCGTCAGCGCCGGTCCGGGCTTGCGCGTCCTTGGCGCGGAGACGTACTTCCAGATCGGCGCCCGACACCAGCAGGGCGGCGGCGCCGATCAGCAGGGCCAGTGCAGCGATCGAACTCTTGCGCATCTCGGTTCTTCCCCCTGTCCTGGCTCGAGCCTAGGAGAGCTGGAGCGTCACGTGGTAGCCGGTTCTTCCCCGCCGCACCAGCAGCAGGGTGGAACTGCGCCCCCGTAATCTCGCGACGGCGCGGTGGAAGGTCGCCGCGTCCTCGATGATCTCGCGATCCACCTTGAGTAGTACGTCACCGTTCCTCAATCCGATTCGCCCGGCGGGTCCCCGGGCCGCCACGTCTTCGAGGACCAGGCCGCCTCCCGGACTGGCCGCGCCGACCGAGAAACCGAGCAGGACCCGGGCCAACTCCCCGGTGCGATGCTCCGGGAACGCCGCGCCCCGCAGCTTGAAGGCCCTCCGTTTGCCGTCCCGCTCCGTGACGAGCTTCGCAGTATCTCCTTCGGTCAGCGTTGCGAGCAGCTGAAAGTAACCGCGTACGGATTCGAGCGGATTGCCGTTCATCTCCGCCATCACGTCCCCGACCCGGACGCCGGCCTGCTCGGCGGGCGCATCCGAGAACACGTGCGACACCAGTACACCGTGCGGGGAATCTACGTCGAAGGCTCGCCGCAACGCAGGGTTGAGCTCCTGCACCCGGATGCCGAGCCAGACCGGGAACACCTCGCCGTGCCGAATCAGGTCGTCGACGATGCGCATCGCGCGGTCGATCGGGATCGCGAATCCGATGCCCTCCGATCGCTCCAGGATGGCCGTATTGATTCCGATCACCTCGCCGTCGAGGTTGAGCAGCGGGCCTCCCGAGTTGCCCGGATTGATGCTCGCGTCGGTCTGCAGGAAACCCAGGAACTCGCGGCCCCGGGTCCGGATCGAGCGGTTCGTGGCGGACAAGACGCCGGTGGTGACGCTGTGGTGGAGGCCGAAGGGGTTCCCGATCGCGATCACGGTCTCCCCGATCATCAGGTCTTCGCTGGAGCCGAGCCGGGCCGCGGGCAGCGACTCGTCAGACAGGATCCGCAATACGGCGAGGTCGGTCGCGGGATCCGTCCCGATCAACTCGCCCTCGAACTCGCGCCCGTCGGCCAGCGTCACGCGGATCTCGCTCGACGCGGCGAGTACGTGGGCGTTCGTGAGAACGTGTCCGTCGTCGTCGATGATGACCCCGCTGCCCAGGTTCGATCTGGGACGGGGCCGCGGGTCGAGAAAGCGGCCGAAGAAGTCGTCGAAGAACGGATCCGCGCGGAAGAAGGGGTTCGCGCGGCGCCGGATCTCCAGGGTGGTGGTGATGTTGACGGTCGCGGGCGCGTTCCGTTCGATCGCATCGACCACCGGGGTCCGGCGCGACCCGGACCTGGCGCCGGCGGCCGCCGGATCGAGACAGAGCAGCGCCGAGCCGAGAAGCAGGAGTGCAAGGCGTCCTCTCATCAGGTGTCTCCGCTTGGACGGGTCCGCGAGCTGCGATATTCCGTCCACGGGTGCCGATCGTATAGGCTGCGAGCGATGTCCGAGCCGCCGGGGTCTGCTTTTGCCTCCCGCTTCGGCCGTGCCCCCGCAGGGAGCGCCTGCGCCCCGGGACGCGTGAATCTGATCGGCGAGCACACGGACTACAACGGTGGCTGGGTCCTTCCCGCCGCGATCGAACTCTCGAGCTTCGTCGACGTGCGGTTTCGTTCGGACCGCCGCGTGTGCGGCTACTCGACCAGCCGTGGAGAGGCCGAAGCCGGGCTCGCCGAGCCCGCGCACGGGAACTGGCTCGACTACCCGCGCGGCGTGGCGCGCGTGCTCGCGCGGGCGGGTCGACTGCCGGAACGGGGCTTCGAGCTTCTCGTCCGCGGCGAATTGCCCGAGGGGGCTGGGCTTTCGAGTTCGGCTTCGCTGCTGGCCGCCAGCGCGCTGGCCCTGCGCTCGGCGGCGGGCCTGTCGCTGCGCTCCGAGGAGCTTCCGGATCTCGCCCGCGCGTGTCAGCGAGCCGAGGCCGCGTTCGTCGGAACCCCGTGCGGGGTCATGGATCCCTTCGTGTCGCTGCACGCGGCCCGGGCTCACGGGCTGCTGCTGCGCTGTTCGGATCTCAGTTTCCGGCAGGTGCCGCTTCCCGAGGCGCTCCAGTTGGTGATCGTGGACAGCGGGGTCGAGCACGCACTCCGGACGGGCGGTTACGCCGAGCGCGCGCGCGAGTGCGCCCAGGCGCTGGTCGAGGCGCAGCGAGTCCTCGGAATCGAGCTCGGAAACCTCTCCGCGCTGGGGGAAGAGCAGCTGGCGGGCCTCGAGCCCGCCCTCGATCCCTTGCTGTTCCGGCGCGTTCGCCACGTGGTGACCGAGAACGCCCGCGTCGCGGCCGTGGCCCTGGCCCTGGGCAGGACCGACTTTGAGGCCCTGGGAAGCCTGCTCTACGCGTCGCACGAGAGCCTGCGGCTCGACTACGCCGTGACCTGTGATGAAACCGACTGGCTCGTAGCACACTCGCGCGAGCTCGCAGCCGTCTTCGGGGCGCGGATGACGGGCGCGGGCTGGGGCGGCTGTACGCTCCACCTGGTCCGCGCGCCCGACGGGCCGGGCGCGGCGGAGGCCCTGGCCGAGGCGTTTCGCGGCCGTTTCGGACGCCGGCCCCGCACCTGGATCACGCGCGCCGCAGCCGGAGCCCGCCTCACCCATGCGGGAGACGGGCCACCGCTCGAACCGGCCCCCCGGTCCCCGAGCGCACGGGCAGGCTGAAGGCCCAGAACCGGGCCCCGCGCTCGGGGAGCCGCTCGAGACCCCTCAGGTTTTCGTAAATCAGCACGTTGGCGGCCGAGAGCACCCGGTGGGCTTCGAAGTTCCGGCTCGGGCCCGGGTCGATCGAGGCAGTGTCGATTCCCACCCCGGACAGGCCGCGCGCCGTGATCCACTCCGCGGCTCGTTCCGAGAGCCCCGGGAAGTGGAGGTCGGACGCGTCGCCCTGCGTCCCGGAACCGAAGTAGCGTTCACGGTCGGACCAGTACCGGTCCCAGCCGGTCCGAATCAAGAGCGTCGAGCCCGCGGGGACGCGGTGTCCCAGACGCTGCTCCAGCCGGTCGAGTTCCGTGTCCGGGATGGCCAGGTCGCGGTCGGCGTCGGCCGCAGCCGAGACGTCGAGCACGAAGGCCGGCCCCGTCATCCGCGCGAGCGGGATCTCGAGCGACGTCCAGCCGCCGCGCGCAAAGTGGAACGGCGCGTCGAGGTGCGTGCCGAGGTGTTCGGGCGTCCGGAGGCGGTTGGCCGCGTACCAGCGTCCGGCGTCATCCTCGCCGCGCGCGAGTTGCTCGAGTTCGAACGGGCTTCCGGTCGGCCAGTAGAGGGTCGTGGTGTCGAGTGGGTGCGACAGGTCCACCCACGCGCCCCGGGCGTGCGGGTCGTCCCCGCAGGCAGCCGCGAGGGTGGCAAGCAGCAGGGCCGCGAGCGCACGCCCCACGCGGTCTCAGTCCCCGGTCGTCCCGGGCCGGTTCGCCGACTCGACCGGAGACGTCTCGCGAGGGACGACCAGCAGGAAGCGGGTGTCGAGCCCACGCCGCGCCCGCACCAGGAAGGGGACGCCCGCCTGGATCGCGGCCATGGCGCTGCGAAACGACTCGATGTCGTTGATGTTCCGGTCGTCCACCCACTGGACCAGGTCGCCCGGGTTCATGCCCGCTTCGGCCGCCTCCGAACCGCGCTCGACGAACGAGACGAACACGCCGTCGCGGCTCGAGAGCCGCTGAGAGCGGAAGGTCTTCTCTGTGACCTCCTGCACGATGAAGCCGAAGTCGGTCTCCTCTTCGTCGGGGACGACCCTGGGCTGGGGCCCGAGCGTCACCTTCAGGGTTCGTGGCTCGCGCTTCCGGATCAGGCCGATCTCGACCGCTTTCCCGACAGGCGCGAGGGCGACCAGGCGCTGGAACCGCCCGACGTCTTCGTCCTTCTCTGCGCGCAGCGCCTCGCCCTCGAAATGAGTCAGGATGTCGCCCACCCGGATGCCGGCCGTGCCGGCGGGCGAGGGATCCACCACGCCTGCGACGACGACCCCTTCCACGTTTGGGATGTTCCAGTAACGGGCCAGCTCCCGGTCGAAGGGTTGGAGCGACACGCCCAGGTAGCTGCGGGCGATGCCGCCGTACGCGATCAGGTCTGCCGCCACTTGCTTGGCGGTGTTGATCGGAATCGTGAATCCGATGCCGCGGCCCTGGCCGCGCGAGTTGATGCCGATCACCCTGCCCCGGAGATCCACGAGCGGTCCGCCGGACGAGCCCCGGTCGATCATCGCGTCGGTCTGGATGAAATCGTTGAGCAGGTTCACGGCGTTCAGGTCGCGCCCCTTCGCGGAAACGATTCCGAGCGAGACGGTCCCGTCGAGCCCGTAGGGGTTCCCGATCGCGATCACCCACTCGCCCACCCGGACCCCTTCGGAGTCTCCGAGTTCCGCCACCGGAAATGGCGCATCGTCCGGCTGCTTTTCGAGCCTCAGCACCGCGAGATCGGTCTGTTTATCCGCTCCGATCACCTCGGCCTGGTAGCGTCCGGGGCGGCCCGGGACGATCACGGAGACCTTCTGCGCTCGGTCGACGACGTGTTCGTTGGTCAGGACTGTCCCGTTCGCGTCCAGGAGCAAACCCGATCCCGTCACCATGTTGCGGCGGTTGTTCAGCTTGACGACGGCTTCGATGTGGACCACGGAGGGCGTGACGCGTTCTCCGACGTCGATCACACGGGCCTGCAGCGCGTCGAGCGCATCGCTCGCGAAGGCCGAGGGCAGGCCGGCACATCCGAGCAGCGAGAGTGCGACCGGCAGCAGCCGGATTGCGGTAGATGGGCGGATCACTTCTGACTCTCTCCGAGTTGACGGCGGAACTCCCGCACGGCCACTGGAATGTCGG
The DNA here is from genome assembly GCA_013215565.1 of Myxococcales bacterium. Taxonomy (GTDB): domain Bacteria; phylum Myxococcota_A; class UBA9160; order SZUA-336; family SZUA-336; genus JABSQV01. Next base: position 2,968 of record JABSQV010000107.1, on the reverse strand, counting down.
CCGCCGCGCCGATTGCCGCCACTGCCGCGACCCCGGCGGCGCCGGCCTCGAGCAGTTTCCGGGTGCGCGAGGGCGTGACCCCGCCCAGCGCGAGTGCGGGAATCTTGAGCCCGTGTGTGGCCTCTGCCAGCCAGGCGCTGCCACGACCGCGGACGCCCGGTTTGGAGGCCGTGGCGTAGATGGGCGAAAGCGTCACGTAGTCGGCGCCGGCCGCCGCCGCGGCCTGCGCGTCATTGCGCGAGTGGGCCGAGTAGCCGACCAGGGCCCGGGCGCCCAGCCAGGCGCGTGCCTCACTCACCCCGATGCCGTCCGCGGCGAGATGCACGCCGTCCAGGCCGTGGGCCCGCACGAGGTCCAGCCGGCGGCTCACGAGCAGCCGCAGTCCACGCGCGCGCAGCGGGCGCAGGGACTCGATCAACCCGTCGAGCTTCGCGTCCGGGAGCGTTCGCTCCCGCACGATCACCATCTCGAGGCCCGCGCCCGCGGCCTCGCGCACGACCCACTCGAGCGGCCGTCCCGCCGTCCCGCGCCCCGCATCCGTGATGTAGCAGAGACGCGGGATCACCGGACGTCGATCAGCCCCTCCTCGGGGCTCGACGCGCTGGCGTAGAGGCGCCGAGGCATGCGCCCGGACTCGTACGCGAGCCTTCCCGCGCGGACGGCGTAGTTCATCGCGCGCGCCATTCGCACCGGGTCTTTCGCGGCCGCGATCCCGGTATTCATGAGAACCGCCGTGCACCCGAGTTCCATCGCGATCGCGGCGTCGGAAGCCGTGCCGACGCCCGCGTCGACGATGACCGGGACTCCGACCGTCTCGAGGATGATCCGGATGTTTGCGGGATTGCGGATGCCGAGGCCGGATCCGATCGGCGCGCCGAGCGGCATCACGGCCGCGCAGCCGCAATCTTCGAGGCGCTGACACGCGACGGGATCGTCAATCACGTAGGGCAGGACCGTGAAGCCGTCCTCGACCAGGATGCGCGCGGCCTCGATTGTGGCGGCAGAGTCGGGGAACAGCGTGCGCTCGTCGCCGATCACCTCGAGCTTCACGAGCTTCGTGTCGAGGAGTTCGCGTGCCAGGTGCGCGGTTGTGACCGCGTCCTCCAGGCTGTAACAGCCGGCGGTGTTGGGCAGGATGTGGAATTGCTCGGGCGGGATGTGCTCGAGTAAGGAGCCGGCCTCGCGCTTCGACAGGTCCACGCGGCGCACTGCGACCGTGATCATCTCTGCACCGCTCGCGTCGAGCGCCGCGCGATTCTCCTCGAACGAGCGGTATTTGCCGCTGCCGATGATGAGCCTCGAACTGAGCTCGAGGCCGCCCAGGCGGTAGAGCTCGGGCCTGCCCGTCGTCTCCGTCATCAGCCTCCTCCTACGGCTTGGATCACCTCGACGCGGTCCCCCTCCGAGACTCGAACCTCCCCGAAGCGGGACTTCGGGACGACCCTGTCGTTGACGGCGACCGCGACCCGACGCCGCTCCAGTTCCAGAAGCGAGAGTAGGGTCCGGAGGGTGACGGGAACGTCCAACTGCCGAACCTCACCGTTGAGTTGGAACTTCACTGTCGCTGCACGGTAGGGGATGGCGAAATGGGCTGTCAACGCGGATGCTTCCTGCCGAAGAGGGGGTGCGATGCAGAGCCCGACACAGGCCCGGATCGATCTCGGCGCGCTACGCCGGAACCTGGCCAGGGTTCGCGAGCGGTCGGGCGAGCGGCGCGTGATCGGCGTGATCAAGGCGGATGCCTACGGCCACGGCGCGGTGGCCGTCGGCCGCGCCCTCGCAGAAGCGGGCTGCGACGCCCTTGCAGTTGCGACAACCGGCGAGGCACGCGTGCTCCGGGATGCCGGCGTCGGGGCCCCGCTCTTCCTGCTCCAGGGGATGCGTCTCCCGGAGGATGCCGAGCGTGTGCTCGAACTCGCGGCCGTGCCCTTGGTCTCGAGCCTGGAGGCGTTGCCGCTCTTCGAGGCGGCGGCCCGGCGAGCGGGCCGGCCGCTCGCAATTCACCTGAAGCTCGACACCGGCATGAGCCGGCTGGGGCTGCTCCCCCGGGAACTCGAAGCGGGTCTCGAGATCCTGCGGCGCTCCCGGGATCTCCGCCTGGAGGGCGTCTGCAGCCACCTCGCCGACGCCGACGACCCCGACTCGCCAACGCCGGCCGCGCAGCGGTCGCTGTTTTCGGCGCTGGTGTCGCGCGTGTTTGAGGCGGGCTTCCGGCCGGAATGGATCCACCTGGACAACTCGGCCGGGATGCTCAGTGGGCCCTCCCCGGGAACCACGGCCGTGCGGCCCGGGATCGTTCTGTACGGGGTCGATCCCAGCCGCCGAGGCGGGACCGAGTTCGAGCCCGTGATGACGCTGGTGACGCGCGTCACGCGGGCCAAGCTGGTGCCCGCCGGAACCCGGGTGGGCTACGGCGGGACCTACACCACCCCGGCCGAGACCTGGCTGTTGACCCTTCCGATCGGGTACGCGGACGGCCTGCCGCGTGCGGCCGGGTCTGGTTTCGCGGTCGGGCTGGACGGGCGCCGGCTGCCACTGGTGGGACGCGTTTCGATGGACCTCGCGGCGGTCTCTGCCGGCCCGCCCGGGTCGCTCGACGGTCCGAAGCAGGCGCTCGGCCGGGAAGTCCTGGTCTTCGGCAGGAGCCCGGGGCTGACGATTCCGGTCGATGAACTCGCGGAGGCCGTCGGGACCGTCGCGTACGAGATCCTGACCGGAATCGGGCCGCGCGTGGAGCGGGTGCTGGTGGCGAGCTGAGCGTTCTACGCCTTCGTGCCCCGGCAGCAAAGCGGCCGGGCAGGGCCGCGACGTCGACGGGCAGACCCGAGTGCGCTCGGTTGACCGGAACCGCCGCCGGGTGTATCCCCGATCGCGCATGCGCGTTCTGGTTCTCGGCTCCGGTGGGAGAGAGCACGCACTGGTTCGATCGCTCAGCGCAGACGCGGGCGTTCGCGAGCTGATCTGTGCG
>JABSQV010000106.1 GCA_013215565.1 Myxococcales bacterium | reverse complement strand
GCTGCATCTGGGGCGGCCGCTGAGCCGGCGAAGCCCCCGGGTCCGGACCGCCTTGGTCGTGGCGTTCATGTGTTTGGATCTGGCAGTGGCCGGCGTTGCTGCGGCCGAGCGCTCGCCGGCCGCGGACGTCTACTTCGAACGGGGGGTGCGCGCGCTGCGGCAGGGGGAGGCTGCGGACGCCGTTGAAGACCTTGCGGAAGCGGCGCGGCTCGCACCCGGAGATGCGGCGGTCCTCAGTCGCTATGCGCTGGCCCTGCTCGCTGCGGGCAAGCCGAAACAGGCCCTCGCGGCCCTCGAGCGGTTGCGCGAGTTGGACCCCGAAGTGCCCGACCTCGCCTTCATGGAGGGGCTGGCGCAGCTTCGGCTCGCGCACTGGCCCGAAGCCGTTGCGCAACTGGAAGTGGCTCGCAGCGAGGCGCCCGACAGTGCGCGCGTGGCTCTGTTGCTGGGAACGGCCTATCAGGAAAGCGGTTCGGTTCCCGAGGCCGAGAAGGAGTTCGCAGAGGCGCTGGTACTGGATCCCACGCTCGAGCCTCAGGTCAGGTACCTGCGCGCAATCGCGGCGGCGGAGCGAAAGGATCGAGCTTCCGCGCATCGCCTGTTCACGCAGCTGCGGGCCGAGTTTCCGGGTTCAGAATTGGCCCGATCGGCCGCCGCCCATGCCGAGATGTTGGGGCTCGGGGGAGAGCGGCGCTGGAGTGCCTTCGCCTCTGTGGGCCTGGAGTACGACTCGAACGCCAACTTCGCAGGGGAAGATCCCGCCCTTCTGGCCTCGCGCCAGGGAGACGGGGCCGCGGTCTTCCAGGCCGGGATCGACGGTACCGTGTTCATGCGCGATCCCTTCCTGGTACGAGTCGGGTATTCGGGATATCTCTCGGCCTACCAGGACCTCCACGACTTCGACATCGAGGCGAACTCGCTCTTCGGCGAGGCGATTTACAAGATCTCCGATCTGCTGAGCCTGGAACTCGACTACGAATTCGATTTCGTCGCTGCCGATTGGAGCTCCTTTCTGCAGAGCCATGCGATCGAGCCCGCGGTGAACTTGCAGCTTCAGGGCGAGTGGCTCACGCGCCCGTTCGTTCGCTACGAGGACCGCAATTTTTTTTCGGATCCGCCGACGCCCGAGCAGGACTCGGATGGGACCGTGTGGCTGTTCGGCGCCGACCAGTACTGGTTTCCGTCCGAGCTCACGCGTTGGGGACGCGGCTTCCTTCGCGGTGGGTTTCGCTACCGCAACGAAGATACCAAGGGCGGTGAATTCAACTCTCGTGGCTGGCAGCTGCTGGCGACGCTGGGACTCGATCTGCCGCTTGACAGCTTTTTCCTGATCGAGGGATTCTGGGAGCGGCGTCGCTTCGACCAGCCGAGTTCCCTCGAGCCATTCGGGGGCGATCGCGAGGACCGGATCGCGGTCCTCTGGGCGGGCTTACGTCGGCCTCTGAGCGCGAATTTTTCGCTCGAGCTGAGCTGGCGCTACACCCACTGGTCTTCGAACGTGGCCGCGTATGATTTTGATCAGTCGGTCACCGCGTTCCGACTCTGGTATGACTACTGAGGAGACTTCCATGAGACAACTCGGGTTTCTGCTCATCACAGGAGTCACGCTTTGTGCGTTGCTCGCGACGCCGCGCATCGCGGCGGGCGAGCCGGTGGGATTCATCGCAGTACGGACCGGGATCGTAGAAGTTCAGGAAACCGCTTCGTCGAGCTGGGAAGCGGGTCTCATCGACCGGGATCTGGAAATCGGAGACATCCTGCGTACCGGATCCGGTTCCGCCGTCAAGGTTCTGCTCGTCGACGAGACCATGCTCACGCTCGGGGAGTCGACCGAGCTCGAGATCGAGAGCTTCCTGATCGGATCCGGGGCACTCCGTGACCCATCGGTCCTGCGGCTGCTCAAGGGCCGCGCGCGCGTCGTCATCGGTGAGGCGTTCGGGGGTCCGACCCGGGTCGAGATGCATACGCCGACGGCCGTGATCGGGGTCAAGGGCAGCGCCTATTTCGCGGAGTTGATCTCCGATCCCCTCCTGGGCGAGTTCGTTCGTGTGTACGCGCTGAGCGGGCGTGTTTGGGTGCGGACCCTCGGTGCGCGGGGGTTGGGGCGTCCAATCGATCTCGGTGTCAACTCCTACATCGACGTGTTGAGCGCGGGCAGGGTTTCGGGACCTCACCCGGGGCGCCCGCCCGGGCTGCCCGCGGGCTCCGAGTTGGTCCCCGAACTCCAGGGAGAACCCGAGCCAGGCGCGGCGGAAGGGATGCTGTTCGGTCCCGCGGGGGTCGCCGCCGGCGGCACCAGCGGTGCCCGGACGCCGCTGGTGGTGATTGTGCCGGTGACGCCCACGCTACGGGCCCCGAGCGAGGTGTTCCTGACTCCGACGAAGCCCTTCATCCAGCCGAACCAGGCTCCCCAACTCAGGGACGAGCCTGCCGGGGCGAGCCTCTTCGGCAAGTCCGAACCCACTCCCCCGTAGCGAACAGGGGATCCGGGTGGGTTTGGTGGGTCTGAAATTTCAAGCGGCGCGAGCAGGATCCGGGCATCGCCGGAAGTTCCGAACTCGAACCGGGGCCCGAGGCTGACGCCCCAACGCCGGATCCTGACGGTCGGCTGCGCCACGCTGGCGCTGATGCTGGGCCTGTTTGCCCTGCGTCCCGCAGTACTCGATCGTCTCGAACTCTCCCTGCTCGACGCACGTTTTCGGCTGCGGGGTGCGGTCGAGCCGCAGGCGAAGGTCGTGGTTCTGGCGATCGACGAATCGAGCATCGACCGACTCGGCCGCTGGCCCTGGCCCAGGCGCGTGATCGCAGACTTGCTCGATCGTCTCGCGGCCGCGGACGTGGCCGCCGTGGGGCTCGACCTCGTGTTCAGCGAGCCCGAGGATCCGCCCGGGGCCCGGACGCTTCGGGACGCGCGTGCGCGACTCGAACAGCAACCCCGGCCGGACCCGGAGGCGCTGGCGGTTCTGGATCGGGCTCTGCTGCGGTTCGACAACGACCGGCAGTTGGCCGCCTCGATCCGGGCTGCGGACGTTGTCGTGCTCGGCCTGTTCTTTCGTACCGAGAGTGCCGCTGCCGCCGGCGGAGTTCCTGAGCCGGAGTTCGGCGTCGGCTCGAGTTCGCAGTTTTCGGTGGCCCGGATCCCGCCAGAGGGGACGGCCCCGATCCTGACCTGCAGCGGGATCGAGCCCAACCTGGAGATCTTCGAAAGCGCTGCGCGGCGTTCGGGCTTCATCAACGCGCTGCGTGACCGCGATGGTGTGACGCGGCGCGCTCCGCTGGTGGCGCTCTGCGGCGGCACCGCGCACCTCTCGCTGCCGCTTGCGCTGGCCGAACTCGTACTTGGGAAGCGGGCGATGGTTCTCGGGGACCGAAACGGGATTCGCGAGATCCGGCTTGGAAAGAGCGTGTTGGCGACCGACGAGGGCGGCAGGATTCTGGTCAATTTTCGGGGACCCGTCGGCAGCTTTCCTTACTATTCGGTGGCGGACGTCCTGGAGGGGCGGATCGGGGAGTCGGAACTCGCGGGGTCGGTGGTACTCGTCGGTCCGACCGAGCCCGCGATCGGCGATCTTGTCGCGACCCCCTTCGGCACCGTGTTTCCGGGCGTCGAGGTCCACGCGAACGTAGTCGACAACCTGCTTTCGGGCGAGGTCCTGCGCCGCCACGACGGTCTGCTGTGGATCGAACTCGCCGAATTGCTCTTCGGGGGTCTGCTCCTGATCGTGATGGTCCCGCGGCTTCGAAGGATCAGCCTGGGCGTGCTGTTCGCGTCGGCGCTGCTGGCACTCCAGCTCGGTGTGACGGCCTGGCTCTTCGTACACGATGGACTCTGGCTCAACGCGGCGTACCCGGCCCTCACGTTGTTTGCAGTGTATGTCGCGGTCTCAGTCACACACGGCGTTGCGGTCGAAGCACGCGGCAGAGTGATCCGGCGCCAGTTCGGGGCCTACGTTCCCGGCGAGGTCGTGGATGCGATGGTGGAGGATCCCGAGGCCTTTCAGCTCGGGACGGAACGGCGAGATCTTTCGATCTTGTTCAGCGACATCCGCGACTTTACAAGTTTGGCGGAAGAGCTCGGGCCGGATGATGTCTCGCGGCTGCTGAACGCTTACCTCACACCCATGACCCGGATCGTCTTCGACACGCAGGGGACGCTCGACAAATACATCGGAGATGCCATCGTCGCATTCTGGGGAGCCCCGGGTAGGGTCGAGGACCACCCCCGCCAGGCGTGTGTGGCGGCGCTTGCGATGCGGGATCAGCTCGAGCTCTTCCGCCGGACGCGCAAGGATCTGCCCGGAGCCGACCGCCTGCGTGTGGGCATCGGCATCCACTCGGGTGAGGTCGCGGTCGGAACCATGGGAAGTGAACTGCGCTTTCAGTACACGGCCTCGGGCGACGCCATGAACCTGTGCTCGCGTCTGGAGGGACTCACGCGACGCTACGGCGTCGAAATCCTTGCGACCGGGCAGCTCGTAGAGCGACTCCCTGAGGAGTTCCTGACGCGGGAATTGGACGCGGTGCGCGTCAAGGGACGCCACGAGAGTTTCTCGATCTTCGAGGTGCTGAGTCGAGCCGGCGACGCGCACGCGAATAGCGAGTCGCGGACGTGGCTCGACGCCTACGCGCAAGGGCTTGCCCACTACCGTATGGGCGAGTGGTCGGCCGCCGAGGCGGCGCTGCGCGAGGTCTCCGCGAGCCGGGGTGGCCTCGATGCACCCAGCGAATTCCTGCTTGGTCGAATCGCGAGCCTGCGCGAGGCCCCACCACCCGAGTGGGACGGAGTCTGGGTCTTCGAAGAGAAGTAGCGTTCGACTGGAACCGCCGACGACCCACACGCACGGTCCGACACCGAGCCTGATCGAGTGATCTTCTCCGGGGGGCTCATCGATCGGTGCGTGCGATGCGGTCGAGTTCCTTTGCCCTCTGGAGCTGGCGATCGGCCGCCTCGAGTGCACCGGTTGCGCTCAGGTAGCCGGCGTACTCTC
>JABSQV010000105.1 GCA_013215565.1 Myxococcales bacterium | reverse complement strand
CGGGCACGTGTCCGGGGGAACCTACATCGTCGTCGACGATGCAGACGCACACTACGCGCGTTCGCAGGCGGCGGGCGCCGAGGTCCTGATGGAACTCGAGGACGCGGGCCACGGCGGCCGGGGCTACAGTTGCCGCGATCCCGAGGGACACGTCTGGAGCTTTGGCACCTACGATCCCCGGGTCAGCGACTGAACCCGGTCGCGCTGCCCGTACGCTAGCCGTCGCGCGGCTCGATCCGGAACAGCCAGATGTCTTCGGGCCGGTCGTCCCCGGCCCGATCTGCCATCCGCTTGTACTTGCGCGCGGCCGAGGCGAAGTAGTCCTCGGGGTCTGGGTCCAGGATCCGGGTCGCGCGCGCCGGGAACACGCGTTCGCCGACCTGGATGCGCACACGCGGATCGTCGAGTACGTAGTGAGTCCAGGCCTTGTCCGACCCGCCCTGCGCGGGAACGATCAGGGTTCCCTCGTGTACGAAGCAGATCGTCGTGACGGAGTGCGGGTCTTCGGGCCGCGTCTCCACCGCGATCGTCAAGTGAGCGTCGCTAAAAGCCCAGTCCGCGGGGAAGGGCGCCTCGCTTCCGGAAAGGCGGCCCCCGGCGAGCGGCCCGATCGGGTCCGTCCAGACGAGGCGCGCGCAGGCTGCGAGAACCACGACCGCGGCGACAGTCCAGCCGATTCGCTTGAGCCACTTCATGCGGAAGCGATGCGCTTGTCGCGCCGCTCTCGTTGTCGCTCCACCATCTCGCGCCAATGTTCGCGGATCACGAGCAGGTAGGGGGGCGGTGGGTCCGGGAGCCAGGTCGTCTCTTCGGGCGGGTGCGGCCACTTGTAGGGCAGGTGTTCGACCCAGCCGGGCTCAGGCGCACTCGCGAATAGCGCGAGCGCGTCCATCAGGATCTGTCGGTGTAGGCCGGCCTCGCCGACGTCACCGAGCGCGCGCCCCATCGGGAACTCGATCGCGGCCACCCGCGGCATGCCGACGGCGCGTTGGACCGACCAGATGGAATTCAGCACCACCGTGGGAATGCCTGCCCTTTCGACCTCGCGTGCGACCAGACCGGCCGTCAACTGACACTGGGGTCAGACCGGCACGAACAGCGCGAGGTCGACGGCCTCCTCGACCATCGCCTTGGCGATCTCGCGACAGCTGGGCTCGAACCGGCGCAGGTCGACCCCCTGAAAGCCCATGATCGAGTAGTGGCTGGGCGCGACTTCGCCGACGACGCCTTCGGCTTCGAGTTCGCGAAGCAGCGGAACCGGAAAGCACACGTCGAGGTCAGCCATCAGGTGGCGGGTGTCGATGTGCAGGTGGTGCGCCTGAATCGTGTCCGTCGTCACGTCCCCCCGCAGGCGCCGCCAGGTCGGATCGCCCCACGAGGGACGCTGGCGCTCGGTTTCCATGTCGAAGGGCTGGTCGCCCTTCATCGAGAGCCCCGCGGTCGAGACGACGCTGATGCGACTCTCCGAAAGCGGCTTGGTCACCGGGGCCCACGGGATCTCGGTCGCAACCTCCGCGTACCCCGTGCTGCCGCGCAGCACGCCCGCGATCGCGACCTCGAGAAAGCGGTAGGGATCGCACTCGCCCTCACGCGGCGGGTCGCCCCATGTGCATTCGGGATCCGAGAACGGGTTGCTGCCCAAAACCTACCTCTCAGGTCTACCCGGAACTCTGATGATAGGGCCCCTGGGCGGATTTGTGTCAATCGTTGCGTGGGCTCAGCTGCCGGTCTTCGCGTCCCAGAGCGAGAGCACGTGAGTGTCCGAGCGACGCGTCCGCCCGGAGAGGGTTTCGAGCTAGATTCGCTCGACGAGGTCGGGTTTCGCGGTAGAGCCGAGATCGAGCCGGCTGCTTGACGGGACGCCCCGAGCGGGTTCTATCCTGTGGGACGCGGTTCGCCGGCGCGCAGCCGCAGGTCGGGGCCTCCGAGCCGAGGGAGAGCACATGAGCTGGACCAATCTGGGAGTTTCGAGCTACGCCTTCAGCCAGGGATTGCATGAACTCGGGAACGGCGTCTATGCCTGGCTCGCACCGGATGGAAGCTGGGGCTGGAGCAATGCGGGATTGGTCTCGGACGGTTCCGAGTCGTTGCTCGTCGATACGCTCTTTGATCTAGCGCTCACGCGCGAGATGCTCGGCGAAATGCGAAAGGCCGAGCCGGTCGCGGCCGAGCGGATCGACGCGGTTGTGAACACGCATGCAAACGGGGACCACTGTCACGGAAACCAACTCGTGGCAGATGCTCGGATCATCGCGTCGAAGGCGGCCGCCGAGGAGATGAACGAGCTGCCGCCCGCGGTGATGGCACAGATGACTGAAACCCTCGGGTCCGAAGACACGCCGCTCGGGCGATTCATACAGCGCGCCTTCGGAGCGTTCGACTTCCGCGGGATCGAATTGACGCTGCCGACCGAGACATTCGAAGGGGAACTCAGTCTCCAGGTCGGCACGAAACGCGTGGATCTGATCGAGGTGGGTCCCGCGCACACCCGCGGCGACGTGCTGGCGCATCTGCCGGATCAGCGCGTGGTGTTTACGGGTGACATTTTGTTCGTCGAAGGCACGCCGATCATCTGGGAGGGGCCGGTGTCGAACTGGATCGCGGCCTGTGATCGGATCCTGGCCATGGAGCCGGAGGTGATCGTTCCCGGGCACGGTCCGATCACCGACGAGCGCGGGGTTCTGGCCGTCAAGGCCTACCTCGAATACCTCACGATCCAGGCGCGCGAGCGCTACGAAGGCGGGCTCAGTGCGCTCGAAGCGGCGAAGGACATTCCGCTCGGCGAGTT
>JABSQV010000104.1 GCA_013215565.1 Myxococcales bacterium | reverse complement strand
GCGGTTCGAGCAGGCCACCCAGATCGGCGGGTGCGGCTTCTGGACCGGCTTCGGCACCAGGTTGCGGCACGGCATCTGGAAGTGCTTGCCCTGGTAGCCCGGGTAGGGATCCATGCTGAGCATGTTGGCCGTCTGCTCGACGCACTCGAGCCACATCTCGCGCTTCTGGTCGACCGGAATCCCGAAGCCCTCGATCTCCTGTCGCGAGGCCGACTCTCCGGTGCCGAAGTCCACCCGGCCGTTCGAGACCAGGTCCAGCGTCGCGATGCGTTCGGCGACACGCGCGGGGTGGTTGTAGCCCGGGGGCATCAACACGATGCCGTGTCCGAGCCGAATTCGCTGCGTGCGCTGGGAGCAGGCGGCCAGAAACACCTCGGGCGCCGACGAATGCGAGTACTCCTCGAGAAAGTGGTGCTCGACCTCCCAGGCGTGATCGATCCCGAGCCGGTCGGCCAGTTCGACCTGGTCCAGCGCCTCCTGGAAGAGTTGCTGTTCGCTTCCCTCGACCCACGGCCGCGGGAGTTGGTGTTCGTAGAAGATCCCGAACTTCATGAAGCATTCCCATCGTAGCCCACGCTGCGAACTCTCACTGCGAGGGCGTCGCTCCGAGGCACCCCGCCTGGAATTCTGACGGGCCCGGGCATCAATGTCGATAGAGCCCCGAGGCCTGCGCCGCAAGGGCTCCGGAGCCGGCCCCATACCGCCGATAGCAAGAACGATGGGACACGGAACCGCGAGCGGAGCGCCGGGATCGGACCGCCAGAGCGGGCCCGCGCTGCAGGCCCGGCTCGCCCCGCTCGGGACGCTGGTCGCAACCGTGGCACACGAAATCAACAACCCGGTCGCCTACCTGCTCGGGAACCTGGCCGAACTCCGGACCCTCTCCGAGGCCATGCGCGAAACCATCGTGACCTACCGCAGGGAGGTCGAGCGGCTCGCCGGAGTCGAAGCGGCGACGCGCTCCCGCGAGATCGAGTCGAAGCTCGAGCAGACCGCCGGCATGGACGCGCTCGAGGAACTGCTGGGCGATGCCGAGGCAGGCGCCGCCCGGATCCGCGACGTGGTCCGCGACCTGCTGGTGCTGGCACGCGAGCCGGGACCGCGCGGCTCCAGGATCGACGTCAACGAATCGCTCGAATCCGCGATCCGGCTGGTACACAAGGAACTCGAATCGCGCGCCTCGCTGGTTCGCGAACTCGACGCAACGCGGCCCGTCGACGCGGACCCCACAAAGCTCGGCAGGCTGGTACTGAATCTGCTGCTCAACGCCGTGGCCGCCTGCGATCCCGCCGACTCGACCCAGCACCGGATCACGGTGCGCAGCTTTGACGGCCCGGAAGGTGTCCAGATCGAGGTCGAGGACAGCGGACGCGGCATTCCGGACGAGATCCGCGATCGGGTGTTCGCTCCGTTCTTCACGACCCGCGGAGCCCAGAGCGGGACCGGGTTGGGACTTTTTGCCGCGCACCAGATCGTGGAGGCGCATGGGGGACAGATGGGATTCCGCAGCCCGGCCGCGGGCGGAACGGTTTTCTGGGTCGTGCTGCCCTGGGAGAGGTCGGGATCCCGCGGCAGCGACTGGGATTCGCGCTAGCCTCTGGAGAATCGCTGACCGCGCGACCGCGCGGCCGCCTGCGCGGAGGAGGGGGCGCCGATGGCCACCCGTAAGACCGAGCTGCCCGGCGTAGGCACCAAGCACACGCTGGATCTCTCCACGGGAGAGGAACTGGTGGTGGTCGAACACCGAAGCCGACGCTGGGAGATCACGCGCCTCAGCCCGGAGGGCGAGGTGGGACAATCGCTGCCGCTCCAGCCGGACGAGGCTTCGGAACTCGGCCGCATCCTGCAGCGCGGCTCCCCGGAGCGCGAGGATCCGCGCAAGCAGATGCTGTTCGAGGAATTCGCGATCGAGTGGGTGACGCTCGGCGGGGGCTCGCCGCTGGTCGGCGAGACGCTGCTCGGCTCGGGGATCCGGGTCCGCACCGGCGTCAGCGTGATCGCGGTGCTGCGCCCGAACGGGTCGGTCCCGAGCCCCCCGCCCGACCTCGAATTTCAGGCCGGCGAAACCCTGGTCGTAATCGGGCTCAGAGACCAGGTCGACCGCTTCCTGGAGATCTTCGCCCCGATCGCGCCCCCCGAGTAAGCGCCCCGTGCTGGAGGGAAACCTCGTCCAGTTCGCGGTGCTGCTCGGCGTGCTGGGGCTTTCGGCGCTGATCTCGCTGACCCTGCGGATCCCGATCGTCCCGCTCTACATCGCGGCGGGCCTGGTGCTGGGCCGGCTGTTCGCACCGGACCAGGTCGTGAACTTCCTGGGCTCGATCGGGGTCGTGTTCCTGCTCTTCTCGATCGGGTTGGAGTTTTCGATCGGCAGCGTCCGGCGGGCCCCGCTCGACTTTCTGCGCCTGGGCGGGATCGACTGGCTGGTGAATTTTCCGATCGGGCTGGGGGTGGGACTCGCGCTCGGCTGGTCGTGGGTCGAGTCGCTGTTTCTGGCCGGCATCGTCTACATGAGTTCGAGCGCCGTGGTCGCGCGCTGCATCACGGACTTCGGACGCGCGGCGCGACCCGAGACCGAGACCATCCTCAAGATCCTGATCTTCGAGGATCTGGCCATCGCGGTCTTCCTCGTGTTCATGAACACGCTCGCGCCCGGCATGGAGGACCAGCAGGCGACGCTGCTCGACCAGGTGCTCGCCTTCGCGCGCGCGGTCCTGTTCGTGGGCCTGCTGGCACTGCTCCTCTACCGCTTTCAGGACAGCATCGAGCGCACCTTCGCGGCCCGGTCCGAGGAGGGCTTCACGCTCGTGCTCTTCTCGTTCGTGCTCTTGATCGCGTCCGCCGCGATCACGGCCGGCCTCTCGGAAGCGGTGGGCGCGTTCCTGGCCGGGCTCGTCGTTGGGGGCACGCGACTCAAGAAGCGCGCCGCGCGAACCCTGCAGCCACACCAGATGCTCTTCGCAGCGCTGTTCTTCGTCTCGTTCGGGATGCAGCTCGACCTGGGGAGCCTCGGAGATGCGGCCGCACCGGCACTGCTCTTGATCCTGCTCGGAATCGGCACCAAGACCCTGGGGGGCTTCCTGGCGGGCCGCTCCGCCGGCCACCGGCGTGAGCAGGCGCTCGTGGTCGGGCTCTCGCTGATTCCCAAAGGCGAGTT
>JABSQV010000103.1 GCA_013215565.1 Myxococcales bacterium | reverse complement strand
TCGTCCGGGACGGGGACGGATGAGATCGCATTCGGGAACCCAGCGATAGGCATCAATGCGACGCGCTTTTTCCAGTGGCACTGGAATAACAACCCGCTGTTTTTTCAGCCTGGTAACAGCGGTGGGCTGTCAGGATTGCCGATCAATATCTACCCATACCCAATCCGCGACGCGGGGAACAGCCTCGGACCGATGCGCCTGGCGGCGACTCGCGGGCCTGCGCTGCGCACGCAAACATTCGACGTTGATCCAGCCTACGACTACGGGATATCCCAGATCTTCCCGACCAGTTCGCCGAGCCCCGATAACGCGTGGCGGTCCACCGATAAGACTGAGCAAATCATCGTTATGGACATGGGGGCCGAAGGCATGCTCGGGCCCGTCTGGGGCGCTGCCCTCCACATGTCCGGATGCAATTTCCGCACGGCGTTCCTCGAGTCCTCGACACACGGCATATCATGGACGGCTCGGGGTACCTGGGACGCCGCTGAGGGCTTCGCTGGCCTAGAGTACGAACGTAACGGCGACCGCATCCAGCCCGATACCGCCGGCGCTGGCGTGGCGCCCGGCCGACTCCTGAATCGAAATGAGGTCGTCGCGGCTGGCGGATATGCCCTGCTCGACGGGACCCATCCCGTTCGCGTCGTTCAGAGCGGCGCGGGGCGTTGGGACTCGTCGACCATCGCAACGATGCGACCGAATTGTCGCGTTGAGCTTGTCGGAGGGGAAGGCATAATTGGCACTGTTGACCTGTGCCTACCTCGTGGTGTGTTGCTCTATATCTACCCCGGCGCGGCGCCTGCCGACTTCGATCGCTTCTGGCGGATCCGGATACCGGCTAACCAGATCACGCCGGACGCCTACTATCAAATCGGAGTCGCCACCGTAGGCGCCTATTCCATTTACGGTAAGCGGACGTCGAGCGGATGGAGCGACGAGAAGCGCCCAAACGTGCTCACCGAAACCACGCGCAACGGCACTCTACGGCAGCGTCAACAGGGCAAGCTTGCGCGGCAGTGGACCCTCGGATGGTCCGATGGTGTGTCGATGGCGGATATGCGAACGGTAGATCCCGACTACGTAACCGGCGGCGCAGATCAGCCCCGAGGCCTGCGCGCGGATGTCCCTTGGCTCATGCATGGGGTGCTCGAGGAGCTCAAGAGCGGACAGGTGCCTTGCATCGCCGTTCAGGTGGGTTCGGGCGCCCAGATGATCACGGACCGAACTGCGTACCTGTACGGGCTGATCACCAGTACATTGCAAACAAATCACGTATCAGGCGACGACGGACGAAACGAGTTCGTTCGCGTTGATACGATCACAGTCGACGAGTTGGTATAATGCGCTTTCTGGCACCGATACATGTAACGACGATGTCTCTCGGCGATGTCAGCTGGGAGCAGCTCGCACCCGGAATTATGGTAGATGGCGTGATCGAGGCAATGGACCAGCACTCGCACCCAGGGCAAACCGCCGTCCTAGACCTAGAGGCCGGCGTGTTCGTGATTGAGATCCCGGACCTATGCGGGCACTGTAGGGGGGTCGGGTCGGTGCTCGCGAATCCG
>JABSQV010000102.1 GCA_013215565.1 Myxococcales bacterium | reverse complement strand
GGCCTGCGGCCTTCCGCGAGCGCGCGCGCGACCCCGGCGAGTTCAGGGACCCCGGCTTCGGAAAAATGCGTGGACAGCCCGACGTCGCGGTTGTCGAAGATCACCAGTCGGTGGCCCGCGTCCGCGATCCGCTCGCAGAGCTGCGGGTTCCACTGAATCAACTGCGTGCCCAGGCCGCGCAACAACAGCAGCGGCCGCGCGTCCCCGTGGCCGTAGCACGCGTATTCGATCTCGATCCCGTTGGCGTGTGCCTTCGGCATGAGGCGCAGTCTGTCACACTCGCTTCGGGCACGAACCCGCGTTCGATCGGCGACGGCTGTGCGCAGGACCTCGCCCTCGAGCGCAGGCTCCGGTGCCCGGATCCGGGCCGGAGGGTGCGTTTCACGGGTCCCGGGCAGGGGAGTAGCATTCTGGTCCGCGGGGCTTAGGCTTGGGGTATGAGGAAGCGCAAAATCCTGAAGTTGCTTCAGAGACGCGAGGTTCTGCGGACGCTGGCGCTGGGTCTCATGGCAGCAATCGGCGCCTGGTTCGGTCTCGGTTCCGGGCGGGCCCGCGCAGCCGACGCCCCGTCGCCCGCGGCGCCGTCCGGGGGAAGGCTCGAGTTGCCCCGCGCGCGCTGGCGGGAACTCCTGCCGGAACCCGCCTACCGCGTGCTGTTTGAAGAAGGGACCGAGCAGGCTTATTCGAGTCCCCTGAACGGTGAGAAGGGTGCCGGAACCTTCGTGTGTCGGGCCTGCTACCTGCCGCTCTTCGATGCTGCCACCAAGTACGACAGCCGGACCGGCTGGCCGAGTTTCTGGGAGCCGCTCCCGAACACCGTCGCGACCAAGACCGACTTCAAGCTGATCTTCCCGCGGACGGAGTATCACTGCGTTCGCTGTTCCGGTCACCAGGGGCACATCTTCAAGGACGGGCCTCGTCCCACGGGGCTGCGTTATTGCAACAACGGAGTTGCGCTGCGATTCGTGGCGAAGGGTGAGCCGTTGCCGCCACTTCGTGAGGAGTCGTGACACGGGCCTGTTGCCTGATCGCCGGAGCTGCGCTCGTCATCTTCGCGCTGGCTCGAGGCGAGACTCTGCGAGCCGAGGCGGTCGGGGAGGCTGAAGCGGACCGCGAGAAGGCGGCGCTGCCCGCGGACGCTGCCGTCGCCACCTTCGCGGGGGGCTGCTTCTGGTGCATGGAAGGTCCGTTCGACGATCTCGACGGTGTGCTCGGCACGACCTCGGGCTACACCGGCGGACAGGTCGAGAACCCGACCTACAAGCAGGTCTCGAGCGGCAGCACCGGCCACACCGAGGCGGTGCAGATCACCTACGATCCGGAGAAAGTCTCGTACTCGAAACTTCTCGAGGTGTTCTGGCGGAACATCGACCCGACCGATTCGCGCGGGCAGTTCTGTGACAAGGGCTCGCAGTATCGGAGTGGGATCTACTGGCACGACGCGGGGCAGCGAAGCCTCGCCGAACGCTCGCGCGATGCACTCGCGGCCTCGGGGCGACTGGGCGCACCGATTGCGACCGAGATTGTAGAGGCGGGGACGTTCTACCCGGCAGAGGAATACCACCAGGACTACTACCGCAGAAACCCGATCCGCTACGCCTTCTACCGCCGCGGGTGCGGAAGAGACCGGCGCCTCCGAGAAGTGTGGGGGGACGAGGCCGGCGGCGGGCACGGCGACGCTCAACCCGCTCCGTCCGACGACGCCTAGTCCCGGCCGGCTTTCGCGCGTGGCGGCTTGGGCACGCCAGGCCCAGCTGGTGTATATGAAGTTGCGATGACCGATCGACGTTCGGACCCGGCTCACACGCGCGTACGAGCGCATGCCTGACCGGGAGCCTGTGCGACGCGCACCCCGGGTGCTCGCCGTGGCATCGGGCGGCGGACACTGGGTCCAACTGCTTCGACTGCGCCCCGCGTTCGAAGACTGCGAGGTGACCTACGTCACGGTCTCGGCCGCCTATCGAACCGACATCCCGGGCGAAAGCTTGATCGTGGTGAACGACGCCACGCGCTGGCAGCGGTTCCAGATGGGCGTGCTTGCACTGCGCATGCTCTGGATCCTGGTCAGGATTCGTCCCCAGTTGGTGATCACGACCGGGGCCGCGCCCGGCTACCTGGCGGTTCGCCTCGGGCGGCTCTTCGGCGCACGCTGTGTGTGGATCGATTCGATCGCGAACGTGGAAGAGGTCTCCATGTCGGGGCGGCTCGCGGCGCGACACGCGCAACTGTTTCTGACGCAGTGGCCGCAGCTGGCCCGCGAGGAAGGTCCCGAGTACCGGGGAAGCGTGCTTTGATCTTCGTCACCGTCGGTGCCCAGATGCCGTTCGACCGCCTGGTCCTGACGGTGGACGAGTGGGCCCGTGCGCGGGGCCGAAGCGACGTGTTTGCGCAGATCGGGTTGGACGGGAGGCCCCCCCGCAACATCGAATACACCCGGTTTCTCGAGGCGGCGGAGTTCAAGCGTCGGATCCGCGAGGCCCGGGTCGTGGTCGCGCACGCCGGCATGGGAACCATTCTCTCGGCGCTCGAGGCCGGGCGGCCGATCCTGGTGATGCCGCGGGTCGGGGCCCGACGCGAGACCCGCAATGACCACCAGTTGGCCACGGCCCAGCGGCTGCGTGAACTCGGCAGAATTTCCACCGCGATGGACGAAGCGGAGTTGGTCGAGCGGCTCGACCAACTGGACCGCATCGCGGCACCGGACGCCATCTCTCCTCACGCATCGGGTGAGCTGATCGGGGCACTCCGGGACTTCATCAGGGCGCGTTGAGCGAGCCGGGATCCGCGATCGCACGCGGTGAGGGAATCATCTGCTGCCGCGGTTCAGGCTTCGGCCAGCCAGGGCCCGAGCGCGCGCACCGACAGTCCCTCGCGCCGGGCGGCCTCGAGCAGTGCGCCCGTCGTCTCCAGGACGAACTCGCTCCGCTCGGGAGTTCCGTCAAAGTCGTGGAGCAACACCACGCCGCCCCCGGCTTCGAGCAGCCGCTGCGCGACGCTCTCGGGGGTCGGCCGCACTTTCCAGGTGTCTCCGGCATCCAGGGTCCACCACGCGAGCCGCGCCCCGCGAAGCCCGAGCCAGATCCAGGTCAGAAGGTCGAGCTTGCCGTGGGGTGGGCGGTAGAGGCCATCGGGCGGGGCCCAGCGCGCGAGCGAGCGAAAGCCCGCGCGCGCGTCGAGCGTGCTCTGTGGTGGGAGTGTCCTCCAGGCGTGTCGGTGCTGGGTGGAGTGGCAGCCGATCTCGTGTCCGGCCGCGGCCACCTGGTCGAGGACCCGGGGAGCGGCCTCAGCGCGTTGGCCGAGCGGTAGGAAGGTTGCGCACGCGTCGAAACGCGCGAGCAGGCCGAGCAGTCTCGGGGTCAGTTCCGGACCGGGCCCATCGTCGTAGCTCAGCACGAGCGTGCGGCTCGCCCGCACCCGGTCCCGCAGGACCCGAGTGGCCCAACGGCGGTGGGCGAAGGGGATCCCGTAGAAGACCAGCGAGGCCAGGATCAGAAGTGCCGCGATTGCGATCGCAGAGCTCACGCTTTGATCGGCCTCCTTACCGTCGCTGTACCATACCAATTAGATCAGGCGAGGGCTCGGACAGCGTGGGGCCGTGGCCCGGGGGGATCGCGTCGCGGTCCCGGGGTTGCTGTCGAAATTCAGCGTGTGAGAATCTGCAGCGGATGCAGTCCTTCGAGCGGCACCGGCGACGAATACCCCACCTGCTTGGCGCGTTGCCGGACGGCACGGCCGCCGTCCGCTAGCAGCATGTGGAAACGGCTCGATCGCATCGGTGACGTCGTGGAGTCTCAGTTGTGTGCGGGGTGTGGCGCGTGCGCGTTTCTGGACCCCGCGCGCTACGAGATGGTGGATGCAGCGCACTCCGGACGGCGCCCGAGGCTGCGCCCGGGCCAGCAGGAGCAGGCACGGAGCGAAGCCTTCGAAGTCTGTCCGGGCGTCTCTCTCGACCCCTGGCCGGACTCGGAGGGAGAACTCGCCGAGCTCAAGTCTGCGTGGGGACCTGTATTGAGCGTCTGGGAGGGGCATGCGGGAGACGCTTCCCTGCGCCTCTCGGGTTCGAGCGGCGGCGCGGCGAGCGCGCTCGCGATGAGTGCGCTCGACGGCGGTTTCCACGGCGTGCTGCACATTGGCGCCCGGCCCGACAACCCGCTCTTCAACCAATCGCTGCTCAGCACCACGGCGGCCGAGATCGCGGCGCACACGGGCTCGAGATACGCGCCCGCGAGCCCGTGCGATTCGCTTTCGCTGGTCGAGGACGCACCCGGGCCGTGCGTCTTCATCGGTAAGCCCTGCGACGTCGCGGCGGTCCATCGAATCAGCCAGCGTCGCCCGGCGCTCGCCGAAAAGGTCGGGCTTACGATTGCGTTCTTCTGCGCGGGGACGCCGGGCACCGAGGGCACGCTCGAACTCCTCCGGCGGATGGGGATTCGGGATTCCGAATCCGTCGTTTCGTTCCGGTATCGCGGGAATGGTTGGCCGGGCCCCACCCATGCGATTCACCGGAAGGCCGATTCCAGCCTTGCCTCGGAGACGCTCAGCTACGAAGAGGCGTGGGGCGACGTACTCGTGAACTACAAACAGTGGCGCTGCAACCTGTGCCCCGACCACACCGGGGCCTACGCCGATCTCGCGGTCGGGGATCCCTGGGTTCGGCCGGTGGAAGCCGGGGCCGTGGGCTCTTCGCTGATCCTGCCGAGAACCCCGCGCGGTCTGCGCCACCTGGAAGCCGCCATCGCCCGGGGGTTCCTGGTCGCGGAACGCGTGGATCCTTCGCTGCTGCCGCGCTCTCAGCCGAACCTGGAGCGCTCCACGGCCGCGGTCTGGGGCCGGGTTCGTGCGCTCCGCTGGCTCGGAG
>JABSQV010000101.1 GCA_013215565.1 Myxococcales bacterium | reverse complement strand
CGACGATGGCATAATCCCCGCTTTTCGCACCATGTGCGTATTACTCCGTGATGCAAACGATGAGTCAACTCGTAGTTAATCATCTTTGATTTTACATAGAATCCGACTCAAGTCGTATATGCCTACCCTCAGGTAGGCATACCCCATTTTTCCGAGGGGGGGGGGTATGCCTACCTGCTATCCCAAAATCCGACTTTGAGCAAAAATCAATATAATTTTCCAGAAATGTTGCATTTTTCAAATATGCATAATTTCCCACGTTTTATGAGCTTTTTCAACGTAAATCGCATATTTTCAATTGTATGTCCCATTTCGAATAAAACATGCATGTTTTACGCGTATGCGTGTGCGTGACGTTGAAATATAACTCCTCCAGCGAAAATAAGAACATTTTAATTTCCGCGCCGAAGAAATTTTTAATGACATTGTTTTAATTTCCGCGGAATTTTTGTTTTATTTTGTCCTGGTTTTTTTAAAAAATTATGATTTGTTTTTTGGAGAAAAACATTGTTCACCCGCCTACCATAAAATCCCACGTGGAATTCGGTTTGGATGGTTTTGGAACGTTTTAACAACATTCTTGGTCGTTTGGTCGCTTGAGGAATTTTCGTTTTTTTGGTCCGGACGGACCAATCTAACCAGACCACCATTACAATAGAATTATGCTTTAACAACATTGACAAAAACGGTAGAATGTTTTGATCAATTCGACCCCATAAATTTGTGGGGTCGAATCCCACGAATTTGTGGAATCAAATTGAGGATGAAAACCAATGATGGTCGGGGATCAGCAATAATAAGGAACGTTGGACAAACCATAATACTATATCATGATGGTCGGGGATCAGCAATAATAAGGAATGTTGGATACAAAAACCTTGAAAATAAAGCATATTTCGAAAAAATAAATATATCTTCTTACTTTTGAATTCTGGGCCGTTTGAAGATATTGAACGTAAATGTGTGGAATTATGTGAACACAGATCAATTATGGGGTGACCTTCGTATTGGGAATATGACCATAATAATTATCATCTCATTCGCCCATGTTTCTTAATTGTTTCATTCGATCCAAAATCTTCTTGAATAAAGAAAGGTTTGGATCGAATGAAATCATTCAGAAACATGGATGAATCACATGCTTAAAGAAGGTTTTTGATGGATCATGGATTGGCAGTTAGAGCAGATAACATTCTCCAATTTTCACATTTCAATTAGAACAGATAACATTCTCCAGTTTTCACATAATTCAATTTTCACATTCCAGATAACATCACTTCCAGATATTGGACTGCACTTCCAATATGCAAAACAACAACAGCCCTAATGGAGTGCGATGGGAGGTTCGAATAAATGTGTACATGGATTGATAAATATTGATTGTCAATGTTTTGATGTTTCAATGGGATTGAAGGTTGCCAAAAATATAAAATTGGAATTTTTGACATTTCAATATTGGTGTGGGGTTGAACGTTTATGGAAATGTGGACCTCTTAAATTGGATCGCGAATGGGGGGTTTCAATGAATTCCGAGGGG
>JABSQV010000100.1 GCA_013215565.1 Myxococcales bacterium | reverse complement strand
CCCCCCCGGTCTGCGAGACGACGGTCCGAGGTAGCCGCCAGTGTGAGGGGTCGAGACCTAGCCACGCAATTCAGCACGAGTGCGTTCGGGTGCCTTCCTCTCACTAGGAGGAGCGACCTGGAGGTAGGGAGCGCTCGTGCGGCCCGGCCGGCGGGCGGCGCACTGCGGAAGGGGCGCCGACCCGCAGGCCGGGCTTTCCCGCGCGGCGGCGCAATGACCGCCGGCGCGCCTCCGACTGCCCCTCCGCCCACGCGAGAGCCTGCTGTGTCAGGAAGAACGACCGTTCCATGCGGGCTGCCTCCAGTTGTGGTGCCCGGGCCCGAATCCGCACCCCTGGGCCAGGAGCGCCCGTAGCGGGGCCTGGGCTGGCCACGCTTAGCGCGCGAAGCCCAAGACTTTGCCCCCCACGTCCGATAACCCGTAGGCAACGTGCCCGCGGGCCGACCCCGGTTCCGCGGCCCTTCGACAGGACACCGGATGCAACCCGAGAAGAAGTCCCACGATCTGATTTACATCGTCGACGACGACCCCGACATCACCGAACTCGTCGCCGGAACGCTCGACGAGGAGGGCTACCGGCCCGAACTCTTCGCCGACGCCGAGAGCGCCCTGACTGCGCTCGAGCGGGCGAATCCGGTGCTCGTGCTTCTGGACATGAACCTTCCGGGCATGAACGGATTGGAGTGCCTGACCCGGATCAAGCTGGCCCGCGCGGATCTTCCCGTGGTCATGATGACGGTGGAGAACGAGATCGAGAGCGTCGTCGCATCGGTCCAACTCGGCGCCGTCGACTATCTGACCAAGCCCCTGGACAACGAACGGCTGCTGCTCACCACCGAGAAGGCGGTGGAATTCCGAAGGATCACGGAGCGTCTCGCGGACGAGGCCCACAATCCGGGTGACCGTGGCTACCTGGGGATGATCGGAAATTCGCCCGAGATGCTGAGCTTCTACCGCCGGCTGGACCAGGCCGCGCGCGCACAGTTCACGGTCCTGCTCCTGGGAGAGAGCGGGACCGGCAAGGAACTCGCGGCCCGCGCACTCCACACGCGCGGCAACCGGCACGCGGGCCCCTTCGTGGCGCTCAACTGCGCGGCGATCCCCGAGACCATGCAGGAGGACGAACTCTTCGGGCACGAGAAGGGGGCGTTCACCGGCGCGGTCAGCAGTCGGGCCGGCCGTTTCGAACTCGCAGACGGCGGGACGCTCTTCCTGGACGAAGTGGCGGAACTCAGTCCGGGCGTACAGGCCAAGCTGCTGCGCGTGATCGAAGAGGGCAGCTTCATGCGCGTCGGCGGTGTGTCCGAGATCTCGTCCGACTTCCGCATCATCGCCGCGACCCACCGGGACCTGTGGCAGAGCGTCGAAGAGAAGCAGTTCCGGCACGACCTGTACTACCGGCTCGCGGTATTCGAACTCCAGTTGCCGGCACTCCGCGATCGGCGAGACGACATTCCCCTGCTCGCCATGAGCTTTCTCAATCAGATCGGGAGCGCGGCGGGACGCAAGGCCGGGCAGCTCTCGCGGCAGGCGCTCGACATCCTGCTGCAGTACGACTGGCCCGGAAACGTGCGTGAACTCCGCAGCGCGATCCAGAGCGGGTTTGCGACCGCGACGGGAGAGCGCATCGAGGTAGAGAACTTGCCGGACCGGGTGCGGCTCGGAGCCTCCCGGCACGCTGGAAGGGCGGACGAGGCTGGGATCCCGGGGCTGGCTCCCGGAGCCGGGTCTGACGTACCGGCCGATGGAGGCGAGTCCACGCTGAATCTCGACGCGCTAGAAGCGCGCACCATCGAGCAGGCGCTGCGCGCCACCCAGGGGAACAACGCGGAAGCGGCGCGGCTTCTCGGGATCGCGCGCACCACGCTCTACCGCAAGCGCAAGCGCTTCGGTCTGCTCTAGTTCGAGCTGGCCCTCTCCCGAACGGCCGGGCGCGGCCGCCGTGCCCGCCGCTTCGCTACGGCCCACCGCCGCGGTGTCCCGTTGTGCTGCGCACAGCCGGAGCCAACTGCCCGAGCCTCTGACCGGAAAATCCCTTCCTTCCCGCCCAGCTGACGGCCCGCCTGCGTCTTCGCGATGCTCCGGACCTGAGCTTGCATCCCGCAGCACCCGAGCGGAGCACGAGGCCCGGCATTCCCGGGTCCGCCGCCGGTCCGCTCAAGCGGGGGAGAGGTGGTCACTCAAGGAACGCTGCTGCTGGTATTCCCGGAACTCGCCACGAGCGACGGGTTCAGGAACGAACTCAGCAAGCACGGCTACGACGTACTCGGCGCGCAGACCACCGAAGAGGCACTCGCACTCGTCGCGGCACATCCCTTCGACCTGGTAATCGCAGACGCGGACGCCTGCGGACTCGAACTTCTGGAACAGACCCAGGCGCTCGAGCCCCGAACTCGAGTGATCCTGCTCGCCTCCGCGCTCGGCGGATCCCTGGCGCTCGACGCACTGCGCGCGGGCGCAGTCGACTACGCGCGCCGGCCCGACGAGCCCCGGGACCTGATCCTCATGGTCGAGCGGGTACTGCGCGGCAGGGCCAATGAGAGCGCGGGAGTGGACGCGACCGAAGGACCGGCCCTACGGCTCGGGCCCCTTGTCACCACGAGCCCGGCCATGCAGGCCATCCTGCACCTGATCGAACGCCTCGCCGAAAGCGACGCACCCATACTTCTTACGGGAGAAACCGGAACCGGAAAGGGCCTCGTGGCGCGCGCCATTCACAAAGGCAGCGCTCGCGCTGAGCGTCCCTTCGTCTCCGTCAACTGTGCCGCGATTCCCGATGGCCTGCTCGAGAGCGAGCTGTTCGGGCACGTGCGCGGCGCATTCAGCGGCGCGCACACGACTCGGTCCGGACTCTTCGCCGAGGCGCATGGCGGGACGCTCTTCCTCGACGAAATCGGCGAGATGGGCGCACACCTGCAGAGCAAGCTGCTTCACGTGCTTCAGGGGGGTGAGGTCCGGGCCGTCGGTGCCAACGCTCCGATCCGGGTCGATGCGCGCGTAATCGCATCTACGAACCGCGACCTCAGGAGCGCAATGGAGGTAGGGGAATTCCGGCGCGACCTCTACTACCGGATCTGCGTCATCCCGATCCGGGTCCCGGCGCTGCGCTCCCGGCCGCAGGACATCCGGCTCATTGCCGAGGATCTCGTGCAGCGCCACGCGGGCGACCGGACGCGGCTGCTCTCCAACAGCGCCATCTGGCGACTTCAGGAGCATCGCTGGGTCGGAAACGTCCGCGAACTCGAGAACGTGTTGATCCGAACCCTCGCACTCAGCGACCAGGCCGTGATCGAGGCACAGGATCTCCAGTTGGAAGACGACGCGACTCTGTCGAGCAGCCCGCTCGAAGAGTTTGCGGCTCTGGCCGCACAGCTGTCGTTGTCGCTGCGTCGAGTGCAGGACGCTTACATCGAAGCGGTGCTGGCGCACTGCGACGGGAGCAAGGCCGAGGCCGCCGAGATCCTGGGAATCCACCGCGCCACGCTCTATCGGCGCGACACCTGATGCGACCCTTCAGCAGGCAGCTGCACGAACGGCCCCGAAGGGCGGCCCGACCCGGCCGTAGCAGAGCGCTGCACCGGGTCCCGTCCAGCACCGGCCGAGCGTATCGATTCGCTCCCGCCTCGGCCTCTCGTAGCCAGCGCGGAACCTCGAGGCACGGCACGGGCGTTGCAATCCGGGCAGCCCGGGTGGTCCAAGTGCCGGGCGCAACCAGATCCGAAATGCGCGCAAACGGCTGCCGCACACGGAGATTTTCGAGATGTCGCTGAAACGAATCGCCGGAGTTCTGTGCCTCATGGTTCTCGGTTCTCCGAGCTTCGCTCACGCACAGGAGCTCAACGGGGTGGAGCCAAACCTCCGCTTCTTCGAAACGCCCTTCGGCTTCAATACGAGAAACGCCGGCAACGAGATCGTGCGCTTCCAGCGTTCCGATGGCCGGAACCGCACCAGCATCAACGGAACCTCGAGCCTCGGCAGCCAGAGCGTCTCGGCACTCGGAAACGCGATTTCGGTTGAAATCGACGGCAGCGGCAACACGGTGATCATCACCGCCGAACAGGTCAACACCGGGGATCAGAACGCGCTCCTCATTCTCAATGGAGAGTTGGCGCTTGAGTAGAGACTCTCGAAAGGGACGCCGGCTCGCCGGGTTCCTGCTGTCGGCCCTGGTACTTTCGCTGATGGCCTGCATCACACCGATGCCGGAGAACGGGAACTACGCCGAACCGATTGGGAGCTCGGCCGTCACCCTCAACACGACAGTCTTCTCGGAACCTCTTCGCTGCCTTCGCGGCGGAATCCAGCAGAACGCGGCGCTTCGGCCCACGGTCACCGTGGGGCGCCTGCTCGATTACACGGGAAAGTACAGCCAAGCCATGGGAAACGACATCACCCAGGGGGCCACGCTGATGGCCATCTCCGCTCTGGGCAAGGCCGGCGTGCCTCAGGTAGAACGCTTCGATACCTCGATCGCCGAAGCCGAACTCAAGTTCGCCAACAACAAGCTGATCGGTGACAGCAGCACTTCTCCCTACCGAAAGATCTACTCGGGCTCCATCCGCGGAAGCGACTACTACATCGCGGGCGGAGTCACGGAACTGAACTACAACATCCGCTCGATCTCTCTGGAGGGGATCCTCTCCGGCTACCTGCTCGGGGTCCGCTTCTACGTACTCAACATCGGACTCGACCTACGCCTGGTCAAGACACAGACCCTCGAGGTGGTCAACGTCATGTCCCTGCAGAAGCAGGTGATCGGGCGTGAGTACCGGGGCGGCTTCATCGACTTCATCGGCGGCGGCATGATTGACGGTAACGCCGGACATCGCGCCCAGGAGCCGATTCAACTCGCCGTTCGTACGCTGATCGAACGCTCGGTGTTCGACATGCTCACCGAACTCTATTCAATTCCTACTGACAAGTGTTTTCCGGAACAGGAGGCGCCAACCCGGCCACGTGGCTGGGCCGAGGATGCCTCCGCAGCCGTACAGTGATGGCACCTGAGCAACGGACTGTACTTCAACAAGGGGTAAAGTAAATGTCTCAATTCAAACTATGGCTGATCGGCGCGTTCGCGCTGGTCCTCGTATTGGGCAGTACTCCGGCCTTCGCCCAGGGCGCTGACGCTGACGCTGACTCGGATACCGTCGAGCTCGACGTCTCCGGCATCGTGAGTGATCTCGCCGAGAGCATGAACACCGACATCGAGCTCAAGGAGCAGTACTCGGTTGGCAACGTCACGGCGGATCTCGACCTGACGATCTCGGGTGGAACGGATGTCAGCGCCACCGCCGCCGCGATTGCGAACTCTGCGACGATCGAATCGGTCACGGGAGTGGCCCTCTACAGCGATCAGCAGTCCGTGGGCGACACCATGGCTGACGTCCTCGTCGACATCTCCGATAGCACCGGCGACGTCTCCGTGACCTCAGCGGCAATGGGGAACTCGTTGAGCGCCACTTCGGACAGCGGACTCAACTACTCCCTTATTCTGCAAAGCCAGGCGAGCGCGGACTCCACGGACGTCGACCCAGCTGGCATCGTCGCGGGAGTGAGCGGACCAGGTGAAAGTGGTCTCGGAATCATCGAAAACATCGGGCAGGACGTCAGCGTCACGGCCGCCGGTCTCGGAAACAGCGCAAGCCTCTCCGCGCTCGAGCTCGATACGGTCCTCGATCAGGGGAACGCCTCGACGGTTGAGGCCTTCGTCGCTACCGACATCATCGAAGCCGGCACGAGCGCCGCGATCACCGCGGCCGCCATCGGCAACTCGGCGACGGCCGATTCGGGTACGGGCACGGACGTCGAACTGACTCAGGTCAATACGGGTGAACTGGTCTCGGCAACCATCGAGACTCTGGTCGACACCGTTGGCCATAACACCGGAGACGCATTGGGCGACGGTGTTTCGCTGACGGCTGCCGCGATTGCGAACTCGGGCACCGTCAGTGCTTTGGACTATGTCGATCTCCTGAGTGTCCAAAGCTCGGATGCAGACGTGGAGTCCTTCGCCGATGCAAGCGTGCTGAGCGTCGTGGGTGATGTCTCAGTCACGGCTGCATCGATCGCAAACTCGCTCTCGGCGACCTCCGAGAACGAAGATGGATTCATCGATGTCAACCAACTCAACAGCGGCTTCACCGTTGACGCAGAAATCGTCAACTCGATGGATTCCATCAACGGCGACGCTACTGCCACTGCAGCTGCGATCTCGAACTCGGCTACGGTCGATGTGGCCACCCAGCTCGATCTGTACTCAGATCAGACGAGTAGCGCGGACGTCGCCGCAGTGTATTCGGGCGACGTGTTCGACGTAACCGGGAGCGTCAGCCTGACGGCCGCAGGCATCGCAAACTCGCTGACTGCGACCTCGGAGCAGAATGACGGCATCGTGACCGCCACCCAGACGAACGATGGCTGGAACGTCGTCGCCAGCGTGGACGAGGCAACGAGCACGGTCTTTGGAGCGCTGGATGCCACCGCAGCCGCGATCGGCAACTCGGCAACTTTCAGTTCCGACCGTCTCGACCTGATCTCGACGCAGACCAACGACGCCGACCCGATCGCGACGATCGTGCTCGACGCCGTCCTGGTAGGGGGCGATGTGTCGGCAACGGGTGCTTCGATCGGAAACTCACTCTCCGCGACGGCCACGGGCGAGGGTGATTTCAACGCCAACCAGAGCAACAATGGAACCATCGTCGGCGCCGACGTGACCGGAACCCTGGATGGACTGCTCGGAGACGTAAGCATCACGGGCGCAGCGCTCGGCAACAGCCTGACGCAGGAATCCGTGGGTTTCTTGGACTCCGAGATCGAGCAGAACAACATGGCGAACATCACCAGCAGCGTGACTGCCATGATCGGGATGGGCGACGGTAGCTCGATCGGAGAGATGGTCTCCGCGACGTCAGCGTCGATTGCAAACAGCGCTAGCATCACGGTGAAATGACCAACGACGTTAGCAATTCTACTCGGAGGAGTGAGAGCCCGGCCTCGTCGGGTTCCCACTCCTCCGCAGGGGAAGATCCGATGACTACTGCAAGACTAATTTGGAGGCTCGGCGCACTGCTGCTGATTACACTGGCAGCAGGAGCGGCCCACGCGCAGGAAGCGTCATCGAATACCGTGTACATCCAAGACAAGCTGGCAGAGGCCCGCACTGCGATCGGGCTGAACGGCGGCGAAACCCTCGATCTTACCGCGCTAACGGACCAGGCGAACTACGGGGACGTCACCGCGGAACTGGAGATCGAGACGGTAGATGCGAAAGAGACTATGGCCACCGCTGCGGCGATCGGAAACTCGCTGACAGTCGATAGCCCGTCTACGATGCTGCTGGTTGCGCCTCAGACGAACGCCATGGGAGTGGTCGATGCGTCGCTGACGCTCAAAGCGACCCATCCCACGGAGATCATCGAAGGCACAGCCGCGGCGATCGCGAACACGCTATCGGTTACCTCGGGGACCCTCGAGGGAACCAGCTCGGGCGACCTTGCGGCGATACGAATGCGCCAGACCAGCCTGGGCGACTCCGTGACTGCCTTCCAAGACGCGGACGCCGGCTTCGGTACCGCCGAGGCCGCGCTGACCGCGGCCGCCATCGCCAACTCCGGCACGCTGGAGATCAACGGCCAACTCGACCTCGAGACCCTGCAGTCGAACGAGTCGGTGGTTGAGGCCGACCTGGTCGTTGGACTCGCTCGCGTGGATGAATTCACGACGATGACGAGCGCGGCCATGGGCAACTCCTTGTCGGTGCTCGTAGCTGCTGGAAATCTGCTCGGTGACGTGATTCAGACACACGAGGCACCATCGGTCTCGGCCGGCATGGAGTTCTCGACTCGTCACACCCCCCACGGACTCGCAGACATCAGCATGACGGCCGCGGCAATTGCGAACAGCGCAAGCGTGGCAACCAGCATCGATGCCGACCCGCAGCTTGACCTCGTGCTGACGCAGAACAGCATCGGCGATGTCAGCAGCTGGCTCAAGTCAGACGGTCCAAGTATGGCAGGTTCGAACAACTCACCCTCGGGAGCACCCGGGGATCCGACGGGTCTCATCACCGCAACTGCTGCGGCGATCGGGAACTCCGCGACGATTCAAGTCCAATCACCAGTTAGGGTCAAATAAATCTGACCGGGAAACCCCTACCGCCGTGCGGCGGTAGCGGTTTCCCGGGAGGACCAGAACGTAAGCGAGATTCTCTGGGAGGTGAATCTCAAGCCAAACGGAATAGAAGCATGTCTAACGGAATACTCGACCCGAAACCCTTTGGAATCGCGCTGCTGTGTGTGCTGTTCCTGATCGCTCCGGGTGCTCGGGCCGACACAGACAATGACGACGCGCAAGGAGCAGCGGAAGAAGTGACGGACCTGGGAGCGGGGGAGCTTCCCAGGCTCTCGAGACCCTTCGAGTCGCTGCCGAACGATTCATCTATCGTGCTTAACGGCCAACTCCAGTTCGATGACTCTAACGCGTTGCTGAATCTGAGGGTTGAGGACGCGCAAGAGGTCAACGCCACGGCAGCCGCGATCGGAAACTCGGTATCGATAGATGTGGCCGATGACGTCTACCTCGACAGTATCCAAGAAGCGCAGAAGGAGACCATCGCCAGGATGGACCTGACGGCGACGGATGCCTCCGGTGATCTGACCGGGACAGCCGCCGCGATCGGGAACTCCCTGTCCTCGTCCTCGGAGGGGGTGATGGAATCTGCGATTCGCCAGAGCAATGCGGGCGAGATGGTCTCCAGCACCCTGAACCTGATCGAAGCGAGCACATCGGGCGGCGTAGCGATGACGGGCGCCGCCATCGGGAACTCGGCGTCCTTCGACAACAAGGGCGCCAGCAGCATGGCCGGCGCTCAGGACAACCAGGCGGGCGTGGAGTCGTCCGTCTACGGCACGCTCATCGATGCCGGGGAGACCGTTTCCCTGACGGCTGCCGCGATGGCGAACTCGCTCTCGGGCACCAGCACCGGCAATACGGAGATGGCAACACTGCAGACGAACGGCGGCTCCCTGGTTCGGTCGGATCTGACTGGATCGCTCTCCAACATCGGCGGAGACGTGAGCCTGACCGGGGCCGCCATAGGGAACAGTACGAGCCTCACGCTGACCGGGGAGGATCTGACCGTTCAATCCTCTCCGATCCAGAAGAACAGTGCGGCGGTAGCAGCCAGCGTTGTGAGCGAAATCACGGTCGCCGGAAAGGTCAACGCGACAGCGGCCGCGATCGGAAACACCATCAGCATCACGAATAAGCTACTCGTCATTCCGTAAGTCAGGCAGTTCTGTTTGCTCGCGGTTGCACGCCGCTGTGCCGGTACACAGGCCGGGACACGGCGCGGCCCGCGAGCACGGTACGGCCTCTGATCACTAGAAAGTCCAACGGGCACTCCAAGAACATTCGGGGGGCTCGGGCACCACGGCGCCCGAGCCCCCCGATCCATTTTAAGGCCGGACGGACGCTGGCGAAGCCGTCTCTCCCGGTCCGGGCTTCGGAATCGCCCGGGATCACCCGGCGGCCCCGCTCGCCGGCCTGCGGGAGGCGTGCATCACCGCCACTTCACGCGAGGCGCCGCAAACGGAATCGCTTGCCTCAGCCCCGCGGGCCAATCGGCCGAAACCCAAGGAGGAAGCGGGGTCGCACCAGCAGGTGACGACCGACCGGACGCCTCGGCTATCCGGCCGCGACGCCGCAACCTGGAGGTACGACGTGGCATCGGCTCTCGAGGACGCCCTGCCGAGCGCGCGCGCCCGAAGGGCACTGCTGTGGTCCATAGGTGGCATCTGTGCCCTGCCGTCGCTGCTGGCGCTCACCGGGATCGGACTGGGCGCAGACGCGCTTTCGTTCCCGGCCGGCGGCGCAGTCGAGCCGAACTCGAGCCCCTGGGGCGATTCGGTGCACCGCTCCCTGTCGGGCGGCTTCGGCCACACGATCATGGAGTGGACGGCCTTCTGCACCGCGGCCTTCACGGCGATTCTGGGCTGCGTCTATTTCTGCGTCCGCCGCGACTACGTGACGCCGATCATCGCGACTGCGTTGTTCTGGGCGGGCTGCATGGACGCCCTGAACGCGGGGGTCGTCGACCGGCTGATCGACGCGAACACGGGCCACCCCGGCTTGATTCCGATCACCTGGACGCTGGGCCGCTTCTTCAACGCCCTGCTTCCGATCGTCGGCATCGGGATCATCCTGGCCCGACGCTCGCAACGGCCCGGACCCGGTTCCCTGGTGCTGTTCTCCGCAGTCAGCCTGCTGCTCGGGGTCGCGGCCTACGGACTCATCGAGTTCCTTCCCGCGAGCCAGAGCCTGCGGGAAGCCGGGTTCACGAGCGGACCGCTCACGCGGCCCTGGGAGCTTGCGCCTCTGTTCCTGTATCTGGCTGCCGGCTGCCTACTCTACCCTCGCTTCTGCCGCGGGCGGCGAGATCTCTTCTTGATCTGCCTCTGGATCAGCGTGATTCCGAACGCGATGGCCCAGATGCACATGGCCTTCGGCTCGATGGCACTCTTCGACGATCACTTCAATGCCGCCCATCTACTCAAGATCTTCGCGTACGCGCTTCCGCTTGCGGGAGTACTGCTGGACTGCCTTCTGCGCTACCGAAACCAGGCGGAGTTGAATCTGAACCTCACATCCGAGATCGCCACCCTCAGGCAGGCCGAGACCGCGCTGCTACAAGAGTCCGAAACGTTCAGAGACTTCAATCGCGGCCTCGCTTCCAGCAAGCAGAAGCTCGAAGACCAGCGGCGCGAACTCGAGTCAATCAACGCAACGCTCCAGCTCGACAAGGCCGACGCAGAGGACGCAAGTTGGATCAAGTCGAAGTTCCTGGCGAGCATGAGCCACGAAATTCGTACTCCGATGACGGCCCTCGTCGGCTACGTCGAGTTGCTCGGGCGCTCCAGCGAAAAGCTTCCCGAAGACTGCCGGGATTGGGTCGCGAAGATGCGCTGGAGCGCGGACCACCTGGTCTGCCTGCTGAACGATATGCTGGATCTCTCGAAAATCGAAGCGGGGCAGATGGGGGTCGATCTCGCGCCCTGCAACCTCGCGGAGATCATCGGAGAGGTCGATTCGGTGATGCGCCCGCTGGCCTCGGAGAATCTCCTTGAATTCGGGATCACCTACGAAGGCCAGATTCCAGAGACGATTCGCACCGACCGCATGCGCCTGCGCCAAATCCTGCTGAACCTCGTCTCGAACGCGATCAAATTCACGAGCGAGGGCAGCGTGCTGGTTCGCGTCAGCGGCAGAAAGGGCCGCAACAGCAAACACGATCTGGTCTGCATCGCTGTCGCCGATACCGGAGTCGGCATCCCCGAGGACAAGCTTCACCTACTCTTTCAGCCCTTCACACAGATTCACGGCGAAAGCCGCGGCGGCACCGGGCTGGGCCTCGACATCTCGGGGCGACTCGCACGAATGCTGGGCGGGAGCATCCGCGTGGAGTCCGAGTTCGGGAAGGGCAGTACCTTCAGCTTCGAACTGCCGTCTCCCTGTGCATCCGGAACCGAGTGGGTGGACGCCTCGAAGGCCCAGATCCGAGCTCGCACGGTAGAGTCGCGGAGTGCCGAGCAGATCTCGCTCCGCGGGATCAGGATCCTGGCGGTCGATGACAATCCGGACAACCGCGAGATTATCTCGTTCCTGCTCGAGGCCGCGGGTGCCAACGTAGAACTGGCTGAGAACGGCGCGATCGGAGTCGAGAAGGCCCTCAGCGCCGAGCAGTCGGGCGCGCCCTTCGACCTGATCCTGATGGACATGCGCATGCCCGTGATGGACGGCCAGCGCGCAGTCGCAAAGCTGCGCGAGAGCGGGCTCACGACTCCGATCATCGCACTCACCGCCCACGCGATGACCGGGGACGCCGCCTCCTGCCTGGGTGCCGGCTGTGACGCCTACATCGGGAAGCCCGTCGTGCCCGACCTCCTGCTCGGGGAAATCGCGCAACAGCTCGGCCTGACGGCGACGGAGGTCACATCCAGCCAGATCCCGCCCCCGACCTCGGTGCTGCACTCGACCATGTCGGACAACCCGAAATTTCTGCCCCGGCTCAGAAAATACGTCGCCGGGATGCACCAGACGCTGGAGCAACTGGAGCGCACGCGGGAGCAGCGGGACGCCGAGGGCCTGCACGAGATCGTGCACCGGCTTCACGGAACGGGTGCGAGCTACGGCTACGCGGACATCACCGCCGTGGCCCGCGAGTGCGAACGGATGCTCCGGCTCGGCCGCACGACCGAGGAGGTCGAGAGTCTCGTTTCGAGTCTGACGGATCTGCT
>JABSQV010000010.1 GCA_013215565.1 Myxococcales bacterium | reverse complement strand
CCAAGCGGAAGCGATGACAGCGAGGTCCGCCGCGGCGCAGAGAGTTCGAAAAACCTCGCTGTGTTTGCGGAGCATGCCCGGGCCCCCCGACGACCGGCGGCAGCCTACGGGTTCCACCTGCCGGATGCAATCCCGCAGCGCGCCCGGTTCCTGTTTCGCGACCGGAATGACGGCCCCCGCCAGCGACGCTGAGAGAGGTATCCGTTCGTATCACGGGAGGCTTCGCCGACGCTGTCGAAAAGGCGGAGCGCATAGGCGTCGGGTGTTGGTACAGGTGCTGCGTACGGCCGGAAGCGCGGATTCTGCGGGCTACGTCCTGCCGACCGAGGCCTTGATCTTGGCGCGGTTGCCCTCCACCACGACCCGGAACGAAATCCGAGCGTCGGGGTGCTGCTTGTGCAGGGTCGCGGTCTGCTTCTTGAGCAGGCCGTTCAGGGACTCGCGCGAGATCCCGGCGGCGCCCTCCCCGGTTTTGGTACGCGCGCAGCAGTAGGCCTCGAAGATCTGGTCTGCAGCCGACGCACGCGCCGGACCCGGTGCCAGGGCCGGCCGCGCCGCGCTCGTGGCCTCGGGCGGCCGCCTATGGAGTTGCGCCTTGAAGCGGTGCCGCTGGTAGGTCCCGGCTTCGATCTCGCGCAGTGTCCGCCCCCAGCGCGTGCGCAGCGAATTGAAGCGCGCCACGAGCGAGTGCAGGCGGAACTTCTGGGCCACGTTTCTGGGGAGCTCGTTCATGAGTTCCGCGATCAGGCGTTCGATCTGGCTCCGCAGGGTCCGGGGCTCGCGCTTGGCGGTCCCCAGAAAGTACTGGTCGTACTCGATCCGCAGTCGGTTGATCCCTTCCTGCAGCGCCTTGAGCTGCTCCTCGGTCGGGTCCTGATTCGCAAACGCAGCCATCCAGAGGGGGAGTTCGGCCCGTCGGAAAGCCGACTTGAGTCAGGTCTGCGCAATCGCGCGCAGCAATGCCCGCGCGTCCACCGGCGGGGAGAGATCCCGCGCCCCGTATTCGAGTTCCCCGAGCAAGGGCACGGGCAGGTCGCCGAGTAACCCCTCGAGGTTGCTGCGGTCCGCGGCGGAGAGTTCGGGCGCGGTGTGGCTGACGACGACCCCGAGCGTGCGCAGTCCGCGTGCAGCAGCCGCCTCGAGCGTCAGTTGCGTGTGGTTGTAGGTTCCGAGTGCCGCCCGCGCGACGACCAGCAGAGGCAGCTCGAGCCGGGCTGCCAGCCCGGCCATGTCGAGGTCCTGGTTGAGCCTGACCCGCAGGCCGCCCGCGCCCTCCACGAGCACCAGGTCGGCCCGCGCCGCGGCCTGCTCGAATGCCTTCGTGATGATGCCGGCGTCGATCCGGAGCCCCTCTGCCCGCGCCGCCACCGCCGGAGACGCAGCCAGCCGCAGCCGGTAGGGGCAGATTGCATCCAGCGGGGCATCGTCGCCCGCGGCGCGCGCCAACGCCTCCGCATCCGGGGCGCCGCGCCGGCCCGCATGCTCGGGGCAGCCCGTCTCGACGGGTTTCAGTACGCGCACCACCAGGCCCTGCGTGCGCGCCGCCGCGGCCAGGACGCGGCCGACTGTGGTCTTGCCGCAGCCGGTATCGGTACCGGTGATGAAAACGCCGTTCACGTGCCCGTGACCTCGGCGATGCACTCGGCGAGCGCGCCCGTCAGGTGATCGATCTCGGCCTCGGTGACCGAGAGCGGAGGCATCACGACCACGGTGTCTCCGAGCGGACGCAGGATCACGCCGCGGCGCCGCATCGCGCTGCAGACCAGGTGGGCGATCCGGTCCGCGGGGTCGAAGTGGGCTTTCGTGTCGCGGTCGCGAACCAGTTCGACGCCCGCCATCAGCCCGCGGCGGCGCACGTCGCCAACGCAGGGAAGAGCTTCGAGCCCGGCGAGCCGCTGGCCCAGGTGCAGACTTGTGCGCGCGACCCGCTCGAGCACGCGCTCCTCGTCAAAGACCTCGAGGTTCGCGAGCGTGGCCGCGCAGGCGAGTGCGTTTCCCGAATAGCTGTGTCCGTGAAAGAATTGCCGGCCGGCCTGGACCGGACCCAGGAACGCATCGAAGATCTCTTCGCTTACGAGCGTGGCCGCGAGCGGCAGGAACCCGGCTGTCATGCCTTTTGCGAGGGCCATCAGGTCGGGTGTCACGCCCTCGTGCTCACACGCGAAGATGCGGCCGGTGCGGCCGAAGCCGGTTGCGACCTCATCCGTGATCAGCAGCGTGCCCGCGTCGTCGCAGAGCGCGCGCGCGCGAGACAGCCAGCCCTCGGGGAACGGGATCATGCCAGCCGGTGCCTGGATCACGGGCTCGACCAGCACGGCCGCGACTTCGTCCCCGTGTCGGGCCAGGATCTTCTCGAGCGACTCGGTGCAGTGCAGTTCGCAGGAGGGGTGTTCGAGCCCGTACGGGCAGCGGTAGCAGTAGCTGTTCTCGGCCCGGAGCACCGGGAAGGTCAGCGGCCGGAAGGCATCGTGAAACGACGTGATTCCTCCGACCGACACCGCGCCGAGAGTATCGCCGTGGTAGGCGCCGCGGAGCGCCACGAAGCGAGTGCGGCGCACGGAGTCCGGGTCGCCGCGTTGCTGCCAGTACTGAAACGCCAGCTTGAGCGCGACCTCCATCGCGGTCGAGCCATTGTCGCTGAAAAAGCAGCGCGTGAGGCCCTCGGGCGCGAGCCCCACCAGTCGCTCCGCCACCTCGATCGAGGGCACGCTCGCGAGTCCGAGCAGGGTCGAGTGTGCGAGTCGGTCGAGCTGTGCGTGGATCGCGCCTCGGATCTTCGGATGGTCGTGACCATGCAGGTTGACCCACATCGACGAGATGCCGTCGAGGTAGCGATTCCCCTCGGTGTCGATCAGGTAGTTACCCTCTCCGCGCTCGATCACGATCGGATGGGAGTCCATCCAGTCGCTCATCTGAGTGAACGGGTGCCAGACGTGTCTGCGGTCGCGCTCCTCGAGATCACTCATGCGTGTCGGCGTGCGCGAGTTCGTGAAAGACGCGCACGACCTCGTCGATTTCTTCGAGCGTGTGAGAACACATCGGCGTAAAGCGGAGGCGGGCACCGCCGTCCGGTACCGATGGGTAGCGGATCCCGTGCGCGTAGACGCCGCGTGCGAGCGCCGCGTTGCAGAGCCGCATTGTGGCCTGGTTGTCGCCCAGGATGGCGGGCACGATCTGGCTTTCGGAGAGCCCGGTGTCGAAGCCGCCGGCTCGAAGCCCGTCTCGAAGTTGCGCGGCGCGCTCGAGCAGCGCGCGGCGGCGCCACGGCTCCTCGCGGATGACCGAGAGTGCAGCGCGCGCCGCTCCCGCGGCTGCGGGCGCGGGGGCGCAGGTAAAGATGAAGCTTCGCGATACGTTGATCAGGAACTCGCGCAGCGTAGCCGAGCATGCGACGTAGGCCCCGAAGCTCCCGAGCGCCTTGCCGAGATTCCCGATCTGTACGTCGACCTCGACCTGCTCGTGCTCGGCGCTTCCGCGCCCGGTCTCGCCCAGGATCCCGAGTCCGTGCGCGTCGTCGAGCACCACCCGCATCTCGTACCGCCGCGCGATCGGGACCAGCTCCCGGAGCCGCGCGATGTCGCCGTCCATACTGTAGACGCCGTCGGCCACCAGAATGCGTTCGCGGAAGCCGCTCAGGGTCCCGGCCAGCTTCTCGAAGTCCTCCGGATCGTTGTGGCGAAAGACGCGCGTTTCGGCGCGGCTCAGCCGGCAGGCATCGATGATGCTCGCGTGATTGAGCGCGTCGCTCACCACCACGTCCTCGGGACCCGCCAGCGCCGTGATCAGGCCCAGATTGGCCATGTAGCCGGTGCTGAACAGCAGCGCGCTCTCGGTGCCCGCGAACGCCGCGAGTTCGCGCTCGAGCGCCTCGTGGATTTCGAGGTTTCCGTTGATCAGCCGGGACCCGCCGGCCGCGCACCCGTACTCGCGCGCGGCCGCGCGCGCCGCGGATACGACGCGTTCGTCCCCGGCCAGATCCAGGTAGTTGGACCCCCCCAGCATCAGGGCCGGCTGGCCGTCCACCCGCATCCGGGGACCCTGACGACCCTCGACGCGGCGCAGCTGCCGCCGCAAGGACTTCGCTTCGAGCGCGGCCAGACGCGATTCCAGGCGCCGTTCGAGAGGCTCGAACGAAGGCTGTGAACTGCGATTAACCTCTTGATTTCTCAGCGGAAATCTCCGCGCGCGTTTTTGACTTTCCCCGCGCTCGTCGGTAGACTCCGCGAAACTCGCCCAGGACGCAAGGCGCCCGGATCCCCCTATGTCGCGTCAGATCGACCTCGAAGGCATCACGCTGCTGCTGCGTGATGATCTTGCTCAGGTGGAGCAACGCCTGCGCGAGGGGATGGAGTCCGTGGCCCCGCTCGTGCCCGAAGTGGGCCGGCACACCCTCAGCGGTGGAGGCAAGCGCGTGCGCCCGCTGCTGCTGCTGCTCGCCTCGCGGCTGTGTGGCTACCGCGGGCCACGCGCGATCCAGGTCGCGACCGCGGTCGAGTTCCTGCACACCGCCTCGCTGCTTCACGACGACGTCGTAGATGGTGCCGACACCCGGCGCGGCCGTCCCAGTGTCTCTGCGCACTTCGGCGCCCGGGTTGCGATTCTGGTCGGCGACTTCGTGCTCGCGCGGGCGTCACAGATGATCGTGGAGGACGGCGATCCCGACATCCTCTGGATCTTTACCGAGACGCTGCGGACCATGTCGGAAGGCGAAATTCTGCAACTCTCGCGGAGCTTCGATCCGGAACTGCCCGAGGCGGTCTATCTCGAGGTGATCGGCCGCAAGACATCGAGCCTGCTCGCGACCTGCAGCGAGGCAGGCGCGATCCTGGGCGGCGTGACGCGCGCGGAACGCCGCGCGCTGAGCGATTTCGGCTGGCAGCTCGGCCTGGCCTTTCAACTTGTCGATGATGCGCTCGATTACATCGGGAGCGAAGACGAACTCGGCAAGCCTCCGCTCGGAGATCTTGCCGAGGGCAAGGTGACGATGCCGCTGATCGCGACGCTCAAGCGCTGTTCCGTCGGCGAGCGTACCGAGATCGACGCGCTGCTCAAAGCCTGTGCCCAAACCGGGCTCGAGCCCAGCGCAGCGCTGGACCCGGCCGAGCTCGAGCCCGTCCGCGAACTGGTGGTTCGCTATCGCGGTCCTGAACTCACGCTCGAGCGCGCGCGCGCCTGTATCGGCCGAGCGAAGTCCCGAAGCGAGCCATTCACCGACAGCGAGTCGAAGCGCGCGCTCTTCGATCTTGCAGAATTCGTCGTTCAGCGGAGCCGCTGAACGCCCCCGACCCCACGCCTCGCCCCTGTACACAGGAGCCAGAAGAAAGATGCGAACCCTGATCCGGGGAGGTGCTGCCGCGTTTGCTGCGGCGCTCCTCCTCCTTGCGGCACCCGTGGGTGCCGACGCCGCCGGTCAGGCGGCTTCCGGGACCGAGGCGCCCCAGACGCGTCTCATCGGTGTGGTGAACATCAATACCGCGACGCCTGAGCAACTCGAATTGCTGCCCGGCGTCGGGCCCGCGCGGGCGCGCCGGATCATCGAATTCCGCAAGACACACGGATCCTTCCGCAAGGTCGAGGAGCTCGTGCAGGTCTCGGGAATCGGTGAGAAGGCGTTGGTGCGGATGCGCCCGCACTGCCGTACGAGCGGCAAGACCACGGCCGAACTCACCCGCTAGAGGCGCGGCGCTCGCGTCGCCGATGGATCCGGACCGGCCGCGGGACCACGTCCCGGGGCCGGCCCGGATTTGAACCCGGGGTGCGGGTCTGTTTCAGACCCGCACCCTCCACCGCGCCGCCCCGCGCTGCGGCGTCCGGCGCGCGGCTTCCGCGCGAGCGAAGCGGTTGACCCCGGCGCAGGGCTGGACCTAGACTTCTCGCGGCGGTTCCCGAAAGGGACGAAGAGGGAACGCGGTGCGCCGGGCGCCCGGTCGAAGGAGCGGGTTTCCGACAAATCCGAGGCTGCCCCCGCAACTGTGAGCGGAGAGCCCCGTCCACCAAAGCCACTGGGAGGCCCCGGCCCCCCGGGAAGGCAGGACGGCGGCGTCGATCCGCGAGCCAGGAGACCTGCCGCCGAGCGTCATCCATCCGGTGTACGGGCGGTTCATCGGTGCGGGATTCCCGTCGAGGTGACGCGGTGTCGAAAGCCGCAACCTGGATGGAGGATCCCGACATGTGCCCGAGGCGATGCTGCCGCCCCGTTCTCTCGCGCCTCGGTTCTGCGGTCGGGTTGACCGCAGCGCTGCTCCCGGCCCCCGGTCTCGCCGACGCGGCCGACGCGCAGGACGCGCTCCCCGACGTCGCGAGCGCACCGCGCCGGATGGAGATCCCGGTCGAGCGCGTCGCGGGCTCGATCACGGTGATCACGCGCGAAGAGATCGAGCGCCGCCAGTGGCGCACCCTGGTCGACGTGCTGAAGTTCGTGCCCGGCGTGAACGTGGTGCAGAACGGCGGACCCGGCAAAAAGACCTCGATCTTTACGCGCGGCACCAACTCGAATCACACCAAGGTGCTGCTCGACGGCATCGACATCTCGGATCCGAGTACGCCCACGGGAGCGGTCGATCTGGCCCACCTGCTCACCGAGAATCTCGAGCGGATCGAGGTGATGCGCGGGCCCATGAGCACGCTCTACGGTTCCGAGGCCGTGGGCGGCATCATCAACCTGGTCACGCGGCGCGGGCACGGTAAGCCCGGAATTGCGGTCTGGGGCGAGGCGGGGGGCTACAACAGCGCGCAGCAGGAGACCTCGCTTTACGGGAGCCACCGCTTCGGGGACCGGAAGGCCGACTGGTCGATCGGCTATTCGACGCTTCACACGGGCGGTTTCCACGTGCTTGCGGACGATTCCAGCGGGCAGGAACGCGATGGCTACGACAACTCGACGCTCTCCGGACGCCTGACTTTCGAGCCGACGGAGACGCTCGAACTCAACTTCGTGGGCCGTTACATCGACACGGAGAACGAGATCGATCTCAGCGGTGACTCTCCGGACGATATCTCCGACACGCAGCAGGTGTTCCTGCGTTCGCAGGCGAGCCGCGAGTTCTGGAACGGCAACTGGAAGTCGCGTCTGGGCCTCTCCTACACGGACCACCACCGCGAGACGAAGGGAGTGTTTCACGGAAGCTTCGACGGTAGCCGCCTCGCCGTGGACTGGCTCAACGACTTTTACATCGGGGAGCATCATGTGGTGACACTCGGTGCTGAGACGAAGCGCGACTCGATCGATTCGTCGTCCCCGAGCTCGGGCTTCGGTGCGGACGCGCGTTCGAGCGCGGCGCTGATACAGGAGCAGTTCTCGTACGGGAACTGGTTTGGAACCGCCTCTGGGCGGCTGCAGGATCACGAGGACTTCGGCTCGGCGCTCACCTACCGTGCCGCGTCGGGTTACGTCCATCCGCAGTTCGGGACCCGCGTTCACGCAAGCATCGGCACATCCTTCAAGGCACCTTCCCTTGACCAGTTGTACGGTGCATACCCCGACCCCGTCTTTCCTTTTTTCGGAAATCCGGACCTCGAGCCCGAGAAGAGCCAGGGCTTAGAGTTTGGAATCGAGCAGCCGTTCTGGGGTGATCGGATTCGAGCTGGGGTGACCTACTTCCAGAACCGGATCCGAAGCCTGATTCAGTTTAAGTTTCAGCCACTCCCCGACTCTTCCACGCTCGAGAACATCGCCCGCGCGGAGACGAAAGGCTTCGAGTCGTTCGTGCTGCTGCAGCTCTCCGACCGATTCTATGCGCGCGCGGACTGGACCTACCTCTCTGCCAAGGACGAGGAAAACGGACAAGACCTGATGCTGCGTCCGAAGAACACGTTCGACGTTCGGGTCGAGGGCAGGCCACTGCGCGATGCGACGGTCACCCTCGGGGTTCGCTACGTCGGCGCGCGCGAGGACCGTGGCGATGTCACGTTATCCGGCTACACGATTGTCGACCTCGCCGCCAACTACCAACTCAACCGCTACTTCAAGCTCTTCGCACGGATCGACAATCTCTTCGACCGGGAGTACCAGGATCCCGACGGTTACGAGCAGGAGGGGTTCAACTTTTTTGCGGGACTGCGGGGCGCCTACTGAGCGTTCGCGCGCTGCTGGCCGCGGCTGTGATCGCGGGGGCCTGCGGGCCCGGGCCGGCGCCGCCCGCGCCGGGGCTGCGCGTGATCTCGCTCGCGCCGTCGGTGAGCCGTGTGATTGCGGCATTGGG
Organism: Myxococcales bacterium; assembly: GCA_013215565.1. Lineage (GTDB taxonomy): Bacteria > Myxococcota_A > UBA9160 > SZUA-336 > SZUA-336 > JABSQV01. The sequence goes on along the minus strand of JABSQV010000010.1, from coordinate 19,229 downwards.
TGCGACCAAGGCGCTGGTCGCGGTCGACGGTTTCTCGCACCGGCTTCCGGAATTCGCGGCCTTGCCCTCCGTCGGTGGACTCTTTAACCCCGACCTCGAGCGCACGGTCGAACTGGATCCCACGCTCGTGATTGCGGTTCGGAGCGCACAGCAGAACGCCTACCTGGATCAGTTGCGCCGCCGCGGCGTGCGCGTCGAGGCGATCGATCCGTACACGCTCGAGGAAGTGCTCGCGAGTTTTGGGGAGATCGGTGCCTGGCTGGATCGTGAGGCCGAGGCGCAGCAACTCGTGTCGGAGATCCGGCTGGGGCTGGCCGAGGTACGGGAAGCGGTCGCGGGCCGCGGCCAGGTGGGGGTGGTGCTCGTGGTCGAGCGCGAGCCGCTCTACGTCGCGGGGGGCGGGAGCTTCGTGGATGCGTTGATCGAGATCGCCGGGGGTCGGAACCTGTTCGGCGACCTCGACGCGCCGTTCCCGCGTGTGGGGATGGAGGTGCTCGCGTCGCGGGCACCGGAGTTGATTCTGGACACGCTCTACGATCCCGAGGCCGGTCCGGCTGCGCCGGAACAGGTGGTCGCCTACTGGCGGCGCTTCGGCTGGGTGCGCCGCGTCGAGCCGTTCCCGCCCGGGATGGCGACGCTTCCGGGCCCCGAACTCGTGGAAGGGGCGCGCGAACTCGCGGCCCGGATCCATCCGACCCGGCCCGAACCCGGAACCGCTGCACCGCGCGCGGTTGCGCCGGGGGGCGCGTGACCGCGCCGCGCGCCGCGGCTCCGCTCGGGAGAACGCTGGTCGGCCTCACCCTGCTGGCGCTGGCGGCCGCCGGGATCAGCCTCGCGTTCGGTTCGGCGCGCGAGCCGACGGCCGAGATCCTGCTCGAGATCCGGCTTCCCCGGGTCGTGATCGCGGCGTTGGTCGGGGCCGGCCTCGCGACCGCGGGCGCATTGCTGCAGGCGCTGCTGCGAAACCCGCTGGCCGATCCGTACATCCTCGGGATCTCGGGCGGGGCCGCGCTCGGGGGTATCGCGGCGCTCGCGCTCGGCTGGAGCCTCGGCGTGGGCGCGTTCACGGTCCCGGTCTTCGCGTTCGCGGGCGCGCTCGGCGCGACCGGGCTGCTCTACACGATCGCGGCGGCCGGGGGCCGCGCTCCCGGATACAGTCTGCTGCTCACCGGGGTGGTGTTCAACGCGTTTGCGTCCTCGGTGATCGTGTTCCTCACGACCGTGGTCGACGTGGGCCGCCTGGCCGGGATCTTCTTGTGGCTGATCGGCTCGATCCGGCTGGTGGAGCCCTGGCTGATCGGGATGGTGGCCGCGCTACTCGCGGCCGGCCTCGCGGTCGGAATCCACGCCGCCTACGCGCTGAACCTGCTCACCCTGGGGGATGAGATGGCCCAGCACCTGGGCGTGGACGTGGTGCGCGTGCGCCGGCGGATCCTGCTCGCTACCGCGCTGATGATCGGGGCCTCGGTCGCGGTCTCAGGCCTGGTCGGGTTCGTGGGACTCGTCGTGCCGCACCTGCTCCGGCTCGTGATCGGGTCGGACCACCGGCTGCTCGTGCCCGCGTCGGCGTTGCTCGGCGCGGCGTTCCTGATGCTGGCCGACACGCTCGCGCGCACCCTGCTCCAGCCGACCGAGCTTCCGGTCGGAGCGCTGACCGCGCTCATGGGGGGGCCGCTCTTTCTCTGGCTCCTGCGCCGCGACCTGGCGCGGCTCGGCGCGTGAGCGCCGCGCTTCTGGCGGGCCGCGGGCTCGGCCACGGCTACGCGGGCCGACCGGTGCTCGCCCGAGTCGACCTCGCACTGGCCGCGGGCGAACTCGGCGTGGTCGTCGGTCCCAACGGCGCGGGCAAGACGACGCTGGTCCGGATTCTGTCGGGGGTGCTCGGCGCGGAGACGGGCACGGTGGAACTCCTGGGTCGTCCGCTCGCGAGCCTCTCCCGGCGCGAAATCGCGCGCGCGCTTGCGGTCATCCCGCAGGACTTCGGGGTGCCGTTTCCGTTCCGCGTGCGCGAACTCGTCGCAATGGGGCGCGCGCCGCATCTCGGTCCGCTCGGACGTGAGACCGAGGCCGACCGCGCCTGCGTGCGGGCCTGCCTGGAGCGCGTCGGTCTGTCGGAGTTCGCGGAGCGGGAGTTCGCGACCCTGTCGGGGGGCGAGAAGCAGCGGGTCGCGTTGGCGCGGGCTTACGCTCAGCAGACGGGGCTGCTCCTGCTCGATGAACCGACCGCGCACATGGATCTCGGCCACCGCCTGCACGCGTTCGAGAACCTGCGGGCCTTCATCGCGGAGCGGCCGGCCGAGCGCGCCGTGCTGGTCGTGACGCACGATCTCGTGCTCGCGGCGCGTTTCGCGGACTCGGTCTGGCTGCTCGACGGCGGGCGGGTCGCCGCGGAGGGTCGGCCCGAAACGGTGCTTACGCCCGAGCGGATCGGCGAGGTCTACAGCGTCGATGCCGAGGTTTCGCACGACAGCGGGGGCCAGCTGGTGATCGTCGCCCGGCGATCCCGGATCCGGTACCCTGCGTCCGCCGATGAGTCGCATCGCTGAACTCCACGCGCGCGAGATCCTCGACTCGCGCGGGAACCCGACGGTCGAGGTCGACCTGGTGCTCGAGTCTGGGGCGCGCGGCCGAGCCGCGGTTCCCTCGGGCGCCTCGACCGGCAGCCGCGAGGCGCTGGAACTCCGTGACGGCGACGCCCGCTACGGCGGCAAGGGCGTGGAGCACGCGGTCCGGAACGTCAGCGGGAGCATCGCGGCTGCGGTCCGGGGACAGCCGCTGGGATCGCTCGCGGAACAGGCGGCGCTCGACCGCGCCCTGATCGACCTCGATGGCACCGACACCAAGGCGAAGCTCGGCGCCAACGCGCTGCTCGGCGTCTCGCTTGCGGCCGCGCACGCGGCCGCCGCGGACGCGCGCGAGCCTTTGTGGCAGTGGCTGGCAGAGGGGCGCGATCCGCTGCTGCCGGTGCCGATGATGAACATCCTGAACGGGGGCGCGCACGCCCGGAACAGTGTCGATTTTCAGGAGTTCATGGTGCTGCCGGTGGGAGCCGGGAGCTTCCGAGAGGCGCTGCGCTTCGGAACCGAGGTCTTTCACGCGCTGCGCGAGGTGCTGTCCGAGGAGGGACTGTCCACGAACGTGGGCGACGAGGGCGGCTTCGCGCCCGATCTTCCCTCGAACGAGCGCGCGGTCGAGATGATTCTGCGCGGGATCGAGCGCGCCGGATATCGCCCCGGGGAAGAAGTGGCGCTTGGCCTCGACGTCGCCGCGAGCGAATTCTATCGGGACGGCGTCTACGCGCTCGCGGGCGAGGGCCGGGAGTACGACGCGGCCGGCTTGATCGAGGTCTACGCGCGCTGGATCGAGCGCTATCCGATCCTGACGATCGAGGATGGTCTGGACGAGGCCGACGTCGAAGGCTGGAAGCAACTCACGCGCGCGCTGGGCTCGCGGGTTCAGCTCGTGGGCGACGATCTGTTCGTGACGAATCCCCGCATTCTGCGGGACGGGATCGAGGCCGGGCTCGCAAACGCGGTGCTCGTCAAGCTGAACCAGATTGGGACCCTGACCGAGACGCTCGAGACGCTCGCGATCGCGGATGCCGCGCGCTACGCGACCGTGGTCTCGCACCGCTCCGGCGAAACCGAAGACACCACGATCGCGGACCTGGCCGTCGGCCGGGCGGCGGGCCAGATCAAGACGGGATCGCTCTGCCGTTCCGACCGCGTGGCAAAGTACAACCAGCTTTTGCGGATCGAGGAAGCGCTGGGCACGCGTGCGCGCTTTCCGGGACGCGCCGCGCTCGGTCCGCTCGCGTGAGCGGCCGGCACCGACATCGCTTGCCGAGGGCGCTCGGTTCCGCGGCGCTGCTGCTGGTGCTCGTCGCCTGGGTGCTCCCGCCGGAGCGGGTGGTCCGCGAACTGGTGCGGGTGCGGACCGGCCAAGTGCCGGTTCGGGCGGAGGCGATCCTGATCGGGGGGGACCCGCGCTGGCCCGAGGAGCTGCGCTTCGAACTCCACCCCGACTACGGCGTGCGGATTTCGGGCGACCGCGGCGGGCGCTGGCTTTTCGTCGGGGGGCGGCCCGCGGGCCGGGCGTCCGAGACGCCTCCCGCCTGGCTTCCNGATCTCGCGGGGCTGCTACTGCGGGACGAGGCGGGTCTGCTCGCCTGGCTCGAGGGCCTGGGCGTGGATCCGGAGCGGTCTCAGTTCGCGCGCTGTGGCGATGACGACTGCTTCGTACTCGGCGGTCGCAACGGAGAGGGCCAGGTCTGGGTCGACAAGCAGCGTTTCGAAATTCGGCGCGTCGTCCGACCGGGTGGGCGGATTCTCGAGCTTTCGACCTACACGAACTGGGACGGGCTGCGTTTCCCCGGAACGCTTCGGCTCGAGGGCCCGGCCGGCCCGATCGCGACCATCGAGGTGATTCGCGCGGAGCCGGCGCGCGGGCTGGGCGCCGAGGACTTCACACTCGAGTGGTTGCGCGGCCCGGAGGCCGAGCGCCGCAGGCCCTAGGGCGCGGCCTCGGATTCCCGAGGCGTAGGCGCGTCGGGCCGGGTGCGCATCAGCGACACGCAGAGCGTCCGTCCGTCTTCTTCGACCAGCGCGCCCTGCGCTTCCAGTAGATGCCGTCCTACGAGAATCGGCAGCGGTTCGGCGTCGACCCCGCGCGAGCCGACCTCGATCTCCACGCGGACCGGATAGCGCGGGCGGTCGCCGGCCACGACCTTGATCCCGAGCCGACCGCCCTCGCCGGCGGCAGCTGCCGCGGCGCGCAAGAGCTCCGCGAAGCCAGCCTCGGCCCGCTCGGGGTCGCCCTCGACGGGCTGCCGGCAGAGAAGCGACCACGAGACCGGGATCTTGCCCAGCTGCAGCATCGGGACCTGTTCTGCGGCCTTCTCGAGCAGCTGAATCGGAGAGGTGGGGAACGCCCGCATCGGGCGCGGGCTCGCGACCAGTAGCCGGAGCTGGCGCGCCAGCTCCGCGAGCTCTTCCAGCGGCTCGGAGGGCACGCCCCCGGCGCGCCGCAGCTGCCTCAGTGGACCGCGGAGTGCCTCGCTCGCGAGTCGGAGCGCCTGCCCGGTCCGCGTCTCGTTCGCCGGCCCGGCGGGCTCCAGCCGGGTCAGCGTCTGGAGCGATGGGAGGGGCGCATGCCGCCGCGCACTCGGTTCCGCGGGGCGGCCGCGCAGCTGGCGTAGCGCAATCAGGGCGAGCCCCAATCCGAGGAGCATTCCGCCGAACGCGGTCAACAGGCTGGCGATCCAGATCGACACGCTGACGCGATTCTACTCTCCGCTCGCCGCGGCGCGCATGCCGCGGCTCAGGCGGCGGGCTCGCGAGCGCGGCGCGGGAACAGCGACATGCCCAGGGCCTGCTCCCAGTCGAGGTGCCCGGCCGCGGAGGCGGTTCCGGACTGGAGGAAGTGAATCCCGGTCGCGTCCAGTACCACGTCGATCAGCTCGTCGCCGTACTTGAGCTTGAAGACTGCGCCGTCAGCCGTGACCCGGGGCGGGTGCGCGCTGGGACGTCGCAGGCGGGCCGGCCGTCTTCCCGATCTCTGCATCGTTTCCGCCTCCTGGGGGGAAGCCGGATCATCGAATGGGAGGTCGAGGGGGGCGTCTCCGAGCACGTGGGAGCATAGCGCGATCTCGCCGTCCTGCGAAGGGAAATTTTGGCAGGTCGAGATCGGTTGACCTCGCCCCGGCCCGCGTTACGTTCGCCGGGCCCCAGCTTCGAGAGGAGCGCGCGATGCGCAGACAGTGGCTTCTCCCAGCGCGGATTCCGGCCGCGCTGGCTGCGTCGATCCTGGTGGGCGCGCTCGTTGCGTGCGGACCGGCGCCCGAGCCCGAGGATCCGATTTCGGTACCGGGCGGTAAGGAATCTGTAGCGGAGCCCACCCGCGGCGACTGGCTGGTGCTGCACAGCCTCTCGGACCCCGAAAGCCTGAACCCGCTCACCTCAAACGATGCCGGGGCCTCGAGTGTGTTGGGCTGGATCTTCCCGTCGCTGGTGGCGCTCGAGCCCGAAAGCCTCGAACTCGAGCCCGTGATCGCGCGCGAGCACCCCGAGGTGAGCGAGGACAAGCTCCGCTACACCTACCGGCTCCGCGACGACGTCACCTTCTCGGACGGGACGCCGCTCACCGCAGAGGACGTGCTCTTCACGATCAAGGCGACTCTCCATCCGAAGGTGAACGCCCCGCACGCCCGCAACTACTTCGAATCGGTCCGTGAAGCCTCGGTGCTCGACCCCCATACGATCCGCTTCGATCTTCGCGAGCCCTACTTCAGAAACGATCTCACGCTCGGCTCGATCTCTCCGCTGCCCAGGCACTACTACGACCCCGAAGGTCTGCTCGAAGGGATCCGGGTCTCGGACCTGATCGATTGGGAGAACCTGGATGCCGAGTCCTCGGAGCGGGCCCGGCGCTTTGCGAAGCAGTTCAACCAGGACTTCCTGCGCAACCCGATGGGTCCCGGCGCCTTCGTGCTGCGCGACCCCGAAAACGACTGGGTCACGGGGGAGCGCATCACGCTCTATCACCGAGACGATTTCTGGGCCCCGGGCGATTCGCACGCGGGAGATGCCTGGGTTGACCGGATCGTCTACCGGATCATCAACGACCGCGCAGCGGCCCTCGTTTCGTTCAAGGGCGGTGACCTCGATCTGCTTTCGCTCACGCCGATTCAGCACCGGCGCCAGACCGATAACGAACGCTTCAAGCGGCGGGCCGGCAAGAACGTCGGCGTGCGGGGCGGCACGATCTACATTGGCTGGAATCAGACGAACCCGATTCTCAAAGACCGGGAAGTTCGGCGCGCGCTCTCGCATCTGGTCGACAAGCGGAACATCATCGACAAGGTGCTGCTCGGGCTCGGACGTCCGATCGAAGGCCCGATCTTCCCGAAGCGGCCCGAGTACAACCAAGAGCTTCCGCCTTATGTCTTCGATCCCGAGCGAGCGCGAGCAATCCTGGAAGAAGCCGGCTGGGCCGACACCGATGGGGACGGGATTCGCGACAAGCTGATCGGCGGAGAGCGAGTTCCGCTCCGGATCGAGATTCTCTCCAACACCGGAAACGATCAGCGCCGCGACATCGGTCTCGCCGTGATCGATGAGTTCAAGCGAGCCGGCATCGATGCGAGCTTCCGCGGCATCGACTGGTCGATCTTTCTGGACAAGGTCAAGAACTTCAACTACGACGCCGTCATCCTCGGCTGGACCGGATCCGGAGCGGTTCCGCCCGACATGTACCAGATCTGGCACTCGTCGCAGGCGGTTCCCGGCGGCTCGAACTTCGTCAACTTCCGAAACGACGAGGCCGATCGCCTGCTCGAGGAGTACCGGATCAGCTTCGACGCGGCGCACCGGAAGGAGCTCTACGATCGCTTCCAGCAGATTCTCTACGAGGAGCAGCCCTACACCTTTCTGTATACGCCGGAGACCCCCACCGCCTGGGATCGCCGTTTTCAGGGCGTGATCTGGAACGAGGTCACGGGGCCGGACCTGAACCGGTGGTGGGTGCCCACCGGCAGTCAGAAACACAAACCCTCATCCTGAGCGCGGATCCGCATGCTTCGCTACGCGCTCAAGCGGCTGCTGCTTCTGGTCCCGACCTTCTTCGGGGTCACTTTCATCGCGTTCGGCATCATGCTGCTTGCCCCCGGAGACCCGGTCGAACTCTTCTTCTCCGGCGGGCTCGGTGCGGCCACCGAAGGAATCAGCCAGGAGAAACTCGCCGAGGTCGAGAAGGCCAAGGACGAGATGCGGCGGGAACTGGGTCTCGACCGGCCGATCCCGCTTCAGTACGCGGCCTGGATGGGTCGCCTGCTGCGCGGAGACCTCGGAACCAGCTTCAAGGACCGCCGCCCGGTCTGGAACAAGATCCGCGATCGCCTTCCCGTGACGATGCTGCTGAGCGGACTTTCCCTCTTGATCACCTACCTGGTGGCGGTGCCGCTCGGGATCTACTCATCGGTGCGCGTCGGCAGCTTCGGAGACCAGGTCTCGACCGTCCTGGTCTTCATGCTGTATTCGCTGCCCGGCTTCTGGGTCGGAACCATGATCATCATCTTCTTCGGCGGCGGCGACTTCCTTGCGTGGTTCCCGGCCGCCGGGCTGCACTCGCTCGACTACTCGCCGGACTGGCCGTGGTGGCACAAGACCGGCGACTACCTGTACCACCTCGCGATGCCGCTGCTGTGCATGGTCTACGCTTCGTTCGCGGCGCTCTCGCGTTTCATGCGGACCTCGATGCTCGAGAGCGCGAACATGGACTTCGTGCGGACCGCACGCGCCAAGGGACTCGGCGAGCGGATCGTGGTACTCAAGCACATTCTGCGCAACTCGCTGATCCCGATCGTTACGATCCTGGCCGGGATTCTGCCCGCCCTGATCGGCGGCTCGGTGATCATCGAGACGATCTTCTCGATCCCGGGCATCGGTCAGCTCGGATACCAGGCGGTGCTGGCCCGTGACTATCCGGTGGTGCTCGCGCTGTTCGCGGCCAGTTCCTTTCTGACGCTGCTCGGAATCCTGCTCGCGGACCTGTTGCTGGCCCTGATCGATCCCAGGATCAGCTTCGAGCGGGTGCGCGCATGACGACCCGGGCGCGGGGTGGCTACTGGCACGAGGTATGGCGGCAGATGCGCAGCACGCGCCGGGCGATGTGGGGACTCTGGATTGTCGCTTCGCTCGCATTCGTGGCCGTGTTCGCGGACCTGATCGCGAACGAGAAGCCCTACTACCTGGAACTCGACGGCGAGAATTACTTCCCGATCGCGACCGACTACGCAGTCTGGCTCGGATTCGAAACCTGGCCTAAGGCGCTCGTGAACGCCGACTACCGTCGCCTGGCCGAGCGTGCCGAGCGCGCGGTCTGGCCCCCGATCCCCTACACGGCGACGCGCGTCGACATCACGGGCGAGACCTACGCGCCGCCCTCGCGCGAGCACTGGCTCGGAACGGATCAGCTCGGGCGCGACGTAGCCGCCGGCATGGTGCACGGGGTTCGCGTGTCGCTCACGATCGGCCTGATCGTGGTCGCGATCCAGGCCACGCTCGGGATTCTGCTCGGGGCACTGGCCGGTTTCTACGCGGGCTGGATCGACCTGGTGCTGTCTCGCTTCTTCGAGTTGATGCTCGGAATTCCGACCTTCTTCCTGATCATCACCGTCGCCGCGATCTTCCCGCCTTCGATTTATCTGATCATGGCGATTCTGGGGCTCACCGGCTGGGTCGGGATCGCGCGCTTCGTGCGTGCCGAGTTCTTCAAGGTTCGCGCACAGGAGTTCGTGGCGGCCGCGCAGGGGCTCGGGGGCTCGCACGCGCGCGTGATGCTGCGTCACATCCTGCCCAACGCCATCGCGCCGGTGTTGGTCGCAATGTCCTTCGGGGTCGCGACCGCGATTCTGACGGAGTCAGGGCTCTCGTTTCTCGGGATCGGGGTGCCCCAGCACCTCGTCACCTGGGGCTCGATTCTGGCGGTGGCCCGCTCCAATACCTTCGCGTGGTGGCTCGCGGTCTTCCCCGGGCTTGCGATCTTTCTCACGGTGACCGCGTACAATCTTCTGGGTGACGGCCTGCGGGACGCGTTGGATCCGAAGCTCGACGTTCGCTAGGCCGGGAGCCGAGCGCGAACTGGGGACGCCGTGAAGACACTCGAGAACTGGACGCCACGCCGGGGGGTCTCGGTGCCGTGCATTACGGTGCTCGATCCCGACGCGAACGTGCTCGAGGAAGACCAGCGGCGGCTGGTCCGCTTCCTGATTCAGTCGGGACGCGGGGCCGACATCCTGTTCGCGATGGGGACGAACGGGGAGTGGAACCGGCTCGACGCGGCGCGACGCCAGCGCGTGATCCAGGTCGTGACCGAGGAGGTGCGCAAACAGAACCCGCGCCTCGAGCAGGCCGGCCACCCGCCCGTCGAGGTGTGGGCCGGCGTGACCGCGCCGAGCCGGCGCGAGACCCTCGAGAGCATCGATTTCGCACTCGAGGTCGGGGCCCACGCCGCCGTGATCGCGCCGCTCGCGATCGAGGGCGTCGAGGATCCAGTCCGGTTTCTGCGCCGGGAGGTGGGCGACCTGCTCGACGCGCGGGATCGCAGGCTGCCCTTCTTCCTGTACGACAATGCCGAGATCGCAGCCGGACCACGGGGTTTTTTGAGAACGCGCTGGGTCAAGCAGTGCAGCCGGCTCGATTTCGTGCGCGGCATCAAGGTGACGGCGCCGGCGCGCCGCCTCGGTCACTACAGCAAGGCGGCGCGGCAGTTCCGAGACCTGGGTCCATTCGCGATCTACTTCGGCAACGCGCCGCTGATCTTCGACATGATGCGCCCCCGGCACGGGGCCTTCAGCCAGCTTCGTGATCAGTGGAACCGCTTCCTGCGCCACGACATGCTGCCGGCCGGTGTGGTGGCGGGCCCCGCGAACCTGCTGCCGCGCGAGTGGCAGCGAGCCTGGCAGGTGTCGGTGGCCGGGGACGAAGAGCGCATGGAGGAGATGAGGCGGCTCTTCTCCCGTTTCCGGGACGCCTGCACCTTTTCGCGCGGGCGCCACACGCTCGCGGCCTTGAAACGCGGGCTGCTCCGGATCGGGGTCGTTTCCTCGGACGCGGTCGCGCCCCGGACCCAGGCGCTTTCGGCAGAGGAGGCGGAGCGCTTCGACGCGAGCTTCGAGCGGCTTCGCGGCGAGATCGAGGCCACGCTCCCGGAGCGCTGGCGCTCGGATCCGGCCGAGGCGGCGGGAACGTGAGTCGCGATCGAGCGCTCGAACACTTTCTCTCGGTCGCACCGGCCGAACTCGGCCGTGTGGCGGAACGCCTCGACCGCGCCGCGCTCGAGCGTGCGGTCGAGTTGATTCTGGCGGCCGAAGAGAAGGGCGCCCGGGTTCATGTGACCGGGATCGGCAAGGCGGAGCAGGTCGCGCGTTACGCGGCCGGACTGCTTTCGAGTACCGGGACGCCGGCCACCTTCCTGGATGGGACGGGGGCCGTTCACGGCGGCGTCGGCCAGCTTCGGCCCGAAGACGTGCTGGTGGCGATCTCGAACAGCGGCGAGACTTCGGAGCTGCTTCGCTGCTGCGAGGTCGCGCGCGCGCTGGGTGCCCGGCTCGTGGCCCTGACCGGCGCGCCGGCTTCCGGTCTGGCGCGGGCCGCCGAGATCGTGCTCGAGTGCGGGGTGGCCGATGAGGGCGGTCCGCTCGGTCTCGCGCCACGCGCGAGTGTGCTCGCGCAGCTGCTGGCCGCGGCCGCGCTCTCGGTGGCGCTTCAGGATCGAAAGCAGTTCTCGCGCGAGGCCTATCACCAGCGCCACCCCGCGGGCGCGCTCGGTCGCCGCAGCGACTCCGGGGACTAGGGCGCTTCGCGGCGCGCTTCGAGGCCGAGCGGGTCCTCGACGCGAATCCCCTGCTCGACGCCGGTTTCCGCGTTCCGGGCCCGGACCGACAGGATGCCGTCCCGATCGATGCAGAAACGGACCTCGATCCTGGGGGTCATGCGCGGCGCGGGCCGGATCCCCTGCAGGATGAACTCGCCGAGCCGCTGATTCAGCGAGGCCTTGTGCAGTTCGCCCTGAAACACCGAGATGTTCACCTCGGTCTGCGCGTCCTTGCTGGTGGAGAACTCGCGGGTCTGCTCCGCCGGGACCGGCGTGTTGCGCGGGATCAGGATGGTGTACACGTCCCCGAGCGAAGAGATGCCGAGCGAGCGCGAGGTCACGTCGACGAGTTCGACGCTGCGCGCCTGGGCGTGTTCGGCCGCGGACTCCAGATGATCACCGACCTCGAGCGAGGCTTCCTCGGCCGCCGCGAGCACGTCCGCCAGCACCCCGGCGGTTTCGAGTAGCGACGTATCGCCCTTCTCTTCCAGGGCGCGTTCCGCTTCCTCGATGGTGGCGCGTACTTCATGTTTGAGTTCGGAGAGTTCGGCGCGCAGTTTCTCCGTGCTCGCCGGCAGGTCGTCTGGCGAGGCCGGAAGATCTGGTGCCGCCCCGGCTCGTGAGCTTCGCGGGTCGCCCCGGACGTCGGCGAGCAGCTCGTGTACCTGCTCGGTGTTCCGCAGCGCCAGTTCGAATGCGTCCGCAGCCTCTGCCTCCGCTTCCTCTCTGAGGTCTCCGGCCTTGAGCGAGTAGGCGTAGAGCGCGGCGCCCAGCGCCACCACCTCGTCGGGATTGACGTCGCGGCGGGGCTCTCGGCCGAAGAAGTCCGCGACAGCCTCCCGGACCTGCGGCGTTCGGGTCTGCCCTCCGACCAGCAGCACCTCGTCGAGGTCCTCGCGGGCCACGCCCGCTTCGCGCAGGCAACTCCGGCAGTGTTCGAGGGTACGCTCGATCAGCGGCCGGGTTAGCGTCTCGAGCTTTTCGCGGGTGACCGTGCACTTGAAGTGCGCGGGCTTGCCGTCGGCCGATTCGGCCAGGTAGCCGAGATCGATCTCGGCTTCGGTGCGTTCGGAAAGATCCAGCTTGGCCTGCTCGGCCGCTTCGAGCAACCGCAGCCGCGCGGCCCGGTTGTCTTCGAGCCGGGTTCCGAAGCGCGCCTCGAACTCGTCCTCGAGCCAGTCGAGAAGCGCACGATCGAAGTCCTCTCCGCCCAGGAACGGGTCCCCTTCGGTGGCCTCGACCACGAAGCGGTCCCCGCGCGCCGTCATGACCGTGATGTCGAAGGTGCCGCCGCCGAGGTCGTAGACCGCGAGCGTCAGATCCCGCGCCTGCTGATAGCCGTAGGCAAACGCGGCCGCGGTCGGCTCGTTGATCAGGCGCAGCACCTCGAGGCCCGCGTACTCGGCCGCCGCCTTGGTCGCCTTGCGCTGGATGTCGTCGAAGTGTGCGGGCACTGAAAGCACCACCTCGCGGACCGGCGTCCCGAGTTCCTGCTCCGCCAGTTCCCGGATCCGGCACAGCACGCGGGCCGAGATCTGCACCGGCGTCATGTCCCGGCCGTCCACCTCGAGCAGCACGCCGCCGAGCGGACTCTGCTTGATCGGACAGCCCGAGGTCTCCCGGGCTCGCTGGACGATCGAGGCGTCGAGGTCGCGCCCGATCAGGCGCTTGACCGCGGAGGCGGTCTTGCCCGGATCCGTCAACGCCTGTCGCCGGGCTGCGTGTCCGACCAGGACCTTGCCGTCTTTGAAGCCCACGCACGAGGGCAGCGTGCGGCCGCTCGCGTCTCCCAGGATCACGGGTTTGCCGCCGCGGACGGCGGCGACGCAGCTGTTGATGGTGCCGAGGTCGATGCCGAGGATGGGCTGGCTCATCTCCTTCGTATCGGCCGCTCGGCAGAGATCCTGGGTTCCCGGAGCCCGGGATTCCGGCAGGGGAGCTACATCTCTTGACCGCCGCTGCCGCAGAAGGGAGAGTTCGAGGCTCCGGTGGGGATGTAGCTCAGTTGGGAGAGCGCTGCGTTCGCAACGCAGAGGTCGGGAGTTCGAATCTCCTCATCTCCACCACCTCGTGACCCCGTGTCCCGGGTGCCGGGCGGCAGCAAACCGGCAACAACGGCGACGCCCGGTGGCCTGCTACACTGGTCGTGGTTCATGCGTATTCAGGCTGTTCTGCTCGCCGGAGACCGCGCCCACAGCAAGGCGGTGCGCGGCCGGAGCAAGGGCTTCATCGAAATCGACGGCCGCCCGATGGTGGTGCACGTGCTCGAGGCGCTGCTCCGCACGCCCGAGGTCTCCGAGGTCTTCGTGGTCGGGAACGCGCCCCGTCTCGAGAAGGCGATCGCCGAACACGGCTGCCTGCGGGTCGCGGCCGCCCGTTCCCGCAGCGTCCACGTCGTACCGCAGCGCGAGACGCTGTATGCGAACATCTGGGACACCTTTCTGCGAACCCTGCCGCCGGAGGGTCCGGTCGAAGACCACCCCATCCTGGTCGTGCCCGCGGACATCCCGCTCGTGCTCCCCGAGGAGATTTCCGATTTCGTCCGGCAGGCGGTCGCGCTCGAATCCGACTACGTGATCGGACTCACGCCCGACACCGTCCTCGCGCGCTTCGCGCCGACCAGCGCGCAGCCGGGGGTGCGGATGGCCAGCTTCAATGTCGCCGAGGGGCGGCTCCGCCAGAACAACCTGCACTACGTGCGCCCGCTTCGGATGGGAAACCGTCACTACATTCAGGATATGTACGAGAACCGCTTCCAGAAGCAGCTCGGGAGCGTGCTCGCGCTCGCCTGGCGCGTGCTCGTAAAGGAGTTTCGCAATCTCTGGGTGTTCGGGTTCTACCTGCTGATGCACCTCGCGGGCGTGCTCGAGCAGCGCGGCTTCGTGCGGGCCTCGGACCGGATCCGGGCCCGCGTATCGCTCGCGACCGTCGAGCGCGGGATCGGGGATCTGCTGGACACGCGGGTCCGGACCGCCGTCACCACGCTCGGTGGCGCGGCGATCGACATCGACAACGACCCTGATCTCGCCGCCGCCGAGAAGATGATCGGTCCCTGGAAGGCGATGCAGCTCCGGGCCGCGCGTGCGGGGGCCCCGGGGCGTTAGGTGGCTGCGCGCGACCTGTTCGAGCGCGTGGCCGGGGCGCGCGCGGCCCGCGTCGAACTCGGAAGCCGCGGCAAACTCCGGGTCACGGGCTCCGACCGGGTCCGCTTTCTGAACGGGATGGTCACGAGCGACGTCGACAAGCAGCCGCCGGACACCGCCGCGGCCGCGTTGCTGCTCGATCGCAAGGGCCGCGTGCTGGCCGATCTCGCGCTGCTCCGATTCGAATCCGCGCTGCTCCTCGACACGGCCCCCGGGCGGCTCCCGGTCGTGGTCGAGGCGCTCGAGCGGCTGCTGGTCGCCGACGAAGTCGAGCTGGAGCCGCTCGCGGGCTGGGGCCACTTCTCGGTCGAGGGGCCCGGGGCCCCCGAGCGCGTGCGCGAGGCCGGCGGACGCGTCCCGCCGCCCGGGGGACTCGAAAGCGTTTCCGCGGCATCCGCAGCGCTCGTCTGGCTGGGGGGCGGACAGCTGTCCGATTCGGGCGTCCAGTTGCTCGGGCCCGAGGCCGAGGTTGCCGTGCTGCGCGAGCGGCTGGACCTGCCCGAGCTACCGGAGGCCGCGCGCGAGGTGCTCCGGGTCGAGCGCTTCCAGCCGCGCTACGGGGTCGACGTGAGCGACCGGAACTTCCCGGCCGAGGCCCGGCTCGAGGCTGCGATCTCACTCGACAAGGGCTGCTACGTCGGCCAGGAGATCGTGGCCCGCATCCACTCGCGCGGTGCCGTGAACCGCCTGCTCGTCAAACTCGAACTCGAGCGTGCGGCGAGCCCGGGCGCCGAGATCACGCGCGCGGGCAAGCCGATCGGCCAGGTCACGAGCGCCGTGGTCTCGCCCACGAGCGGACCGCTCGCGCTCGGCTACGTGCGGCGCAATGCCGCCGCGCCCGGCACGGAACTCGCTGTGGACGGCGCGCTCGCACGCGTGGTCGAGCCGCCGCTCGAAAGCCGGGGCGCTGGTTCGAGCGGTGCGTAGGCGCCTCGCATGGCCTGGCAGGGACCGCCGCTCCGCTGAAGCCCCGCTCGAGGCGGTAGGCGACGCTCGAATCCGGCGCCGGGCCGCTCCGGCCGAAATATAATCCGCCGCGTGCCGCGCAGTGTGCTCGCGCTCTTTGCCCGGACCCCTGAGCCCGGGCAGGTGAAGACCCGACTCTCGCCGCCGCTCACGCCCGAGCAGGCCTCGGAGTTCTACACGGCGATGCTGCTCGACATCCTGGATCAGCAGCCTGCGCGCCGGGACCGGGAGCTGGCGCTCTGGTACACGCCCGCCTCGGGCGCGGACTGGTTCCGGCGGCACGCGCCCGCGCGCTACGCGCTCCGGGCCCAGCAGGGTCCGGATCTCGGGCGCCGCATGGCGCATACGTTCCAGGCGCATGCGGCCGAGGGCTTCGAGCGGATCGTGCTGCGTGGGACCGACAGCCCGACGCTTCCGCTGGGAAGAGTCGACCAGGCGTTTTCCACGCTGGCCGAGGCGGAGCTGGTGCTGGTTCCGGACCGGGACGGCGGCTACAGCCTGATCGGGCTGCGCGGGCAGGCGCGCTTCGCGGGGCTCGCCGATCTCGAAACCGGGCACGCAGGCGTGCTCGGAGAGACGCTGCGGCGCGCGCGCACCGCAGGTCTGCGGGCCGCGCAGCTCGAGGCGCACCACGACGTCGACACCGTCCGCGACTTCGAGCTGCTGCGCCGAGAGCTGCTCGGCGCGTCCCCGGTTCGCGCTCCGCGCACCCGGAGCTGGTTGCGCGCGCATCCGGCGGCCGGTCGGGCTCCCGGCCGGGGTGATAGCATGCGGCCGTGAACATCAACGAGGCGGTCGGGCACAAGGTGATGGTGCTCTTCCACTCGGCGAAGGGGCTGGAGCCGCTCGGCATCGACGACTCCAGCAAGTACTGCCGCGTGGTCGGGTACGACAACGTGGGCCTCTGGATCGAGAATCCGACCTACGCGGAGACCCCGATCCGGTATCCGGACGGGACGCTGATCGCCCCCGAGAAGCGCGAGCGCATGAGCTACGTCGCGCACATCCTGGTCCCGTGGAGCAACGTGCGCTCGATCGTGTTCTTCCCCGGCCGCGAGACAGCCGAGGAACTCGAGAGCGAAGAGGTGCGCCCGATCGGTTCCTATCTATGAGCCGGTAGAGTCCGGGCGCCGCGTTCGAGCGGACGCTACGCGACACCAGCCGATCTCTGCGCCATGCGCGGCTGAGGGTATATTCCCCCGCCCGGATCGAAAAATCTTTGCCAAAAGAAGCGCGGGCCTTTGTTTACTCGCTCAGATCGTCCTATGCTTCCGCGCCTAGTGGGGGATCACGAGGCTCGTTTGTAGGAGTCTCGGTGACAGCGGTGCTCGGGCCTGCCAGGTGCGGGGAGATCGGTTTCACAAGATTGTGTCGCAGGACGCAGTGCTGGGAGCCGGACTCTTTCTGGAGGCCCGGGAAAAGCAGGAACAGAGGTTTTGGGTGACGGCCCGCAGTTCGGGCGCCGGCCCGAACTGGATACAACGGGAACAATTGGGAGGGACCATGTTTCGTAAATTAACGTTGAGCACGATTGCCGTCGCGCTGGGAGCCGTGTTGCTCATACCGCTGGCGGCGTTTGCAGAGGGCGAGTCGACCTCGCGCCTGAGCGCACTCGAAGGCCGGCTACTCGCACTCGAGGATCAGTTGCAGTCGAGCCAGGAGACGGTCGCCGCGCAGCGGGAACTGCTCCAGGTACATAACCCGGTGCTCGGGGCGAGCCACGGCGGCGTCGATGCGTTCCTGGAGAGCGTGAGTGTCGGCGGCTATGTCGAGGGCTCCTACACGTATAACTTCAAGAACCCGCCTGCGGGCACGCCCACGCAGCTGCTGCAGTTCTCGCACCCGCAGAACTCGTTCGAGTTCGATGCGGCCAAGCTCGAGCTCGGCCGGGCCACGAGCGGCTCGGGCACGGCCGGTTTCCAGTTGGACCTGCTCTGGGGCGGAAACGCCGTGAACCTGAACGAGTCCAACACGAGCTTCGCGGGTCCGGGCGACATCTGGGTGCAGCAGGCCTACGTCTCGTACGACTACGACGGCCTCGATCTGATGATCGGGCGCTTCGAGACGATCCTGGGCGCCGAGGTGATCGACACCCCGGACAACCACAACGTGACGCGCGGCTTGCTCTTCACCTACGCGATCCCGCTCTGGCACCAGGGGATCCTGTTGGGTGGCGACATCGGCGAGGGCGTCCACTGGAAGGCCGGACTCGTCAACGGCGCCAACAACTCGCGGGCCAACACGGACCGCAAGGGCGTGCTCGCCAACCTCGGCATGGCGCAGGAAGGCTTCGGCGTGGACCTGAACTGGTACTACGGCGCCAACGACGCGGCAGGTGTTGGTACTCAACCTGCCCCTGTCGCTAGTTCTCATCCCTGTGCTGATCCCAGCAACAGGAACATGACCCAGATCTACGACCTGGTCGTGACGCTGGATCCTTCTGACGAGCTCTCGCTCTGGCTGAACGCGGACTGGGGCACGACGCAGAGCCCGGAGGGAAACGGCGGTCACGACACCTGGAAGGGCGTCTCGGTCGGTGCGGCGATGCCCATGAGCGACAAGCTCGGGATCGCGGTGCGGGGTGAGTACTTCAAGGACAAGAGGAACAGCCGCGGACTCCCGAATTTGCTCGGCGGAACGACCCCGCGGGCCGACTCCGAGCTCTGGAGCGCGACGCTGACCGCGAACTACGCGATCACCGACAACCTGACCGCCCGCCTCGAGTATCGCCACGACGACGTGGACGCCAGCCCGAGCGGCAGGATCCTGGACGACGATGGCTACTGTACTATTGCTGGCACTGGGTGCGCGGATGACCGTGACATCGTGCTGCTCGACATCGCCTACGTCTTCGACTAGGCCGTAATCTGTGGGGACCCTGCCTCGGATTGAGTCAGGCGTTGCCCGAAGGACAGGCACAGGCCCGTCCCTCCGACCGGGGGGGCGGGCCTTTCGCCGTCCGGGGGCCCGATTTTGGGTCCCGAAGACGGCGCGGGTTCTGGTATAACACTTGCTCTTTCTGGGGGGGCCCCGGCCGGGTAGGCGGGGTTCTGGGAGCCCCGCGGCGCCACCCGCCGAACAGGCTGCCCGGGCAATACGCCAACTCGAGAGGGAGGGGGGACATGCAGAAGGTCGAGGCGATCATCAAGCCGTTCAAGCTCGACGAAGTCAAAGAGGCGCTCAACGGAATCGGAATCCAGGGGATCACCGTCTCGGAGGTGAAGGGCTTCGGGCGCCAGAAGGGCCACACGGAGTTGTATCGCGGCGCCGAGTACGTGGTCGACTTCCTTCCCAAGATCAAGGTCGAAGTGGTCGTGCAGGACGACCAGGTCGACCGCGTGATTGCTTCGATTCAGGAAGCCGCGAATACGGGTCGGATCGGGGACGGCAAGATCTTCGTGCTCCCGATCGGGGACGCCGTGCGGATCCGCACCGGCGAGCGCGGAGGGGACGCGATCTAAGCGTCGCAGCCGAACGCACGGTTCCAGGCTCGGGCTCCGCGCCGTCGGGCCCGCATCTCGTGGTTTTACTTCTCGCCAGCCTTGCATCTCATCAGCCTGGTTTGAAACTTCGACTGGAGGATCCATGTACACGAAGCGAACCCCCAAGGAGGTTCTCGAGTTCGCGGCCCGCGAGGGCGTGCAGCTCGTCGATCTCAAATTCATCGACTGGCCCGGTCTCTGGCAGCACGTGACCTTCCCGCTCCACGAAGTGGACGAGGGCGTGTTCCAGGATGGACTCGGATTC
>JABSQV010000001.1 GCA_013215565.1 Myxococcales bacterium | reverse complement strand
GGCATGGGCCGTGTTGTGGCCTCCGTGCAGGTGGATCGAGGACTCGTGGGCGTGGTCCGTCGTGTTCACCTGGCCATCGCCGTTTCCTCGATCTGCGGTGAGCGCGTTGAAGCATCGAAGCACTGCTGGTTTGCGATAGGGCACGACCACCGTCGGCCCGGGCGTGGTTCCCGAGCCTGGGTCCTTCATAATGTCGCGATACGCAAAAATCGCTGTCTCGGGGCCATTCGGAACGAATTGATGCATTGTTTCTTCGATGTAGAGCCCGTATTCCACGCCGTGGCTGGTGCCGAATCCATCGGCTAGAGCCTGAGCGCGGAATTCCGGGGCCAACATGTCGTCGAAGTGTCCGAACTCGGGCGCGATGGCGTGGGTCACGTCGTCGAAGTTGCCCGTGGGAGCGATCGGCGCGTTTCCCGGAACCCCCATCGCACGTGGGTAGTCTGCGGGCCTCGGGTTCAACTTAACCTCGGTGAGCACAGACGGGATCGGTAGAGGCTGGGTAAAGGGTGTGTACCCGAGGACGGTTCCCGCGAGGTTGGAGGAACTGCTGTCGTCGTCGTCGCTGCGGCGTCGTCGTCGTCGTCGTCTCGCGGATGCGATGAGCGGCAGGCTCGCAGCGCCTGCGGCGCCCGTGATCAGTCCAGTCTTAATCAGGGATCGTCTGCTTATGCTCATCTCTGTCTCCGGCTACGCAGCGTCTAGGTGCGGGATCAAAAAGTGAGACCTCAGTCCCGGTCGCGGATCAAGCCTGCGCGACGCCTATGCAATCCAATAGAAATAGTATTCTAAAAGTTATTATAACTGATAATTTATAATAAATATTAGTAAGAGTGTGAAGTTCGAGCCTCACTGCACGTCAGGGATCGTGAAATTGACTGCGGCTCGCGCTTGGCCTGCAGGTCCGAAGGGTTCCGCGTAGACGTGCCTCCCGGTTGCCTCCGGGTTTCCGATTGGTCGGACCCGGCGCTATGATCGGCGCATGCGCTATTTGCACACCATGGTCCGCGTCAGCGACCTCGATGCGTCGCTCGACTTCTTTTGCGACAAGCTCGGCCTTCGGGAACTACGCCGGCACGAGGTCGAGGCCGGGCGCTTCACGCTCGTGTTCCTGGCGGCGCCCGGGGATGACAGTGCCCAAGTCGAGCTCACCTATAACTGGGACGAGAGCGGCTACGCGGGTGGGCGCAACTTTGGCCACCTTGCGTACGAGGTCGAAGACATCTACGCGCTCTGTCAGAGGCTCCGAGACGCAGGCGTGACGATCCACCGCCCACCGCGCGACGGCTACATGGCGTTCGTACGCTCGCCGGACGGGATCTCTGTAGAACTGCTGCAAAAGGGAGGGCGGCTCGAGCCGCAGGAACCCTGGATGTCGATGCCCAACGTCGGCGAGTGGTAGCGGCCCGGTAAGGCGACCGAGGAGCAGGCATGGCCTACGTCGAAGGTCGCGTCGTACACGACGCGGACTCGCACGTGATGGAGACCCCCGACTGGATCGAGGCGTTTGCGTCCGCGCACGTGAACGATCACCTGCTCGCGAACTTTTCGCTCGGCGACCTCAGCGCCGCATTTCGCGAGATCGAGGGCTGCAGGGAACTCCACGCAGACCCCGCCTATCGCGCCGACGACGCCGAACAGCTCATGCTGCGCAAGAACTATCGGGCGACCGGCTCCTTCCTGGCCCCCGACCGTTCGCGGGCCCTCGACCTGCTGGGATTTTCGAGTCAGCTCGTGTTCCCGACGGTCCTGAACACGCTGCTCGAGGCCCTCGAACACGCGGGTGACGACGAGCTGACCTACCAGACCGCATCCGCCGGGAATCGCGCACTCGTGGAGTTCTGTTCCGCCGACCCGCGGCTGCTGCCGGTGGGGTATCTCCCGCTTGCGAACCTCGAACGCGCGGCGCAGGCCGCGGCCGAGGCGATCGAGCAGGGCGCGAGTGCGCTGCTGATTCCGAACCGCTGCCCGCGCGACCACGCGACCAGCCACGTGGCCTTTGACCCCGTCTGGGCGCAGGCGCAGGAGGCCGGCCTGCCGATCCTGCTCCACGTCGCGACGCCCGAACTCGTGATGCCGCCCCAGCACCGCGAGAATGGGCTGCCCCCGGAGCCTGACTTCCACGGTGGCAGTGAGAACTTTCGCTCGATCAGCTACATGGCGATCTCGTCGGCCCCGATGCAGGCGCTCTCGATGCTGATCATGGACGGTGTGCTCGAGCGCTTTCCGGAACTTCGTTTCGGTGTGATCGAACTCGGCGCGGTATGGGTGCCGGGCTTCCTGCGCCAGTTGGAGGCGGCCTTCGAAGCGTTCGGGCGCCACGAGGCGCGGCTGAAGAAGCTCACTCTGCGGCCGTCGGAGTACTTTCGGCGCCAGGTACGCGTGACCCCGTACCCGACGGAACCCACGCGTTGGATCATCGAGAACGCGGGCCCCGAGATCTGCATGTTCTCGTCCGACTACCCGCACGTGGAGGGCGGGCGCAACCCGATCCGCCGCTTCGAGCGCGAAATCTCGAAGCTCTCGAGCGAGGTCCAGGATCGCTTCTATCGCGCGAACTTCGAGGACCTGATGGGTCCCGCGCTTCCGGCCTGTTGATTCCAGGCGGGGTCGAGATGAAACACGGCGACGCTTCCCGAGGCCGGGGCTGTCCCAACTGCGGCCGGCCGCTCCGGGGGTGTGTATGCCCGCGCGCCCGGCCCGATGAACGCGCTCCAACCGGGGACGGAATCGTGCGCGTGATGCGCGAGACCAAGGGACGTAAGGGCAAGGGGGTCACGCTGATCCAGGGCGTTCCACTGCCGCCCGCTGAGCTCGCCGAACTCGCGGCGAGGCTCAAACGGAAGTGCGGCAGCGGGGGCACCGTCAAGGCCGGCGTGATCGAAATTCAGGGCGACCATCGGGATCGGCTCGTGACCGAACTCGAGGCCCTGGGCTGGAAGGTCAGACGCGCGGGCGGCTAGGGCGGGAGCCTTGCCGCCGATCTCGGATCGGGGTTCGAGGGCGTCGAGTTCCGGTATCATGGGGGGGACCGCACGGGCCGGGGCCGCCCCGGTGGAGGCACAGGGGAGACGGGAATGTCTAGCGAGCCCGAGAATCTCGATCGCTACCTTCTGATCACGGCTGACTCGCACGCGGGGGCGGATCCCGAGCTCTACGAGCCCTACATCGAGAAGAAGTGGCGCGACGACTTCCGCGAGTGGGTCACCGCCAGTGAGGCGATGGCCCAGATGATGCGCCAGGTGATGGGGGATCGCAGCATCGGGGTCGATGGCGATCCCGAGATCGATGGGAACCGCAACTGGGACAGCGCGCGCAGGCTCGCCGAAACCGAGGCCGATGGCGTGGTCGCGGAGGTGATCTTTCCCAACACGATCCCGCCCTTCGCTCCCATGCCCATGAGCGCGTTCGAGGAGCCGGTGGTCGGCTCCGAGCTCGAGCGGCGCTGGGCCGGCCTGCAGGCGCACAACCGCTGGCTCGCGGACTTCTGTGCCGAGGCTCCGGGCCGGCGCGCCGGCGTCGCCCAGATTCTCCTGCCCAACGTCGAGGCGTCGGTCGCCGAGATCCGCTGGGCGCGCGAGAACGGACTCTTCGGGGGCGTGTTTCTTCCTGGGGCGCCGCCGGGCTCCGGGTTGCCGCCTCTCTACGCACCCGAGTACGAACCGATCTGGGCGGTCTGCGAGGAACTCGAGATGCCGATCAACCACCACAGCGGCGGCGGCACGCCCGACTTCGGCATGCATCTGCCGCAGTCGCTGGCGATGTACATGCTCGAGGTGACCTGGTGGGCACACCGGACGCTCTGGCACCTGATGTTCAGCGGCGTGTTCGAGCGCTACCCGAAGCTGCAATTCGCGCTGACCGAGACCGGTACGGCCTGGGTGCCCGGGGTGCTGAATGAGCTCGACGAGTTCTACAGCCGCATGAAGTACGAAGACCAGTGTTCGGAGCACATGTTCGGCGGACCCGCCGTCGCGAAGCTCTCGCTGAAGCCGAGCGAGTACTTCGCGCGACAGTGCCACATCGGGGCGAGCTTTCTCTCGCCGAAGGACTGCGCGCTGCGGCACGAGATCGGGATCGACCGGATCATGTGGGGCAGCGATTACCCGCACATCGAGGGCTCCTACCCCTACACGCGCGAGCTGCTGCGCCTGACCTTCGCGGGCGTCGATCCCGCCGAGATCCAACAACTCGTGGCCGGCAACGTCGCCGCGCTCTACGGCTTCGATCTCGACTTGCTCGCGCCCCTGGCCGCCCGCTTCGGGCCCACCCGGGCCGAGATCGCGGAGCCGTTCGACTACGGCAAGTTGCCCGCCGCGGCCCGCAAGTGTCCGGGGTTTGCGCCCGAGAGGCAGGTGCAGGCGGCGTAGCCCGATCCGGTAGGGGAGGCGAGCTCAGTTGGCGGGCAGGGACGAAGAGATTCGCGCGCTGTACTCGGCAGCGGCCCGGGCGGGCAGCTCCGGCTACTTCGACTACCCCGAGGTCGAGGTCCGCTGGGCCTTCGATGCAGGCCTGCCCGATCCCGAGAGCTTTCCGATCGAGGACCTCGGCCGTATCGCCCAGCGCGTGCTGCGCGAGGATGCCGACGAGGGCCTGCAATATGGCGGGGGACGGCACGGCAGTATCGCGTACGGCTACGAGGGACTGCGGGACCGGCTGAGCGCGCGTACGGCCGCGCGCGAGGGCCGCTCGCTCGATCGTCGCGAAGTGATGCTGGTTTCGGGCGGCGTGCAGGGGCTCACGCTCTGCCTGCAGGCCTTTCTGGATCGGGGCGATGTGATCGCGGTCGAGGCTCCCACCTGGGGGCTCGTGCTCGGGACCGCCAAAGCGGTAGGCGCCGATGCCGTTGCGATCGGCATGGACGAAGAAGGGCTGTTGCTCGATCAACTCGAGCTGCAGATCGAGGCGCTGTCGCAACAGGGTCGAAGGCTCAAGCTCGTGTACACGATCGCGACCTTCAATACCCCGACCGGGATCTGCCTGTCGGAGCCAAGGCGTCGTCGGCTGCTCGCGCTGGCCGAGAAGTGGGACTTCTTGATCCTGGAGGACAACGTCTACGGAGACCTGCGTTACGATGGCGAGACTCTGCCCACACTGTTCTCACTCGACCGCAATGCGCGCGTGATCAAGGTCGACAGTTTCAGCAAGACGCTGGCACCCGCGCTGCGTCTGGGCTGGGTCTCGGGCCACGCCGATGCCCTCGCCGCGCTCTCCGCGGTGCGCGGTGATCTCGGGGTGAGTCAGTGGCTCGCGCGCGTGATCGCCGAGTACCTGCGCGAGGATCTCCTGGAGCCCCACATCGCCGCCGTGTGCGAGCGCTACCGGCAGAAGCGAGACGCGGCCGTGCATGCGCTTCGGGAACACTGCGCACCCTGCGTCCGCTTTCGGGTCCCGGAGGGGGGCTACTTTCTCTGGCTCGAACTCACCCCCGAGATCGACGCCGGAAAGCTCCGCGCGCAGGCCTTCTCGCGTGGCGTGGTGTGTCGGCCGGGCGAGCGCTTCTTTGGGGATCAAGAAGACGGCCGCGCTCGGCTGCGTCTGGCGTTCAGCATGGTGCCCACCGCCGAGATCGAACGCGGCATCGCGGCCCTCGGAGCAGCGCTCTCCGAGAGCCGCGTCTGAGGAACGCGCCGCGTGATCGGGACGATCCGACCGGGGCCGCCGCCGCAGCGCGCGCATGCCGACCCGGCCGTCCAGTTGTTGCTCGATCGCCTCGCGATCGAGGATCTCTTCCACAGTTATGCCGCGAGTGTGGACCGGCGCGACTTTGCGGGTGTTGCGGCGTGCTTTGCGCCGGACGTGTGCGGTCCCTTCGGGGGCGAGGAACGCCGGAATCGAGGGGAACTCGTCGAGTTTATCTCGGGCGTTGCCTTCTTCCACACTACGATGCACATGCTGGGCAATACCCTGGTCGAGGTGAATGGCGATACAGCCCAACTCGATACGGACGCGATGATCAAGCATCGCGCCACGCTCGAGGACGGTGCCGACTACCAGCTCAACATGAGCGGGACCCGTTACGGCGAGCGCCTCGAGCGGCGTGGGGGCAACTGGTGCATCACGGAGCGCCAGGTTCCCCCGGTCTGGGCCCCCACCGGCGTGCTTCGGGTGACGAGCCGGGATCCCGCACTGCGCTGGCTGCTCGACCGGGCCGAGATCCACGACCTGCTGGCGCGCTACGCCGTGGGTGTGGACGAGCGCGACTACGCGCTGGTCCGGGCCTGCTTCGCAGAAAAGTTCGAGGCGAACTATCTGGGGAACGAGTTCGACGAGATCGAGGCCCTGATCGGCTTCGTTCGCGGCGTCGAGCAGCTCGGCTGGACGCGCCACTTCCTTGGCCGGATGCTACTCGAGCTTCGAGCGGACTCCGCGACGAGCGAGACGCTGGCCCTGATCTCGCACCGGCCCAAGGACGACCCGCAGGCCGCGGGCGATCGGAAGCGGAGCCGCGAACGCATGGGGGTGGGCCGATACCACGACGAGTGGGTCCGCGAGCGCGGACGCTGGCGCGTGCGGTCCCGGAGGCACGGGGTCGAATCCGCCCCGCTGCGCCCGGAAGCACCGCGCCCCGAGACCTCGGACCCCGCGCTGCGCTACCTGCTCGACCGTGCCGCGATCTCGGATCTGGTGGTGGCGTTCGGCGCGGGACTCGACCGCGGCGATCGGGATCTACTGGCAGCCTGTGTCACCTCCGACCTGCGTGTGGAGCTTCCGGATGGCGCCAGCCCGAGCCGTGAGGCCTTTCTGGATGCGCCCTCCGAGGAGCTTCGTGCCGGGCAGCGAACGCATCACTACGTGGGGAATCAACTCGTGCGATTCGACGACGATGGTGCCTGGGTCGAGACCTATCTGTATCTGTCGCAGCAGGCGGCCGAAGGCCGCTACTCAGCCTGGCACGAGAACGCGTTGCGCTGGGAGCAGCGGCTGGTTCGCGATGCGGGGGCCTGGCGAATCGCCGCGCACCGCGTCCGCAACAATCGAGTCGAAGCGGATTCGGGATCGTAGGGGGAGCTGATGAAGACCTTCGTAGACAAGGTGGCCGTGGTCACAGGCGGGGGAAGCGGGATCGGGGCTGCTCTGGCATGCGCGTTTGCGGGCGAGGGCATGCACGTGGTCGTGGCCGACATCGAGGCCGACCGGGCGGAGCAGGTGGCCGCCGAGGCCCGCGCGCTCGGGGTTCGTTCGCTCGCGGTCCGGACCGACGTCGCGGAGGCCGACCAGGTGTGGGCACTGGCGGATGCTGCCTTCGAGCAGTTCGGCGAGGTCCACGTGCTCTGCAACAACGCGGGCGTCCTGCTGATGGGTTCCCTCACCGACAAGCGTGCGGGTGACTGGCGCTGGGTCTTCTCCGTGAACCTGATGGGCGTCGTGCACGGGATCGAGGCCTTCCTGCCGCGCATGCGCGGCCAGGGCGGGGAGGGCCACATCCTGAACACGGCATCGGTCGCGGCACTCGGCGCGGGCGGGATCTACGGTGCATCGAAGGCCGCGGTCCTGTCGCTGTCGGAGTCGCTCCAGAGCGAGCTTGCGGGAACCGGGATCGGGGTATCGGTGCTTTGTCCCAGTTACGTCAACTCCCGGATCGTAGGTGCGCAGCGAAACCGGCCCGCGGAGTTCGGCCCGCTGGCCGACGAGCCCTACGGTCGGATGGAGGTCACGACCGGGCTCGATCCGTCCACGGTGGCGAACGCGACCCTGCGGGCGATCCGCTCAGGCGAACTCTACGTGTTCACGTACCCGCGGCACGGCCGCGAGAAGCTCGAGCCGCCGTTCGAGGCGCGTTGCGAGCAGATTCGAAAGGCGATCGCGTTGGGACAGGAACCCGATCCCAGCTGAGATCCGGGCCGTTTCGACCGAGAGGGGAGGGCGCCCGCGGTGTATGCTGTTCCCCGGGAGTCCACTGCACACGTCGCAACGAGGGGGTTCGGACGGATGCGCATCATCGACATCGACAGTCACTTCTACGAGCCGCTCGATTGGCTCGACGCGAACTTCCCCAAGCTCGCGAGTCAGTTGCCACCACCGTCGATCACCGAGTTTATCTTCCAGTTCGTGGCAAACGATCTGATCCGGGGCATCCCGCCCGAGCGGCTCCCTGCCGATCAGATGGAACTCGTGCCGGGCATGAAGGGTTTTTTGGACAAGCTACCCAGCGCCGAACTGTTGACCGAGATGTATGCGAAGGAACTCACCTTCTCGGACCCCGAGGCCCGACAGCGCCTGCTGGACGAGCAGAACATCGCGATCCAGGTGATCAATTCGAACTGGGCCCACATGCCCTACATGCAGGCGCTGGAACTCGATCAGCCCGCACTCGCGCTCGAAGTCGCGCACGCCTACAACAGCTGGGCGGGCGAGCGGCTCCACGGTTACACGGAGCGCCTGATTCCCAGCACTTTCCTGGACCTGCTCGACGTCGACTGGGCGCTCGCCGAACTGACGCGCATGCGAGCCGCCGGAAGTCGCGCGTTTACCATCCGCCCCGGCCCCGTGAACGATGAACGGTCGCTCACGCACCCCGACCTCGAAGGGGTGTGGTCGGCCGCCGAGGACCTGGGGATGGCGTGTATCTTTCACACCGGACCCGCTGGTCCTGCACAGCTCGACGCGGGCTGGCTGGCGAACGGAGGCCGCCCCGGCACCTTCTCACTGCTTCATCGGGTGCAGGGGCCAACGGCGAAGCTCGCATTGGCCGCGCTGATTTTTGACGGCGTCTTCGAGCGCCACCCGAAACTTCACGTGTGGGTGGAGGAACTCGGGGTCAGCTGGCTGCCGGAATTCCTGGAGAAGATCGACGCGCTCGCGAAGGGTCGCGGGCGGGTTCCCTACGAGCTGCCGCTGCTGCCGAGCGAGTACATCACGCGGCAGGTTCGGGTCGCGGCCCTCTCGACGACCGACGACATCGCGCCGCTCCTGGACCGGATTCCGACCCAAATCCTGACCTATTCGAGTGACTATCCGCATCCCGAAGGCGGCAAGCAGCCGTTTGCGACCTTCGAAGCGCAGTTGCAGGGCGCCAGCCCCGAGCAGCGGGAGCAGTTCTTCGGCGGGAGCATTTCGGAACTCATGGACTGGTAGCGCCGCGACGGCGGCGCCGGGGGCTACGCGTACTCGTCGCGAAGCAGAGTCCGGGACTTCTCGAGGCTCTCGATCTCCGCGTCGGAGAGGGACAGCCACTCGCGCAGGATCTCGGCGTTGTGCTCCCCGCGGTGTGGGGCCGGTCCGCGCGCTCCCGATGTCGCGTCGGAGAACTCGTACGGCGCCTGAACTACGCGCCGCGTCCCGTGGCCGCGGTCGTCGACCTCGGCGAACAGCTTCAAGGCCTTAAGCGTTGGTGATTCGAGTACCTCGTCGGTCTGGCGAACGTCCCCCCACGAGAGCCCGCAGCGCTCGAGGTCGCGCTTGAGTTCATCCCGACTCTCGTAGGCGGCCACCCACGCGCGCACTGCAGTCTCGCGGTTGGCGAATTTCTCCTCCGGGCTCTCTCCGTCCTCGGCGCGGACGCCGAAGTGGGTCTTGGCCAGGTACCAGAGCAGCTTCCACTGCCCGGAGATCAGGATCGGCCCGCCGGCGGCCTCGAGCACCTGGCCCCCGAGCCGTTCGATCGGGAGTTCGTCGTCGAGCAGGTGGTGGCTGTAATCGTCGGTCGCCACCATCGCGCGCAGCATGCAGAGGTCGACGTGCTGCCCCCGCCCGGTCCGTTCGCGCAGGTGCAGGGCCGAGAGCAGCGCGATGGTGCCGTGGAGCGCGGAGTAGGAGTCGGCCAGCGAGAAGATCGGGTCCACGGCCGCGTTGCCGTCCATCTGCGCGTGGCGCGCGATGTAGCCGGCCTCGGCATGAATCACCGGGGCGTAGGCCTGGCGCTGAGACTCGGGACCGTCCTGGCCGAAGCCCGAGACCGAGAGCATCACGAGCCCCGGGTTCCGCTCGCGAAGCGCCGGGTAACCGAGGCCGAGCCGCGCCATCACGCCCGGCCGGAAGTTCTCGATCAGTACGTCTGCTCGGTCGGCGAGGCGGCGCACCCACTCGGGCCCGTCCGCGGATTTGAGATCGATGCAGATGTTGCGCTTCCCGGCGTTCTGTTGGGTGTAGAAGCCCGAGAGTCCGTGGCGGGTCTCGCCCCAGTTGCGGGTGATGTCGCCCTCCGGCGGCTCGAGCTTGACCACGTCTGCGCCGAGGTCGCAGAGCAGGCGACTCGCATACGGCCCGGCCATCACGCGGGACAGGTCCAGGATCCGAAGATCCGAGAGCGGGCGTGCGGGTTCGCGCATGCCCCCATGGTACGCCAACCCGCCCAACTCGAGACCGGGAACCGCGCGCGTCTTCACCTGCTGGGTCCCGAGTCGGTAGAATCCGGTGGGCGGGGAGGGGGACATGGCCGAGATCCGCAGCGACTGGCTCGAGTCAGGCGAGGAGCAGGCGATCGAGCCCGGGCTTCGGGTCTGCGATCCCCACCACCACCTCTGGGAGCATCCGAGGAGCCGCTACCTCGCGGCCGAGTTCACGCGCGACGCTCGTGGCCACGGAGTCGAGAAGAGCGTTTTCGTCGAGTGCGGCTCGAGCTACCGGCCCGACGGCCCCGAGCAGCTGCGTCCCGTGGGGGAGACCGAGTTCGTGGAGCGGATCGCGCGCGAGTTCGCGGCCGGCCCCGGGTCGCTCGAGCTCAACGCCGGCATCGTGGGACACGCGAATCTGCTGCTCGGCGAGGCGGTGGACGAGGTGCTCGAAGCGCACCTGGCCGCGAGTCCCGAGCGCTTCCGCGGCATCCGCCATTCGGCTGCCTGGCACGAGAGCGATGCGATCCGCGAGTCGCACTCGAAGCCGCCGCCGCACATGCTGACGCTTCCGAAGTTTCACGCGGGCTTCGCGCGGCTTCGGCGCTACGAGCTCAGCTTCGACGCCTGGCTCTTCCACAGCCAACTCGACGAGCTCTGTGCGCTCGCACGCGCCTTCCCCGACACCCCGATCGTGCTCGACCACCTGGGGGGTCCGCTCGGCATCGGTCCCTACGAGGGCCATCGCGAGCAGGTGTTCGGCGCCTGGCGACACTCGATCTCGGCGCTGGCCGAGTGTGAGAACGTGGTGGTCAAGCTCGGGGGGATCCAGATGGCGATCTCGGGCTTCGGCTGGCACCGGCGCACGAAGCCGCCAGCTTCGCTCGAACTCGCGAAAACGGTCGAGCCCTACTATCTGCACTGCATCGAAGCCTTCGGTGCGGAGCGTTGCATGTTCGAGAGCAACTTTCCCGTCGACAAGGTCTCGTGTTCGTACACGGTGCTCTGGAACTGCTTCAAGCGGATCTCGCGGGGCTGCTCGTCCGCGGAGCGAGAGGCGATGTTTCGAGGTACGGCCGAGCGCGTCTATCGGCTCCGAGGTGAGGCCACCTGAGCGGGTCGAAGGCTAAGCGACGCGCACGCCATCGAGGTGGAAGGAGAACGGAAAGGTGAGTGACACAGAGCTGCCCGAACACGTCCGCGAGAACCGTGCCTACTGGGACGGGATGGCCGACGAGTGGGTCGCGGCCGGCGAGCGCAGCTGGCGCATGCGCGAACCGACCTGGGGGATGTGGGAAATTCCCGAGGCTGAACTCGGGCTGCTGCCCGCCGACATGAGCGGCCTTTCCGCGATCGACCTCGGCTGCGGCACCGGCTACTTCTCGGCCTGGATGGCGCGTCGCGGTGCGCGCGTGCTCGGCATCGACAACTCCCAGAAGCAACTCGAGACCGCGCGGCGGCTCGCGGCCGAGCACGGCGTCGAACTCGAACTCGAACACGGGAACGCCGAGCGGGTTCCCCGGCCCGACGGGTGCTTCGACTTTGCGCTCAGCGAGTACGGGGCCGCGATCTGGTGCGATCCGCAGGTCTGGATTCCCGAAGCCCACCGGCTCCTGCGTCCCGGGGGAGAACTCGTGTTCCTGGGCAACTCCCCGTGGGCGATCGTGTGCACGCCGGAGGACGGGGACGTGGTCGGGGAGCGGCTGGTGCGCAGCTACTTCGGCCTGCACCGTACGGACTGGAGCTCCGTCGCGATCGATCCCGGCGGGATTGAGTTCACGCTGACGGTCTCCGCCTGGATGCGGCTCTTCCGAGCGACGGGTTTCGAGGTGCTCGACTACATCGAGATCCAGGCCCCGGAAACGGCCGAGGGCACGCGCCACTTCGCGTCGGCCGAATGGTCCAGACGCTTTCCGTGCGAGCACGCCTGGAAGCTGCGAAAACGCGACTGATGCTCAGCCGGCCCGGAGTGGATCCACCAGCACCTTGATCACTCCGGGCTCGCCGGCCCGCGCGAATGCGCGCTCGGCGTCTTCGAGTGAGAAGCGCTCGCTGATCAGGGGGCGCGGGTCGACCTGGCCCCGCGCCAGGGCCGCGATCGCGCGCGGGAAGTCGCCGCAGCGCGATCCCACCACGCGGAGTTCGTTGACCACGATCGGGGCGAGGTCCACGCTCGCGTCTCCGGCGTAGGTGCTTTTCAGGACCAGCGTGCCGAGCGGCCGCACGGCTTTCAGCGCGCTTGTCAGGCCGTGCGGGCTTCCCGTAGCCTCGATCACGAGATCGAACCCGGCGGGCTCGTCGAATTCCTGCTCCAGCGCGACCTCGAGCCCCCGGGCTGCCAGGATCGCCAGCTTCTCGCGGTGCCGGCCCACGGCCAGCGCCCGGGCCACCTGATCGCGGCGGTCGGCCAGGGCCAGGCCGATCAGCAGGCCGAGCTTGCCGTCCCCGAGCAGGAGCACTCGGTCCTTGCGGGCCAACTCGACCTCATCGAAGGCGTGCAGGGCGGCGGCCAGTGGCTCGACGAACACCGCCTGCTCGTCCTCGAGCGCATCGGGGAGGGCGTGCAGCGTGGACAGCGGCACGGCGATGCGCTCCGCCAGGGCACCATCGCGGCCCAGGATTCCCAGAACCGTTCGCGTCGGGCAGTGGTTGCCGTGTCCCTGGCTGCAGACCGGGCAGCCGCGGCAGGCGCAGTTGATCTCGGCCGCCACCCGCCGACCCGCCCACTTGGCGGGCGGACGCGACCCCCCCGGACCCTCGACCACGTCGCCCACGAACTCGTGGCCGAGCACGCCCCGAAAGCCCATGTAGCCGCGGGCGAGCTCCAGGTCGGTGTTGCAGATGCCGGCGGACCGCACCGCCAGTACGACTTCTCCGGCTCCGGCCCGGGGTTCCGGCCGATCGACGAGTTGCACGCCCTCACCGGGGCAGAGCAGGGCCTTCATTCCGGAATCGGTCCTCCCGAGGAACAGGCGTAGCCTAACAGAACCGGCCCTCCGGTCCCGCACCGCGCGCTCTGAAATTTGCGCATGTGCGGTTCCGCGGGGCGGATCGTATGCTTCCCCGGATGGCAGGCTCACGCCGTTTCTGGGGAGCGGCCTCGCGAGGCGGGGTGGCGTGGGCCTTTGTCGGGGTCGCGATCCTGTATCTCGCGATCGGCGCAACCTGGACCTGGCTGAACCTGCTGGATCTACCTCCCTACGGCGACTCTCAGAGGTATCGATGGTTCACCGAGACCTGGACGGTGGACCAATTTCACGGCGGACTCTATCCACTCGTTCTCAGCCTGGCGAACCCGTGGAGTGGGAAACTCGGACAGCTCCAGTTACTCCAGTTCGGCGTGCTGGCGCTGTGTCTGTCCTACTTCGTCTACGCGCTGCGCGGGGCGGACTTCGCCGCGGACGGATACGGAAGGAGGGGTATCGTCGGAGCGTTCGTATCGCTACTTCTGCTCCTGCTCTTCGATCCTCTGCTCGCCCACTTCGCGCTGAGTGTGATGCCGGACAGCCTCGCGCTTTCCGGCTGTCTCGCCTTCAGCGCAGCGCTCGCAGAGCTTATGCGTGACGGCGTACGCCGCTGGCTCGCGGCAGGGGTCCTCGCGCTCGGCTTCGCCCTCGCGGCAGGCGTACGGGTCGAGAAGAGCTGGGTCCTGCTCGCGACGGTGCTTTCGGTTCTGCCTCTTTGGTTCGTCGGCGCGCGTAGCTTTCTGCTTGCACCCCCGGCGCGGCTTCGAGCGCGCGGGGTACTGGTTCTCGCCATCGTCCTGCTGGGTCTGGGTTCCGTCCAATGGCTCAACACATCGATGTACCGCGAGCCACCGCGGACGAAAGCGTTCGAATTCAGCCGTTGGCCAATCCTGACCACCGTCCTGCACCATCGTATCGTTTTTCCGAACCTGTCTTCGGTGTACGAGGATCTGTCTCCAGAGTCCCGCGGCATGCTCACGCGAGAGGATGCACGGAGCTACGATCAGAGACTCCACAATACTTGGAAGGTGATCGACCGGGTGACGCATCAAGACTTGGAAACCCGGGACCGCCTGACACGGGATCTTGCATCGACCGCGTTCAGAAGGCGCTGGGCGGTCATTGCGGCAGACGTTGCGGGAGACACCGCGGAGAATCTACTTGCGCCCCTGTCCTTCTACTTGCGCCTCGTGACCTGGTCGATCGGGGGCGCAGACCCAGACCTGTGGCCCGAGCGTTTCGAGGCGACCCCCTGGACCTATGGGAGACTCGCGCAGCATCACCCTCGAATCTCGCGTCTCTACCTCTTGGTCTCGGGGATTCTGTTCCTGTTCGCCTCCTGCCTGGCCCTGCTCCACGCGCGAGCGTCCTTTCGTGCGGGATCCTGGAGGCCTACGCCCCAGACCCTCTTTTCTCTTCTGCCGGTGGTCGTGCTGAGTACAGCGAATGCCTTCGCGTTCTCCTTGAGTGCGGATCTGGTACATCCGAGATACACGCTCTTCGCGCATACCGCTGCCTTGCTCCTCGTGTATCGCGGGGCGCTGGCGTGGGTGGCGAGTGCGCGGCCGATTCGCCAGGAGGCGCAGGCATGACGAATCCGATGACGAGCGTGCGGGAGCCGGCCCGCGACACCCCGGTCCTCGCGGAGACCGACGTGCTGATTGTGGGTGGAGGCTCGGCGGGCGTGGCGGCCGCGGTGGCCGCGGCTCGCGTGGGCGCGCGGGTGGTTCTCGCGGAGCGCTACGGCTCGCTCGGCGGTCTGGCCACGGGAGGCTTGATCGTATTGCTGCTGACACTCGATGACGGACTCGGTCGGCCCGTGATCGCCGGACTCTGCGAGGAGATCACGCAGCGCATGCAGCGCGCGGGGGGCGCGTACTTCCCTCCGCACGAGCACTGGGGCAGCGATGAAGGGTCGTTGGTCGACACCTACGCGCGCTGGGGTCTGATCTGGGGCGGCGGTGGAAGCCGCCGCGTGCGCTACTCGGTGGCCTACGACCCGGAGGTGATGCGCGCGCTGTTCAACGAGATGGTGAGCGAGGCCGGCGTCGAACTCCTGTTTCACCTGTGGGGTGGGGATGCGCTGTTTTCCGACGGCGCGCTGGAGGGGGTGGCGTTCCAGACCAAGGCCGGCCGGCGCGCAGTCCGGGCCCGGGTTGTGATCGACACCACCGGCGACGGCGACATCCTGGCGTCCGCGGGGGTCCCGCAGGAAACCGAACGGATTCACCCCTGGCTGTGGTATCGCGCGGGAGGAATCGAGATGTCGACGGCGCTCGAGGCGGGCGGCGCGTTCTTCCGCACGCCCAACCCGGGGCAGGCCCTGTTTCCCTGGGGCAGTGCCGCCCGGCTGGATCGCAAGATCGACCCGACGGATCCGGTCGAACTCAGCGAGGCCGAAGTCGCGTGCCGCCGGCTGGTGATGCAGGAATTCGAGCGGCTGCGCGAGCAGGTCCCCGGGATGCGCGACGCCCACCTGTGTGGGATCGCCACCCAGCTCGGTATTACGGAGAGCCGGCGCCTGCTCGGTTTGCACGTGCTCACGCGCGCGGAGATGAACCGCGATTTCGATGACGCGATCGCGATCACCGGACACTGGACTCGCGCGGGCGACGTCTACGCGATTCCCTATCGGAGTCTTCTATGTCACGAGCATCCAAACCTGATCGCTGCGGGACGCCACATCTCGGTGGATCACCGGACCCACAACGCGACCAAGGAGATTCCCGCCTGCATTGCGACAGGACAGGCGGCCGGCATCGCAGCACGGCTCGCGCTCGACTGCGGCGGCGACCTGCGAAAGGTCGAGGTGACACGGCTGCGCGACGAGCTTCGGCGGACCGGGGCCCTGCTCGACTATCCCTTCGACCCCTCGCGCTCGGCCCGAGGCAGCTCGCGGACCGGCGTCTGACGTCCCGATGCAACCCAGCCGCGGAGTGATCTACTTTACGGACGCGTTCCCGCGAGCGGATCGCACGCAGAGGCAAGAGGAGTCGGCGATCGGGGCGTGAATGCCGGGTCGGCTGGGCGCGGCGCCCGCGTTCAGGCACGCGCCGGGCGATTGGCGAGGTGGTCAACCTGAAAGTCTCCCCGCCACTCCACGGCGCCCTTCTCTTCTTTACGCGCCGAGAAGGCTGGCAGGCCTCATGACAGGACTGCAAGCCGTCACGGGACGAGCGCTGGAGAGGGCTCCTCGGTGGCATTTGACCCTGACTACTTTTCGATCGTCAGCTCCCGGGTTCCCACATCAACGCTGACGCCGTCCAGAAACACCTCGACTGTGATGCTGGCCGATCCCTGCTTGTCCGCCCGGCCGCTCCAGGTCTGGCTGGCGCTTGCACCGGGAGGGATGTCCCCGATCGCGACGAGCCCGCCGGGGGTCAGCTTCCTGATCCGGCGCTCCGGCGTCACGGCAAAGGAAAGCTCGACTGCGCTGAGGTTCGTGCTCCCCTGGTTCTCGACCGTGGCTGTGAATGTCGCGGTGTCGCCTCTGTTCAACAGCGTGGACCCGATCAGCGTGACGACGGCCTGAGGGGGACCAGGTTCGGGCCCGGCACAGCTGGAGCCGTCGCCGCCGCAGATGCCGCAGGCATCGTTGACCAGTCCGGAGTTGGGCACGCCGTCACAGCCGACGACCGAGGGCGGCGTCGGCGCGTTGCAACTGTCCTTGCATTCGATACGGGCAAGGCTGTCGGAGGCTGACAGGTTGCCCGCGTCGGTCACCGAAGCCGTAATCTGGTGTCTTCCTTCGGACAGCGAGGCTGCAAGGCTGGCGCCCTGGCCGATTACGCCATCGAGATTCGAGGTCCAGATCAGCTTCGCGGAGAGGTCTCCTTCTTCGGGATCGCTGGCCGTGCCGGAAAATACCGGGAAGCTGTCCCGAAACTTCTCGCGGTTCGCGGGCGCGGTGATCGTCACGGTCGGTGGAAGGTTCTCCGGTTCGGGGGGCGGAGGCGCCAGCACGTTGACGTTGACCGAACTCGAAGCCGGCACACCCACCGAGTCAGAGACCGCGGCCGTGAGGGTATGCGTGCCTGCCGAGAGCAGTGCCTGGAAGCTGCCGCCGCTGCCAATCGCGCCGTCAGCGCTCGAGGTCCACGTGAGGCTCGCCGTCAGATCGCCATCTTCCGGGTCGCTGGCGGAGCCGGCGACGTTTACGAGCTGCCCTTCGGGGACGCTCGTGCCGCTGAGTGGCGAGCTGATAATGATGCTCGGAGGTGCATTCCCGGGCACCTGGCACTCGACCGGAAGGGAGAAGCCGTTGACCGGCGTGGTGCTGTCTGCGCCACCCGAAATCGCGTCGGTGCCGAGCCCGAAGTCTGCAAATACCCGCCAGATCGCACAGCTGTCTTCGCCGCCGAAGTTGTCAATGGCCACTTGCAGGATTCCGTCGCGGCTATCGACGAAGGTCGGGGAACAGATCGTGTTCTTCATCCCCTCGGTGACGTAGAGCAGTGCGCGTTGGTTTCCGGCCCAGCCGGGAACCGGGTTGTGAAGGTCGGAGTCGAAGCCGTGGACGTCGATCAGCGCCCAGTACATCTTCCACAGCACCTGGCCCCAGGCCGATCCGAGGTCATGCGGAGCTGGCAGGCCATTGATCGACGCGTAGCTGAAATCGTTGATCGCCGGATCCATCGAATAGGGTTTCGGGCGATTCCCGGGACCGTCGATCGGCTGCCCGAACAGGTAGGAGCCAATGGTACGAGGGTCGGGTCCCAGGTCCCCGGCCCCCGCCGTGTAGACCAACGCGTACCAGTCGCTCCATCCCTCGCCCATCTGCTGCTGGTTGTCGAGGCAGCTCGAGGTCGACGGTCCTCCGAGCAGCCGGGTGGAAAGCCCGTGCGTGTACTCGTGAACGATCACGCCGGCATCGAGGGCTCCATCCCTGGTCGAGCTCAGTCTCTCGCATGTGAACAGTTGCATCCTTGGGCTCGTGCCATCGGCCGGCGTGGCGAAGCTCGCGTCGCAGTTTCCCGTGCCGTCCTGGATTTCGGCGACTAGGTGGTCGCCCGCGATCCCGCCGCGGCCGAAGTTGTCTGCCTGGAAATTTCCCGCGGCTTCATCGAATCCGTACTTGTACTGGATGTCGTGGACGGTGTTGACCCAGTAGAAGACATTGGCGAGTGCGGCCGGGATCGAGTTGGCGGGCGGTGCGTTGAGGTCGAGTGGGAAGTCACAGGTCAGGTCCGGTTCGCAGGCGGGTTCTGGCTGAGGGGGGTCTGCGAGCTCCGGAGGCAGATCATCGCCGTCGATGTCTTGGTAGGCGTCGACGTTGTTGCCTCGAAGGTTGGTGTTGTTCGTGAAGTGCCAGCCGGCAGGGGACGCCGTCGGATCCTCGGGATCGAGCACGAGCACGCGGCCGTCCGCTGGGGCTGGTGGCGTCGAATGATTCGGGCTTTCGCTGGGCCGCTCGTAAACCCGATACCCCGCCCGACGGTTCCGGTCGAATCGGGTCCAGACCTTTCCGGAAGACGCATCCACCGTAAAATCGAAGAAATTCTGGTTGCCTGCAGTTTGGAATTGGAGATTCCAGACCAGGCGCAGCTCCCCTGCGCGGATGGGAAGCCACATGAGCTGCGCAGTGATGGGTTCCGGAGAAGTGCCTTCCCAGACAAGCCGGGTCCTACGCCCCGGGCCGTGTCCGCGGCGCGAGATCTTTGGGCCCGATCGAGACTCGATTCCGACGTCCAGGCCCGCGGCAGCCGTGCAGGTGTCGGCCTCGAGCAGGGGGCTCGGCGACCTGCCGAGACCTGCCTCCTTGATGTTCGGCATGAAGGCGTTGTTTATGCCAAGAATCCGGCCGTCGCGGTTCTGGTTGATCTGGAGTTGCGTACCGTAGACGGGCAACCCTCGATAGAGTTGGCGCAGGTAGATTCGGGTCGCTCCGGTCGTGCGGCTGTAGACCAGGTCCGTGATCTCGGTTTCGGCGAGATCTGTCTCACTCAGTCCGAGCAAGGCGAGGTTAGAGTTGAGGTAGGCGAGGGCGGTGGCGGATGGATCCTGTCCGCCCGGGCTCGGGCCTGTCAGATAACCGGTTGGTTTGACGATCGAGCGTATCGCCCCCGTGCTGGGGTCTCGGGTCAGCGCGGCACCCGGGGGGACCGCTGCCGTGGTCGCCGTGGCCTCGAGGGGTCCGAGGCTCCAATTGTGCTCGATGCGGGCGTCGAAATTCTGGGACGGGCCTCGAGAACCCGCATCTGCGGCCCCGGTGATGAGCACGGAGAGCGCCAGCAAGAGCAGCCCGGGAGCGGCGCGCCGCCTGCAGAGCGGATCCACGGGGTGCGCGAATCGCAGCCGGGTCCCGGGCGGATCGGCTCTGAACGCGCTCACGCTTTCCTCCGTACCGGTTCTTCGAAGAAGATCGGTCCCAGTGAGTTCACCCCGACCGAACGCCGGTCTACCCCTGAGTTGTCGCGCCGCCTGAAATTCGAGTGCGGACCGCGTTGGGGGCTGCACGAAAGGAGCGGAAATCACGCCAGGAAATTGCGCTCAAGCTTGGAAGACGGATTTCCTGGGCCAGCCAGGTAGCTATAATGTATATGTATTTATAACATTATTTATATAATATCTATTGACCTTCTCAGTGGCCTGAATTGAACCGGGCTCCCGCAGTCGATGCTGCGCGTCAACTGCCGCTCGCGGGAGAGTTCGCCGAGCTCCGGAACGCGAAGGAAGGGCTTCGTTCGCCGGAGCCTGCCGGTGCTCTGGAGTTCAAAGTTGCGGGCCCGGCCGATCCGGGTCCAGGCACCCGATTACCCCCGCGGCTCGGAGATCAGCGGCGCTCGATGATCTCGTCTCGGATCTGGCGCTTCAGGATCTTTCCGGCGGGGTTTCGTGGCAGCGGCTCGCTCACGATCTCGATCGCGCTCGGGACCTTGAAACTCGCCACTCGTTGGTTCATGTGGCGCTGGATCTCTTCGGCACTCAAGCTGTGTCCGGACTTGGGGTAGATCGCGGCGGCGACCTCCTCTCCGAGGCGCTCGTGGGGCAGGCCGAAGACCGCGGCTTCGTAGACGGCGTCGTGTTCGTACAGCGCGGCTTCGACCTCGGCGCAGTACACGTTCTCGCCCGCCCGCAGCACCATGTCCTTTGCGCGGTCCTGGACGTAGATGAACCCCTCTTCGTCGATACGTCCGATGTCCCCGCTGCGCAACCAGCCGTCGACCAGGGTCTCGGCGGTGTCTTCGGGCTTGTTCCAGTAGCCCCGAATCAGACTGGGGCCCCGGAACCAGATCTCGCCGACCTCGCCTGTGGGGAGCGCCTTGTCGTCCTCGCCCGTCACGCGAAGCTCCATCGGAGGCACCGCCCGGCCGGCGCTGGTGGGTTTTCGCAGGTAGTCGTCGCCCGCGTTCTGGGGGCCGTAGGCGTTGGTCTCGGTCATCCCGTAGCCGATCCCGGGCCGTGCGCGGCTGAAGGACTTCTCGACCCGCTCGACCAGAGCCGGAGGCGCGGGTGCGCCGCCGCCGCCGACACTGAGCAGGCTCGAGGTGTCGTACTCTTTGAACGCGGGAGACTCGAGTAGATCCCAGGACATGGTGGGCACGCCCACGAAGTTCGTGATGCGCTCGCGCTCGACGAGTTCGAGCGCGCGCTCGGGGCTCCACTTGTACATCATCACGAGCTTGATCCCCGCGGCGAAGCAGTTGAGCATCACCGCGGTTCCACCGGTCACGTGGAAGAGCGGGACTGCGAGGATGAAGCAGGGAGGGTAGGGGTGGCCTTCGCCATCCTTCGGAAAGCGCATGGCCTGCACGGCGGCGCGGAGCCCGAAGCAGGCGAGCGCGCTCAGGACCGCTCGGTGTGTCGACACCGCCCCCTTCGGAGACCCGGTGGTGCCCGAGGTGTAGAGGATGCTGACGTCATCGTCGGGATGGATCTCGACTTGGGGCAGCGCGGCTCCGGGGATCACGACCTCGTCCCAGCGTTCGACGCCTTCGGCAATCGGGTCTTCGGTGCGTACCGACAGGGCCTGCACCCCGAGCTTCGCGAGCGCCGGCGCGGCGATCTCGATCCGCTCTCGGTCCCCGATCAGGACCTTGGCTCCGGAATCCTCGAGCCCGTAGGTCATCTCGTCCCGCTTCCACCAGGCGTTCATCGAGACGGCGATGCCGCCCACCGAGGTGATGGCCGCGAAGGCGACGATCCACTCCGGATAGTTGCGCATCGCGATCGCCACGCGATCCCCGTGCTTCACGCCGTAGCGGTGGACCAGCACATCCCCGAGCGCATCGAGCTTTGCCATGACGTCCGCGAAGCTCCAGACCTCGTCCTCGTAGATGAGAAAGGGCGCGTCTCCACGGGATCTCGAAACGGCGAAGAGTTCGCGCAGCGACGCTGGCAACTGCTTGAAGATTCTGGTGGGGACGCCCCGGATGCTGGCTTCGCCGAGCTCGAAGCGCGACCCCGGCGCCGTGAGTTCAGCGAGGGCTTCTTCGTAGGTCTTTGACATGGCGGGCAGTCTACGTCAGATCAGAAGCCCTTCTCCAGCGCCGCTGCATGTCGGCCCGG
The DNA here is from genome assembly GCA_013215565.1 of Myxococcales bacterium. GTDB lineage: Bacteria > Myxococcota_A > UBA9160 > SZUA-336 > SZUA-336 > JABSQV01. Next base: position 9,449 of record JABSQV010000001.1, on the reverse strand, counting down.
GGAGGTGGTTCGCGCGGTCGCGCGGCTCAGGGCTGATTCATCGCGGGCAGGCGTTGGTCGCGAAGAAAACGTTTCCAGCTGGGCGTCAGCCGGCGCGGCCAGGCGTGTCCGCTCTCGAAGCTGCAAAAGACCACCGGCGCGGTGCAGTCCTTTGCCTCGGTACAGCCCTGGCTGCCCGGCTGCATGGGTTTGCAGGCGTTTCGCTTCTGCCAGGTCGCGAAGCTCTCGCGGCCCTCGCGGATCGGGACCACGTGGTCGCGGCTGCCATGGGCGATCCAGGCAGCCACCGGAGCCTCGCACGAATCCTCGTAGGGTCCGCCCCCGGCCACCGGGGCGATTGCGGCCAGCACCCGGGCTCGACGGCAACCGAGCAGGTTCGAGAAGTAGCCCCCGTTCGAGAACCCGCTGCTCGTGAAACGCGTGGCGTCCAGGCACTCGAGTTGCGAGAGTTGTCGAACCAGGGCGTCGAAGAGCCGGAGGTCGCGGTCGTCGAACTCTCCGGCCTCAATCTGCCAGCCGGGGTGCGTTCTTGGACCCATGCCCGGGAAGCGCCGGGGCAGGCCGCGCGGCGCCACCGCCACCGCCTCGGGCCAGGTCCGCGCGAGGTCGAGCGCGTCGAGCATCCGGCGTGGGCCGCCCCCCCAGCCGTGCCACAGGAAGACGACGGGCGCCGGCCCGTCCCTTCGCGCGCGCGGACCGACCTCGATCTCGACTTCGCGGGTTCGGTTTCCCGCGCTGATCTCGATCGACGCGCGGCCCGCTTCCAGCGGGCAGCGCAGAGCGGTTTGCGCTTCCGCGCTCTGCGCTCTGGCGCCCGCCGAAGCGGCCCACAGCGAGACTGCGACCCCGATGCCGGCTGCAATCCTCGTCCACCACACCCCTGCAGCCTAGCGACAAAGCGGTCGCCTTTCCCGGACTGCAGCCTCTGCGAGTACGGCCTCCGATGCCAGCGCAGCGCTCAGCCCTGGTGGCGCAGCACCGTTCCGGCGCGGATGCCGGTATGTTCGCCATCGATGACGCTCAGTTCTCCGTTCACGATCGTGGCCTTGTAGCCCAGCGAGCGCTGAATGTATCTCGGCGCGCCGCCCGGGAAATCGTGGACGAGTTCGGGTTGGCGTTCGGCGACGCGGTCGGCGTCGAAGACGTTCAGGTCGGCACGCATCCCGGGGGCCAGGATGCCGCGATCCCCCAGACCGAGGACCCGGGCCGGCCCCGAAGTCATGCGCCGAACGGCTTCCTCGAGCGTGTAGAGCCCGGCCTCGCGCACCCAGTACGACAGCACGAAGCTCGGCCAGCCCGCATCCATGATCTGGGATACGTGTGCGCCCGCGTCGCCCAGGCTCGGAAAGATGTGCTCGCTTTCGAAGAGGTCTCGCAGGGCCTTCAAGTTCTGGTTGAACATCCGGAGGTTGAACAGCCCCAGACCTTTGCTTTCCAGCGAGAAGCGCAGGAAGGCCTCGGACCAGTGTTCGCCCGCGGCCTTGGCGAGCGCCGCGAGGTTGTCTTCGGGTGCCACCGTGTAGTCGGGCGATTCGCCTGCGCCCAGGTAGAAGACGTGCTGCATCGGGATGCCGGTGGCGTCCTTCTGCTTCGCCTCGTGGACCAGGCGCGCGGCCGTGTCCGCGTTGCGGATTGCCTTCAGTCGGCCGTCGAGATCGAGCCTGCGAAGCTCGGCCCAGGTCTCGCCGCGCACCGGCAGCGTCGACTGCAGCCCGAAAATGAAGCCGGAGCCTCGCACCTGGGTGATTGCCGTGATGTCTCGTCCATTCGAACAGAGTCGCTCGAGTGCGGCCCGGCGTTTCGCTCCCGACTCGGCTTCGGGCCCGGCACCGTAACTGAAGAGGATTCGCCCCTCGGTGGTCTTCGCAAGCTTGCCGAGGACTTCGAAGTCCGCGCCCACCGCCTGCATCAGGCCGTTGCGCGGCCCGATCTGTCTCGCAATCGCGACGAGTTCGTCCGGGTCAGCGAAGGTGCCCGGAATCGATCGTCCGTCCGGCAGCTTGTGCGGCTCGTACCGGTTGGTCGAAAAACCGACGGCCCCGCGGTCGATCGAGTCGGCGACCAACTCCGCCATCGCTTGCTTTTCGTCTTCGCTCGCCTGTTCCTCGACCGCCCGTTCGCCCATCACGTAAAAGCGCACGGCACAGTGGCCGACTAGGCCGGCCACGTTGATCGCGGGCGCGAGTTTCTCGATGGAGTCGAGGTAGCCGCCGTAGTCTTCCCAGTCCCAGGGGAGGCCGGTCAGGATCGCGTTCTTGGGAATGTCCTCCACCGTCTCCATCATTCCCGCCAGCAATTCCTTGTCGCTCGGCTTGCAGGGCGCGAAGGTCACCCCGCAGTTTCCCATCAGCGCGGTCGTGACACCGTGCCAGCTCACCGGCGTGAGCAGCGGATCCCAGCCGATCTGTGCGTCCAGGTGCGTGTGCAGGTCGACGAAGCCCGGAGACACCACCAGCCCCTGGGCGTCGATCTCCTGGTTCCCGGCGCCGTCTACCCGGCCGACCGTGCTGATGATGCCGTCATCGATCGCGACATCTCCGGGTACCGACGCGGCCCCGGTCCCGTCGACGATCTGACCGCCCCGAATCACGATATCGTGTGCCATGCGATCTCCTTGGATGGATGCCTGAGCCCTGAGCTTGCTTTCGTTTCGGCCGCGGCGTGAAATCGCCGGTCCCGACACGGCGGAACCGCTGCGAGAATGGGGCCGGTCGTCAGAGGATAGGAGAAATTCGCAGGTTTTTGGAATCCGAGCTTGCGCCCGCCGGATTCGGTCAGGCGCTCGCCTCGAACACGATCCGCGCGTCGTCCCAGGGGCGTGGGGGGCGATCCTCCAGTCCGCCCGTGACCCGGATCTCGCGAAACCCGGCCGACGCGAGCATCAATTCGATCTCGTTCTTCAAGTAGACGCAGATGTCGATGGAACGGGTCTCGTTTGCGACTTCCCGCTCATCCGCGTACTGGCGGATACAGATCTCACGGGTCGTGGTTTGTTCCAGCGGATCGAAGGCGAGAACGCGCCAGCGCAGTTCCAGTTCGGTTCCGTCACTGGCCCGGCGCCGGTCGCCCTGTTCCGGCCAGTCCTGGGGGAGCCGGGGTTTCCTCGTCCAGGTCGCCCCCGCGCCTGCTTCCAGGTTCGGCAGGGTGTGGTCCATGACCAGCGTGCCATCGGGCTCCAGGTGTTTGCGAATCCGCCGCAAACCCTCGAGGTCGTGTGCGCGCGTTCCTCCCAGTCCGAAAGCGCCGCAGACGACGATGGTGCGATAGCGGCGCGGCAACTCCAGTGCGTGCATCGGCTGCGCGTACAGGTTTACGGAGAGCCCTTCGGACCTGGCCTTGGTCTGGCAGAGTTCGACCATGTCTGCGGATGCGTCACTGCCATCGACATCCAGACCTGCGCGCAAGAAGGGGAGCAGCAGGCGTCCGGTACCGCAGCCCGCATCCAGCGCCGGTTCGCCCGAAGCTACGATGGCCCGTCTGAAGTACTCGACGTCGTCCCCGCCCTCGTTGAACTCGGCCCACCACCGAGCCACGAGTCCGTAGTGCCAGATTCGGAGTTCGTCCTTCACGTCGAGACTATAGGGGAGTGCGGGACCCCGGGGTCCCGGAGAGCCGCCCGGAGGCCGACTGATCTCGGATTTCCGAATGCCGCTGACGGAGTCCGCTCGCTGCGCTCTGATAGGATGTCCCTGAACGGTAGGGAGGATTTGCAATGGCATCCCCGAGCCCCGAAGCCGAGCCCCCGGAGCAGTCCGATTCGAGCGCGGAGGAGGCCGCGGCTCCGGCCGATGCCTCGAGTCTCTGGCTCGTGCTCGCGCGCGACGTCGCGATTGTGGCGGCCGCCCTGTCGCTGTTCGCTGCGGCCGACGCCTGGCACACGCTTACCGGCGCCACGCTCTCGGCCGGGCTCGCGTTGATCGACGGCGTGCTGGTCGGTGTCCTGCTGGGCGGGCTGATTCACGAGTGGGGCCACTTCACCGGGGCAAGGCTCTACGGGAGCCGCGCCCCGCTGCGCCCGGCGACCGGATTCCTGCCGCTCTTCGATTTCGATTATCCGGGGAATTCGCGGCAGCAGTTCCTGGGCATGAGCGTTGGTGGGAACCTCGCGCACTGGCTCGTCGTTTTCGTGCTGCTGCTCGGACTCCCGCTGTCCAGCATCGGGCAGGTGGCCCTCGTGAGTGGCGCCTTCGGCTTCGCCGTGTTTGCGAGCAGTGTCGAGTTTCCGGTGATCCGGCACGCCTACCGGGGCCTGAGCGGGATCGAGGCCCTCGCGAAACTTCCAAAAGACTTCGTCCGCCGGAACGGGAGCTATGGCCTGATCGCAGCGGTGCTGGCACTCTTCGTTCTCTGACGAATTCCTTGAGATGGAGGCCGACCGGATCTTCGCGAACGCGCGCGTGCTGACCGTCGATTCTGGTGGCGCCACCGCCGAGGCCTTTGCGGTGTCGGCCGGCCGTTTCTCGGCCGTGGGCTCGCTGGCCGAGGTGCGCAGAGCGGCGCCAGGTGCGAGTGAAGTCGATCTGGGCGGCCAGACGCTGATTCCGGGCTTTGTCGATGCCCACAGTCACTTTGTCATGTGCGGAGAGCTCGCGACCCTCAACGTCGACCTGAACCCGCCTCCGATCGGTGAGGTGAAGTCGATTGCGGACGTGATTGGCTTGCTGCGGGATCGTGCGGATGCGACACCGCCCGGGGACTGGGTGATCGGGCAGGGTTGCGACGACACGCTGCTAGCGGAGTCCCGGCACCCGACCCGGGACGATCTCGACCGGGTCTCGACCGATCACCCGGTCGTCGCGCGGCACATCTCGGGCCACTTCGTGTCGGTCAACAGCCGCGCGCTCGAGTTCGCCGGGATCGATCGCGACACGCGCGCGCCTCCCGGCGGGGTCATCCGCCGGGACGCAACCGGCGAACCGGACGGCGTACTCGAAGAATCTGCGATGTTTCCGGTGCTCGGCCGGATTCCAAAACGTTCGGATGCGCAGCGCTTCGCGGCAATCGAGTCCGCCGCACGAGAGTACGCGCGGCAGGGCGTCACGACGGCGCAGAACGGGTTTACGCTCGGCTACGAGCTCGCGGATCTCGATGCGGCGGTCGCGAACGGCCGGGTGCCGATCCGGCTGGTCGCCTGGCCTGCCATCGGCGTGATGCGCGAACTCGACAGCGGAAAGCTCGAGGTTCAGGCGACACCCGAGCGCCTCGCGGTGGGCGCGACCAAGCTGTTCGCGGACGGATCGATCCAGGGCTATACGGGTCATCTGTGCAGCCCGTACCACGTCCCGTTCCGGGGCCAGGACGAGTACCGGGGCTATGCGGCGATGTCGCGCGAGGAGTTGACCCGGCAGGTCAGCGAGATCTATGCCGCCGGACACCAGGTGGCCGTGCACGTGAACGGCGACGCCGCGATTGATGACTTCCTGGCCGCGGTTGACGCGGCAGCGAGCGCGCACCCACGGCCCGACGCCCGTCCGATCGCCGTCCACGCGCAGATGACCCGTGAGGACCAGCTCGATGAGATGAAGCGGCTCGGAGTGGTCCCGTCGTTCTTCAGCCTGCATACCTACTACTGGGGCGACCGCCACCGCGATATCTTCCTGGGTCCCGAGCGCGCAGCGCGCATCTCACCGGCGCGTTCCGCGGTCGAGCGAGGGATGCGCTTCACAATTCACACCGATGCACCCGTCGTTCCGATGACGCCGCTCTTGCTCTGGTGGGCGGCCGTGAACCGGGAGACCACGAGCGGACGGAAGCTCGGACCGGAGCAGGGCCTGAGCCCGACACAGGCCCTGCGCGCGCTGACGATCGACGCCGCGTGGCAGCTCGAGCTGGAGGATTCGCGCGGTTCGATCGAGGTCGGGAAGCTCGCGGACTTCGCGAGCTTGGACGCCAATCCGCTCGACGATCGGGTTACCATCCGTGACATCGAGGTGACCGGAACCTGGGTCGGCGGGAGGCGCGTGTGAGCGAGGGGGAGGTCGAGTCCGGGAAGAGAGGAGGCGAGCGTGAGTGACACCGCGACCGGAGAGACCACTGTCCAGACCACTGTCCAGACGGTCGGGGGACCGATCAGCATCGATCAACTGGGGCGTACCCTGATGCACGAGCACCTGCTCGTGGCGTTTCCGGGTGCCGAATCGGACACGCTGCACCCAACGCAGAGCCACGCGGACCGCGTGGCCGTATGCGTGGATCGGATCGAGCAGCTGAAGGACCAGGGTGTGGTCAGCATGCTCGACCCCTGCCCCAACGACCTGGGGCGCGACATCGACCTCATGCTCGAGGTGGCCGACAGGACCGGCTTCCAGATCGTCTGTGCCACGGGGCTTTACAAAGAAGACCAGGGGGGCGGCGCCTACTGGAAGTTCCGCCAGCAGTTCGGGGGCAGCCCGGACGCGATCTCCGAGATGTACATCAAGGAGTTGACCGAAGGCATCGGCTCCACGGGTGTGAGAGCCGGCATCATCAAGGTTGCGACCGGGCAGCCCGCGATCAGCGACTACGAACGCATGCTGCTCGAGGCCGCGGCCCGGGCGTCGGTCGCTACCGGCGCGCCCATCACGACTCACACGGACGAGGGCGTGCTGGGAGACGAGCAGCAGCGGATCCTGACCGAGGCCGGCGTACCCGCCCACCGGATCATCATCGGCCACAGCTGCGGCTCCAAGGACTTCGACTACCACAAAGGGATCGTGGACGGCGGCAGCTACCTGGGCTTCGACCGCTTCGGCATCGAGATTCTGCAGCCCGATGAAGTCCGGGTCGCGAGCCTGCTCCGCCTGCTCGAGGCCGGGTGTGCGTCGCGCGTGGTCGTCTCGCACGACTCGGTCTGGTGCTGGGGCGGAAGTCCCATCCCCGACCCCGAGGCCCTGGCGCCCTTGCTCGCGATCTGGGCGCCCACGCACTTCATCGAGCGCGTGGTGCCCCGCCTGCTCGACGGCGGCGCCACCGCCGAGCAGATCTCGATGCTGCTCGACGAGAACCCGCGGCGGTTCTTTGCTGGAGAGACACCGCCCCCACTCGGCTGACGCGCGCGCCGGTCGAGTAAGTGCTTCAGTCCGCCTGCTCGGGTTTCGGGCGGCGAAACTGGGTGAAGCGGTGGGCGGAGAGTTTCTCTGCGAGGGACTGCGAAAGTTCGATGCGTTTGGGCTTGCCCGTGGTCGTGTAGGGGATCTCGCGCCCGATGACGACGACTTTCGGGGAGCGGGCGAAGTCGAGGCGCCGGCGCCAGAACGCGAGCAGGTCGTCCGGGTCGAGACGCGCGCCGTCCTGCGGAACCACGTAGGCGGCAATTTCGTCGCCGTAGTAGCGGTTCGCGAACGGTACGGCGAGGCCGTAGCGGACCTGGGGGTGGCTGTTCAGCACTTCGTCGATCTCGAGGGGCGAGTAGTTGACGCCGCCGCGGATGATCAATTCCTTGATGCGGCCGGTGATGAAGAAGAAGCGGCGGTTGCGGTCGTCGCTCAGGGCGAAGCCCTCGTCACCCGAGTGGAACCAGCCGTTCTTGAATGCGTCCGCGTTCGCGTCGTCGCGGTCGTGATAGCCGAGCGATACGCTGTCGCCGCGCACGCAGATCTCGCCGCGCTCGCCGGAACCGACCGGATTTCCGGCTGCGTCGAGAATCGCCAGGTCCTGGTGAGGCAGGGCGACCCCGATCGAGGGAAAGGCGTGCTGCGTCAACCAGGCGCGGCGCTCGGCGTCGGAGAGGTCGCGCGGCAGGTGGCAGTTGTAACAGGTGGTTTCTGAGAGACCGTAGCCGTGCGTGATGGGTACGCCGAAGCGCGCCTCGAACGCGGCGGCCGTTTCTACGAGCAGTGGTCCCGCGCCGCAGATGATCGTTTCGAGCGTCGAGCGATCGTGCTCCTCGGTCCCGGTCGCGGCCTCCAGGAGAAACTCCAGCAGGGTCGGCACCACTGAGGCGAGCGTGACCCGCTCCTGCTCCACCCGTTGCCAGAAGCTGCGCGAGTTGAAGCGGGTGTTCAGCACCGCGGTCCCGCCGACGTAGAGGGGTGTCAGCAGCGTGACCACGATGCCGTTCACGTGGTGGATCGGAAGTACGCACATGGCCCGCAGCGACGCGTCGAAGCCGTGCCAGCTCGCCATCGAATCCGTGTTGGCCATCAGGTTGCGCTGGTCGATGCGTACGCCCTTGGGCGGCCCGGTCGTGCCGGAGGTGTAGACGAGCAGCGCCTCACAGCCCGCGGCATCGAAGCTCGCGTCCTCCAGCGAAATCGGAGTGGCCGCGCCGGCCACCTGCGGGTACGCTTCGAGCGCGTCTTCCGCGTCGTTTACCTCTACGAGCGCAAGCTTGCGGGTCGCCACGAGAGCGCGCGCCTCGTCCATGTACACGTCGCGTGCCAGCAGCACGCGTGCTCCCGAGTTGTCGAGGATGAAGCCCTTGCGCTCAGGCGTTTCGGCGGCGTCGATCGGTGCAACGCAGGCGCCGAGTGCCCAGGTGGCCAGGTAGAGCAGGACGGCGTAGTCGAGGTTGCCGATCAGAAAAGCGACGCGGTCGCCTTGCCGCACGCCCAGACCCTCGAGGTAGCCGGCCGCGCGCGCGACCGCGGTCTCGGTCGCGGCGTAGCTCCAGCGTCGAGTGAGACGGCGGTCGTCGTCGAAAAAGATCAGGAACTCCGAGGTCGGGGCCTCGCGCGCGTGTTCCGCGAGCAGGCGCGCGAGGTTGGCCACCGGCGGAGTCCAGGGCGCCGCGCTCGGGCGCGTACGCGCTCGATCAATCTCCGCCTGGATCCTGTGGTGCATGAGGAGCCAGAGGATAGGGGAATCCGCGGGACCTTTGGGAGCGGGTCCGAGGTCAGGGATTAGAGCGGATCGAGCCTGCGCTGCTCATGACTCCGGGCGGCGCGCCCCGAGTGTCAGAAAGACCCAGGCCAGCGCTGCGCGATAGACAAGGAGCGATCCGGCGGTATGGGCGAAGAGCGTGTACCTGGGGTGCACGAGATTCGCGCTCGTGGAGAAGGCCAGTGCATTGACCGCACACAGCATGATCACCGGCACCAGCGAGAGCGCCGTCTGGCGCGTGGGTTTCCAGGAGCCCGCGCGAAACGACGCTCGTGCGTGCAGCAGCGCCAGGAAGCAGCCAAACAGGAAGAGGAAGCTCGAGAGCGCAAGGTAGACCAGCGAGATTCGAGGGTGGTGAAATGCAAGCACGTGATAGGTCCAGGGAGTCTCCTCGAAGCGCTCTTCCCACGCATTCTCGTCGGCGCCCCGGATCGACCAGCTAGCGAGCCGCAGGTAGAAGGACAGTGGCGCGAGTAGATTCTCGGCGGGGTCACTCGCGACGTCCAACGCAAGCGAGGGCCAGCGACTCCGGAACGCAGTCGATGCGAGATCCCGCGTGAGACGATCTCGGATCTCGGGGTCTTTTCGGGTCACCCGGTCGGTCACCTCCCAGGTGTTGTGGATCTTTCGGTCGTAGGCCCGGGCATCTT